>NZ_JBXARO010000004.1:0-599494 GCF_058808315.1 Caulobacter sp. GW821-FHT11E11
CGCCGCCTGCGTTTCTCTTTCCAAATCAACAATGTCAAAGACCCAAGCTGCCGGAGCAACCTCACCGTTTAGCGCCCGGTGTCGGCGGAGGCGGCGTTTTAATCGCCTCAGCTTTAAAGTCAACGGAGTTTTTGAAAACTTCGAAATCTTCATGACAATCAATACCTGAGGCGCAACTAATCTCTCCGGGACTTTAAGAAATCCCGTCGACGTTTCGTCTCAAACATTGAATGCCCCGCCGCTGAGAACGTCGGGGAACGCGCTTCTATGGGGCGGCTGAGAGACTGTCAACATGCGTTTTGCCGCGCCTGATGTTGCCCACCCAACTAACGCGATCGTCTAATTTCGATGCCCCGAACGATTTGACCGGCCGTCACCCGGGGCCTGCCTTCATGAGCGCTCTCGACCTAGGGCGGATTGAGTTGTGCTCGGTCAGCGTCGGGACTAGTCGGACTCCGAAGCGCTTGGCCACGGCGCGGGCCTTGTGCTGGTCGACGCGCAGGGTCACGCGAAGTCTGTACAATGTCGCCAATGAACGCGGCTTGAGGAGAACAGCCATGGCTCTCGAAGACATTGTTGCGTGCCAAATCCATCCCGCCATCGGCATCGCGCGGATCGGCGACAGTCCCGACAGCTACTTCGTCGGACCCGAGACGCCTGGACTCCACCCGGATGAAACGGCCGTCTACAAGGACGCCCTCGGAAGAATCCGCCGTCAGGCCGCCCGGTTCAGGATCTTGGCCTCGACGCCTCAGGCCAGGTCATCGCCGAACTCAACAGCCTCACCGATGCCGTCACGGTCCGCTGGTCGGTAGAGGTCGCCAACCGCAAGGCCGCCGGCGTGCGCTTCAGCGGCGTGCGCCACGACCTGCGGCCGTGGGAAGATCCCGACTCCCCCCAGTAACTGCGCAATCGCCTAGTCAGCGACCGCGGCGCGCTGGAGATCACCCCCAGCGCAAGCTCGATCGGAGGCGTCAGCCTTTCAGGCGATCAGTATGCGTTCAACGACGGCGCCTTCATGGGCCACGCTGTCTATCTGGGAGAGCTACGTACCGATGAGGCCGGCCGCCTCCTCTTTCTAAGCGGTCGCGGCGCCTCGACCTCGATCGCTGGCGCAAGCCCACTGACACAATATGCCGACAACGACGGCTGGCACGACGACACCTGCGATGGTCGTGTCAGCGCGAGCGTCATGATCGATGGCCACGATATCCCACTCAAGGCGCCGTCCTGGGTCATCGTCGCCCCGCCCAAATCGCCCTCTTCATCCGCAACGTCGTCCCGCTGTCGGAGATCATGCTGGAAGCCGGCGGAGAAGCTCTGCCCGCAACTCTATCGTTCACCGACCACATCTATCCCCACTTCGCGGCCTTCGCCGATCAGCAGTGGGTCAACGGCATGGCTTTGCGCGGCCATGGCCCACAAAAGCCCGACAATTTCCGAGATCCCGACGATTGATAAGCTCAACGACAACTCGGCGCAGAACGCCGCCTATCGCGCTGCTGTATTCGCGCGCCTGCGTGAGCCCGGTTCGAAGGATTCGGCGCAAGCCAACTACAACTTCATGCCCTTGCTCTCGGGCGACGAAGGCGACTGCAAGGTAGGCGCACCCGACCATTGGCTGTCGCTGCCGCCAAGGATTTTCGAGGCGCTACGGCGCTGGAAGGATGGCGACTTCGAGCCCGATTGGCCCGGCGCCGTCCTGCCCCCGACCAAACTCGAAGGCCTTAAGGTGGGCCAACAACCCAGGGCGCTGGATCTGGCCGCGCTTGAACCGTGCGTAGGCGGCCCCTTCTTCCCCGGTATCGAGATCACCTACTTCTCTCGTTTTCCTGAACTCTACAGCGAACCCCTTCGCTTCGACGCTAGCAAGCTCAGGCCTGGCCTCATCACCCAGCGCATGGCCGTGCCCTGGCAAGCCGACTTCTTCGAATGTCAGGTCCACCTGGTGGCCGGCCAGCGCGCTGACGACGTGCTCAACGAAAACATCTATCGGCGCTCGGCCGAGGCCTTTCCGGAGGATCGTCGGGAAGGTCAACTGGCGCGGGCTACGACCGATCGCATCCGCTGGGATCGCGGCGTCGGCGATCGCTGGGTCGATCCCGAGACTGATCCACCGCCTAACGCAAGGCCTGCCCTGCCTGGCGACAACGACATGGTCGACAGGTGGAGGTCGCTAGGGTTCGTGGCGCCGATGCGGACGGATGCGGGTGAGGTCCTGCACGTAGAAACCGGTCGCAGCTGCTATGACGGCCTAGGCGACCGTGACTACTTCTTCTACCTGCTGAACATCGAGACCTACCCCGACTTCCTGCCCAAGGCGCGCGCCCTGGCCGCGCTTTTCCTGGGCCGGGCCAGAGCCCGTCTCGCCGACTCCACACCTGGCGCGGTCGACGACATGTATCGTCGCTTCCCCTACTCCAAGGAGGCTTTGCAACAGCGCCTGGACGAGATCTACGCCTTCTACCAGGCCATGGCGGGCCAAGATCTGCTCGAAGGCCCGGACAATCCCTTCCAGTCACGCGACGGCATGGTCGAGCGCATCCGGCAGTTCGCGCCGCTTAATCAGCTCGATGGCGCCTGGGTACGCAATGTCGGCCGCGCGGGACCGATCGATCAGGTCGGCGCCTTGCTGTTTTCGGTTTGGATGGACGAGGTCGGGGACGGTGATCCCGACCAGAACCACGCCAATGTCTATACCCGGCTGATGCAGTCGGTCGGCCTGCAATTGGCCCCGATCAACACCGCCGACTACGTCTATGATCCCAAGTTCCTGGACTCGGCATTCACCGTTCCGATGTTCGAACTGGCCATCTCGCAGTTCACCGACACCTACTATCCCGAAATCCTGGGCATGACCCTCCAACTGGAGTGGGAGGTCCTGGCGCTTTGGCCGACCGTGAAGCTGCTCCGCAATTTCGAGCTCGACTCACACTTCTACGAACTCCACATCGGGATCGACAACGCCGCGAACGGCCATGGCGCCAAGGCGCGAGAGGCCGTTGTACGCTTCCTCGACGAAGCCTATCGGCGGGGCGGCGACGCCGAAGTCCAGGCGGTCTGGCGCCGTATCTGGGACGGCTATGTCGCCTTCGCGACCACGGGCACGCTGGGGGGGATCTCAGGCACCTGCTCGATGGGCGCCGCCGTCAGATCGATCAGGCCAGCGATCGGGTCGACGCGATCATGCTCGAGAAGAAGAAGTACGGGGCCCTCAATCACGGGCCCCGCCGAGCCAACGGCTAGTTGATCAATGATCTCTTCGAAGATCCCGCCGCCTTCCGTCAGGCGCTCGTCGATGGCGGCTACATCCCCCCCGGCCGACCCGATTTGAGCCGGTTCTTCAAACTCACCAGTTTCGAAGGGCCGATGTACAAGGTCTTCACCGACGATGAGCTTGACGCCTTCAAGCTGTGGACCGTCTCGCTGAGCGGCGGCGGCAAGCCGGGTCCGGCCGAAACCGACCCCGCCAAGCTGATGGCCGCCTACATCGACTACCTTCGTCCTCAACAGGAAGGCACGCCCACCCATGCGGTCGTGCAGCTGACCGGTGAGGACCCTGCAAACCCTGGCCAATCCATCACCCAGTCGGTCGCCAGATGGTTCGATGAACCCACGCCGCGGTTCATGGTGGTTCTAGCCGACGCGGCCAACAAACTGATCACGCCAGGATCGAGCGCGAAGAGTCCCTTCCTGACCAAGTACGTGGCGGGAGGCAATGCGATGGGCGCGGCATTCCAGGCGATCGCCCCCAATACCGGAGGAAAGAGCTGGCGCCAGGTGGTGACGGATTGGATCGACAAGAGCTGCCCCATGCCAGACGCGCCGCGGACGCGCGCGCTGCAACCCGAGCTTGGGCCAGCCACGCGCCTGACCCTCTCCACGCCGCGTTCGGTCGAAGCACGCCACCCGCGAGGGCGTGTTCAAGGCATTGGCGCTGTCCACTAGGGAGGAAACCATGAGCGAGCAGCAATGCGCCACGTGCGGGGGCAAGGAAGACTTCGACGCCCGGTTAGCGCTCAACCGAATGGCGCTGAAGAACGAACAGTTGGCTGCGGTCATGCAGCGCTTCATGGCGGGGGTGGTCCAGACCAGCGGACTTGAGCGTGCCGCCCTGGCGGTCGAGGATCGCACGGCCTTGCTGACTGACTTGAGCCGCGAACTGGCCCGCATCGTAGGCGGACAGCCGACGACGGACTATCCAGAGTGTTGCCTGGTGGGCAGGCGCTATCCGAACGGCACAATCAGCTGGTTCTGCACGGGGGTGCTCATCCACCCACAGATCGTCTTGACCGCGGGCCATTGTTTTATTCCGGAACGCAAGGTCAACATTTCCAAAATTTGCCCCGAGATCTCCTTTCCAACAGGGGGACAGGGGTCGTCGCTCATCAAAGCCAACCACTTAGCGGCGTGCAGGAAGCCCGGATCACCAGGTGCAAACCGGGACGACCGGGCCCATCACCGCGCGATAGCTGGATAGCCACTGTCAGGGATCCCCCTGGCCTCAACCGAGAAAGTGGCAATGCCCCCTATCCCGAACGAAGCCCATACGGGCGAACTCCTCACCGTCGAAGAGGCCGCCCAGCGCGTCCGCTTGTCGGTCTCCACCCTCAACAAATGGCGCGTCAGCGGCGAAGGCCCCGTGTTCGTGAAACTCGGCCGCCGCGTCCTCTACCGCGCGCCTGATCTCGAAGCCTGGCTCCAACACGGCCGGCGTCAGTCGACCTCGGAGGTGACCCAATGAGCGCGACCGAAGTCTTCAAAAAGGTCATCCACTCTCGTTGGAGGATGAACCCTAACTCTTCCATTCGGGACGACTGGATGGAGGACGCGCTGGCCAGGCGCGGCCTAGAGGCGGCTACGGACCTGGAAGATCCAAGCTCCTTCTGTGGGCCGCTGTTGCCTCCCGCTCGCGCTCTCAATCTGATTGCGGACGTCTACAACCAGACGAAGTTGGCGAGATCCATCGTCGGCGACTGGATCGCGGATCAACTCCGCCTCTACCGCGTGGCGCTGAAGCACATCCTTCCACCACCGCCGCCGACGCCTTGGAAATCGGCCAGCACGCTGATGGCCGAGTCCTTCCCGCCGGTGAAATGGATCGCCCCGGGCTTCTTCCCTCAAGGCCTCGTCGTGCTGGGCGGCAAGCCCAAGCTGGGGAAGTCGTTCATGGTGCTGAACCTCGCCGTGGCGGTGGCCACGGGGTCGGAATTCCTAGGCGCAACGTGCGAGGCTGGCGACGTCCTCTATCTCGCGCTGGAGGACACCGAGCGCCGGCTCAAGGACCGTCTCACCAAGATGGCCGGGCCTGCCGACATCGCCAGATTGGACATCCTCACGCGGCTGCCTGACGAGGATGCGCTGGCGGCCAAGACCACCGGGCAGTGGCTGGCAGCCAAGCCCAACCCGCGTCTGATAATCGTGGACGTTCTTCAGAAGGTCCGGCCCGCCGTGACCCGCAGCGACAATTCCTACGCCGCCGACTACGCCGCGATCGCGCCGTGGAAGGATCTAGCCGACAAGCACGACATCTGCGTGGTCCTGATCCACCACACGCGGAAAATGCCGGCCGACGATCCCCTGGAAACGCTCAGCGGTACGAACGGGCTCACCGGTGCGGCCGACTGCATCATGGTGCTGGATCGGTCGAGCGCCGGCGTCGCGCTGGTTGGTCGGGGGCGGGATGTTGAAGAGTTCAACAGCGCCGTCCGCCACGATCCCAAGACCGGTCGCTGGATCCTTCTTGGCGACGGCGACAGCGTATTCCGGTCGGACGAGCGAACGTCGATCCTCCGCGCCCTGCGCGAAAGAGCCGAGCCCATGGGCCCAAGGGAAATCGCGGAAGCCGTGGGCGCGCCGGACGCCAATATCCGCAAGCTCCTCGCCAGCATGGTCAGGGACGGCCAGGTGGCGAAGCAGAAGTACGGCAAATATGCCGCCTGCGACCACACTGCTCACACCGATCACACTGGCTGGGCGGATGAGTGGATCGACGAAGCGGTCGAGGCTCTAGAGGAAGTGTGATCACTGTGATCGGTGTGATCGCCGATCCGTAAAACACGAACAGCTCACAGCATCAGACCGCCGGTCGTTAGGCCAACTCCTGCGACCGGCTTCACTTCTGCTCAGAACGAGCGCGCTCAATCCTCTCCGCCACCGCCGCCGCATCCATCAGCGTAACTAGATAGGGCTTTGGCGCTTCTTCGCCCTCTGTAAAGAACAACACTCGGTTGCCGTCGAACGAGCAGACATCGCCAGCCTTTGGCGAGAACTTTGCGGCGTTCATGCTGAAGCCAAGGGTTTCGCCGCTCGCCCCCACCAGCTCACGCGCCAAGATGTAGAACTGATGCGCTTCAGGCTTTGTTCGCACGCAGTCCTCCACGATAAGCACCGCTTCCGGCCATACCTTGAACCGCGCCTCGGTTAAGGCGCGAACATCGTCGCCACCCGCCTTCGCCAGGTTGTCGGCAATCTCGTCAATCTCGCCTCTCGGACGCCGAACCATCGTCGGGTGATCGCTCTTAGGCGGCCAGTAGCCAAAGCCTTTGCGGCCGTCCGTGCAGCCGTGCTTGGGCCAGGGGCGCCCAAGGTGATCGAAATAGACGCGAGAGCCCCGGTCGTTGGCGTAGAAGAATACCTTCGCTCCACATACAGGGCAGGAGGCGTTAGGGCGGACAAAGCAGGACGCGAAGCTGTCCGATCGGACCTCATAACGCTCCAGCGCGGCGCGCGCGTAGGCGATGTCGAGATCAAGCCTTGCCGCGCTTCGGCGACGACCGTAGTTCACGCACCAGCCACATAGGCAGTCGGCGTAGTGATTGTAGCCTGGCATCGCCCCTCTCCTGGCCTCCCCCGCCTCGTCAATCGTCTAGCATCAACGCAATTACCTCGCTGCAATCGGACGAAATGTGCCCATTGCGAGTGCCTCGGTGCCTTGTCGTGCAGACTGTTTCTTGCTCAGGTGGTGCTGAAGCTGGAGGAGCTACTATTGGGCGGGGGGAATAGCGTTCCAGGACACTCCGCGTGGTGCGTCCGCCCGCGATGAGCAACTCCGCCTTCAGCGAACGCGACATCTGCACCAAGTTCATCACTCCCGCCCTCGTCGCTGCGGGCTGGGACCTGACGGCGCAGATCCGCGAGGAAGTCAGCTTCACCAAGGGCCGCATCATCGTGCGCGGCAAGCTGGTCACGCGCGGCAAATCCAAGCGCGCCGATTATGTCCTTTATTATAAGCCCAATATCCCCCTGGCCATCATTGAGGCCAAGGACGGCGCGCACAGCGTCGGCGACGGCATGCAGCAAGCGCTGGACTACGCCGAGACGCTGGACATCCCCTACGTCTTCTCCTCCAACGGCAGCGGCTTCGCCTTCCACGATCGCACGGGAGCCAGCGCCCAGAAGGAGACGAACCTTCCGCTGGGCGCCTTCCCATCTCCGACCGACCTGTGGTCTCGCTATGCAGCCTGGAAAGGCTTCTCGGACGACGCCGAAAAGGTGGTCCTCCAGGACTACTTCGACGACGGCAGCGGCAAGGCCCCGCGCTACTACCAGCTCAACGCCGTCAACGCGGCGATCGAGGCCATCGCCAATGGGCGTGACCGGGTGCTTCTGGTCATGGCGACGGGCACCGGCAAGACCTACACGGCCTTCCAAATCATCTGGCGTCTATGGAAGGCCAAGCGGAAGAAGCGGATCCTGTTCCTGGCCGACCGGAACGTGCTGATCGACCAGACGATGGTCAATGACTTCCGGCCGTTCGGCTCGGCGATGGCCAAGCTCTCCTCCAAATCAAAGACCATCGAGCGCAATGACGGCACGACGGTGGATCTCGTGACCGCCATTGGCGCCAAGCGGCGGATCGACACCTCCTACGAGATCTATCTTGGCCTCTACCAGGCGATCACCGGGCCTGAAGAGGCTCAGAAGCTCTACAAGGAGTTCTCCCCGGATTTCTTCGACCTGATCGTCATCGACGAATGCCATCGCGGCAGCGCGGCGGAGGACTCAGCGTGGCGCGAGATCCTGAACCATTTCTCGTCGGCGACGCAGATCGGCTTGACCGCTACACCCAAGGAGACCGAGTACGCCTCCAACACCGACTATTTCGGTGAGCCGGTCTATTCGTACTCTCTGAAGCAAGGCATCCGCGACGGCTTCCTGGCCCCCTACAAGGTCATCAAGTGCCACATCGATCTCGACGTCGAGGGCTACCGGCCTGAGAAGGGAACCGTCGATCGCGACGGCGAGGAAGTCGAAGACCGGATCTACAACGCCAAGGACTTCGACCGCACCCTGGTGCTGGATCAGCGCACCAAGCTAGTCGCGTCACGGGTCACGGAGTTCCTGAAGGCGAGCGGCGACCGCTTTCAAAAGACGATCGTCTTCTGCGTCGATGAGGAGCACGCCGCCCGAATGCGCCAGGCCATGATCAACGAGAACAAGGATCTCGTCGACCAAAACGCCAAGTATGTGATGCGCATCACCGGCAGCGATCAGGACGGCCAGGCCCAGCTAGGCAACTTCATCGACCCCGAGTCGCGCTATCCCGTGCTCGTCACCACCTCGCGGCTGCTCTCCACGGGGGTGGACGCACAGACCTGCCGGCTGATCGTTCTCGACCGCCCGGTCGGCTCGATGACCGAGTTCAAGCAGATCGTGGGCCGGGGCACGCGGGTCCACGAGGACACCAAGAAGTACTATTTCACCCTGATGGACTTCAGGGGCGCGACCAACCATTTCGCCGACCCCGAGTTCGATGGCGAGCCAGTGCAGATCTATAAGCCTGGCGATTTCGACCCGATCACGCCTCCAGATGACGTCCCGCCGATAGACGACGGCGAAGACGGCATTCCGCCCGAGCCCGGGCCTGATGAGGTCATCGTGGACAGGCCTGACATCACGCTCACCGACGGCTTCGCGGAGAAGCAGAAGAAGGTCTATGTCGACGGCGTCGCCGCAAAGGTGATCTCCGAGCGCATCGAATACCTCGACGCTAGCGGCAAGCTAGTCACCGAAAGTTTGCGGGACTACACCCGCAACACCCTGCGCAAGCACTATGCGTCCCTGGAGGCCTTCCTGCGGCGCTGGAACGCGACCGATCGCAAGCAGGCCATCATCGACGAACTGGCCGAAGAGGGCCTGTCGCTAGACGTGCTGAGCGACGACGTCGGCAAAGATCTCGATCCCTTCGACCTGATTTGCCACGTCGCCTTCGATCGACCGCCGCTCACCCGCCAGGAACGCGCCGCCAACGTTCGCAAACGCGACGTCTTCACCCGCCATGGCGACCAGGCCCGCGCGGTTCTGGAGGCTCTGCTGGCCAAGTATGAGGACGAGGGCTTGCTGAACTTGGACGATCCGCAGGTGTTGCGTATCGCTCCGTTCGACCAGATGGGGACGCCGCTGCAACTGGTTCGTCAGTTTGGCTCGCGGGAAAAGTTCGAGGCGGCCGTGCACGAACTCCAAGCCGAACTCTATGCGAGCGGCGCTTAGACCGACCCCCGTAAATGCGGATTTGCTGAACGCGCCAACCCAGCCTAATCCCGACCCGTCCAATCGAGCCTGGCGTCCCTTCGACGTCGAAATGGCGATCTACGCAAAGCTTCGAGGCCTGTAACCTTGTCCGTCCGTACCCTCGTCAAATCCATCCAGAAAATCATGCGCAAGGATGTCGGCGTCGACGGCGACGCCCAGCGCCTGGGTCAGCTTTGCTGGATGTTCTTCCTCAAGATCATCGACGACCAGGACCAGGAGCTGGAAATGCTCCGCGGTGACTACCAATCCCCGATCCCGGACCACCTGCGCTGGTCGGCTTGGGCGGCTGATCCGGAAGGCATGACGGGCGATGGGCTAAGCGACTTCGTCAACAACACCCTCTTCCCGACGCTCAAGACCCTGCCGCTCAGCGGCAAGCCCGGAGATCGCGCACGGGTCGTTCGGGCCGTCTTCGAGGACGCCTACAACTATATGAAGTCTGGGCAGTTGCTGCGCCAGATCATCAACAAGATCAACGAGGTCGACTTCAACGATCTGGCTGAGCGCCAGCATTTCGGCGACGTCTATGAGCAGCTTCTCAACGACTTGCAGAGCGCCGGTAACGCCGGAGAGTACTACACCCCCCGCGCCGTCACCGCCTTCATGGTCGATCGTATCGACCCGCGTCCTGGCGAAACCCTGTTCGATCCGGCCTGCGGCACAGGCGGCTTCCTAACCTGTTCGATCCGCCACATGCGCGACCGCTATGTGAAGCGGCCAGAGGACGAACAGGCGCTCCAGGCCGGCCTGCGGGCGGTGGAGAAGAAGCCCCTGCCGCATATGCTGGCCACCACCAACATGCTGTTGCATGGCGTCGAAGACCCCGGCTTCCTGCGCCACGACAACACCCTGGCTCGCCCGTTGATCTCTTGGGGCAAGGACGAGCGCGTCGACATCGTGCTGACCAACCCGCCGTTCGGCGGCCAGGAAGAGGACGGTATCGAAACCAACTTCCCAACCTTCCGTACCAAGGAAACGGCGGATCTGTTCCTCGCGCTGATCGTGCGCCTGCTGAAGGACGGCGGCCGCGCCGCCGTGGTGCTGCCGGACGGCACGCTGTTCGGTGATGGGGTCACCGGTCGCCTGAAGGAACACCTGATGGAGGAGTGCAACCTGCACACCATCGTCCGGCTGCCCAATTCCGTCTTCAAGCCCTACGCCTCGATCGGCACCAACCTGCTGTTCTTCGAGAAGGGCGCGCCGACGAAAGAGACCTGGTTCTTCGAGCACCACGTGCCGGAAGGCCAGAAGGCCTATTCGATGACCAAGCCGATCCGCCTGGAGCATCTGCAGCCCTGTATCGACTGGTGGGGCGGCCAGGATCGCGAGGGCCGGCAAGAAGGTCCGCAAGCCTGGCGGGTGACGATCGATGACGTCAAGGCGCGCGGCTACAATCTCGACTTCAAGAACCCCCACGCGGTGGCTGATGACCACGGCGATCCGGAAGCGCTCCTGGCCGACTTGGACGCCGCAGAGGCGGATGTCGCAGTCTTGCGCGACCAGTTGAAGGCGATCCTGGCTGAGGCGCTTGCCCGATGAACGCGGAGCGCTTGTTGCAGCACTACGAGCGGATCGCGGACGCACCGGACGCGGTCGCTCTTCTGCGCCGCTTCGTTCTCGATCTGGCAGTGCGTGGCAAGTTGGTGCCGCAGGATGAGAACGATGAACCGGCGTCGGAGCTGCTAAAGCGGGTCGCGAATGAGAAGGCGCGGCTCGCGAAGACTGGGGAGGCCAAGAAGGATAAGCCGCTTCCGGCTATCGGGGACGACGTAGAGTTCGATCTTCCCGCGACGTGGCAATGGGTTCGCCTGGGGGGCATCACCTCATACATTCAGCGCGGAAAATCACCCAAGTATGCCATCTCAGAAGGTTCTCCCGTCATTTCACAGAGGTGCGTTCAGTGGCGAGGGCTTGACCTATCGGCCGCTAAAAGGATCACGGTCGAGTCGCTAGCTGACTATGAGGGCATTCGTTTCATCCGCGATGGCGACCTGCTGTGGAACTCGACGGGAACCGGAACGATTGGGCGTGTTATTCGCGTCGTCGATCCACCCGAAAATCTAGTTTGCGACAGCCACGTCACGATCGTGCGGTGTCTGGAAGTCATTCCAGAATATGTCCGCACTTGGCTTCGATCCGACCAGGTGTATGGCGTCATTGAAGATCGCGCTGCAGGTTCAACTAACCAGGTCGAACTAACTGCCCAGATGGCGACCAACCAAGTTGTGCCGCTCCCACCGCTCGCCGAACAGCACCGCATCGTCGCCAAAGTCGATGAACTGATGGGCCTATGCGACCGCCTGGAGGCGGCGCGGGAGGCGCGGGAGGCGACGCGCGACCGGCTGGCGGCGGCGAGCCTCGCCCGCCTCAACACGCCCGATCCGGACACCTTCAAAGACGACGCCCGCTTCGCCCTAGACGCGCTGCCCGCCCTCACCACGCGCCCCGACCAGATCAAGCGCCTGCGCCAGACCATCCTGAACCTGGCGGTGCGCGGCAAACTGGTTCCGCAGGATGGAAGCGACGAACCGGCGTCGGAACTGCTGAAGCGCATCGCTAAGGAGCGAACAGGGCCTCAAGCCATGAAGAAAGCCCGCCGAAACGGCGAGACCGATGTTTCCACCCTTCGGACAGACACTCCTCTGCCGGTCGGGTGGCTTTGGACAAACATCGACGAGGTAGCCCTATCGATGCGATATGGCACTTCAACTAAATGCGAGTATGCGGCATCTGGCGTTCCGGTGCTGCGCATTCCAAATGTATCCGGTGGTGTCGTCTCGCTCGATGACATCAAGTTCGGACCGCTCACTGATGGCGAGATACGCGACTTGGCGTTGAACGCTGGCGACATTTTGATGATCCGATCAAACGGTAGCCTCGACATCGTAGGACGCCCGGCAGTTGTGACGGCCGACGCCGAAGGAATGGCCTTTGCTGGCTACCTCGTGCGCCTTCGGATGAGCTTGGCGCACATCAAGCCGGGTTACATCTGGCTGGCGCTGAACTCGACCGACGTTCGCGACCAGATAGAAAGGCCAATTCGATCTGCTGTTGGCTTGAAGAACGTCAATCTCACAGAGTTCGGCTCATTGACTATTCCTCTCCCACCACTCGCCGAACAGCACCGCATCGTCGCCAAGGTCGATGAGTTGATGAGCGTGTGCGATCGTTTGGAGGAGAGCTTGACGACTGCTGGCAACGTCCAGCATCGCCTTTTGGAAGTCCTCCTCTCAAAAGCCGTGCCCGCCAACGCCCTCGCCCGCGCTGCAGCCTAATGACGGACATCGACTGGGCCGAAGTCGCCGCCGAGCTCGAAAAGCTCTACGACGCCTCGGCCCGGTTGGAGGCCATGTTTCCCGGCCGCAAGTTCACCCTCGACGGCCATCTCGTTGGCAGCATCGGCGAGGTGGTCGCCGCCTACATGTTCGACCTCGACCTGAACCGCGCCTCAACCCTTGGGCATGACGCACTCGCGCGCGATGGCCGCCCGGTCGAGATCAAGCCGACCCAGGGCAAAGCCGTGGCCATCCGCTATGAGCCGGGACACCTGATAGTCCTCCAACGCCCGCGCGGCGGCCCGGTCCGTGTGGTGTTCAACGGCCCCGGCGAAATCGCCTGGAACGCCTGCGGCGGCATGGCCTCCAACGGCCAGCGCCCAATCCGCCTATCAACCCTCACGGCCCTTAACGCCACGTTGGATGACGCTGTGCGGCTGCCTCAAATCCGCTCAGCGCCAGTTTAGCGCAACCGGTTGTAGAGCTTGGGAAGTGCTGATTGGATAACGGGTAAGACTTCTAGAAGAGCACCCGTCGCCGATGCCCGTTCCCGACTACCAGGCCCTGATGAAGCCGCTTCTGAAAAGAACCGTCGAGGCCGCACGTCCGTTGGCCATTCCGGAGGTCGCGCCGCTGATCGCAGCGGATCTGGCGCTCACTGACGAGCAGCTCGCCGAACGTCTGCCGAGCGGCCGCCAGACCACGTTCCACAATCGCCTTCACTGGGCCAAGCAATATATGACGCGCGCCGGCCTGCTGGTCTCGACGAAGCGCGGGCAATTCGAGGCGACCAACGAAGGACGGGCGCTGCTCGATAAGGGTTTGCCAGACATCAATAACGACGTGCTGAACCAGTATCCGGCCTTCGTCGCCTGGCGACTTGGTGCGGAAGGCGCTCCTAACACTGAGCCAAGCGCGCCCACGAGTTACGCGCCCCCCGATCGAACCCACACCAGCGACGCCTGAAGAGCGCATGGAGACGGCTCGCCGCGAACTCGACGCCAGCCTCCGCGCCGAACTGCTCGATCGCGTGCGTGTAATGCACCCTGGCGACTTCGAGGAGCTGATCATCCTTCTGCTCGTACGGATGGGCTACGGGCAGGGCCGCGAGGAAATGGCGCAAGCGCTGGGTGGATCTAGCGACGGCGGCGTGGATGGCGTGGTCCACCAGGACCCGCTTGGCCTCGATCGGGTCTACATCCAGGCGAAGCGCTACAAGGAAGGAAACACCGTCGGCCCAGAGGCGGTGAACAGCTTCATCGGCGCTCTCAATATCAAGCGCGCGAACAAGGGGCTGTTCGTGACGGCCTCCACATTCACGAAGCAGGCCCGCGACCATGCCGAGCGCTCGACCACGCACATCGTGCTGGTCGATGGTGAGCGATTATCGGAACTTATGGTCCGTCATGGCGTGGGCGTCGTGGCGCGGGAAACCATCGCGATCAAGGCGATCGACGAAGGCTTCTTTACGGACTGACCCGCCGACGATGCGCGGCTCTTCGACGTTTTGAAACTCGCTCGCCGCGCTAGGCCGCCCAGAGACGTTACCAGTTCCAAGATGGGACCCCCGCCGGGTCACCCATCCCCCCCGGGGTATCGACCATCCGTCACCGTCGCACAAATTCAGCGAGCCCCCCCGGGGGGTGGGGGGCACCTTGACGTCAGCGATTTGATGCCGATTTGATGCCGGGCCGAAATCCGGTCGTCGAGCGGCGCGAGCCGATTGCTCGTAAACCACTGAAAAGAAAGGAGGAGGATGGTGGACGCGACAGGGATTGAACCTGTGACCCCTACGATGTCAACGTAGTGCTCTCCCGCTGAGCTACGCGTCCGCCGAAGCGAACCGGAAGCGTCTCCGAAGAAACGTCCCGGCCGGGAAGGTGTGGGGGTATAGCGGCGGCTTTTCCGGTAGGCAAGCCGCCCAATACGCTTTGGGCAAAGTTTTTTAGGCGGCCATCATTTTTTCCACCTCGGCGACCAGGTCGCGCAGGTGGACGGGCTTGGACAGCACCTTGGCGCCGGCCGGCGCGCGGTCCTGCGCCGACAGGGCGACGGCGGCGAAGCCGGTGATGAACATGATGCGCAGGGACGGATCGCGGGCGGCGGCCTGGCGGGCCACCTCGATGCCGTCCATGCCGGGCATGACGATGTCGGTCAGCAGCAGATCCCAGGGGGCTTCCAGGTGCTGGACGGCTTCCTCGCCGTCGGCGCAGGCCTGGACTTCGAAGCCGGCGCGCTCCAGCGCCCGGGCCAGGAAGCCACGGAGGGAATCGTCGTCTTCGGCGAGGAGGATGCGGGCCATCAGGTCAGGTGTCCGGAAGGTGTGCGGCTATAGAGAAGCCACCATACCGCGCGGAGCGTAAATCGGGGATGAACCTAATCGTCGCGGCCATCATTCCGCTTGTGGACGGATAGACTCATTGTGGAGGCTGGCGCCGATTGCCGTTTGACCCCGGCCCGCCCGCCTTCGATGATGACGCCATGAGCGCTTGGCGGCCCCTCACGACCGATGACTCGGTAACCGCGCCGCTGGAGACCTTCAGCGGCCCGGCGTTCGAGGTCACGCGCGCCGCCCCGGCCGGCGCCCCGCCGCCGACGGCGCTGGTGTTCGCCTCGCCCCACTCCGGCGACGTCTATCCCGAGGACATGCTGTCGGCCGCCCGCCTGCCGGTCGAGACCCTGCGCGCTTCGGAGGACGCCTTTGTCGACCGGATCGTGGCCGGGACCCCCGCCCTCGGCGCCAGCCTGATCCGCGCCCGCTTCGCCCGCGCCTATGTCGACCTCAATAGAGAGCCGTGGGAGCTGGACCCGGCGATGTTCGACGGTGATTTGCCCGAATACGCCCGTGGCCGCACGGCTCGGGTGGCGGCGGGCCTGGGGACCATCCCCCGCATCGCCGGCGAGGGTCGCCCGATCTATGCCCGCAAGCTGACCTTCACCGAGGCCAAGGACCGGGTCGAGCTGGCCCACCGGCCTTATCACGACGCCCTGGACCGCCAGCTGGCGGCGGCGCGGGCCGCCCATGGCGCGGCGATCCTGATCGACTGGCACTCGATGCCGGCCGCCGCCGCGCGCGGCCAGCGGGCCAAGGGCGGCGGGCCGTGCGACATCGTGCTGGGCGACCGCTTCGGCGCGGCCTGCTCGCCCAAGCTGACCGGCCTAGTCGAGCGCGAGCTGGAAACCCTGGGCTACCGCGTCGTGCGCAACGCGCCCTATGCCGGCGGCTACACCACCGAACACTACGGCCGCCCGGTGCGCCGCACCCACGCCCTGCAGATCGAGATCAACCGCGCGCTCTATATGAACGAGACCACGCGCGAGCCGACGGACGGGTTGGCGCGGCTGACGGCGGACGCCGAGGCGGTGACGCGGGCGTTGGCGGGGCTGGATCTCAGCGAGCTGAAGTAGCGCCCTTCAGGCGATGGCCCGGGTCTGGCGCAGGATGTGGGACAGTTCCTCGACCGAATAGGGTTTGTGCAGCAGCGGAAAGCCGTGGCGCGCGTCGGTGGCCAGCACGTGGCTGTAGCCGCTGGTCAGGATCACCGGCAGGCCCGGCCAGCGACGCCGGATGGTCCGGGCCAGCTCGACGCCGCCCATGCCGGGCATCACCACATCGCTGAACACCAGGTCGAAGGCGTCGCCGCCCTCCAGCACCGCCAGGGCGTCGGCGGCATTGGCGGCCCAGTCGGTCTGATAGCCCAGGTCCTGCAGCAGCTGGGTCGTGAACTCGCCGATGGAGCCGTTGTCCTCGACCACCAGGACACGCCCGCGATGCTGCATGTGGGCCGGCGCGGCCGGGCTCGTGGTCGCGGGAAGCGCCTCGCGCGTGCGCGGCAGGAACAGCGTGAACGTCGCCCCCTGCCCCATGCGACTGGCCACGGCCACGTCGCCGCCCGACTGCTTGGCGAAGCCGTAGACCTGGGAGAGGCCCAGGCCCGTGCCGCGCCCCACCTCCTTGGTCGTGAAGAAGGGGTCGAAGATCCTCGCCAGGTCATCGGCGGCGATGCCGGACCCTTGGTCGGTGACGGCGACGGTGACGAAGTCCCCCCGGCTGGCGGCGTGGCCGCGCAGGGCGGGGATGGCGTCGGCCGCGTCGATCCGCACGGTCAGGTCGCCCTCGCCGTCCATGGCGTCGCGGCCGTTGACCGCGAGATTGATCAGGGCGGTCTCGAACTGATTGACGTCGGCCTCGACCGCGCAGTCCTCGCAGGCCAGGTCGATCTGCAGCCGGATGCGCGCGCCCAGGACCGAGCGCAGGATGTCGCCCAGCACGTCCACCCGCTCGGCGATGTTGAAGCGCTCGGGCTTGAGCGCCTGGCGGCGCGAGAACGCCAGCAGCTGGCTGGTCAGCTTGGCGGCGCGATCGGCGGTGTCGGAGATCGCGTCGACATAACGGCGGCGGCGCTCGGGCGGCAGGTCGCGGCTGCGCAACAGGTCGGCCGACGAGCGGATCACCGTCAGCAGGTTGTTGAAGTCATGGGCGACGCCGCCCGTCAGCTGGCCGATGGCTTCCATCTTCTGGGCCTGGCGCAGGGCCTCCTCGGCCAGCTTCAGCTGCTCGGCCTGGAGCTTCTCCTCGGTGACGTCGCGTCCGTAGCCATAGATCAGGCCGTCCTCATTGGCCGTGTTCCACGAGATCCAGCGACTGCCGCCGTCGGCGGTGACATAGCGGTTCTCGAACCCCGTCGCCTGCTCGCCGCCGACGACGCCCGCCAGGGCCTGACGCGTCTCTTCCCGATCGTCTTGCAGCACGAAGGACTCGATCGTCCGGCCGACAACGTCCTCGACACGGTGGCCCAGGATCCGCGTCCAGGCCGGACTGACCGCCTGGAACACGCCACGCCGGTCGACCACCACCATCAGGTCGCGGGCATTGGTCCAGATCCGGTCGTGTCGCCGCTTTTCGGCTTCGACCATCGCGGCCTGGGCGAAGGCCCCCGCCGCGCGATCCGCGATCAGATTGGCCAGGTCGAGCAGCCCGTCGTCGCCGCGACGATGGGGATTCAGCCCCAGAACAAGGACGGCGGCCGGGGCCTCGTCCGGTCCGGTGACCGGCAAGATCAGCGCCCGGGTCGGCGGAATGGACCACGGCCCCGTGGGCAAGGCGCCGTCCGCCTCCAGCGGATAGTCCTGCGCCCCGCCGGTCTCGAGCGGCCAGGGTGATTGCAGCAGGCCCCGCGCCTCGTCGGTGGCCGCGCAGCCGACCAAGCCGCCCATCGCGTCGCGGACATAGGCCAGGGCGAACGGGAAATCCTCCGTGTTGCTGGCCAGCGCGTCGCACAGGCCCTGGACGACCGCATCCCGGGTGACCGCGCCGATCAGGCACTCGCCAAGCCGGCGCACGGTGTCCAGTCGCCGCTCGCTGATGACCCGCTCGGTCTCCTCGGTGACGATGCACATCAGCCCCCGGATCGCCTCGCCGTCGCGCAACGGGCTGTAGGAGAAGGTGTGGTAGGTCTCCTCGGGATAGCCGCTGCGCTCCAGAAGCAGCTGCAGCGCCTTGTTCCAGGTCGGCCTGCCCTCGACCATGACCGAGCGCACCTGGGGCTCGACGTCGGCATAGACCTCTTTCCAGACCTCGCGGAACGGCGCGCCCAGGGCGTGCGGATGCTTGATCCCAAGCGTGGGGATGTAGGCGTCGTTGTAGAAGAAGCAGCAGAGGTCCTCGCCCCAGCCGAGCCACATCTCGAACCGCGAGGTCAGCATCATGGCCAGCGGCGTGGTCAGCCCGGTCGGCCAGGTATCGGGCGGGCCCAGCGGCGTCGCCGACCAATCCTTCTGGCGCATGCGCCGCGCCATTTCGCTGTCGCCAGGAAAGATTCTGGCCAAGGCGAAGTCGTCAATCCGCACAGCTGCCCCCCGCTCAAGCTCTGGTAACGTCGAGCGGGGGCAAAGGCTCCTTAGCGACCGGCGCCCTTGGCGGGCATCGGCGGCAAGGCGAAGCGAATCGTGATTCCCGGCATGCGCCGCGAGACCTGGACC
This sequence comes from Caulobacter sp. GW821-FHT11E11, assembly GCF_058808315.1. Lineage (NCBI taxonomy): Bacteria > Pseudomonadati > Pseudomonadota > Alphaproteobacteria > Caulobacterales > Caulobacteraceae > Caulobacter > Caulobacter sp. GW821-FHT11E11. The sequence continues at coordinate 18,792 of NZ_JBXARO010000004.1, forward strand.
GCGTTCTGGCCCGCCACGTCGACCTGATAGTAGGTCATGGCCACCAGGGCCGCGCCGCCGAAGCCCAGGCCTTCGGGGTTCTCGCCGCGCACGACGCAGTCGCCGAACGTGCCGTCGCGGCGGATCACGCATTCCAGGGTCGCCGCGCCTTCCACGCCCGCGCGGCGGGCGGTGGCGGGGAAGAGACCGGCCAATACCTCGGGCGATGGCGACTTCAAGATCTGCAAGGGCGGCAGGCGTGACTGGGCGGGTGTCACATTGGCGACACTCACAAGGATCAGAAGGGCCGCGGCCAGCGTTATGGGTCGATTCAAAGCTTACCCCCCGGTTCGCTTCGGTCTGATCAGTGAGGCTTGGCTCGTCGTTCGTGTCAAACGCACGCGCGCGGCGCGGGAGCAAACGGGGCCTACGACCTCGCCGGTCGCTTCCCGGCCACACAGGCCAAAAAAAAAGCCCGGCGAAACCGCCGGGCCAGTTCATTAGGGAGGAAACGCCCAGGAAGGGCAGAAGCGGCAGCGCCGCCTCACAGGATTGTTTATAGGGTGCGGCGCAAAATTAGGCAAGCAGAAATTTGGGCTTCAATGTCGATTTTTTGACAGGGGATTGAGGCAACCCGTTGCTGCACAAGGATTACGTAACGTCGCTATTTGGAATAGCCTAAAAAATGTGCATGTTGCAGTGCACAATTTGTTGCGTTTGAAACGGTCTCTCGAGCAAACATCGCGCAAAGCCAAGCGCGGCAAGGCTTTGGCCATGACACCGGTTACCTGCGACAAGTGTTTCATAGTGTCAGGGCTAGATAAATCGGCCGCAGTCGCGTAAAAGCCGCGCGCCTGACGCGTAGAGCGTCATCCCTATTCCTCCCGAAAGTCCGTCCGTCCCCATGTCCATGCGAAATATCGCCATCATCGCGCACGTCGATCATGGCAAGACCACCCTCGTCGACCAGCTGCTGGCCCAGTCGGGCGTCTTCCGCGCCAACGAAGCCACGACCGAGCGCGCCATGGACTCCAACGACCAGGAGCGCGAGCGCGGCATCACCATTCTGGCCAAGTGCACCAGCGTCCTGTGGAACGGTGAAGCGGGCGAAACCCGCATCAACATCATCGACACCCCCGGCCACGCCGACTTCGGCGGTGAAGTCGAACGCATCCTGGGCATGGTGGACGGCTGCGTCCTGCTGATCGACGCCGAGGAAGGCGTCATGCCGCAGACCAAGTTCGTGCTGACCAAGGCGCTGAAGATGGGCCTGCGCCCGATCCTCTGCATCAACAAGGTCGACCGCGCCCACGCCGATCCGGACCGCGTCCACAACGCCGCCTTCGACCTGTTCGCCGCCATCGGCGCCACGGACGAGCAGCTGGACTTCCCGCACATCTACGCCTCGGGCCGCGCCGGCTGGGCCACGCTGGACATGAACGTGCCCAGCGACAACCTCGGCCCGTTGTTCGACCTGATCGTCCGCCACGTGCCGGAACCCAAGCAGATCGCCAAGAAAGACGCGCCGTTCCAGATGCTGAACGTGCTGATCGAAAGCGATCCGTTCCTGGGCCGCCTGCTGACCGGCCGCATCGAGAGCGGCAAGGCCGTCCCCGGCATGGCCATCCACGCCCTGGACCGCGATGGCAAGGAAATCGAGCGCGGCCGCATCACCAAGGTGCTGGCCTTCCGCGGCCTGAAGCGCCAGCCGATCGATGAAGGCGCGGAAGCCGGTGACATCGTCGCCATCGCCGGCATGTCCAAGGCGACCGTGGCCGACACCCTTTGCGCCATGGAAGTCACCGACGCCCTGCCGGCCCAGCCGATCGATCCGCCGACCATCTCGATGACCGTCTCGGTCAACGACAGCCCGCTGGCCGGTCGCGAAGGCGACAAAGTCCAGTCGCGCGTCATCCGCGACCGCCTGCTGAAGGAAGCCGAGAGCAACGTCGCCATCAAGGTGGCCGAGACCAGCGAAGGCGACGCCTACGAAGTCTCGGGCCGCGGCGAACTGCAACTGGGCGTGCTGATCGAGAACATGCGCCGCGAAGGCTTCGAGGTCTCGATCTCGCGTCCGCGCGTCGTGTTCCAGCAGGACCCGGAAACCGGCAAGCGCCTGGAGCCGATGGAAGACGTCATGATCGACGTCGACGACGAGTTCTCGGGCATCGTCATCGAGAAGCTCTCGCTGCGTAAGGCCGAGCTGAAGGACATGGGTCCGTCGGGCGCCGGCAAGACCCGCATCCAGCTGACCGCCCCCTCGCGCTCGCTGATCGGCTATCAGGGCGAGTTCCTGACCGACACCCGCGGCTCGGGCGTGCTGAACCGCGTGTTCAGCCACTACGAAGCCTACAAGGGCGCGATCGACCAACAGCGCAAGGGCGTGCTGATCTCGAACTCGGACGGTGAAACCGCGGCCTATGCGCTGTGGAACCTGGAAGAGCGCGGCGTGATGTTCGTCGGCGCCGGCGAAAAGACCTACCTCGGCATGATCATCGGCGAGAACGCCCGTTCGGACGATCTCGACGTCAACCCGATGAAGGCCAAGCAGCTGACCAACGTCCGCGCCTCGGGCAAGGACGAGTCGATCCGCCTGACTCCGCCGCGCAAGATGACCCTCGAGCAGGCCATCGCCTATATCGAGGAAGACGAGCTGGTCGAGGTGACCCCGAAGAACATCCGTCTGCGCAAGCAGATCCTGAACCCGTCGTTCCGCAAGCGTCGCGTCAAGGAAGAGTAGGCCTTAGGGTCTGAGAAATTGGGGCCGCCGTTCGCAAGGACGGCGGCCTTTTTCTTTGGCCGCCGCTAAACCCGCTCATCCCCGCGAAAGCGGGGAACCAAGCTGACGTTACGGAAAGCAGAACGGCCTCGAAACCTTCACTGGACTCCGCTTGGTTCCCCGCTTTCGCGGGAATGAGCGGTATTGGGGAAGGCGAATACCCCGCCCTACTCATTTCCGTCGTCGATTTGCTTCGCGAAAACGCGAACTTAACCACAGGTTTACCCGCACCGAGGATGGTCTTGCCCGGGGGAATTTCACTCCGGAAGACCAGAGGCACGCGTCGTGGGCATCGCCGCCAGCACGCTGATCAATCGCGGCGCGTCCGCGCTGCACGACCGCCTCCTGCCGCACGTGCCCGAAGCCATGGCCGGCCGGGTGCGCATGGAGCAGGTGCAGAGCATCCTGCGCATGACGCCCGTGATGATGGGCGCCAACATCGTCATCGCCCTGCTGGTCGGCCTGGCCGGCCTGTCCAGCCCCCACACGACCATCCTCACCCTCTGGGCCGCCCTGGTCATCAGCTACGCCCTGCTGGGCCTGCGAGGCTGGGTCGCCTCGCAGCGCCGCAAGAGCACGAAGAACACCGTCTCGGCCCGCGGCGTGCGCCGCATTACCTGGCAGGCGGGGCTGCTGGGCTGCCTGTGGGGCGTGCTGCCGATCCTGACCATGCCCAAGGAACAGGGCTTCGCCGGCGCCATGCCGATGCTGGTCGCCTCGGTGCTGGCCGGGATGATCGGCTGCGGCGGCTTCGCCATGCTGACCCTGCCGGCCGCGGCCATCGCCTATTCGACCCCGATGGTCATCGGCGCGCTGTGGGTGCTGGCCACCAGCCACGACCCGGTGCTGTTCGCCCTCGGCGGCCTGCTGATCTTCTGCCACATGGTGGTCAGCGTCTCGTGCCTGTCGCACGCCAAGATCTTCGCCGACCGCCTGGTCGCCGCCGACGAGCTGGAACAGCAGAAGCAGGTCGTGTCCCTGCTGCTGTCCGACTTCGAGGAAGGCGCCAGCGACTGGCTGTGGGAAGTCGACGCCTCGGGCGCCATGACCTACGTCTCCGACCGCATGGCTGCCGCGGCCGGCGTCGACAAGGACCAGCTGATCGGCCGTCCGATGTCGGAGCTGTGCGGCGCGGCCGAGGGCCCGATGGGCTCGGTCGCCGCCCTGGCCCCGCTGTTCTTCGACCAGAAGGCCTTCCGCGACGTGACGGTCTCGATCGGCGTCGGCGGCCAGACCCACTGGTGGTCGCTGTCGGCCAAGCCCGTCCACGACCTGAACGGCGTCTTCACCGGCTTCCGCGGCGTGGGCGCCGACATCACCCAGGCCCGTGAGGACCAGGCCCGCATCTCGCGCCTGGCCCACTATGACGTGCTGACCCAGCTGCCCAACCGCCTGTCGTTCCTGCAGGCCCTGAGCAAGGCCTGGACCGACCACGGCAAGCGCGGCGAAACCGGCTGCGCGGTGCTGTGCCTGGACCTGGACCACTTCAAGGGCGTCAATGACAGCCTGGGCCACCCGATCGGCGACGACCTGCTGATCCAGGCCGCCGCCCGCCTGCGCGACTGCGTGGGCGAGCTGGGCCTCGTCTCGCGCCTGGGCGGCGACGAGTTCGCCGTCGTCATCGCCCCCTCGCCGGGCCACGAGGCCCTGGGCGACCTGGCCCGCGCCATCGTCGCCACCCTGTCGGATCCCTACGACGTGCGCGGCCACAACGTGCTGATCGGCGCCAGCGTCGGCATCGCCGTCGCGCCGTTCGACGCCGACGATCCCGACGGCCTGCTGAAGAACGCGGACCTCGCCCTCTACCGGGCCAAAGGCGACGGTCGTGGCGCTTACCGGTTCTTCGAGACCGCCATGGACGTGTGGGCCCAGGAGCGCCGCGCGCTGGAACTGGACCTGCGCGACGCCCTGGCCAACAACGAGCTGAAGCTGTTCTTCCAGCCGCTGATCGGCAGCGTCGAGCACGAGACCACCGGCTTCGAGGCCCTGCTGCGCTGGCAGCATCCGCGCCGGGGCCTGGTGCCGCCGGCTGACTTCATCGAATGCGCCGAGCAGTGGGGCCTGATCGGCACCATCGGCGAATGGGTGCTGCACGAGGCCTGCCGCACGGCCGCCGCCTGGCCCTCGCACCTGACCGTCGCCGTCAACCTGTCGCCCAACCAGTTCGCCTCGGGCGAACTGGTGGCCCAGGTCCGCGAAGCCCTGGCGGCCTCGGGCCTGGCCCCGCAACGGCTGGAGCTGGAGATCACCGAGGGCCTGCTGCTGCACGACAGCGTCAAGACCCTGGAGCAGCTGGCCGCCCTGAAGGCCCTGGGGGTCAAGATCGCCATGGACGACTTCGGCACCGGCTATTCCAGCCTGGCCTATCTGTGGCGGTTCCCGTTCGACAAGATCAAGATCGACCGCTCGTTCGTGGCCGAGATGCAGGACAACACGGCCATCGCCGACATCCTGCGCACCATCGCCCTGCTGGGCCAGACCCTGAACCTGGAAGTCACCGCCGAAGGCGTCGAGACCCAGGCCCAGGCCAAGCTGTTGTCGGACATGCGCTGCGACACGTTCCAGGGCTTCCTGTACGGCCGCCCGATGCCGGTGGGCGACATCCCGAGCTTCCTGCTGTCCAACCTGGCGCGGCAGATGCGGCGCGAGGTCGAGGACGACGGGGCGGAAGAGGCCGAAGCGGTCTAGGACCGCTTCACCAGCCCCAGCAGCCACAGCAGCAGCACCGCGCCCAGGGTCGAGATCAGCAGGCTGCCGATCCAGCCCATGAAGTGGATGCCCAGCATCCCGGCGATGAACGCGCCCAGCAACGCGCCGACCAGGCCGACGATCAGGTTGGTCAGCAGGCCGTGATCCCGCTTCATGATCTTCTCGGCCAGCCAGCCGGCGAAGATCCCGATGATGATTGCTCCGATAAACCCGACGCCTTGCATGCCCATCTCCTGGTAAAGCTACGCCGCAGGAAATGCGCGAGCGGCGCTTTGGGTTCAGTGCTACGCAGCGAACATGGTTCACCCCGTCTTCGACAACCTGCCGACCACCATCTTCGAGCGTATGAGCGGCCTGGCCCGCCAGCACGGCGCGATCAACCTGGGTCAGGGCTTTCCTGACGACCAGGGTCCCCTGCCCGTCCGCGAGGCGGCGGCAAGGGCGCTGATCGAGGGCTCCAACCAGTATCCGCCGATGCGCGGCCTACCTGAGCTACGCGCCGCCGTGGCGGGGCATTACGGTCGGGCCCAAGACCTGCAGCTGGATCCGGATACGGAGATCGTCGTCACCTCGGGCGCTACGGAAGCCCTGGCGGCGGCGTTCACGGCGCTGATCTCGCCGGGCGACGAGGTGGTGCTGTTCCAGCCGCTGTACGACGCCTATCTGCCGCTGGTCCGCCGCGCGGGTGGTGTGCCGAAACTCGTCCGCCTGGCCCCGCCGGAGTGGCGCTTCACGCGCGAGATGCTGGAGGCCGTCTTCAGCGACAACACCCGCATGGTCGTCCTCAACAGCCCGCTGAACCCGGCCGCCGTCGTCACGCCGGAAGAGGATCTGGCGCTGCTCGCCGAGTTCTGCGTCCGCCACGACACCATCGCCGTCTGTGACGAGGTCTGGGAGGCCGTGGTCTTCGATGGCCGCAAGCACCGACCGCTGATGACCTTCCCCGGCATGCGCGAACGCACGGTGAAGATCGGCTCGGCCGGCAAGCTGTTCGGCATGACCGGCTGGAAGGTCGGCTTCCTGATGGCCGCCCCCGCCCTGACCAAGGCCCTGGCCGCCGCCCACCAGTTCCTGACCTTCACGACGCCGCCCAACCTGCAGGCGGGCGTCGCCTGGGGGCTGGAGAACCACCGGGCGTGGTTCGACGCGATGCCGGCCGACCTGCAGCGGTCGAGGGACCGGCTGACGGCGGGGCTACGGGCGGCAGGGTATGTCGTGCTGGAGAGCCAGGGGACGTACTTCCTCAACATCGACCTGACGGCGTCCGGCGTGGCGCTGGACGACGTGACCTTCTGCGAGCGGTGCGTCGTGGAGTTCGGGGTCGCGGCGATCCCGGTGTCGGCGTTCTTCGCGCAGGACGCGGTGACGAACGTGGTGCGGCTGTGCTTCGCGAAGACGGACGAGACGCTGGATGCGGCGCTGGAGCGGCTGGCGGCGGCGAAGGCGGCTTTCGCTTAGCGCCCCTAGAGCGCGCTCAGCCCCGCCATCAGCTCCCGCGCCGTCCCGCGCGCCAGGCACCGATCCATCGCCGAGAGCAGATTCCGCAAATCAATCGGCTTGGCCACGTGCGCATCGCACCCCGCCTCCAAACACGTCTTGATCTGCGACGACATCACGTCCGCCGTCAGGGCGATGACCGGCAGGCGCGCGAACCGCGGGTCCAGCCGCAACCGCCGCGTGGCTTCCAGGCCGTCCAGCACCGGCATGTTGACGTCCATCAGCACGATGTCGACCGGCTGGGCCTGCAGGGCGTCCAGGGCCTGCTGGCCGTTCTCGGCCTCGATCAGCTCGCAGTCGAACGGCTCGAGGAACAGGCGGATGACCCGGCGGTTGACCGGGTGGTCGTCGACCACCAGCACCCGGCGGCCTTGCAGCGCCACGAAGCCGGCGTCCTCGTCGCCCGCCTCGGCCTCCCAGACCGGGACGTCGGACGGCTCGGCGGCGTCGACCAGCATCTCGATCGTGAAGACCGAACCGACGCCCTCCTCGCTCTCGACGCGGATCTCGCCGCGCATCATCTCGACCAGGCGGCGGGTGATGTTGAGGCCCAGGCCCGTGCCGCCGAAATTGCGGGTGGTCGAGGCGTCGGCCTGGACGAAGGGGCGGAACAGCTTGGCGACCGTGGCCGTGTTCATGCCGATGCCGGTGTCGGCCACCCGCAGTCGCACGCGCATGCGTCCGTCGTCGGTGGGATAGCAGGCCAGCGCCACCTCGACCTTGCCGTGGGTGGTGAACTTCAGGGCGTTGGAGACCAGGTTCGTCAGGCACTGGCGCACCCGCACCCCGTCGAACATCAGCGGTCCGGGCGCCTCGCTCTCCAGCTTGAAGGTCAGGGCCACGCCCTTCTCGCGGGCCGTGGGCTGGTAGGCGCCGACCAGGCGGGAGCAGGTCTGGACGAGATCGCCGACCGTCGGGGCGATCTCCAGCTTGCCGGCCTCGATCTTGGAGAGGTCGAGAATGTCGTTCAGCAGCACCAGCAGGGTGTCGCCGCTGTCCATGATCAGGTCGACCTGTTCCTTCTGCTCAGGCGTCAGCTTGCCGGCGCGCAGGGCCTGACCCACGCCCAGCATGCCGTTCAGCGGCGTGCGCAGCTCGTGACTCATCACCGCCAGGAACGAGGACTTGGCCTTGTTGGCGGCCTCGGCGTGCTCCTGCGCGTCCTTGAAGCGGCGCGAGACGCGGCGCTGGTGCACGGCCCAGGCGACGCCGCCGGCGACCAGCACGCCCAGCAGCAGGGCGATAACCACGGACGCCCGCGCCAGGCTGCGGCTGAGGCGCACCTCCTCGGTCAGGCGGCGGCTCTCGTCGCGCTTGGCGCGCAGCTCGCTGTCCAGGGCCGAGGACATCTCGGCGACGCTGCGCGAGTGGGCGCGGTCGGCGTTGATCTCGTCGAGGCGGCGCCAGGCGTCCAGCTTGCGGAAGGCCTGCGCGCTATGGCCGTCGGCCTGGTCGATATAGGCCTCGATCAGGTTTTCCTGGTGCGGATCGCGCGGAGCCAGAGTGTCGGGCGTCGCCTTCAGGCGGGTGAGGTCCGCGCGGGCCAGGTCGACACGGCCCAGCTGGGCCTGCGCCAGGGCGCGCTGGCCCAGCATCAGCACCTGCAGGCGGCGGTCGGGCGCGGCCAGGTTGGCGGCGGACGGCCGTACGCAATCCAGCACCCGCTGCGGCGCGTTGCGGAGGGCCGCGATGCGGGCGCACAGGAAGCGGTCCCAGGTCAGCAGGTTCTGGTCGCCGTCGGCGGTGGTCATGTGATGGTGCAGGGTCGCGAAACGCTCGGCGGCGTCCAGCTCGCCCAGCTCGGCGGCGGTGTAGCCGATGTCGTAGATCCGCTCGATCTTGCGGACATAGAACGCGTCGCGCTCGTCCAGCCGCGCGGCCTGGGCCATGTGGTCCAGGGCCCCTTCCTTGTCGCCGATGTCGGACAGCGTATAGCTGTGCACCTGGTGCAACTCGGCCAGCAGCGGCTGGGCCATGCGGCCGCGTTTCTCCAGGTCGGTGGTCAGGTCGGCGGCCAGTCGCGCGGCCTGCGCCCAACGCCCGACCTGGCCGAGGTGCCGCACGCGCTCGATCCCGGCCATCAGGCGGATGTCGGGCCCGGACCGGGTCATGAACTTCAGCCAGTCGGCCTCGGTGAAGGCGCGAAAGCCGCGCGTCTCGTGGCGATAGGCGATGGTTTCCAGGTCAGCCAGGGCCGCCAGAGCCGGATCCTTGTCGCGCGCGGCGACCTCATGGGCCTCCTTGGCCCAGGTGTCGAAGCGGCCCGGGATCTGGTTGCTCTTGTAGGCGTACAGCACCCGCCACAGGCCATAGAGCCGGACCTGGCCCGTCTCGCGCATGGCCCGCCGGCCGGCCCGCTCGATGTCCTCGTTCTCGCGCGGCGGCTGCCGGACCTCGTGGGCGCCGATCTCCTGGCTCAGTTGCTCCAGCTTTTGACCGAGAGGAACAGGCGTCTGGGCCCCGGCGGCCGAGGCCGCGAGACTGGCGATCAGGACAAGGGACGTGAGCAAGCGCCGCATTGGCGCTCAGACTTCGTAGGGATAGATGTGGGAACCGTTAAGCTTACCGCCGAGGTTGCGGGGATCAGATCGTGGCCCCGCCGTCCACTACCAGAGCTTGTCCCGTCATGAAGCTGCCGGCCTTGCTGGCCAGGTAGATCGCCGCCCCGGCCAGCTCGTCCGGCTCGCCGATCCGGCGAAGCGGCACGCCCTTGGTCGAGCGCTCCAGGGTGGCCGGATCGTCCCACAGGGCCTTGGCGAAATCGGTCTTGATCAGGCCCGGCGCGATGCAGTTGACCCGCACATTGTCGGGGCCGAACTCGTGCGCCAGGTTGCGGGCCAGCTGGAAGTCGGCCGCCTTGCTGATGTTGTAGGCCCCGATGATGGCGTTGCCGCGCAGGCCGCCGATCGACGACACGATGATGATCGCCCCGTCCTTCCGCGCCCGCATTTCCGGCGCGACCATGCCGATCAGCCAGTGATTGCTGATGATGTTGTTGTCCAGGATCTTGCGGAACTGGTCGTCGCTGATCCCGGCCAGCGGGCCGTAATAGGGATTGCTGGCGGCGTTGCAGACGCAGATGTCGACCTGGCCGAACGCCTTCAGGGTCTCGTCGACGAGGTTTTGCAGGTCGTCCTTGGAGGCGATGTTGGCCGGGACCGCGATGGCCGTCCCCGCGCCGTGCTTGGCGTTCAGGGCGGCGGCGACCTCTTCGCAGGGCGCCAGCCTGCGCGACGAGATCACCACCTTGGCCCCGTGCTCGGCCATCCGCTCGGCGATCGCCTTACCGATCCCGCGCGAGGACCCGGTAATGATCGCCACCTTGCCGGTGAGGTCGAAGAGGTTCACGGCGCGCTCCCTAAACACTTGTTTGAATGCACAGTGCGGCTGGGAGCGCGGCCGGTCAAGCCTGCGGAGCCGAGACCTCGTCCTTCGACAAGCTCAGGATGAGGTCTCTTCTGAAACGGCGCAAAAAGTAGTCCTCACCCTGAGCCTGTCGAAGGGCGAGGACGGACCCGCTATTCGTGCGGATGCGCCCGGCCGAGGCCTTCGGTCGGGGCGTCCTGGTCCTCGTCGCCGGCGTCTTCGGTGACGACCTCGCCGGGTTCGGCCTGGCGGGCCAGGTCGCGGGCGCCGACGCCGCCGCCTTGCTGGATGTTGCGTTCGACCTCGACGCTGGTGGGTTCGTAAGCGTCTTCGCGTTCAGGCATGACGGTCGCTCCTGGTGTTGGTGTCACAGGCCAACGAGCCCCTACGAAAAAAGTTTCGCCCTCGATGTCGGGGACGGTGGAAGTGCTCCGTCCTTGAGGCGAAAGTTCACTCCAACCGACAAAGGAAACGACCCCATGGCCCTCGACAACGCCGACTTCCCCGCCGACCGCGAACTGGTTCTGGACCGCGTCCTGGATGCGCCCGCCGAGAAGCTCTACCAGTGCTGGACCACTCCGGAACTGATGCCGCAGTGGTTCTGCCCCAAGCCCTGGACCGTCTCGGACGTGAAGCTGGACGTGCGCACCGGCGGCAACAGCTACCTCGTGATGAACGGCCCGAACGGCGAGCGCATGCCCCAGCCGGGCGTCTATCTGGAAGTCATCCCGAACAAGAAGATCGTCTTCACCGACGCCTTCACCGAGACCTGGCAGCCCTCGGCCAAGCCGTTCATGGTCGCCATCGTCACCTTCGAGGACCTGGGCGACGGCAAGACCCGCTACCGCGCCGTGGCCCGCCACTGGAGCGCCGAGGACAAGGCCGCCCACGAACAGATGGGCTTCCACGAAGGCTGGGGCATCGTCGCCGGCCAGCTGGAAGCGCTGGCCAAGACGCTCTAGCGCGCCATCACGCGCACTTCGTCCACCCGCTCATGTCGAGGTGGAAGTGGTCGCGGTGCTCGGCGTTGTAGTCCGGGCTCAGCGTGGTCAGAAACACCTTGCAGGCGCCGTCCCGCACGCGCCGCAGGAACTGACCGCGCGGGCCCGGATCGGTCCAGTCGCTGGCCACGCTGATCACCGAGCCGTCGGCCAGCCGGAAACCGGCGACGTCGATGGCGTCGGCCGTGGCGTGCTCGCTGACAGGCCCCTCCTGCAGGCCGTACATCCGGCGGCAGGCGTAGCTGCCGTAGTGCACCAGGGACGACACGCCTTGGCCCAGGAGTTCGTCGGCCGCCGGCTGCACCACCTGGCGCTCCCAGATGGTCAGGGCCAGCGCCTCCTTGCAGACCAGCGGCGCCTCGGCGGGCTCGAACTTGGCCAGGCCCGCTTGCAGCTGGACAGCGTCGCGCAGCTGGCAAAACTCGCCCTCGGTGCGGTCGGGGACCTCGGCATAGGTCACGCCCGCCCGAGTCATGATCCCGCGACACAGCTTGGGATCGGCCCCCGCCCGCGCCGCCTTGACCCGCGTGGCCAGGCCGACGGGATCGACCACGCTGAGCGGCTTCCACGGCAGGTGCTGGTCGGGGATCTTGCGCTCGGCCACGAAGGCCATCAGCAGCACCAGCAGCCACAGGATCACCAGCCCGGCATAGCGGGCATAGCGCGCGCGATGACGGACCTCGTGCTCGATGCGCGGGTTGTGCGGAACGCGATAACGCATGGGGGCGGGGGAGCGCCTTACGGAAGCAAATGGTTAACGCCGCACCCAAGCACGACCATGGTGATGGGTTCAACCTCTCGCGCGCCCGACAGCGGAAGATGACCGCCGTCCGGGTTCACTTGAGCCCCGCATCGCCCTAGATGGAAGCGAGAGAGGGGACGCCATGGCCGCCGGACTGAAGATCGACCGAGAACTCGCGCCGCGGTTCGCCCTGCTGTGCCTGGGCATCTGGCTGAACGCCGCCGACACCCTGGTCACCGCCACCATCATGCCCAGCGTCGCCCGCGAGATCGGCGGCTACCAGTATTTCGGCTGGTCGGTGGCGGCCTACCTGACCGGCTCGATCGTCGCCGGCGCCTGCTCGGGCAAGCTGTCGATGGCCCTGGGGCTGCGCACCGCCACGGCCTTGACGGGTCTCGTCTACGCCGTCGGCTGCGCGATGAGCGCCCTGGCGCCCGAGTTCGTCACCTTCATCCTGGGCCGCCTGATCCAGGGCCTGGGCGCGGGGGCCGTGGTCGCCCTGTGCTACGTGGCCATCACCGCCCTCTTCCCCGAGCACCTGTGGCCGCGCGTCTATGGCGCGGTCGCCGGCGTCTGGGGCGCGGCGACCTTGCTCGGCCCGCTGCTGGGCGGCCTGTTCGCCGCCGCCGGCTTCTGGCGCGGGGCGTTCTGGATGTTCGTCGTCCAGGCGATCATCTTCGTGGCCGCCGTCATGGTCATGCTGCCGGCTGGTAACCGTGACGCGGGCCGAGGCCGGATCCCGACCCTGCAGCTGATCCTGCTGGTCATCGGCGTCAGCCTGATCGGCGGGGCCGGCGTCGTCGCCTCGCCGCAGTGGGCCGCCGCCCTGGCGATCGGCGGGGTGATCGGCATGGCGGCCATGCTGGCCGCCAACACCCGCACCCACGACCGCCTGCTGCCCAAGTCCGCCGCCGACCTGCGCAGCGCCACGGGCCTTGGCCTGCTGACCATCTTCGCCTGCGAGGCGGCGGTGATCGGCTTCACCGTCTACGGCCCCGCCTTCATCCAGGCCCGCCACTACGCCTCGCCCCTGACGGCGGGTTATGTCACCGGCGCCATCGCCGCCGGCTGGACCCTGTGCGCCATGGTCTTCGGCAACACCCCCGCCGAGAAGGACGGCCGCCTGATCCGCATCGGCGCCGGCGTGATCGCCCTGGGCGCGGCGCTCAGCGCCTGGACCACCGCGCGCGGCAATATGTGGGAGATCGCCGGCGCCTATCTGGTCATGGGCTGCGGCTTCGGCCTCTGCCACGCCTTCATCGCCCGCCGCGCCATCGCCGGCGCCCCGGCAGACGAGCAGGCCATGGCGTCCGGCGCGGTGCCCACAGCGCAGCTGATCGGCGGCGCGGCAGGCTCGGCCGGCGCCGGCGCGATGGCCAACCTGCTGGGCTTCAGCCACGGCATCGACCTCAGCTTGGCCCCGACGCAAGGCCTGGTGCTGTTCGGGGCCTTCCTGCCGTTGGCCGTGGTAGGGTTTGCCGCGGCTTGGCGGTTGGGGCGGCGCTAGGGCTTCTGAATTTCGGCCAGCATCGGTGCGATGACCGCTTCAAGCGGGTCGAGCCTCGTTGTGGCGATGTCCCAGACGATCTTCGGGTCCAACTCCGGGTAGCCGTGCGCCACGAGATTTCGGACAGCGACGATGCTCTTCCACGGTAGTCCGCCCAGCTGTTCCTTCAGCCTTTCCGGCAGACGCCCGATAGACTCGCCAATGACGAGGACGTTCATGGACACCGCGTCGAAGAGCAACGTCTCGGCCTGGAACCTGGCGAAGTCGGCATCGGCAACATACGTGCGGATACGACCGATCGCCTGCAGGACATCGTCCAGACGCAGCTCAGCGTCCCGCTCAGCCTTAGACATAGGCGACTTCACGCAGAACACGATCGCGTACCAACCTGTGAAGCCCATCGGGCGTCACCAGATCGATTTCGCTAGCCAAAACGTCTGCAAGATCATCCTGAAGGCGGAAGAAGTCCAAGCCCGGATGCTGCTCTGGCGCGAATTCCACCAGCACGTCCACGTCGCTGTCCGGCCCTGCCTCTCCCCGCGCCGTCGAGCCGAACACGCCCACCCGCGCGACGCCGTAGCGGTCGAGCAGCGGCTTGGCCGCGCGCAGTTTCGTCAGGGCCTCGTCGAGGGTCATGCGCTCATCCTAGCACAGAATGTGCTTAAGCCCGCTCCAGCGCCGTCGCCTCCACCAGCTTCACCACATCCCCCATGATCTGCGTGATCTTGAAGTCCTTGGGCGTGTAGATCCGCGCCACGCCCATCTGTTTCAGGATCAGGGCGTCGTCGGGTGGGATGATGCCGCCGGCGACGACGGGGATGTCGCCCAGGCCCTCGGCGCGCATCACGCGGATGACTTCCTGGACCAGATCGAGGTGCGAGCCCGACAGGATCGACAGGCCCACCACGTGGGCGCGGCTTTCCTTGGCGCGGCGGACGATCTCTTCGGGGGTCGAGCGGATGCCGTCGTAGACGACCTCCATGCCGCAGGCGCGGGCGCGGGTGGCGATCTGTTCGGCGCCGTTGGAGTGGCCGTCGAGGCCAGGCTTGCCGACCAGATAGGTCAGTGTGCGGCCCAGCAATTCGGAGACGCGCTCGACCTCGGCCTTCACCGCCTCGACGTCCTCGGCCTCGCCGGTCGAGACGATGATCGCCACACCGGTCGGACCGCGATATTCGCCGAAGACTTCGCGCAGGGCGCCGGCCCATTCGCCGGTGGTGACGCAGGCCTTGGCGGCGGCGATCGAGGGCTCCATGACGTTGCGACCGTCGCGGGCGGCGGCTTGCAGGTCGGACAAGGCGGCCGCGACGGCGCCCTCGTCGCGGGCCGCGCGCCAGGCCTTCAACCTCGCCGCGACACCGGCCTCGAGGCGCGGATCAACCGTCTCGATCGAGCTCTCGCCGGCCGACAACGGCGAGGCCTCGCTGTCGGTCCAGCGGTTGACGCCCACGACGGTCATCTCGCCGGTCTCGACCGAGCGCACCCGCCTGGCGTTGGAGGTCACCAGTTCGCCCTTCATGTAGTCGATGGCGCTGGACGCCCCGCCCATCTGGTCGATCAGGGCCAGCTGCTCCAGCGCGCCCTTCGACAGCTCGGCGACCTTGGCCTCGACCACGTGGGAGCCGTCGAACAGGTCCTCGTATTCCAGCAGGTCGGTCTCGTAGGCCAGCACCTGTTGGAGCCGCAGCGACCACTGCTGGTCGAAGGGGCGCGGCAGGCCCAGGGCTTCGTTCCAGGCCGGCAGCTGCAGGGCCCGGCAGCGGGCGTCCTTGCTCAGCGTCACAGCCAGGGCTTCGATGAGGATGCGGTAGACGTTGTTCTCGGGCTGCTGCTCGGTCAGCCCCAGCGAGTTGACCTGCACCCCGTAGCGGAAGCGCCGCGCCTTCTTGTCCTGCACGCCATAGCGCTCCAGCAGGATCTGGTCCCACAGCTTGGTGAAGCTGCGCATCTTGCACAGCTCGGTCACGAACCGCACGCCGGCATTGACGAAGAAGCTGATCCGCGAGGCGACGATCTCGAAGTCCTCGTCGGGGACCTGGCCGCCGGCCTTGACCGTGTCCAGCACCGAGATGGCGGTGGCCAGGGCGAAGGCCAGTTCCTGCTCCGGCGTCGCGCCCGCCTCCTGCAGGTGATAACTGCAGACGTTCATCGGGTTCCACTTGGGAACCTCGCGATAGCACCAGGCGATCATGTCGCCGATCAGCCGCAACGACGGCTGCGGCGGGAAGATGTAGGTGCCCCGCGACAGATACTCCTTGATCAGATCATTCTGCGTCGTGCCTTGCAGCAGCGCCCGGTCCGCCCCCTGCTCGTCGGCCAGCGCCACGTACATCGCCAGCAGCCAGGCCGCCGGCGCGTTGATGGTCATGGAGGTGTTCATCTTCTCCAGCGGGATCTCGCTGAAGAGCTGGCGCATGTCGCCCAGATGGCTGATCGGCACGCCCACCTTGCCGACCTCGCCGCGCGCCAGGATGTGGTCGGGGTCGTAGCCGGTCTGGGTCGGCAGGTCGAACGCCACCGACAGCCCGGTCTGCCCCTTGGACAGGTTGGCCCGATACAACGCGTTGGACTTTTCCGCCGTCGAGTGGCCGGCATAGGTGCGGAAGATCCACGGCGGATCCGGCGCATGCTGGTACGGCGTCGAGGACATGGTGGGCTCCCGGGCGGCTTTATTGGTCTTGCTTATCGCCGATCATGAGCCTGGTTTTGCTGCGACGCAATATGACGGTTCGCGCTTGCGGAAAGGCAGGCTGGCCACGCCGCTTTGCAGACGAAGCTCCAATCCAGACGCGGCGTCGCCGAAGTGAATTCGGCTGAAGAAATAGAAAAATAAAATATTAGTTCGCTGCACATCGATATCTGTGTCAGTATCCATTTATCGAATATCGCCTTGGCTACGGTCGCTCTCCAGGTTTCGATTTCAGGATCGAGCTTCCGGGTCTGTCTCCGCTCCTCTTCGAATTTGACGTCGCGCCTCGACCGAGGCGCGAGAACATTCACACCTGAAAGGTGTCCCCCATGACGACCGGTACCGTGAAGTGGTTCAACTCGACCAAGGGCTTCGGCTTCATTCAACCTGACAACGGCGGCCAGGACGTTTTCGTCCACGCTTCGGCCGTCGAGCGCTCGAGCCTCGGCTCGCTGCAGGAAGGCCAGAAGATCAGCTACGAGCTGGAGCAAGACCAGCGCAGCGGCAAGACCTCGGCCGGCCAGCTTCAAGCAGCCTAAGCCTCAAGGCCCCCGATCCATCCGGCTCGGGGGCCAACGCTTCCTCCTTCCATCAGAAAGACTTCGTGCAGAACACACCCCACGACGGTTTCGCAGATCGCCTCAAGACCGCCGCAGCCGCCCGCCAGGCGCTGCTATCGCGCTTCAAGCCTCAAGAGGCTCGCCCTTCGCTGGAGCACATCGACAGGACCAGTGAGCGCAAGACCATGCTCGCCCAGGTTCGCGCCGACCGCTCCCTGGCCAAGACCGCCAAGCAGGACGCCGCCGCGGCGACCCTGGCCGCCGAGGCTCAGGCCGTGGCCGATGCGGAAGCCGACGCGCTCAGCGCCAAGCGTGGCGAACGCAAGGAGCGCAAGGCTTTGTCCGCGCTCGATGCAAAGGCAAAACGCGACGCCCGCTACGCGGCTCGCCAGGCGCGCCGCTAGCGCTTCACCGCCCCTTGAACATCGCCGGTCGCTTGCCGATGAACGCCGCCCGCGCCTCGGCGTGATCGGCGGTCGCGGCCAGGCCCGGCGTCTCCGCCGCCGTGGTCGAGACGCCTGAGGCCACGCGCTTGGTCGCCTCCACAGCCAACGGCGCGCGGGAGGCGATGACGGCCGCCGTGGCCAGGGCCGCGTCCAGCAGGGCCTCGGCCGGATGGACCTCCGCCACCATTCCATCCGCCAGCGCCCGCGCGGCGTCGAACGGCGCGCCGGTCAGCAGGTGCGGTTTGGCGCGGCTCTCACCGACCAGCGTCGTCAGCCGCCCCGCCGAAGCCGTCAGGCCCATCCGCACCGCCGAGCAGGCGAAGCTGGCGCGGTTGCTGGCCAGGCGGATGTCGGCGGCTAGCGCCAGTTCCAAGCCGCCGCCGATGCACCAGCCGTCGATGGCCGCGATCACCGGCACACGGCAGGCGGCCACGCGGTCGCACATCGCCAGGAAGTGCAGGATCGCCGCCGTCTGGGTCTCCACGTCGCGCGACAAGGACTCGGCCAAGTCGTCGCCCGTGCAGAACGCGCCGTTGCGGCCAGTGAGCACCACGACCCGCACCGCCTTGTCGGCCTCGATCTGAGCGAAGGCTTCCAGCAGCCGGGCCCGCTCGGCCATGGCCAGGACGTTGGCGGGGGCGGTGTCCAGTTCGACGAGGGCGATGGCCGGGTCGGGGCGCGACAGGTGGATCATGCCGCCACCGTGGCCCGCCGCCTCGGCGCAGACAACCTTCCGTAGCGCCATGCTGCGACGCACAAGATTCCCCTTGCCAGTTTCAAACAGTTGTCTCAGCCTCGCTGGCGAGACCCGGAAACAACCGGGCGCGCATAGCCGAGTTTGGCCCTCACGCGTTGTTGCAACGCGGAAGGAAACGGGGAGCGATATGGCTGCAGAACCTGTCCTGAAGGACCTGTACGAGATCGGCGAGATCCCGCCGGCCTTCCACGTACCCAAGTCCATGTACGCCTGGAGCATCCGCAAGGAGCGCCACGGCCCGCCCTCCACCGCCATGCAGGTCGAGGTGGTCCCCACCTGGACGATCGGCGAGGACGAGGTGCTGGTCCTCGTGATGGCCGCCGGCGTCAACTACAACGGCGTCTGGGCGGCGCTGGGCGAGCCGATCAGCCCGCTGGACGGCCACAAGCAACCCTTCCACATCGCCGGCAGCGACGCCTCGGGCATCGTCTGGGCGGTGGGCTCCAAGGTGAAGCGGTGGAAGCTGGGCGACGAGGTCGTCATCCACTGTAACCAGGACGATGGCGACGACGAGGAGTGCAACGGCGGCGACCCGATGTTCTCGTCCAGCCAGCGGATCTGGGGCTACGAGACGCCGGACGGCAGCTTCGCCCAGTTCTGCCGGGTGCAGTCGCGCCAGCTGTTGTCGCGTCCCAAGCACCTGACCTGGGAAGAGGCCGCCTGCTACACCCTCACCCTCGCCACCGCCTACCGCATGCTGTTCGGCCACAAGCCGCATGAGTTGAAGCCCGGCCAGAACGTTCTGGTCTGGGGCGCGTCGGGGGGCCTGGGGGTCTTCGCCGTACAGCTGGCCGCCGTCGCTGGAGCGAATGCCATCGGCGTGGTCTCCAGCGAGGACAAGCGCGAGTTCGTCCTGTCGATGGGCGCCAAGGCGGTGCTGAACCGGGGCGAGTTCGACTGCTGGGGCCAGCTGCCCAAGGTCAACGGCCCCGAGTTCACCGACTACATGAAAGAGAGCCGCAAGTTCGGCAAAGCCATCTGGCAGATCACCGGCAATCGCGATGTGGATCTCGTCTTCGAACACCCCGGCGAGGCGACGTTCCCGGTCTCGGTTTTCGTCGTCAAGCGCGGCGGCATGGTCGCCATCTGCGCCGGCACCTCGGGCTTCAACCTGACCATGGACGCGCGGTTCCTGTGGATGCGCCAGAAGCGCGTGCAGGGCTCCCACTTCGCCAACCTGATGCAGGCCTCGGCCGCCAACCAGCTGGTCGTCGACCGCCGCGTCGACCCTTGCCTGTCGGAGGTGTTCCCCTGGGACCAGATCCCGGCCGCCCACGAGAAGATGCTGGCCAACCAGCACCTGCCGGGGAACATGGCCGTGCTGGTCTGCGCCCAGCGTCCGGGCCTGCGGACCTTCGAGGAAGTGCAGGAACTGGGCGGGGCGGCCTGAGGTCGTTCGCCATGGGACGTTTGCAAAGCGAGCGCCCCATGGCATCCTCCACTCCAGGATGCGGAAGGACGCTCGCCATGACCTCCAAACTGCTCGCCGCCCTGGTCGCGACCGCGTCGCTGACCTCGGTCGTTCCCGCCGCCGCCGCGCCGCCGACCGGCGCCAACGGCGCTGCCCTGGAAGGCACCTGGGGACAGTGGATGACCTGTCGAACCCACGACAACAACATCAAGTTCTTCAACAAGATTAAGATCTATCGCAACCGTGAGGGCCTGCGTTTCGTCGGCGCCGCGCCGCTGCCCAAGATCAGCGACTCCCCGCGGGACGAGCTGTTCGCCGGCAACTATTATGGCGCCGCGCGACTGGACGGCGACATCCTGACCCTGCGCGTCAGTGATCGCTACAAGCGCGACTATCAGGACAAGAAGTTCGCCCGCTACGGGACGATGGTCGCCCAGGACGCCCGCTATCGCGTGACCCCGACCGGCGAGCTGGTCGCCCACGGCCAGTCGATCGGCATGACCCAAGGCGGCTGCGACGGGACGCCCCTCAAGAAGGGCTAGTCCCGTCTAGCCCTAGTCCAGGAAGCTGTCGGCCAGGGCCTGGTCGGTCTCGTGCACCCAGCACGCGTCCAGCCGGCCGTCCCTGGCGGTGTAGACCAGCAAGCGCTCGACCACCGCCTCGCGGCCGTCACGACTGAAGCGTTCACGCGCCAGGATGGCGGCGCGACCCTCGCCCACCAGCACGTCGGCGATCTCGACCAGCCGGCGGTTGGTGCGGCGCGAGACCTCGGCCAGCACCGCCAGCGCCTTGGCCTTGCCCGGATGCACGCCGGCCAGGCTGTTGCGACCGCCATAGTGCAGGGTGAAGTCGTCGTGATAGCAGGCCACCATGGCCGGCAGGTCGCCCGCCCGCCAGGCGCGGGCATAGGCGTGGACGACGTCGCCAGCGGTGGTGGACATGAGAGGCTCGCGGCTAGGCTTCAGGCGCCTCTGCTCTAGCCGCCCGCGCGCCGAAGACTGTCAGCAGCCCGGCCGACAGCCCCGTGACCAGGGCGACCGGGACCAGCGCGCCGACCACTGTCCCACCGACCGCGCCCGCCCCGATCAGCTGGGCGGCGGCCAGGGGGCCGAAGATCGAGCCCAGGCGGCTGGCGGCGATGGCCGCGCCGACGCCCGTCCCGCGCACCGCCTCGCCATAGAGCTGCGGCGCCAGACTGTAGAGCGTGAACTGCCCGCCCATCAGCAGGAAGCCGGCGACGAAGGCCAGCACGGCGATCTGGCCGCCCTCGCCCGCCGCGGCCAGGCCCAGCAACGCCAGGGTCAGGCCGGCGAAGGTCCCGACCAGCGGCCAGCGCGGCCCGACGCGATCGACCAGCAGGCCCAGCAGCACCCCGCCCGTCGCGCCGCCCAGGTTGAACAGGATCGCCGCCCCGAACGCGGCGCTCTTGGGCAGGCCGCGCGCCACCAGCAGGGTCGGCAGCCAGTTCAGCAAGAGGTGCAGGATCAGCGCCGTCAGGGCCACGCCCAGCCACAGGCTGATCGTGATCGGCAGGCGGGCCGGCGAGAACAGCGCGGTCAGGGCCGCCCGGCCCTGCTTCTCGATCGCTTGCGGCCGGCCCAGCGGCAGAACGAAATGCAGCAGCGGCGCGGCCAGCAGCGGCGCGATCCCGCCGACCACGAAGATCATCCGCCAGTCCTCGGCCAACGGCGAGCGCGCCAGCAGGCCAGCCAGCGCCCCGCCCAGCGGCAGGCCGGCGGTGACGATGCCGACCGTGACGGTCTTGCGCGCCGCGCCCGCCTGCTCGGACGCCAGGGCGATCAGCATGGGCATGGCCCCGCCCAGGCCGACGCCGGTCAGGATCCGCACGACCAGCAGGACCTCGAAGTCCCGCGCCAACGGCGTGGCCAGCGAGAACAGCCCGAAGGCCGCGGCCGAGAACACCAGCACCGGCCGGCGGCCGATGCGGTCGGCGATCGTCCCGCCGGCCGAGGCCCCGATCATCAGCCCGATCAGGCTGGCGCTGAACGCCCAGCCGGCCTGGCCCGGCGTCAGGCCCAGGGCCGGAACCATGCGCGGCGCGGCCACGCCCATCGACTGGATGTCGAACCCCTCCAGCATGGCCGCCAGCAGGCAGATGGCCAGCACCAGCCAGATGGGTTTGTCCTTGGCGTTTATGGCCGCCTCCCCGGTTTGGGGAGGAGACTAGGCCAGAGCGCCCCCTCCGTCTCGCTGCGTATCCGCAGCGATCCACCTCCCCCTGCTTCCTCCTGCCCCGCTTGCGGGGAGGGGCGCTAGGCCGCCTAAGCCCGCGCTGCCCGCCCCGCCTTCACCGCCGCGGCCAGGTCGTCGAGCACCCGCACCGAGGTCTCCCAGTCGATGCAGGCGTCGGTGACCGACTGGCCGTAGGTCAGGGCCTGGCCGGGGACGATGTCCTGGCGGCCGGCGACGATGTTGCTCTCGATCATCACGCCCATGACCGGCGAAATCCCCGTGGCTACCTGGGCGCAGATGTCGGCGGCGACAGCGGGCTGGTTCTCGTGGTTCTTGCCGCTGTTGGCGTGGCTGACATCGACCATGATCCGGGCCGGCATGCCGGCCTTGGCCACGGCTTCAGCAGCGGCGGCCACGCTGGCGGCGTCGTAGTTGGGCGTCTTGCCGCCGCGCAGCACCACGTGGCAGTCCTTGTTGCCGGTGGTGGTGGCGATGGCCGCGCGGCCCTCCTTGGTGACGGCCAGGAAATGGTGCGGCTGGCTCGCGGCCATCACCGCGTCGACCGCCACCTTTACGTCGCCATTGGTGCCGTTCTTGAAGCCCACCGGGCACGACAGGCCCGAGGCCATCTCGCGGTGGATCTGGCTCTCGGTCGTGCGCGCGCCGATCGCGCCCCAGGCCACCAGGTCGGCGATGTACTGCGGGGTCGTCACGTCCAGGAACTCGCAGGCGGCCGGCAGGCCCTGGGCGCAGACGTCCAGCAGCACGCGCCGCGCCAGCCGCAGGCCGTCATTGATCCGGAAGCCGCCATCCAGGTCCGGATCGTTGATCAGGCCCTTCCAGCCCACGGTCGTGCGGGGCTTCTCGAAATAGACCCGCATGACGATCTCAAGCTCGCCGGCATGACGCTCGCGCTCGGCGGCCAGGCGGCGGGCGTAGTCCAGGGCGGCCTTGGGATCGTGGATCGAGCACGGGCCGATCACCACCACCAGGCGGTCGTCGCGCCCGTTCAGGATCTCGTGCACGGCCCGGCGGCCCGCCCCCACGACCTCGGCCACCTGCGAGGTGGCCGGCGCCTCGCCGATCACCTGGGCGGGCGGGCTGAGGGTCTGGAGCTTCTGGATGCGCAGGTCGTCGGTCGGGACCGGGATGGTGACGACATTGGCGGCGGTCGAGGAAGGCATGGCGTACTCCGGAAAAGCTTGAGGCGGGGTCCGGCGGCCATGAAAAAAGCCGCCCGGGGAACCCCTGGCGGCTGGTGAAGATGTTCTCTGTGGCCTGACGTCAGGCCGAACGATCCCCTCCCGGCGCCAGAGGCGTCGGATAGCTAAAGTACCAAAACAGCTGTTGGCTGGCGGCGAGGGTCATCGTCGGTGACATTAGGGCGAAGTTTTCCAGGAGTCGAGTGGGGACAAAACGCGCCGCGTCCCAAGCTCAGCTTTACCAAAAACTCAACTTCGGCTGGCACTTTCCCGGCCACGCCCACTTTGGGTGACGGGGGACATGGACATGACGAAGAGAACCTTGGCCGACCTTGTGGCCATCGCGACCTATGGCGGCGGCTTCGAACTGCGCGCGACCGACTACACGGTGGAAGAGCTGGTGAAGGCCGCCGACGCGCTGTGCAACGGCGCCACGATGCGCGTGCTGCACACCGACAAGCTGACCACCGCGGAACTGAGCCTGATCGCCCAGCACGGCGGCCCGGGCGGCGTGCAATTCGTCTTCACGGCTTAAGATCACGATCGCCCTCGCAGCCGGTGTGGCGCGGCGGGGGTGATCCACCCTCCCGGCATACGGGAGGTGCGCGGAGGCGCACGAATAGGTTTAATTTCTACAAATATCCCCTATAGTCGAGCTCAGGCTTCAGGGGGATGGCCAATGCCGAAGGTGACTTTCGAGGTTACCTGCACCGCCGCGATCTATGTGGTGCGGGTCGACGATCAGGCGATCGAGTTCACGAACGACAAGGGCGCCAAGGAACTGCCCAGCGGGACGCATGGGCTAACGTGGCACATGGCCGGAAACCCCGGCGACACGTTCAGCCTCGCGGCCAAGGTCGGCGATACGTCGATCCTCAAAATCGAGGATCGGAAGATTCCCCCAAAACGCGAAAAGGCCTGGGGCCTGCGCAATCTCGTGGTGCCGGCATGAGACGCCACATCACCTATGGGCTGGCGGCCGTCGCGCTCATCTCAGCGGGCGCTTCCAGCGTCAATGCTCAGGCCACGCTCTCGGCCGACGAAATCGCCGACGCCAACCAGCGCTTCGCCTCCCCCGACGCCCAAGCAAAATGGGCCGGAACGGGCCTCCTGAAGCAGGCCGTCACCTTTGCAAACGCCGTCGAACTGACCGCCGGAGCCGAAGGGTCCGCCGCGACGATCAAGGCCGGCTACGTCAAGAATACCGGGGTCGGCCTCTGGAACCTCAGCCTGACAGCGACCTCTCCGTTCGACGAGGACACCAGCAAGGGCGGTTTTGCCCTCGATGAACTGACGCCAGGCTCGTCCCTGAAACTTCAATTGTCCTGGTCTTCCTTGAATATCGGCAAACGGGCCGAAACCGGGCCGGCGCAGGCGCTTTGCGACTCCATCGCGGTCGCCAAGGCCCTGGCCAAGGCAAAGACCCAGGCGGAAAGGGAGAAGGCCAGGGACGCCAAGGCCGAGGACTGCGACTCGCAGTGGATTTCCGACAACGCTCCTGAGCAGCTCGATACCTTCGACCGCTATGGCTTTGGTCTGGACGCGGGCGTCTGGACGGTCAGCGGGTTCGGCAAGATCGGCCACGCCTCGTATGAGTACCTCGACGCCGGCGCCTTCGCCAAGAAGACCGAGACCGAGACGCCGTGGTCGTTCGGGGTCACCGGGTCCTGGCAGCCCCTGTGGAAACGGCGCCTCTACACCATCAAGTACGAGCGGCAGCAGGGCTACAAGGCCCAGGACGACGCCACGATCTGTCCGCCAACCAGCGGAACCGCCTGCCTGACCGGAGCATTGGGATCGCCCAAGCACAATGACAAGGATCTGGTGTCGCTCGAGGTCCGCCAGCGCTTCACCGACACGATCGGACTCTCGCTCAGCGTCAGCTACGACCTCGGCAGCGAAGACTTCGGCTTCGAGGCGCCGCTGTATCTGATCGCCAGCGACGACTATGCCGGCGGCGTCAAGGCCACCTACAAGCGCGAGAACAAGGGCCCCAACGCCGACAAGGACGACTGGCAGTTCGGCGTCTTCGTGTCCAAGGCGCTCAGGCTCTACTGACGCGTCACAATCGCCCGCGCCGGCCGCCCTTCAGGCGGTCCAGGGCGCGGGGCGTATGCGGCGGCTCCGGCGTCTCGGCGAAAGCCGGGAGCGGTGCCGCCACCGGCTTCCGCGCCGGAACCATCGCCGCGATCTTGCGGACGGTGGCGGCCATCACGCCGCAGACCCTGGCCTTTTCGCGGGCCTTGCGGATCAGGGCGGGGTCGTCGGTCGCCTCGATCGAGGCCCAGACGGCGTCCAGCATCGCCATCAGCTTGGCCTGGTTGTCTTCGCACCAGCGTTCCGCGGAGGTCTGTGTCATGCCGCCAGCTTGAGGCCGGCCGGCGGACCGGGGACAAGAAACCTGCGTTTTCCTGCAAGCCTTTGAATTGGCTGAGGGCGCCGTCGAAAAGCACGGGGATTGGGATCCTCCCCCGCGCCACCCTGTGGATAACTTTCCCCTCACCCACAGTATCGAGATTGTCGCGTATCGAAATTCGACGCACAGTCCGCCCAACAAGCGTTCGGCCAATAAGTGCTCGGGGAGATGAGACGATGGGTGTCGGGGGTAAGGTCGCGCTGACGGCCGTGGGTCTGGTTCTGGCTGTTACCGCCGTGGTCGCCGTGCGCACTGCGACGTTCAAGGCGCCGGCCCAGGTCGATCCGGCCTCGGTGAAGCTGGCCTCGGCGCGTCCGGTCGACGTGGCCAAGGCCGCCGGGCGCCTGGCCGAAGCCGTGCGCTTCCAGACCATCAGCCACCAGGACAAGGCCGACGACCAGCCGGCCGAGTGGGACAAGCTGCACGCCTGGCTGCAGGCCACCTATCCGCTGGCCCACAAGGCGATGACCCGCGAGGTCGTGGCCGACCACACCCTGGTCTACACTTGGACCGGCTCGAACCCCGCCCTGCCGCCGATCGTCTTGATGGCCCACCAGGACGTGGTGCCGGTGACGCCGGGCAGCGAGGGCCAGTGGAGCCACCCGCCGTTCGACGGTGTCATCGCCGACGGCGCGGTCTGGGGTCGCGGCTCGATCGACGACAAGGGCTCGCTGGTCACCCTGTTCGAGGCGCTGGAAGGCGTCGCCGCCAGCGGCTTCAAGCCGGTGCGCACCGTGATCATCGTCAGCGGCCATGACGAGGAGGTGCGCGGCGTGGGCGCTCGCGCCGCCGCGGCCCTGCTGAAATCCCGCAACATCAAGGCCCAGTTCGTGCTGGACGAGGGCATGGCCGTGGTCGCCGACCACCCGGTCACCGGCAAGCCCGCCGCCATCATCGGCACGGCCGAGAAGGGCTACGCCACGATGAAGGTCACCGCCCCGGCCGTGGGCGGCCACTCGTCGGCGCCCCCCGCGGACGGCGGCGGCGTCGTCACCCTGTCCAAGGCCGTGGCGGCGATCAGCGACCACCCCTTCCCGATGAAGTTCCAGGGCCCCGGCGCCGACATGCTGGGCGCCATCGCCCCGCACGCCAAGCCGGAGGTGAAGATCTTCGCGGCCAACACCTGGCTGTTCTCGCCGCTCTTGGTGAAGGTCACGGCCAAGACTCCGGCGGGCGCGGCCATGCTGCACACCACGATCGCCCCGACCATGCTGAAGGGCTCGCCGAAGGAGAACGTCCTGCCGCAGGACGCCACGGCCTGGATCAACTACCGCATCGCGCCGGGCGACACCTCGGCCACCGTCATGGCGCGGGCCAAGGACGCGGTCGGCAAGCTGCCGGTCGAGCTGGCCTGGAGCAAGACGCCGGACGAGCCCTCGCCCGTCTCGTCGACCAGCTCGGACGCCTGGAAGACCATCGCCGGCCTGGCGGGCGACGAGAGCAAGGCTCCGGTCGTGCCGGGCCTGGTCACCGCCGGCACCGACAGCCGCTACATGGGCGGGGTGGCGTCGGACGTCTACCGCTTCCAGCCGCTGGTGCTGAAGGTCGAGGAGACCAAGATCATCCACGGCACCGACGAACACATCAGCCTGGACAATGTCGAGCGAATGGTGCGCTTCTATCAGCGCCTGGTGGAGACCGCCGCGTCGCGGTGACGTCTTTCTCGGGCAGGGGCGTGTTCGGGGGGAACACGGTCGGGGGACTTGGCGGAGAACATCCGCCCACAACTTTGGCTGTCGCTTTTCCGAACTTGAAACGGCTGTCGCATCCGCGTGCGACACTGCGCCTCAAGTTACAGCGTTCACCCAACCGCTAGAAGCGCCCCATGCCCGCCGACGACGCTCCGATGATCAAGGCCAACCCCTTGTCCGACAAGTTTGGCGAGGGCTTTGTCTGGGACGCCTGGTACGTCGCTTGCCTGTCTCCGGACATCAAGCCGGGCAAGGCCGAGAAGCGCGAATACCTGGGCGAGCCGATCCTGCTGGGCCGCACGCGCGCCGGCCAGGTCTACGCCATCCGTGACATCTGCCCCCACCGCGCCGCCGCTTTGTCGGCTGGCCGCGTGCACCGCGAGGCCGACGGCGCCGACAGCATCGAGTGCCCTTATCACGGCTGGCGCTTTGGGCCCGACGGGGCCTGCAAGTCGATCCCGTCCCTGACCGGCGACAGCGACTTCGACATCTCCAAGGTGCGGGTGCGCAAATATCCGACCGTCGAGCAGCAGGGCATGGTCTGGATCTGGATGTCCTCCAACCCGCGCTTCGACGGCGAGCCGCCGGAGCCGCCGCCGACCATCCCCGGCGTGGTGGGCGGCAAGCCCAAGCTGGTCGACCACCTGGACTACGACATCCATATCGACCACGCGGTGCTGGGCCTGATCGACCCGGCCCACGGTCCCTACGTGCATCAGCAATGGTGGTGGCGGACCAAGACCAGCCAGCACGAGAAGAAGAAGACCTTCTGCGCCTCGGAGGCTGGCTTCACCATGGTGCGGCACGAGCCGTCCAAGAACTCCAAGGCCTACGCCATCCTGGGTGGCGAGCCCCTGACCGAGATCACCTTCCGCCTGCCGGGCCTGCGCTGGGAGCATGTGACGGTGGGCGACAAGCAGGTGCTGGCCCTGTCGGCCATGACGCCGATCAACGCCACCAAGACCCGGATGAACCAGATCATGTGGTCGGATCACTGGGCCTTCACGGCCTTCTATCCGATCATCCGCATGGCCGCCCGCGCCTTCCTGCGCCAGGACGGGGCGATCGTGGCCGCGCAGACGCCGGGGCTGCAGCAGAACCCGCCGCTGATGTGGGTGGGCGACGCCGACCAGCAGGCGCGGTGGTATCACCAGTGCAAGCGGGAATGGACGGCCAGCCGGCGCGAGGGCCGGGCGTTCCTGAACCCGGTGAGGGACCAGACGCTGCGGTGGCGGACCTGAGCCTAGCGATCTACCGCCACCGCCTGCTCACCAGCCTCCGCACCCTGCCCACCGCGCGCGGCTGGCTGTTCTGCGCCGCCGTCTCCGCCGCCACCCTGGCGGTGATGATGGTCATCGGATTCGTCACGGGCCTCTACAAGCTGCAGCCCGCCGAGCCCGGCCTGCCCCTGCGGATGCTCATCGTGTTCTTTATCCCCGCCCTCGGCGAGGAGATCCCGTTCCGGGGCCTGCTGACGCCCGGCCCCAACGAGAGCAGCCGCCCCAAGCTGGAGATCGCGATCTCCACCGCCCTGTACACCGTCTGGCATGTGTTCGAGGCCGTGACCTTCCTGAAGTCGGCGGCCGGCATCTTCCTGCGCCCCGACTTCCTGCTGTGCTGCGCGGTGTTGGGCCTGGGCTGCGCGGTGACCAAGCGCCAGACCGGTTCGATCTGGCCGGCGGTGCTGCTGCACTGGGCGCTGGTGGTGGTCTGGCAGACCTGGCTGGGCGGGGTGAGCGCGCTCAGCTAGCGGCCACGAAAAAGCCCGCCCGGTCCCTAGGGGGAGGACCGAGCGGGCTCTCTTCTCAGAGCGCGGCCAGAGGGACGGAGCGGACGCGCTCCGAAAGCTCAGGCCTGGTTAAGCGCGGTAGACGTAAGCGCTCGAGACGTAGCCGACGCCGACGCCGTTCTGGCCAACCAGGATCCACTTGCCGTCACCGGTGCGGCCCAGGGCCTGGAAGGTCGTGCCCGAGGACACCGAACCCAGGCGCTCGCCGCGAGTGGAGGCGTCGGCCCGCAGGTTCACGGTCGAGCGGGTGACGTATTTCTTGTCCATCTTGACCAGGGGAGCGGCCTCGACGGTCTGGGCGTAGCGATAGCCGCCCGACTTGTAGATGCCGCCGACCTCCTTGGCCGCGTCCTTCTTCTGCACGCCGCAGCCGATGGCCGAGCCGGCGCCCGCGCCGACCACGGCGCCGATGGCCGTGCCCGTGCCGCGATCGCCCTTGCCGGCGATCTTGTTGCCGGCGAAGGCGCCCAGCAGGCCGCCGACGACGGCGCCGACTTCTTGCTTCGAACCGGAGGCCTTGCAGCCGACGACGCCGGCATTGGCTTGAGGAGCGGCGGCCAGCGACAGGGTGGCGGCGGCGGCGCCCAGGGTCAGGGTGATGGTCTTGATCTTCGTCGAGATGGTCATGGTCGTATGTCCCTTTGAAAGTGTTCGGGGTCAGCAACCCCGTGAGACAGACCATGACAGGGCGAAGCTGAACGGTTGCGCGGACCGGTTCAGCAGATTTCGTTCATGTTGAAAAAAGTTCGCCGGAGGTGTTACAGGCCCGCCCTCGACGACCTCAGACACCTCGGAAAATCTGGCGATGATCCAGCCTGGCGCGACGTTCAAGGACAACCTTCAGCAACTGCCGCCCATCGCCGGCGTGCAGCGCATCGACCTGATCGACGCCCAGGGCGGCGTGGTCGCCAGCATCGAGAACCAGCCGGGCAAGCAAGGCTCGGTGGCCGTCTATCAGTATCTGAAGCAAGCCTTCGGCGCCCTGGATGCGCGGACGGCCGAGCACGGTCTGGCCATGTTCGCCGAGCACACGGCGGATGCGCGCGAGCGTCCCGGCGCGCATCCGAACGTCGACCGCCTGCTGGAGATCGCCGCCGGCGGCGCGCCGCTCAGCATCGAGATCGTCTAGGCTCCCAGCGCGTACGGCCCGCTCTTCTCCAGCGCCGTCTTCCAGGCCGGCCGCGCGTGCATGCGGCCGATCCAGGCGGCCATGTGCGGATATTCCGGCAGCTTGCCCATGGCCTTGGCGACCTCGGGCACGAAGCTCATCTGGATGTCGGCGCCGGTCAGGCTGTCGCCGACGAAGAACTCCCGCCCCGCCAGGCTGTCGTTGACGAACGACAGGTGGTTGGCGATCTCGCCCTGGATGCGCGGGTGCAGCGGCGCGCCGGCCTCGCCCAGACGGCCGACATACATGTTGAGCATCAGCGGCAGCATGGCCGAGCCCTCGGCATAGTGCAGCCACTGCTGGTAGCGGTCGAAGTCGGCGCTCGCCGCGTCAGGCGCCAGGCGACCATCGCCCTGGCGGCGGATGACGTAGTCGATGATCGCCCCGGACTCGATGACGGTGAGATCGCCATCCACGATCACCGGCGACTTGCCCAGCGGGTGCACGGCCAGCAGCGATGGCGGGGCCAGGCGGGTCTTGGGATCGCGAGTATGCGGCACGATCTCGTAGGGGAGGTTCAGTTCCTCCAGCAGCCACAGGATCCGCTGCGAGCGCGACTCGTTCAGATGATGAACCGTCAGCATTGTTTCTTCCCCGGATTGTGAACCGCATGTTGCGTCGCGGCATTGCTCGCAGATGCGAAAGGCGCGAGGGTGAAAGAAAACGCCTGTTTGGCGCAGGGGAGCAAGCATGACGCATACGGCAAGCGAGAACCTCATTCTCCCCGGACTGACCGGCCTGCTGCGCGAGGCGGCCGACGCGGCCGGACTGTTCGTGGCCGAGGCCAAGCCGCAGGTGCTGGCCCACATCGCCCCCGACGGCGGCAAGATCGATCGCAAGCTGGCCGACGTCCACCAGCACCGCGTCCACGGCTACGGCTGGTACGCGGCCTATGCCGAGCTGCTGAACCAGGTCGCTGGCTGGGCCGAGCGCCTGCAGGACGAAGGCCGGTTCGGCGAGATCGAGGCCCTGCTGGCCCAGCTGCTGTTCTCCGAATACTGCGCCCAGCTGGTCGGCGGCGTGCCGATGAACCAGGGCGAGATCGTCCGTCCGGCGCACCTGGTGGAAGACCGCGCGGTGCTGAACCGGCTCTATTCCAATGGCCTGATGAAGCTGATGGTCGAGGGCGGGACCCAGGCGGTGAAGACCCGCGTCGCCCAGCGCCTGGCCGAGGCGCGCGGCCGGCCGACGCTGGAATACACCGGTCTCGACGAGACCTTCGAGATGATCCGCGACCAGTTCCACGCCTTCGCGGAAGAGAAGGTCACCCCCTTCGCCCACGAATGGCACCTGAAGGACCAACTGATCCCGATCGAGCTGGTCGAGGAACTGGGCGCCCTGGGCGTGTTCGGCCTGACCATCCCAGAGGAGTTCGGCGGCAGCGGCATGGGCAAGACCGCCATGTGCGTGGTGTCCGAGGAGCTGTCGCGCGCCTGGATCGGCGTCGGCTCGCTGGCCACCCGCTCGGAGATCGCCGGCGAGCTGATCCTGACCGGCGGCACCGACGCCCAGAAGGAATACTGGCTGCCCAAGATCGCCAGCGCCGAGATCCTGCCGACCGCGGTGTTCACCGAGCCGAACACCGGCAGCGACCTCGGGTCCTTGCGCACCCGTGCGGTGCTGGACGGCGACGAGTATGTCGTCACCGGGAACAAGACTTGGATCACCCACGCCGCCCGCGCCGACGTCATGACCCTGCTGGTCCGCACCGACCCGGCCACCACCGACTACCGCGGCCTCTCCATGCTGCTGGCCCCCAAGCCGCGCGGCGTCGAGGGCGACGACTTCCCGGCCGAGGGGATGAGCGGCGGTGAGATCGGGGTGATCGGCTATCGCGGCATGAAGGAGTTCGAGCTGGGCTTCGATGGCTTCACCGTGCCGGCGGAAAACCTGCTGGGCGGCGTTCCGGGCCAGGGCTTCAAGCAGCTGATGGCCACCTTCGAGAGCGCCCGCATCCAGACCGCCGCCCGCGCCGTCGGGGTCGCCCAGGCGGCGCTGGAAACCGGGCTCGGCTACGCCCTCGACCGCCAGCAGTTCGGCCAGGCGATCTTCGACTTCCCGCGCGTGTCCAACAAGCTGGCCATGATGGCCGCCGAGATCATGGGCGTGCGCCAGCTGACCTACTACGCCGCCCGCCAGAAGGACGAGGGCAAGCGCTGCGACCTCGAGGCCGGCATGGCCAAGCTGATCGCCGCCCGCGTGGCCTGGGCGGCGGCCGACAACGCCCTGCAGATCCACGGCGGCAACGGCTTCGCGATGGAATACGCCGCCAGCCGCCTGCTGGCTGACGCCCGAATCCTCAACATCTTCGAGGGCGCCGGCGAGATCCAGGCGCAGGTGATCGCGCGGCGGCTGCTGGACGGGGGCAACTGACCCAAAACCGTTCAGGGTCGTTTCTTGCGGCCTTGCCGCCCCCTCAAGCATCAGCATAGCGTGGCCCTTCGTTTCGAAGGATCACCCATGCTCGCCACGACCCGCCGCTCCGCCCTCGTCTCGGCTCTGGCGACCACGGGTCTGGCGGCGTTTGGCAGTCGGTCGTTCGCGCAGGAGACCGGCTCGGTCGCCGCCGCCGTGGACCAGCTGGCCCAGGACGTCATGGCCGCCTTCCCCGACGAGCCGGGCCTGGGCGTCACCGTCGTCGAGCGCGGCAAGGTCACCCTGGCCAAGGGCTATGGCGTCAAGGCGCTGGGCCAGCCCGACCGCTGCGACGAGAACACCATCTTCGGCATCGCCTCCAATACCAAGGCCATGACGGCGGCCCTGATCGCCATGCTGGTCGAGGAGGGCAAGGTCGCCTGGGACGATCCGGTCACCAAGCACCTGCCGGCCTTCCAGATGAGCGACCCGGTCATCACCAAGCTGATGACCGTCCGCGACCTGCTGGTCCACCGCAGCGGCCTGACCCTGGGCGCGGGCGACCTGATGATCTGGCCGGCTCCGACCCATACCCGCGCCGACATCGTGGCGGGCCTCAAGTACCTGCCGATCGGCGGCCAGTTCCGGGGCGGCTATGCCTATGACAACGTCCTCTACGTCGCCGCCGGGGCAGTGATCGAGGCGGTGACCGGCCAGTCGTGGGAGACCATGATCAAGAGCCGGATCTTCGAGCCCCTGAAGATGACCAGCACGGTCTCCAGCCCCGCCTTGGTCGACAAGTCCCGCCGCGCCGCGCCGCACGCGCGCCTGGGTCCGCCGGTGCGGGGCCTGGGTCCACAAAAGGTGCTGCCATTCGACAACAGCTTCGACGCCGCCGCCCCCGCCGGCGGGGTCAATTCCACGCCCAAGGACATCGGCCAATGGATGCTGGTGCAGCTGGGCCTGGGGATGCTGCCGAACGGCAAGCGCCTGTGGGGCGAGCCCTCGGCCCGCGAGATGTGGAAGCCGCAGACCATCACCAGCTGGACCGACGGCCCGATCGACGAGAACCCGGTCCGCCCGTCGATGCAGGCCTATGGCCTGGGCTGGTTCGTCCAGGACCACCGGGGCGAGCGGCTGCTGTGGCACACCGGCGGCCTGGCCGGCTTCATCTCGTACACGGGCCTGCTACCGGGCCGGAAGTCGGGTATCATGATCATGACCAACGCCGAGGAGGCGCCCGTCCTGCGCACCCTGCGCTTTGGCGGTCCCGACCGGCTGCAGGGCCGCAGCGACTTCGACTGGATCGCCTCGTCCAAGCGCGTCCAGGCCGAGGCCGACGCCAACACGATCAAGGACGCCGCGCGGGCCACGACCACCGCCACGCCGGGCGGCGCCAAGCCCAGCCTGCCGCTGGCCGCCTATGCCG
Source organism: Caulobacter sp. GW821-FHT11E11 (assembly GCF_058808315.1). Lineage (NCBI taxonomy): Bacteria > Pseudomonadati > Pseudomonadota > Alphaproteobacteria > Caulobacterales > Caulobacteraceae > Caulobacter > Caulobacter sp. GW821-FHT11E11. The sequence continues at coordinate 52,478 of NZ_JBXARO010000004.1, forward strand.
GCGTCTATCGTGATCCCTGGTACGGCACGGTGACCATCAGCCTGGTCGGCAAAGGTAAGAAGCAGGCCTTGACCGTCTCGTTCGACAAGACCCCCGCCCTGCGCGGCAAGCTGGACCCGTTCGACGGCGACATGTTCAAGACCACCTTCGATGATCGCACCCAGGAAGACGCCTTCATCACTTTTGACATTGAGAAGGGGGGCGACCTGAAGGACGGCAAGGTGGTCTCGGCGCTGGTCAAGGCGGTCTCGCCGCTGGCCGATTTCAGCTACGATTACCAGGATCTGCGCCTTTCCAAGGTGAGCTGAACGCGAAACGGCGAAGCTTCGGAACCCACCCTCAACAGCCGCGTTGTCGAATGAGTTTGGGGGTGGGTCTGCTCTGGCGTCGCGATCCTTTTCCGATCGCCGCCGCGCCCCCGAACCCAGGTCAACGCACGTGGGGGTGCATGCATATGCAAGGCGTTTTGGAGCGGTCCGCCAGTGGCCGCGAGCTCGACGGCCATCAGCTGCTGGCGGCGCTGCGCGCGTTCCGCCGCGGCGACTTCTCGGTCCGCCTGCCCACCGACCTGTCAGGTCTGGACGGCGAGCTGGCCGAGGCCTTCAATGATGCTGTCGACCTAAACGACCGGATCTCGAAAGAGTTCGAACGGCTGCGCGACGTGGTCGGCCGCCAGGGCAAGATCAACCAGCGCGCCCAGCTGCCAGGCGCCGTGGGCGCCTGGGCCGAGAGCGTCGAGAACGTCAACAGCCTGATCACCGACATGGTGCACCCGACCGCCGAAATGGCGCGGGTCATCGGCGCCGTGGCCAATGGCGACCTCTCCCAGACCATGGACCTTGAGAACGAGGACCGGCCCCTGCGCGGCGAGTTCCTGCGCACCGGCAAGGTCGTCAACACCATGGTCGGGCAGCTGGGCTCGTTCGCCTCGGAAGTGACCCGCGTGGCCCGTGAAGTCGGCACCGAAGGCAAGCTGGGCGGCCAGGCCCAGGTGAAGGGCGTCACCGGCGCCTGGAAGGATCTCACCGACAACGTGAACCTGATGGCCGGCAACCTGACCGGCCAGGTCCGCAACATCGCCGAGGTGACCACCGCCGTCGCCAACGGCGACTTGAGCCGCAAGATCACCGTCGACGTGAAGGGCGAGGTGCTGGAGCTGAAGAACACCATCAACACCATGGTGGACCAGCTCAACAGCTTCGCTTCGGAAGTCACACGCGTGGCCCGCGAAGTGGGCACCGAAGGCAAGCTGGGCGGCCAGGCCCAGGTCAAGGGCGTCACCGGCGCCTGGAAAGAACTGACCGACAACGTCAACCTGATGGCCGGCAACCTGACCGGCCAGGTCCGCAACATCGCCGAGGTAACCACCGCCGTGGCCCGCGGCGACCTTTCCAAGAAGATCACCGTCGACGTGCGCGGCGAAATCCTGGAGCTGAAGGACACCATCAACGTCATGGTGGACCAGCTGAACGCCTTCGCCAGCGAAGTGACCCGGGTGGCGCGCGAAGTCGGAACCGAAGGCAAGCTGGGCGGCCAGGCGCGCGTGGAAGGCGTGACCGGGGCCTGGAAGGACCTTACCGACAACGTCAACTTCATGGCCGCCAACCTGACGGGTCAGGTCCGGAACATCGCCGAAGTGACCACCGCCGTCGCCAATGGCGACCTCTCCAAGAAGATCACCGTCGACGTGAAGGGCGAGATCCTCGAGCTCAAATCGACCATCAACGTCATGGTCGATCAGCTGAACGCCTTCGCCAGCGAAGTGACCCGCGTGGCCCGCGAAGTGGGCACGGAAGGCAAGCTGGGCGGCCAGGCCAACGTCACCGGCGTCGGCGGCACCTGGAAGGAGCTGACCGACAACGTCAACCTGATGGCCGGCAACCTGACCGGCCAGGTGCGTAACATCGCCGAAGTGACCACCGCCGTGGCCATGGGCGACTTGTCCAAGAAGATCACCGTCGACGTGAAGGGCGAGATCCTGGAGCTGAAGAACACCATCAACACCATGGTGGACCAGCTCAACTCGTTCAGCTCGGAAGTCACCCGCGTGGCCCGCGAAGTCGGCACCGAAGGCAAGCTGGGCGGCCAGGCTCAGGTGAAGGGCGTGACCGGCGCCTGGAAGGACCTCACCGACAACGTCAACTTCATGGCCGCCAACCTGACGGGTCAGGTCCGCAACATCGCCGACGTCACCACCGCCGTGGCCAATGGCGACCTTTCCAAGAAGATCACCGTCGACGTGAAGGGCGAGATCCTGGAGCTGAAGTCGACCATCAACATCATGGTCGACCAGCTGAACGCCTTCGCCTCGGAAGTGACCCGCGTAGCCCGCGAAGTCGGCACCGAAGGCAAGCTGGGCGGCCAGGCCCAGGTGAAGGGCGTGGGCGGCGCCTGGAAGGAACTGACCGACAACGTGAACCTGATGGCCGGCAACCTGACCGGCCAGGTCCGCAACATCGCCGAGGTGACCACCGCAGTCGCCATGGGCGACCTGTCCAAGAAGATCACCGTCGACGTGAAGGGCGAGATCCTGGAGCTGAAGAACACCATCAATGTCATGGTGGACCAGCTGAACAGCTTCTCGTCGGAAGTGACGCGCGTGGCGCGCGAAGTCGGCACCGAAGGCAAGCTGGGCGGTCAGGCCCAGGTGAAGGGCGTCACCGGCGCCTGGAAGGACCTCACCGACAACGTCAACTTCATGGCCGCCAACCTGACCGGCCAGGTCCGCAACATCGCCGACGTGACGACCGCCGTCGCCAAGGGCGACCTCTCCAAGAAGATCACTGTCGACGTGAAGGGCGAGATCCTGGAGCTGAAGTCGACCATCAACGTCATGGTCGATCAGCTGAACGGTTTTGCCTCGGAAGTGACCCGTCTGGCCCGTGAAGTGGGTACGGAAGGCAAGCTGGGCGGCCAGGCGCAAGTGCCCGGCGTGGCCGGCACCTGGAAGGACCTGACCGACAACGTCAACATGATGGCCGCCAACCTGACCGGCCAGGTCCGCAACATCGCCGACGTCGTGACCTCGGTCGCGCAAGGCAACCTCAAGCGCAAGCTGACCCTGGACGCCAAGGGCGAGATCGCCTCGCTGGCCGACACCATCAACGGCATGATCGAGACCCTGGCCACCTTCGCCGACCAGGTGACCAACGTGGCCCGCGAAGTGGGTTCGGAAGGCAAGCTGGGCGGCCAGGCCCGGGTCCCCGGGGCCGCCGGCCTGTGGCGCGACCTGACCGACAACGTCAACGAGCTGGCCGCCAACCTGACCACTCAGGTCCGCGCCATCGCCGAGGTGTCGACGGCCGTGACCAAGGGCGACCTGACGCGGTCGATCACCGTGGAAGCCTCGGGCGAAGTGGCCGCGCTGAAGGACAACATCAACGAGATGATCCGCAATCTGAAGGATCAGACTCTGAAGAACACCGAGCAGGACTGGCTGAAGACCAATCTGGCCCGGTTCAGCCGCATGCTGCAGGGCGAGCGCGACCTGTCGACCGTGTCGAACCTGGTCCTCTCCGAGCTGGCCCCGCTGATCAACGCCCAGCACGGGGTCTTCTACGTCTCCGACACCAGCGACACCGGCGAGGCGGTGCTGACCCTGGCCGCCAGCTATGCCGGCAATCGTCGCAAGCCCCCGGCGTCCCAACTGCACCTGCGCGAAGGCCTGATCGGCCAGTGCGCGGCCGAGAAGGAACGGATCCTGCTGACCAACGTCCCCAAGGACTACGTCAAGGTCAGCTCCGGGCTCGGCGAAAGCGCCCCGCGCAGCATCATCGTCCTGCCGGCCCTGTTCGAAGGCGAGCTGAAGGCGGTGATCGAACTGGCCAGCTTCGGCGAGTTCAACGAGACCCAGCAGGCGTTCCTGGACCAGCTGATGGAATCCATCGGCATCGTGCTGTCGACCATCGGCGCCAACATGCGGACCGAAGGCCTGCTGGAACAGTCGCAGCTGCTGACCGCCGAACTGCAGGCCCAGCAGGAAGAGCTGAAGAAGACCAACGACCGCCTGGAACAGCAGGCCGCCTCGCTCCGTCAGTCCGAGGAACTGCTGCGCTCCAAGCAGGACGAACTGCAGACCACCAATGCCGAACTGGAGGACAAGGCCATCCTGCTGTCGGCCCAGAACAAGCAGGTGGAAGCCAAGAACGCCGAGGTCGAGCAGGCCAAGGCGGCGCTGGAGGAGAAGGCCGAGCAACTGGCCCTGACCTCCAAGTACAAGTCCGAGTTCCTGGCCAATATGAGCCACGAACTGCGCACGCCGCTGAACAGCCTGCTGATCCTGTCGAAAATGCTCAGCGAGAACGCGCAAGGGAACTTGAGCGACAAGCAGGTGGAGTTCTCCAAGAACATCCACTCGGCTGGCGCCGACCTCCTGGGCCTGATCAACGACATCCTCGACCTGTCGAAGATCGAGAGCGGCACGGTCACGCTCGACATCGGCCAGATGCCGTTCGCGTCCCTGCGCGACCAGACCCAGCGCACCTTCGCCCAGCTGGCCCAGGACAAGCGGCTGGACTTCGGCATCGCCATCGACCCGGCCCTGCCGCCGGCCATGTACACCGACGACAAGCGCCTGCAGCAGGTGATCAAGAACCTGCTGTCCAACGCCTTCAAGTTCACCCAGGCCGGCTCGGTGAAGCTGTCGGTCCGTCGCGCCGAGTCCGGTTGGGCGCTGGGCAACGACCACCTGAACAAGGCCGGCCAGGTGCTGGCCTTCGAGGTCGCCGACACCGGCATCGGCATCCCGGAAGACAAGCAGCGGATCATCTTCGAGGCCTTCCAGCAGGCCGACGGCACCACCAGCCGCAAGTACGGCGGCACGGGCCTGGGCCTGTCGATCAGCCGCGAGATCACCCGCCTGCTGGGCGGCGAGCTGAAGGTCGTCTCGACCCCGGGCGAAGGCTCGACCTTCACCCTGTACCTGCCGCTGAACTTCAGCCCGACGGCCCAGCCCGCGCCGCTGCTGTCGGCGCGCGCGCCGACGCCCCCGTCCTCGACCTTCACCTTCTCGACCGCCGACGCCCCGTCGTACGAGCCGGTCGAGAGCGTCATCGACGACCGCGACACCGTCACCCCCGAGGACCCGACCGTGCTGATCGTCGAGGACGACCCGCGCTTCGCCTCGATCCTGCTGGCCCTGGCCCGCGACAACGGCTTCAAGGGCGTGGTCACCGCCGAGGGCTCCTCGGTGCCGTCGCTGGCCCGCCGCTTCGCCCCCGAAGCCATCCTGCTGGACGTGGGCCTGCCCGACATGGACGGCCTGGCCCTGCTCGACTTGCTCAAGCGCACCCCCGAGACCCGCCACATCCCGGTGCAGGTGATCTCGGCCGACGACCGCGGCGGTCTCTCGCTGTCGATGGGCGCCCTGGGCTTCACCAGCAAGCCGGTCGAGCAGGAGGCGGTGGTCTCCACCCTGGACCGCGTGCGCCGCTTGGCCGACCAGCCCGAGCGCACCCCGATCCTGGTCGACGGCGACAAGACCACGGCCGAACTGCTGAAGTCGGTGTTCGGCGCGGTTCGCCCCGAAACCGATCTGGCGACCCTGCCGCCCGAGGCCTTCACCGGCGAACAGGGCTGCCTGGTCGTCGCGGTCAGCGGTGGCTCGGTCGGCTCGGCCCTGGACCTGCTCAAGCAGCGCGGCGCGGTGTCGGGCTCGACGGTGCTCTACGCCACCAGCGACCTGGACGCCGAGGACGAGCGCCGTCTGCGCCTGTCGGTCTTCACCGGCGCGGCCCGTATCGCCCGCACGGCCGAGCAGCTGATCGACCACGTGGCCCTGATCCAGCACGCCCCGGTCGAGCGCCTGCCCGACACGGCCCGCGCCATGCTGACCAAGACCAAGCACGCCGACGCGGTCCTGACCGGACGGACGGCGGTGGTCATCGATGACGACATCCGCAACATCTTCTCCCTGGCCAGCGCCCTGGAGGAATACGGCATCGAGCTGCGCTACGCCGAGAGCGGCCGCGCGGGGCTGGAGCTGCTGGACAGCCTGCCGGCCGTCGACATGGTGCTGGTCGACATCATGATGCCCGACATGGACGGCTACGAGACCATGCGCGAGATCCGCGCCCGGTCGCGCTTCGCCGACCTGCCGGTGGTCGCCGTCACCGCCAAGGCCATGAAGGGCGATCGCCAGAAGTGCATGCAGGCCGGGGCCTCGGACTATGTGTCCAAGCCCGTCGACCTGGACCAGCTGATCTCGGTCCTGCGGGTCTCGGTGCAGCGCGCCGACGCCCGCAAGCTGGCCGGCGACAACATCATAAGCTTGGCCAGCGTCGTCCAGTGAACATGATGACCTCCACCCCCGCGGTCCAGTTCCCGCCAGAGCCTGTCCCGGTCGACCGACCGCGGGCCAAGGTGCTGATCGTCGACGACGACGAGCGCAACGCCTTCGCCGCCTCCCAGGCGCTGGAGGCCCTGGGCCAGGAGCTGGTCATCGCCCGCTCGGGCCCGGAAGCGCTGCGCAAGCTGCTGCATGACGACTTCGCCGTCATCCTGCTGGACCTGCACATGCCCGGCATGGACGGCTACGAGACCGCCGCCCTGATCCGCGAGCGGCGTCGGACACGCGATGTGCCGATCGTGTTCCTGACGGCGGTGTTCCGCGACGAAGGCCACATCTTCAAGGCCTACTCCGCCGGCGCCGTCGACGTGGTGTTCAAGCCGGTGGACCCGTTCATCCTGCGCTCCAAGGTGCAGGTGCTGGTCGACCTGCACCTGAAGCGCGTCGAGCTGGCCAACGAGGTCGAGATCCGCCAGCGCCTGCTGGAAGAGAACGCCCGCGTACAGGCCGAGAAGCTGGAGGCCGAGCGCTCGCTGCAGGCCAGCCTGCGCCGTCAACAGGCGATCCAGCGCGCCCTGCCGATCGTGTTCTATTCGCGGATGGCCGATCCTCCGTATGCGGCCATTTCGGTCAGCGACAGCATCAAGGGCCTGACCGGCTATGAGGCCGCCGACTTCACCGAGGACCCGGACTTCGGCTATGGCCAGGTCCATCCTGACGACCAGCACATTGTCGCCCGCGCCCAGGAAGAGGCCCGCCGGGCCGGCTCCTACACCTGCGAATACCGCTGGCTGTGCGCCGACGGGACCTACAAGTCCCTGATCGACCAGGGCATTCTCAGCGAAGACCCCGACACCGGCGCGGATGTGGTGTTCGGCACCCTGCTGGACAATACCGAGCGCCGCGCGCTGGAAGAGGCCCTGGGCCACGCTCGAAAGATGGAGACCGTCGGCCAGCTGACCGGCGGCGTCGCCCACGACTTCAACAACCTGCTGACCGTGATCCTGGGCAATGTCGACCTGATCCAGCGCCGCTGCGGCGAGGGCTTCGCCTTCGACCGCCAGGTGCGGGCCGTGCGCCAGGCCACCGAGCGCGGCGCGGCCCTGACCCGGCAGCTGCTGGCCTTCTCACGCCGCCAGCGGCTGGACCCAGCCGCCGTCGATCTGAACGACCTGGTCCGCGACTTCTCGCCCCTGATCAAGCAGGCGGTCGGCGAGGCGGTGTCGGTGCAGTGGGCCCCGGCCGACGCCCCGGCCTTCGTCCACATCGACCCGGCCCAGATGGAAAGCGCCCTGCTGAACCTGGCCGTCAACGCCCGCGACGCCATGGACGGGACCGGCGGCATCACCATCAGCATCCAGGCCGACCCGGCCGGCCATCACCGCCTGGTCGTGCGCGACACCGGCCCCGGCATGGCCACCGACGTCGCCTCGCGGATCTTCGAGCCGTTCTTCACCACCAAGGACGTCGGCAAGGGCTCGGGGCTAGGCCTGTCGCAGGTTTACGGCTTCGTCCAGCAGTCCGGCGGCGAGGTGACGGTCGTCACCGCTCCGGGCGAAGGCGCGGCCTTCCAGATCACCCTGCCCGCCATCACGCCGCCCGTCCGGGTCGAGGCCGCGCCCAGCGCGCCGTCGGAGGATGCGACGGGTTCGGAACATATCCTGGTGGTCGAGGACGATCCGGCCCTGCTGGCCCTGGCCGTCGATACGCTGGAGTCGCTGGGCTATCGCGTCACCACCGCCAACAACGCCGCCAGCGCCCTGCGCCGGCTGAAGGGCGGAACGGCCTTCGAGATGCTGTTCTCCGACGTCGTCATGCCCGGCGGCGTCAGCGGCCTGGACCTGGCCCGCAAGGCGCGGGTCGGCAATCCGGCGCTCAAGGTGCTGCTGACCTCCGGCTTCATCGGCGAGGAGGCCATCGACTGGGCGGACGAGTATCCGATGCTCGACAAGCCGTATGACTCGCCGTCCCTGGCGGCCAAGGTGCGGTCGGTGCTGGACGCCTAGGGCTACTCCGCCGCCACCGGCGTGCGCAGCGCCTCCAGATCCCGCGCCGGCGGCAGGCCGTACAGGCGGCGGTACTCTCGGCTGAACTGCGAGGGGCTCTGGTAGCCGACGTGGAAGCCGGCGGCCCCGACGTCCAGGCCTTCGACCAGCATCAGCCGGCGGGCCTCATAGAGCCGCAGCTGCTTCTGGTACTGCATCGGCGTCATGCCGGTGACGGCCTTGAAGTGGTGGTGCAGCGAGCTCTCGCTCATGCCCACATGGTCGGCCAGGACCTCGATGCGCAGGGTGGCGGCGAAGTGCTCGCGCAGCCAGGCGACGGCGCGGGTGACGCGGTGCCCATGACCCTCGGCCAGGGTGATGTGCAGCAGCCGCGCGCCGCACGGACCGCTCAGCAGGTGATAGAGGATCTCCTGCTCGATCAGCGGGGCCAGGGCCGCGACGTCCTGGGGACGGTCCAGCAACCGCAGCAGCCGCAGGGTGGCGTCCAGCAACGCCGGCGCGGCCTTGGTGACCGCCACGCCACGGATCCCGTCGATCGGGGCGGCGGTCTCGGGCGGCAGGCGGCCCATCAGCTCGGCCAGCCGGGCCGGATTGATCTCCACGCCCACGCACAGGTGCGGTTCTTCCTCGGTGGCGTGGGTGATGCGCGAGGTCATCGGCATGTCCAGCGCCACCAGCAGGCAGTCGCCGACGCCGTAGTGCAGCTCGTCCTCGCCCAGTTTCACGCACTTGCGGCCCTGGGCCACCAGCCAGAAGGAGGGCCTCTGATGGGCGTGCAGGGGCTGGGTGGGCGAGCTGCGCTTGACGATGAACAAGCCGTCGATCGGCGACTCGATCGCGTCCTCCCTGGCGTAACGGGCGACGATCTGGACGATCTCGGCATAGACGTCTGCGAGGGCGGGAGCGCTCAAGGGCTTGGTTTCCAAGGCTTTCGGACAGGTTCAGCTCTACGCCTCCGCAGGCCCGCCGAAAACCGCTCCGGCGGCCTTTTGCAGGATCGTGCATGAGCTTTGCAGGATCGGCATAACGGCGGCGCTCCGGTGCGTGGCACATCTCGCGGCGTTCGATCCCTCCCCGATCGAACCTCCCACGCTTTCCAAGGAACATCCCGAATGGCCACCGCTAAAGGCTATGCGGCTACCGCCGCCGGCGCGCCCCTGGCGCCGTTCAGCTTCGAACGCCGCGCGCCCAATCCCGACGACGTCGTCATCGCGATCAAGTACTGCGGCGTCTGCCACTCCGACATCCATATGGTCGACAACGGCTGGGGCCAGAGCGTCTATCCAATCGTCCCCGGCCACGAGGTCGCCGGCGTCGTCACCGCCGTCGGCGCGAACGTCACCCGGTTCAAGGAAGGCGATCCTGTCGGCGTCGGCTGCTTCGTCGACAGCTGCGTCACCTGCAAGGAAGCCCGCGACCTGGACCGCGAGCAGTACCAGCCGGGCCTCGTCCTGACCTACAGCGGCTTCGAGCCGGGCTCGGACACCCCGACCTATGGCGGCTATTCCGACCACATGGTCGTCAAGGAAGACTACGTCCTGGCGATCCCGGCCAACCTGCCCCTGGACGCCGCCGCGCCGCTGCTGTGCGCCGGCATCACGCTTTATTCGCCCCTGCGCCACTGGAATGCCGGTCCCGGCAAGAAGGTCGCCATCCTGGGCATGGGGGGTCTTGGCCACATGGGCGTCAAGCTGGCCCACGCCATGGGCGCGGAAGTCACGGTGCTGAGCCAGACGCTGTCCAAGCAGGCCGACGGCCTGGCGATGGGCGCGGACCACTACTACGCCACCAGCGACGCGGCGACCTTCGAGACCCTGGCCGGTGAGTTCGACCTGCTGATCTGCACCGTCTCGGCCGGCATCGACTGGGGCAGCTACCTGAACCTCTTGAAGATCGACGGGACCATGGTCCTGGTCGGCGCGCCGGAAGAGCCCGTGCCGCTGAACGCCTTCGCCCTGATCCCCGGCCGCCGCACCCTGGCCGGCTCGATGATCGGCTCGATCAAGGAGACCCAGGAGATGCTCGACTTCTGCGGCGAGCATAACATCGTCGCCGACATCGAGGTCATCGCCATCGACCAGATCAACGAGGCCTACAAGCGCATGGCCAAGAGCGACGTGCGCTACCGCTTCGTGATCGACATGGCGACGCTGTAAGCGCCTTCCCTACCCGTTGATCAAAAGGACCGCCGTGAGCTCACGCTCGCGGCGGTCTCTTGACGCTCAATATATGCATGTCTATGCATATGCATCATGGCGCAGATTGATCCGTTCGAGACCCTGGCCGACCCGACCCGCCGCCGCATCATCGAGGCGCTGCGCGACGGCGAGCGGCCGGTGAACGACATCGTCGAAGAGGCCGGCATCCACCAGTCCGGCGTCTCGCGCCACCTGCGGATCCTGCACGAGGCGGGGTTCGTCACGATGCGCCCCGACGGCCAGCGCCGCCTCTACGCCCTGAAGCCCGAGCCCTTCCAGGAGCTCGAAGCCTGGCTAGCCGACTACCGCAAGCTGTGGGAGGCCCGCCTCGACCGCTTCGGGGCCGCGCTCGAGAAACGCCAATCCAAGGAACCCAAGGCATGACCGACACCCAGGAACCCCAGGCCATCGTGGTCGTCGAACGCACCTACCGCGCCAATGTCGAGGACCTGTGGGCCCTGTGGGCCACCAAGGACGGTTTCGAGTCGTGGTGGGGCCCGGAGGGCTTCCGCGTCGAGGTCCACGCCCTGGAGCCCCGTGTCGACGGCAAGCTGGCCTACGACATGATCGCCGACTCGGCCGAAGCCATCGCGGCCATGAAGCAGATGGGCCAACCGCTGTCGCACAACACCCACGGCCGCTATTCGGAGTTCAAGCCGATGACGCGCCTGGTGCTGACCCACGCCATCGATTTCGTGCCGGGCATGGCGACCTATGAAAGTGTCATCGAGGTCGACTTCTACCCCAAGGGCGAAGAGGCCCGGATGGTTGTGACCATCCACCCGCACCCTGACCCGCACTGGACCAAGATGTCGGTCATGGGCTTCAACAGCCAGCTCACGAAGCTGGATCGCAAGTACGGGTGGGAAGAGCGGCTGTAGCCGCTACCGCGGCTTCCAGCCCTCGGCGATGACCGCGATCTGCCTGTCCATCACCGCCGACATCTCCGCCGCCGGTAGATTCCCGCCCGCCGCCGCCGCCATGCGGTAGTTCCAGGCATAGGCGGCCTTCAGCGTATCGACGATCAGGGGCAGGTCCGCGTCAGCCTTCACCTCACCCTTGCGCTGGCCCTCTTCGAGGACGTCCAGCAGCATCTGGGTCAGGCGCGGATTGCGGCCATAGGGCGTGACACCCGGGTCGTTGCTGGGATTGTACGAGGCCGCGACGTGGGCCAGGAACAGCTTCACCCGCCGCGTCTCGAACTCGTAGTGGATCGCGAAGATCGAGCACAGCCGATCGGCCGTGCTGCCCCGCAGGAACGGCACCACGCGGTCGAACTCGGCATAGAGCTCGGCCAAACGATGCGTCATGACATGGCTCAGCACCTCGGCCTTGGAGGCGAAGGTGGTGAACACGCTACCGACGGAAACCCCGGCCCGCTCCGCGATGGCGCGGATGGTGGTCTCCTCGTAGCCGACCTCGTTGAAGAGGTCTCTGGCCGCATCGAGAACTTTCTCTCGCGTCGCGGCCTTCTGGTCGTCTCTCACGCCCACGCACGTCCCCCTCGAACACGCTAGCGTCATTGTTCAATCGCAGGTCGCCCCGTTCCCCCGAACGGAGCGACCTCCGGGCTTGGTTAGGCGCGAGCACCCGCGAAGATGACTTTCAGTTGTTCCGAAAGCCGCGCCAGCAGAGCCTCAACCGACCAGCCGTCGTAGACGGCGCGGCGGTAGTTGGCGACATACACGTCCCAGGTGATCTCAGCCAGAAGCTTGGCGTCGATATCTTTCTTCAACTGACCTTCTTCGACGCTGCGCTGCAGGGCGTCGCCGATCAGGCGGAAGATGTGCTTGAGGTCGGTGCGGGCGCGACGCTCGGCGGCTTCCGAACGGGTCCACGACACCGCGATGCTGGCGCGCAGCAGCGGCAGTTGCTCGACGTGGAAGCCGTAGGCGATGCCGAACAGGCCCAGCAGGGCCTCGTCGATCGTCTTGGCGGTGCGCGAGGCCTGGGTCATCTGGGCGTAGATGACTTCGTAGTCGGCGGTCAGGATCTCTTCGAACAGCTCCGACTTGTCGGCGAAGCTGGCGAACACGGCGCCGGTCGACATGCCGGCGGCCTGAGCGATGTCACGGATCGTGGCGCCTTCGTAGCCGCGCTCGCTGAACAGGCGGCGGGCGGCAGCCAGGACGCGCTCACGGGTGCGCTGCTTGGCGAGGGCGCGACGGGTCAGCTTCACCGGCGAGTCGGTGGCGGATTCGATGTTTACGGACACAAAGCTCATGCGGCGGCCTCCAGACGGGCGAGAGCCGCTTCGGCGCGCTTCTCGAATTCAATGCAGTACTCGTCGACGACGTTCTGAAGGACGTCGGCGTAACGGCGGGCCAGCTGGCGACCGTCTTGCGCGGCGTCGCGCAGGTCGGTGATCAGTTGGCGGACTTCGGCCATGGCTTCTTCGCGATCGTTCGCGGAGAGCGCGGCGTTGGTCGAGAGCAGAGCGCTCTGGGCCATTGCGGTTAGCTCCTACCCCCGCTGGGGTGAGTGAAAAGCGTCGAACCGATCCGCGGTGGGGGGAGGTTGATCATGTTCAACGAACGCGCACTGAAAATAGGAAGGCGGCGCAATAACGCCAGGGGAAGCGCATTGCAACCGCGAAAACGAACTCAAATCGCCGAACTTCGGCGTGCGGCATAGATATGGGAGCGCTCTCAAAGCGTCACTGCGACAAATGGGCTCACCGAACAGGTTCGCCGAATTGACTCAACGGACAGTGGTCATCGAACTGAGTCGCTAACCTGAAGGCGCGAAACGCGTGACACTCCTTACGGCTCCGGGTCCTATGGCTAAGCCGAACGTCGCGGCCTATCTTCCGGCGCCATGAGCCAACTCTTCGACTTCCTCGTTCCCGCCGCCCTGTTGGCGGTCCTGATCGCCCTGGGCGTTGGCCTCTACGCCCTGTTTCGCGGCGGCGACTTCGGCCGGTCCTACTCGAACAGGCTGATGCGGCTGCGCGTGCTGCTGCAGTTCATCGCCATCATCGTCCTGGTCGCCGCCGCCTTCTGGTGGCGCAAGGGCGGCGCTTAAAGCGCTTCGCCGAACGGGAGTCTGCGACCCATGGTCACGCTGAACCGCATCTATACCCGCACGGGCGACGGCGGCTCGACGCGCCTGGCCACCGGCGCGCCGGTCAGCAAGGCCTCGCTGCGGGTCGAAGCCTATGGCGGGGTCGACGAGACCAACGCCGCGATCGGCATGGCGCGGCAGCATACCGGCCCTGATGCGGTGCTCGACGCGATCCTGGAGCGCATCCAGAACGACCTCTTCGACCTCGGCGCAGATCTCGCCACGCCGGAGCAGCACGGCAAGCCCGAGTGGGAGCCGCTGCGCATCCTCGACAGCCAGGTCGAGCGCCTGGAGCAGGAGATCGACCTGCTGAACGGCGAGATGAGTCCTCTTACTTCGTTCGTGCTCCCCGCTGGGTCGCCGGCCGCCGCCGCTTTGCACGTGGCGCGCACCGTCTGCCGCCGGGCCGAACGGACCTGCGTGGCGTTGGCGGGGATGGAGGGGGAGATCGTCGGGGCGCCGGCGATCAAGTATCTGAACCGGCTCTCGGACCTGCTGTTCGTCGCGGCGCGGTGGAGCAACGACAAGGGTAGCGCCGACGTGCTGTGGAAGCCGGGGGCGACGCGGTAGTCCCCACATTGCCTCCCTAGGCCTTGTGCCTAGGGTCCATCGTTCCGCTGCCCAGAATGCGAAAAGCGCGCCCCATCGCTGGCGGCGCGCTCTTGGAAATCCCGAACCCAGCTGAGCCACGGGTCCTAGGCACAAGGCCTAGGAAGGCAGATTTGGGTTGGGCGGGTTACTTCTTTTCCGGAGCGGGAGTCGCCGGAGCCGCTTTCGGCTCCGCCTTCTCCCCATTGATCGGCGGCGTGCCCGCCGGACGGCGCGTCATCGTCTCGATCGGGTAGACCGTCGCGCACTTCAGCCACTTGCCGGCCCAGGCGCCGCCACGGGCTTCACACTTCTCTTTCGGCCAGACCCACAGGCCGTGATAGGCCAGCACCCCGGCGCTGCCGAGCAGGAACAGGGCCAGGAAGATGTACTTCAGGCGGTTGATGGTCTTGTTCATGGGCGCCCCTTAGCGCCTTTCCGTCCTTAAGGGAATTGCCGCCGCCAACGCGGGATCACGGCGAAACCGCGAAAATCGTACAACCGTTTGAACGATCCCCTGATTTCCGCATTACGCTTACGCAAAGGGAAACTTGCATTGCGGCGCACAAGCGGTAAGTCGGATGCCAAGCACGGATAAAAACAGCCTGGAGGCGGTGGAAACCGATGAAGGTCCTAGTCCCGGTCAAACGGGTTATCGATTACAACGTCAAGGCCCGCGTGAAGGCGGACCAGACCGGTGTCGACCTTGCGAACGTCAAGATGTCGATGAACCCCTTCTGCGAGATCGCGGTCGAAGAAGCCGTGCGCCTCAAGGAAAAGGGCGTGGCGACCGAGGTCGTCATCGTCAGCATCGGTCCGGCGCAAGCTCAGGAAACGATCCGCACGGCGCTGGCCATGGGCGGCGACCGCGGCATCCTGATCACCTCGGACGCCGATCTCGAGCCGCTGGCCGTCGCCAAGCTGCTGGCGGCCGTCGTGGCCGAGGAAAATCCCAACCTGGTGGTCATGGGCAAGCAGGCGATCGACGGCGACAACAACGCCGTCGGCCAGATGCTGTCGGCCCTGCTGGGCTGGCCGCAAGCCACCTACGCCTCCGCCCTGGAAGTCTCGGGCTCGGCCGCCAAGGTCACCCGTGAAGTCGACGGCGGCCTCCAGACCCTGGATGTCGACCTACCGGCCATCATCACGGCCGACCTGCGCCTGAACGAGCCGCGCTACGCCTCGCTGCCCAACATCATGAAGGCCAAGAAGAAGGAGATCGCCCAGAAGGCGGTCGCCGACTACGGCGTCGATGTCGCGCCGCGCCTCAAGGTCGTGAAGGTCACCGAGCCCGCCAAGCGCTCGGCCGGCATCAAGGTCGAAACCGCCGCTGATCTGGTTTCCAAGCTCAACACCGCGGGGGTGCTGTAATGGCTGTTCTCGTCGTCGCCGATAACGACAACGCCCACCTGCGTGACGGCACCCACAAGACCGTCACCGCCGCCCTGAAGATCTCGGGCGACGTGGACGTGCTGGTCCTGGGCAAGGGCGCCAAGGCCGTGGCCGACACCGCCGCCAAGATCGCCGGCGTCCGCAAGGTGCTGCTGGCCGAAAGTGACTCGCTGGGTCATGGCGTTGCCGAAGCTCAAGCCGACGCGGTTCTCGCGCTCGCGGGCAACTACGATGCGATCCTGGTCCCGGCCACCGCCGGCGGCAAGAACTTCGCCCCGCGCGTCGCCGCCAAGCTGGACGTCGCCCCGATCTCGGAAATCATCGAGGTCGTCTCGGCCGACACCTTCACGCGCCCGATCTATGCCGGCAACGCGCTGGAGACCATCCAGACGTCGGACGCCAAGAAGGTGATCACCGTCCGTCCGACCGCCTTCGCGGCGGCGGGTGAAGGCGGCTCGGCCTCGGTCGAGACCGTCTCGGGCGCCGACGCCGGCAAGACCCGCTTCGTCAGCGAAGAGATGGTCAAGTCCGACCGTCCGGAACTGGCCGCGGCCAAGATCGTCGTCTCGGGCGGTCGCGCCATGGGTTCGGCCGAGGAGTTCCAGCGCGTGATCGAGCCGCTGGCCGACAAGCTGGGCGCCGCCGTCGGCGCCTCGCGCGCGGCCGTCGACGCCGGCTACGCCCCGAACGACTACCAGGTCGGTCAAACGGGCAAGGTCGTGGCGCCGTCACTGTACGTCGCCATCGGCATCTCGGGCGCCATCCAGCATCTGGCCGGCATGAAGGACTCCAAGGTGATCGTCGCGATCAACAAGGACGCCGACGCCCCGATCTTCCAGGTGGCCGACTTCGGCCTGGTCGCCGACTACAAGACGGCCGTCCCGGAACTGATGGACGCCCTGACCGCCGCCGGCAAATAAGCCCGGTCGCTACAGGCTTCTGAATAAGAGAAAGGCCCGGAGGAAACTCCGGGCCTTTCTTGTTGGGCTGGTCATGTGGCGCGCGCTCAGCGCGCCGTGTGGATGATCTTGGCCCATTGCGCATGGGGGTCGTCCAGGGTCGAGGGGGTGCGGACGGCGCCAGTGGCCAGGGCGAGCACCATCGCGCCCGCAAGCAGCAGGGTCTTCATCGTCGTCTTCCTTTGGGTTCGGTTGGGGCGGGGCAGCGCGTCCCCGTGATCAGGACAATGCCAAAGCGCCCGCCCCTTTACGAACGATGCTATCTGTAGGGACTTGTGAGCTGGGCTAACATCCCTAGATCTTGACCATGCGCCTGCCGCCCTTCTCGTCCCTGGTCGCCCTGGAGGCCGCCGCCCGCCACCGCTCCTACAGCCGGGCGGCCGATGAGCTGTTCGTGACCCATGGCGCGGTCAGCCAGCAGGTCCGCAAGCTGGAGGAGGAGCTGGGAGTCCAGCTGTTCACCCGGCGCGGCAACCAGATGGAGCCTACCTCCGTCGGCGCGGCCCTGGCGGCCCGGATCGGCGAGGCGATCGAGTCCCTGCGTCAAGGGGTCGACTCGGCCCGCCGCGCGGCCAGCGGCCCGATCGTCCTCTCCGCCGGCCCGGCCTTCGCCACCAGCTGGCTGTCGCCGCAACTGGCGCGCCTGTCGATCGAGACGGGCGAACTGGACCTGACCATCCGGGTCGAGGACCGGGTCTCAGACCTGGCCACCGACGGTGTGGACGTCGCGCTGCGCTACGGCATCGGCCCCTGGCCCGGCCTGGAGTCCGTCCGGCTGATGGACGAGCGCATCTTCCCGGTCTGCAGCCCGGCGCTGCTGGCCCGCCACCCGATCGAGAAGCCCGAGGACCTGCTGTCGGCCCCGCTGCTGCGGCACACCGACCTGCCGTGGTCGATGTGGTTCCGGGCCATGGGCATCGAGCCGCCGGAACTGCGGCCAGCGCTGGGCTTCGACGGCTCGGCCATGATGCTGGACGCCGCGGCCCAGAGCCTGGGCTTCGCCCTGGCCCGAGGCGGCTACGCCAAGCGCGACATCGACGAGGGCCGCCTGGTCCGTCCCCTGCCCGGCGAGATCGACGTCGAGACCGGCCACAACTTCGTCTGGCGGCAGAATAACCCCAAGCTGCCCAGGATCCTGAAACTGCGCGACTGGTTCCTGGCCAAGACGGAAGGCGAGCGGGCGTGACCAGCCGCCTCTTCCGGTTGCCCAGCGCCGCCCGCCGCGATCCCGAGGTCGAGGCCTGGCTCACCGCGCCCGATCCGTTGCGCCAGCTGACCCGGCCCTGGTTCGAGACGATCCGAGCTCTCGGCCCTGACGTCCGCGAACTGCTCCACGATGGCCATCCCACCGCCTGCGTCGACGACGCCGCCTTCGCCTATGTCGCCGCCTTCAAGGCCCACGTGAACGTCGGCTTCTTCCACGGGGCGGAGCTGGAGGATCCAGCGGGGCTGCTGGAGGGCTCGGGCAGGCTGATGCGGCATGTGAAGGTGGTCTGGGGCCAACCAACGGACGAGGCGGCGCTGACCGCGCTGATCGCGGCGGCGTACCAGGACATCCAGGAGCGCCTCGCCTAGGCTCGCGCTATGTCGCGTGAGGATTCGAAAATGGCGGGCAACGGTCGCGAGCGGTTCATCCCCCGGCGAACGGCGGAATCGGCGGCGATGACCGCCAACGTCAAGCGCGCGGCGGCCTTGGTTCCAGCCCTCAACCGCCTGACCTTCAACGACGCCGATGAGATCCGGCAGTTGTTCAGCGACCTGACCGGAAAGGCGATCGACGAGACCTTCCTGCTGCTGCCGCCGTTCTTCACGACCGGCGGGCCCGACATCCGCGTCGGCCGCAACGTCTTCATCAACCAGAACTGCACGATCTACGACCTGGGCGGGGTCGACATCGGCGACGACGTGATGATCGGGCCCAATGTCAGCCTGATCACCTCGGGCCATCCGATCGAGCCGTCCCGCCGGCGCGACGGCGTGACCGCCGCGCCCATCGTGATAGCGCGCAATGTCTGGATCGCGGCGAGCGTGACGATCATCGGCGGCGTGACCGTGGGCGAGAATTCCGTCGTCGCGGCGGGCTCGGTGGTCACCACGGACGTACCGCCGAACACGCTGGTCGGCGGCAATCCCGCCCGGGTCATCCGCTCGATCGCCGAGGCCCCTTAAGCCGCCCGCGCCAGCCGCAGGGTCGGCGCGCTTTCCGCCACCGGCACGTCCAGCCCGCGCAGGGTCGCCGTCACCGCGACGTCCAGCGGCGTGCGGGGCTCCTCGCCGAGGAAGGCGACCAGGCGGCGGTTCTCCAGCCGCACCGGGTGACGCCAGAACGGCTGCATCTCGGAGAGTTCGCGCAGGGTCTCGTTGAACAGGCCGGCGATCGGCAGCAGGCCCCAGGGCAGACGGCGAGCGTTCGGGCGTCTTTGGCCGGCGGCGCGGGCGATGGCGCGGATCAGGGCCGCACCGTCGGCGTCCCAGTGGCCGTCGAAGTGGAAGCGGGCGAAGGCCGGCAACTCGGCCTCGCGATCGGCCAGGCGGGCGAAGGTCTCGCCGACGTCGGGCAGGTAGGCCCAGGCGTGGCCGACGCCCTTGTCGCCGGGATAGAGGATGGTCTTCACCGGCTGGCCGGGCTTGACCAGGCCCGAGGCGAACCAGCTGTTGGCCGTCGAGCGCGGGCCGAAATAGTCGCCGGCGCGCAGGATCAGCGAGCGCACGCCGCTGGCGGACGCAGCCTCGAGCCGGACCTCCATCTCGATACGGATCTTGCCCTTGCGGGTGAAGGCGCGCTGGGGCGTGGTCTCGTCGATCACCGCGTGGGCGGCGGGGTCGTAGTTGTAGATCGTGCCCGGCAGCAGGATCCGCGCGCCGCTGCCGCGGGCGGCGGCGATGGTGCTCTCCAGCATCGGCACCACGCGCTTCTTCCAGCCCTGGTAGCCGGGCGGGTTGACGGCGTGAACGATGATCGCGGCGCCCTGCGCGGCGGCGACCACGGCGGCGCGGTCCATCACGTCGCCTTGCAGGTAGGTCACGCCCGCCAAGTGGGCGCTGAGGCGGGCCTTGCCGGGATCGCGCACCAGGGCGCGGACGGTCCAGCCGTGGCGGACCAGGGCGGCGGCGGTCTCGCCGCCCACGCCGCCATGGGCGCCGAGGACGAGAGCGATGCGGGGGTTGGCGATGGTCATGGCGGGCTCCTCAAGATCCGATGACCGGAAGATGCCGCGCGACCGCTTCGACAGAAATTGCCAGGAATGATCTATCAGCCTATCAAAAATGTATGAGCCAAGACTCCATCCCCGTGGACTGGGAACGCCAGCGCGCCTTCCTGGCCGTGATCGACACCGGCAGCCTGTCGGCGGCCGCCCGCCACCTGGGCGCGGCCCAGCCCACGGTGCGCCGGCGGATCGAGGACCTGGAGACCCAGCTGGGGGTGGCCCTGTTCACCCGCTCGCCCTCGGGCCTGACGCCGACGCCGCTGGCGCGCGAGCTGGCCCAGCACGCCCGGGCCATGGCCATCGCGGCCGCCTCCCTGGCCCGCGCGGCCTCGGCCGAGGCCGGGGCGGCCTCGGGCGTGGTGCGGATCACCGCCAGCGAAGTCGTCGGCATGGAGGTGCTGCCGGCGATCCTGGCCCAGCTGCGCGAGGCGCATCCGGGCCTCGTCCTGGAACTGGCCCTGACCAACCGCAGCGAAGACCTGCTGCGCCGCGAGGCCGACATCGCCGTGCGCATGGTCCGTCCCACCCAGGAGGCCCTGGTCGCCAAGCGGGTCGGAAACATCACGCTGGGCATGCACGCCCACAAGCGGGTGCTGGACGCCTGGGGCCGGCCGACCAATCTGGAGGAGGCGCGCCGCCTGCCGCTGATCGGCTATGAGAGCGAGACCATCGGGGTGCGAGCGGTGAAGGCCATGGGCCTGGATCTGCGCATCGACGAATTCGCCTTCCGCACCGACAACGACGTGGCCCAGCTGGCGGCGATCCGCGCGGGACTGGGCCTGGGCGTCTGCCAGGTCGGGCTGGCCGCGCGCGACCCGCTGCTGGAGCGCGTCCTGCCCGAGGTGTTCAACTTCGACCTGGAGACCTTCGTCGTCACGCACGAGGACCTGAAGGATGTTCGGCGCGTGCGGCTGGTGTTCGATGCCCTGGTGTCAGGCTTGACCATGTATGCCAAGATAGGAAATACAGTTTGAACTAAACATATTTCCACCTAGAGTGGAGACTGCAGAATCGCCGCCCGGAAGTTGGCGGCCCATTCGCCATGCGCCCTCGAAGGGGATCGCGCGGCGGCTTTCGAGTTCGGTGTGCGCATGGTGGCCATCAATTCCGATATGCCGGCCCTCTCCAGCCTGTCGGCCAGCAAGATCGCCACGCTGAGCGCGGCCGACATCGCCAATGCCCCGCCGTCGGAATTCGCCAAGCTGACCCGCGTCCAGGTGGCCGCCATCTCGGTCACCGCGATCGGCAGCCTGACGCCCGAGCAGTTCGCCAAGTTCAACCAGAACCAGCTGCCGGGCCTGACCGCCGCCCAGTTGCCGCGCCTGTCGACCTCGATCAGCTTCAGCCCCACCCAGCTGAGCCTGCTGAACCAGGGCCAGGTGCAGTCCCTGTCGACCACCCAGTTCCAGGGCCTGAGCATCGAGGCGCTGGACGCCATGGCCACTACCCAGCTGTCGGCGCTGAGCGCGACCAGCTTCTCGGCCCTGTCGCAGGACCAGGTGCGCAGCCTGAACCTGGCCCAGGTCCGCGCCCTGTCGCCGTCGCAGCTGCGCGCCCTGCCGCTCAGCGACCTGGCCGAGTTCACGCCAGAACAGGTCGGCGGCCTGACGCTCAACCAGATCAGCGCCCTGAGCATCACCCAGGTCCAGAACCTGTCGGACGACCAGCTGGGCGCGGTGACCGCGACGCAGTTTTCCGGCCTGAGCGTCCAGGTCCTGCGCAGCTTCACGGCCGAGGACATCGCCCGGACCACGCCGGATCAATGGTCGAAGATCACCAACCTGCAGCTGTCGGCGCTGAACGGCGACCAGCTGAAGGCCCTGGCCGGCAGCCGCTCGGCCGCCCTGCTGCCGACCCAGATCCGCGCCCTGTCGCCCACCGAGCTGGGCAAGGCCGGCTCGGTGTTCCTGGACGCCCTGACCCCGACCCAGATCTCGGGCCTGGCCAACAACCAGACCGCCGCCCTGTCGGTCACCGCGATCACGGGCCTTAGCGCCGAACAGATCGCCGCCCTGGCCCCCGGCGCGATCGGCGGCCTGCCGCCCACCGGCTTCGCGGCCCTGGACGCCACCCAGGTCGGAGCGCTCAGCGCCGCCCAGGTCGCCGGCCTGCGCGCCGAGCAGCTGAAGGCGCTGGACGGCGACGACCTCAACGAGTTCACCCGCGGCCAGCTGAGGGCCTTCAGCGCGGCCCAGCTCTCCTCGCTCGCGCCCGAGCGGCTGGCGGCCCTGTCCGACGAGCAGTTCGCGACGTTCAGCCCTACCCAGCTGCGCGGCCTGACGACGCTGCAGCTGAAAGCGCTGTCCAGCAGCGATATCGCGGCGATGACGCCCGAGCAGACCACCGCCTTCAACGCCGCCCAGATCGGCGCGCTAACGGGCACGCAGCTGTCGGCGCTGCGCGGGGTCGCCGAGTTGACCCGCACCCAGTGGACCGGCGTGACGGCGGCCCAGCTGAAGACCCTGTCGGCCACCGACGTCGCCAAGCTCAGCGTCACCGAGCTGAGCGGCATCAGCCCGGGCCAAATCAGCGGCCTGACGCCCGAGGCGCTGTCGGCCCTGGACGAGACACAGGTCGCGAAACTGACGACCCAGCAGGTCAAGGGCCTGTCCACGACCCAGCTGAAGGGCCTGTCGGACACCGACGTCGCCCAGCTCACCGTCGGCCAGATCGGCGCGCTGGACGGCGCCCAGGTCGGGGCGATGGTCTCGCACATGACGACCACCGCGATCGGCAAGCTGGGCGGGACGCAGATCGGCAAGCTGCCGCTGGCGGCCCTGGGGGCCCTGTCGGAGAGCCAGATCGCCGTCCTGAGCTCGCAGCAGCTGCGGTCGCTGTCGAACGAGCAGATCGCCAACCTGCCCTCGACCATGATCGACGCGCTGAGCGCCACGCAGATCGGCGCCCTCTACCCGACCCAGATCGCGGCCATGACCACCACCACCCTGGGCCGGCTGCCAACCGAGAGCTTCGAGCAGCTGAGCGCCGCCCAGGTCCGCGCCCTGACCATCACCCAGATCAAGAGCTTCTCGGCCACCACCTTCGGCCTGTTCGGCGCCACCCAGGTCGCGGCCATGAGCGCCGGCCAGATCGGCGCGCTGTCGGCGACGCTGATCGCTGATCTCAGCCCCACCCAGTGGGCGGGCCTGACCACCAGCCAGGTCCAAGGCCTGTCCACGACCCAGATCGCGGGCCTCGACTCCGACGACCTGGACAATCTCAGCACGTCGCAGTGGATCGCCCTGCGCTCGACCCAGATCGCCGGCCTGTCGCTGACCGCCGTGACCGCGCTGGAGCCCGAGCGCCTGGCCATGCTGTCGTCCACCCAGCTGGGCGGCCTGTCGCCGACCGCCTTCTCGGCCCTGGACGCCGAGCATGTGGGCGCGCTGTCGACCCAGCAGATCAAGGGCCTGACCACCACCCAGCTGCTGGGCCTCAGGCCCGAGGACATGGCCGACTTCACCGCGACCCAGATCGGCGCGATCGGAGCCTCGCAACTGGCCGCCCTGCCGGCGACCGACATCGCGGCCCTGAGCGCCGACCAGCTGGGCGCGCTGAGCACGACCCAGGTCAAGGCGCTGGCCGCGGCCCAGATCACCGCCCTGCGCCCCACGCAGATGCAAGGCCTGTCGCCCGCCCAGCTGGCGGCGCTGAGCTCAGCCCAGCTGAGCGTCCTGGCCGCCGACGTCCTGCCGGCGATGACCGAGACCCAGGTGGCCAGCCTGACCTCGGGCCAGCTGGCCGGCCTGTCGGCCACCCAGGCTGGGACCCTGACCGCCACCCAGCTGGCGGCCCTGGCCGAGACCCAGGTCGGCGGCCTGAACACCACCTTCCTGTCGTCGCTGTCGACCACCGCCCTGTCTGCTCTGACCACGACCCAGGTCGCGCGCCTGTCGGCCACCCAGGTCCAGGGCCTGTCGACCACCCAGGTCGGCAGCCTGTCGAGCACCGACTTCGCCGAGCTGTCGCCGACCCAGGTCGGCTATCTGACCGCCTCGCAGCTGGGCGCGCTGTCGGGGACCAACCTCGGCAGCCTGTCGACCACCGCCATCGCCAGCCTGACGGCGACGCAGTTCTCGGGCCTGTCCCCGACCCAGCTGAGCGGCCTGTCCGACAGCCTGATCCGCAGTCGCCTGGGCCAGCTCAGCGCCACCCAGATGGCCGGGCTCTCGACGTCCCTGATCGCCAGCCTGAACGACACCGAGGTCGCGAGCCTGGGCGCCAGCCAGATCGGCGCCCTGTCGGCCACGGCCTTCGCGGCCCTGGGGACCTCGCGCCTGACAGCCATGACCACCACCCAGGTCGGCGGCCTGTCGACGACCCAGGTGGCCAGCCTGGACGCCTCCAGCTTCGGCCTGCTGTCGTCCAGCCAGGTGCAGGTGCTGTCCTCGGCCCAGATCGGCGCGGTGCGCGGCGAGATCCTGTCGGCCCTGGACGCCACCCAGTTCGCCCGCCTGACCACCAGCCAGGTGCGCGGCCTGACGACGACCCAGATCGAGGCGTTCACCGCCGAGGACATCGGCGACTTCACCGCCTCACAGGTCGGCGCGCTGGGCGCGGCGCAGCTTGAGGGCTTCTCGGCGGCCGACATCTCGGCCCTGAGCGTGACCCAGGTCGGCGCCCTGTCGCCCGCCCAGATCCAGGCCCTGACGCCGATCCAGGTGCGCGGCCTGTCGGCGACCGACATGGGCGAGTTCAACAAGACCCAGCTCGGCGCCTTCTCCGCCGCCCAGATCAGCGGCCTGTCGATGACGGCGCTGAACGGCATGAGCGAGGATTATTTCAGCAGCCTGTCGGCGACCCAGGTGCGGGGCTTCTCGGGCGAGCAGCTGGCGGCGTTCGGGGCCGACGGCCTGGCGCGGCTGTCGGGCGCCCAGCTGGGGGCCCTGACCACCACCCAGGTCGGCCAGCTGCCGACCGTGGCGATCCAGAGCCTGACCTCCACCCAGATGGGCCAGATCATGCCCAGCCAGGTCTCCGGCTTCACCAGCACGCAGATCGCCGCCTTCTCCCCCGGCCAGCTCAGCGGCCTGTCGCGCGCCCAGGTCAACAAGCTGACCGCGTCGCAGCTGGACGCCATGACCCGCGCCCAGCTGGAGGCCATCGGCCTCTAGCCCCCCATCTGTCTTGGAAGACTGTGGCTTCGGCGCCACTGTAACGGGAGCGTCGTGTTTCTGTCGCGGGTCCGTCTTGGGCTCGACCTATCCCCGCCTTCGGGAATTCGCATTTGCGAAAAGGGATGGGTACGAGATGCAATTCGACAAGACGACCAGCCGGCAAGCCGCCCTGTGGTGCAGCGCCGCGCTGCTGGCCCTGATGGGCGCTGGCGCGCACGCCGCCGAGACCGCGGCGGCTGCGCCGGCCGCCGACGCCGATTCGACCAGCGTCGAGCAGGTCATCATCACCAGCCAGCGCGAGACCCGCTCGGCGGTGACCATGCAGGCCCAGCAGATCCAGAACGTGCTGCCGGGCGCCAGCCCGCTGAAGGCCATCCAGTTCCTGCCAGGCGTCGTCTATCGGACCGCCGACCCGTGGGGCAACAACGAGCAGAACCTGTCGCTGTTCGTCCACGGCTTCTCGACCCAGCAGCTGGGCTTCACCATGGACGGCGTGCCGCTGGGCGACCAGCAGTACGGCAACTACAACGGCCTGTCGGTGTCGCGCGCCGTCACCTCGGAAAACGTCTCGCGCGTCACCCTGTCGTCGGGCGCCGGCGCCCTGGGCGTGGCCTCGACCAGCAACCTGGGCGGCGCCATCGAGACCTTCAGCCGTGACCCGTCGGCCGAGCGCGGCCTGAACGTCCGCCAGACGGTCGGCAGCCACGAGACCAGCCGCACCTTCGTGCGCCTCGACAGCGGCGAGATGGCCGGCGGCTGGAAGGGCTACGTCTCGTACCTGCGCCAGGACGCCAAGGCCTGGGACTTCGAAGGCCACCAGCGCGGCCATCAGGTGAACCTGAAGCTGGTCCACGAAGGCGAGAAGGGCGTGCTGACCTTCTATGCCGACTGGCAGATGAAGGTGGAGCCGAACGAAGACGCCACCGCCATGGGCAACCAGCAGACCGCCGCGGCGGCCGGCTTCACGCCCTATACGCGTCCGTTCCTCTATCCGAACCTGGCGGCCTGCACGAGCAGCCTGACGGGCGGCCCTGGCACCCCGCCGCCGGCCCAGGGCAACAACTTCTCGAACTGCTTCAGCGCCGCCCAGCGCGAGGACATCCTGTCGTACCTGAAGTACGCCTGGACCCCGGTCGAAGGCCTGACTTGGACCAACCAGGTCTATTTCCACTACAACTACGGTCGCGGCATCGTCGCCGGCCCGGTCAACAACGCCGGCCTGCCCGCGCTGTTCGCCACCTACTATCCGGAGCTGATCGTCGGCGGCTCGCCCACCAGCGCCGGCAGCCTGGCGAACCTGGTCGCCCTGTTCGGCGGCACGGGCAACGAGGTGCGCACCACCGAGTACCACATCAACCGTCCGGGCGCGTTGTCGACGGTCGACTGGACCCTGGGCGATCACCAGATCAAGGCCGGCTTCTGGTTCGAGCACAACGAACCGACCCAGCAACGCGCCTGGTACCCCTTCTCGGCCGCCAACAACAACCTGACGCCCTACGACGTGCCGCGCGGCAAGAAGGCCCTGGTGCAGTACGCCGCCGAGTTCTTCACCAACGACGTCCAGCTGCACTTCCAGGACCAGTGGCGGATCATCCCGCAGCTGCTGGTGCAGGTCGGCTTCAAGTCCAGCCTGCAGGACGCCACCGGCAAGTTCCCGGTCAACCAGAAGAACCTGCCGACCGTCGCGGTGCCGGTGCAGTATCCGACCGGCAGCATCGTCTCGAACAAGTGGTTCCTGCCGCAGGCCGGCCTGCTGTGGGACATCAGCGACGAGGATCAGCTGTTCGTGAACGCGCAGCAGAACATGCGCCAGTTCATCCCGTACGGCGCGGGCAGCAACTTCTACGGCTTCTCGCCGTGGAGCCTGGGCACCCAGGCCGCGTTCGAGCTGTTCAAGACGACCGTGAAGCCGGAAACCGCCTGGACCTACGAGGCGGGCCTGCGCTCGCGTCGTGAGGTCGCCCTGGGCCCGATCACCGGCATCGAAGGCCAGGTCAACGTCTACAATGTGAAGTTCAAGAACCGCCTGCTGAACATCGCGCCCTACAACTTCATCAACCCGGCGCCGGCCATCCTGGCCAATGTCGGCGGCGTGACCACCAAGGGCGTCGACGTGGCCGGCACGCTGAAGTTCGGCGACCACTTCCAGCTCTACAACGCGCTGTCGTACAACGAGTCCAAGTACGACAACGACTACCAGTCGGGCACCACGCTCGTGGGCGGCGTCGCGACCCCGGTCACCGTGGCCACCGGCGGCAAGTACGTGCCGCTGACCCCGAAGTGGATGAACAAGACCATCGCCCGCGTGACCTTCGGCGCCTTCGACGCCCAGATCAGCGGCGACTATGTCGGCAAGCGCTTCGTGACCTACCTCAACGACCTGTCGGTCAAGTCGATGATGCTGGTCGACCTGAACGCCGGCTACACCTTCGACATGTCCGACAAGGGCTTCGTGAAGGGCCTGCGCGTGTCGGCCAACGTGACGAACCTGTTCGACAAGAAGGGCGTCTCGACGGCCGGCGTCACCAGCAACTCGGGCGGCTACACGGCCTTCCCGCAGGCTCCGCGCATGGGCTTCGTGACCCTGTCGGCGGACTTCTAGTCTGCCCACAGGCGCAAAGAAAAAGGCCCGGCGGATCGCTCCGCCGGGCCTTCGTCTTTCAGAACACTTCGGACCTTAGTCCTTGGCGCGTTCCTGATACGAGTTGTCTTCCGTCAGGATGATCACCCGGGTGCCGACGGCGATGTACGGCGGGACGGTGGTGCGCACGCCATTGCTGAGGATGGCCGGCTTGTACGACGACGAGGCGGTCTGGCCCTTCACCGACGGTTCGGTCTCGACGATCTCGAGGATCACGGTGCGGGGCAGTTCGATGGCGATCGGCACGTCGTTGTGCGTCGACAGCTGCACCGTCATGTTTTCCTGCAGGTACGGCGCGGCGTCGCCGATCACTTCTTCCGTCGCAACGAGCTGATCGAAGGTTTCCGGGTTCATGAAGTGGAAGCCGTCGCCGTCCTGGTACAGGAAGGTGTGGTTGCGCTGGTCGACGAAGGCGCGCTCGACCTGTTCGGTGGTGCGGTACCGCTCCGAAACCTTCACGCCGTCCGAGATGCGGCGCATGTTCAGCTGGGTCACCGGGGTGCCCTTGCCGGGGTGGATGTTGTCGACCGTCAGGACGACGTAGAGCTTGCCGTCCATGTCGACGACGGCGCCTTTGCGGAGCGAGCTGGCTGCGACCTTCACGTAGTTATCGTCCTTGGAAGAAAGCGCGCGCGAGGCCGCGGGCGCGATCATGCTATTGATCTGTGCCCGCCGTCCTATAGCGATCGGGGCGAAATCTCCAGCTTCTTCGGTTTCATCTTGTCCCAGACCTCCTCCACTTGGTGGCGCAGCGACGTCCACGCCGACCGCCGGCCGTTCCTGCTGGACCGCAACCGGATCACCAAGGCGTTCCGGGCCTGGTTCGAGGCCGAGGGGTTCGAGGAGGTCGAGGCCGCCGCCCTGCAGGTCTCGCCCGGCAACGAGGCGCACCTGCACGCCTTCGCCACGCAAGCCCTGACCATCTCGGGCGAGGCCAGCCCGCTTTACCTGCACACCTCGCCGGAGTTCGCCTGCAAGAAACTGCTGGCGGCGGGCGAGGAGAAGATCTTCAGCCTGGGCAAGGTGTGGCGCAATCGCGAGCGCGGGCCGCTGCACCATCCGGAATTCACGATGCTGGAGTGGTACCGGGCGGACGCGCCCTACCAGACCCTGATGGAGGACTGCGCGACCCTGCTGGCGCTGGCGGCCGAGACGGCGGGGTCGAAGCGCTTCGACTTCCGGGGCATGACCTGTGATCCCTTCGCTGAACCGGAGCGGTTGTCGGTGGCCGAGGCTTTCCAGCGCCACGCCGGCGTCGACCTGCTGGCCAGCGTCGCGCCGGACGGCTCCACCGACCGTGACGCCCTGGCCGCCACGGCGCGTGACGCCGGCATCCGCGTGGCCGAAGACGACGGCTGGGCCGACGTCTTCAGCCGCATCATCGTCGAGAAGGTCGAGCCCCGCCTGGGCGAAGGCCGCGCCACCGTGCTGTGCGAGTATCCGATCTCGGAGGCCGCCCTGGCTCGCCCCAAGGACGCCGATCCGCGTGTGGCCGAACGCTTCGAGCTCTATGCCTGCGGGGTCGAGCTGGCCAACGCCTTCGGCGAACTGACCGACCCCGCCGAGCAGCGCCGCCGCTTCATGATCGAGATGGACGAGAAGGCCCGCATCTACGGCGAGCGCTATCCGATCGACGAGGATTTCCTGGCCGCCCTGGAGCACATGCCCGAGGCCTCCGGCTCAGCTTTGGGCTTCGACCGGCTGGTGCTTTTGGCCACCGGCGCGCGGCGGATCGAGGACGTCGTCTGGACTCCGGTGGCGAGCTGAAAATTAGCCGGGAACGGAACGCCTACGGCAGCGTTTACGCGCCTTGGGGCGGCGCATCAGTGGGAAGCGCCACAGTTGGGCGTTTCTTCCATGTCCTTGGCGTGTTGCGCGACGATGCGGCCGAAGTCGGCTGCCCTACTATCTCTTTTCCCGAATCCTGAGTTCTATCGCGCCGCGCGGTCCTATGCCCGCCGAGGACCTGCTGCTCATGCCTAACCGACTGAAAGCCACACAAGTGGCCTCGCCGAACAAATCGGCATTCCTGGATCCGAAGACCTTTCTGGGTCTGGGCCTGGCGATCCTGTTCTTCGTCGGCAGCGGCCTGGTGGCCCATCGCAACACCAACATCCTGCGCGACGACGCCCGGATGATCTTCCATTCGCACGAGGTCATCGTGGCGATCGGCGAACTGCGCTCCAGCGTCCAGGACGCAGAGACGGGTCAGCGCGGTTTCCTCCTCACCGGCAACGACCGCTATCTCGAGCCCTATGAGGCGGCGGTGGCCAATGTCGAGCGCCAGGTCGAGAAGCTCGCGACCCTGACCAGCGACAACGCCAGTCAGCAGGATCGCATCAACGGCCTGCAACGCCACGTGACGGCCAAGATGGCCGAACTGAAGAACACCATCGACGTTCGCCGGAGCGAGGGGGCCGGGGCCGCCCTGGCCATCGTCAATTCCGACCGCGGCAAGACCGAGATGGACGCCATCCGGTCCCAGCTCAGCGTCATCCAGCAGGAAGAGGCGCGCCTGCGCCGCGAACGCCTGACCGAGATGGACGCGGCCTACCAGTCGGCCCTGCTCAGCGGCTTGATGTCCGGCCTGCTGGGCATCTTCCTGACCCTGGTGGTCGGCATTCTCATTCGCCGCGCCACCGTCGCCAACGAGCGCCGCCAATGGCTGGCCTCGGGCCAGGTGGGCCTGGCCTCGGCGATGCTGGGCGACCAGGGATCCGAGGAGCTGGGCGACAACATTCTGGGCTTCCTGGCGAAATTCGCGGGGGCCCAGGCGGGCGCGGTGTTCACCGCCGACGGCGAGCGCTACCAGCGTGTCGCCAGCTACGGCGTGCCGGGCGACGCCCAGATCGTCGAGCGCTTTGGCCTGCGCGAGGGTCTGCTGGGCCAGGTCGCCGCCAGCCGCGAGACCAAGGTCCTGGCCGACGTGCCCGAGGGCTACCTGACCATCGGCTCGGCCCTGGGCCGCGACAAGCCGCGCCACCTGATCCTGTTCCCCGCCGTCGCCGAGGACGGCGTCCATGGCGTGGTCGAGCTGGGCTTCCTCAACGCCATCGACGATCGCGTCCTGGAGTTCCTGAACGACGCCTCCGAGGCCGTCGGCATCGCCCTGCGCTCGGCCCGCTACCGCGCCGAGCTGCGCGAGCTGCTGGAAAAGACCCAGGCCCAGGCCGAGGAGCTGCAGGTCCAGAGCGAGGAGCTGCGCGTCTCCAACGAGGAGCTGGAGGAGCAGGGCCGCGCGCTGAAGGAATCCCAGGTTCGCCTGGAGCAGCAGCAGGCCGAGCTGGAACAGACCAACAGCCAGCTGGAGGAACAGGCCCAGCTGCTGGAAAGCCAGCGCGACGACCTGGAGCGCACCGGCGCGGCGGTCGAGCTGAAGGCCCGCGAGCTGGAACAGGCCAGCCAGTACAAGTCCGACTTCCTGGCCAATATGAGCCACGAGCTGCGCACGCCGCTCAACTCGCTGCTGATCCTGTCCAAGCTGCTTGGCGACAACCCGGTCGGCAACCTCTCCGAGGAGCAGGTTCAGCACGCCCGCACCATTCAGTCGTCGGGCAACGACCTGCTGACCCTGATCAACGACATTCTCGACCTGTCCAAGATCGAGGCCGGCCACCTGGAAATTCGTCCCGAGACGGTGTCGCTGCAGCGCCTGGCCACCGATCTGCGCCAGGTCTTCAAGCCGGTCGCCGACGACCGCAAGCTGGACTTCGAGATCACCATCGCCGACGACGTCCCGGCCTCGCTGTTCAGCGACCGCCTGCGCCTGGAGCAGGTGCTCAAGAACCTGCTGTCGAACGCCTTCAAGTTCACCGAGAAGGGCGGCGTCAAGCTGGAGATCACCCGCGAAGACGACCGCATCGCCCTATCGGTGACCGACACCGGCATCGGCATCGCCGAGGAGCAGCAGCACAGCATCTTCGAAGCCTTCCGCCAGGCCGACGGCACGATCAGCCGGCGCTATGGCGGCACAGGCCTGGGCCTGTCGATCAGCCGCGAACTGGCCCGCCTGCTGGGCGCGACCATCACCCTGGCCAGCGTCCACGGCAAGGGCAGCCGCTTCACCCTGTCCATGCCGCTCAGCTACGACCCGGCTCAGGTGCCGCAGCGCGTCGACGTCCCGGCCCCGCCGCCCGCCGCCCCGACCAAGAAGGCGGCCGAGGCGCCCCGCTACGTCCCGATCGGCCCGCGCGTCGAAGACGACCGCGAAATCCTGTCGGGCGGCCAGCGCATCCTGCTGGTGGTCGAGGACGACTCCAGCTTCGCCGGCATCCTGCGCGACGTCGCGCGGGAGTCGGGCTTCCAGTGCCTGGTCGCCGGCTCGGCCGAGGAGGCCCTGGTGCTGGCCCGCAAGCATCGCCCCAGCGCTATCGTCCTGGACGTCGGCCTGCCGGACCAGTCGGGCCTGGCGGTGCTGGAGCGCCTGAAGCGCGACGTCGACACCCGCCACATCCCGGTCCACGTGGTCTCGGCCGCCGACCACACCCAGACGGCCCTGTCGCTGGGCGCCATCGGCTATCTGGTGAAGCCCGTGAAGCGCGAGGAGCTGTCCAACGCGCTGGACGCCATCACCTCGCGCCTGTCGGCCTCGTCGCGTCGCGTGCTGATCGTCGAGGACGACAAGGTCCAGCGCGAAGCGGTCGGCAAGCTCCTGGCCTCGGGCGATGTCGAAACCGTCGGCGTGGCCACCGCGGCCGAGTGCCTGGAGCGGCTGAAGACCGAGACCTTCGACTGCATGGTCCTGGACCTGAACCTGCCTGACGCTTCCGGTTTCAGCCTGCTGGAGACCCTGAGCCACGAGGGCGGCTACGCCTTCCCGCCGGTCATCGTCTACACGGGCCATGACCTGTCCCAGGCCGACGAGCAGCGCCTTCGTCGCTACTCGGACTCGATCATCGTCAAGGGCGCCCGCTCGCCCGAGCGCCTGCTGGACGAGGTCTCGCTGTTCCTGCACCAGGTGGTCACCGAGCTGCCGGCCGAACAGCAGTCGATGATCAAGAAGGCCCACAACCGCGACGCTGCGCTGGAGGGTCGCCGGATTCTGGTGGTCGAGGACGATGTCCGCAACGTCTACTCCATCACGAATATCCTCGAGCCGCGCGGCGCGATCATCGAGATCGCCCGCAACGGCAAGGAGGCCATCGAGGCGCTGGAGAGATCGGCCAAGGAAGACGGCGGCGCCATCGACCTCGTCTTGATGGACGTGATGATGCCAGTCATGGACGGCCTCACCGCCACCGCCGAAATCCGCAAGGACGCCCGCTTCAAGAAGCTGCCGATCATCACCCTGACCGCCAAGGCCATGCCCGACGACCAGGCCCGGTGCATCGAGGCCGGGGCCAACGACTACATGGCCAAGCCGCTGGATGTGGATCAGCTGCTGTCGCTCGTCCGCGTCTGGATGCCCCGCTGACCGCCATGCGTGACCAGGTCGAGGACATCGAGATCAGGCTGCTGCTGGAGGCGCTGTACCAGCGCTACCACTACGACTTCCGGCGCTATGCCCAGGCGTCGGTCAAGCGTCGCCTGAAGCAGGCCCGCCAGCAGCTGGGCTATCCCAGCTACTCGGCCATGCAGGACGCGCTGCTTCACGATCCGGACATGCTGGAGAAGCTGCTGGGCTATCTGACCGTGCAGGTCAGCGAGATGTTCCGCGACCCCAGCTACTTCAAGGCCCTGCGCGAGACGGTGCTGCCGCACCTGAAGACCTATCCGTCGCTGAAGGTCTGGGTGGCCGGCTGCAGCGAGGGCGAGGAGCTGTACTCGCTGGCCATCCTGTTCCGCGAGGAGGGCCTCGAGGACCGCACCCTGTTCTACGCCACCGACATCAATCCGGACGCCCTGCAGGCGGCCGCGCGCGGCATCTATCCGATCGACCGCCTGAAGCTGTTCACCGAGAACCACCGCCGCTCGGGCGGCAAGTCCTCGCTGTCGAACTACTACACCACCGGCTATGGCGGGGCGGTGTTCGACAAGAGCCTGCGCGAGCGGGTGGTGTTCTCCGACCACAGTCTGGTCACCGACGCGGTGTTCGGCGAGATGCACCTGATCTCGTGCCGCAATGTGCTGATCTATTTCGATCGCGACCTGCAGGACCGCGCCATCGGCCTGTTCCGCGACAGCCTGACCCGCAAGGGGTTCCTCGGCCTCGGGGCCAAGGAGAGCCTGCGCTTCTCGGCCCACACCGGCGCCTTCGCGGAGTTCGACCGCGACGAGAAGATCTACCAGAAGCGCGAGTCATGAGCGGAGAAGCGATCCAAGCCGTCGTGATCGGGGCCTCGGCCGGAGCCGTGCAGGCGCTGTCGGCGCTGCTGCCGCCGCTGCCGGGCGACTATCCGCTGCCGGTGATGGTGGTCGTCCACGTGCCGCCGGACCGCCGCAACGCCCTGACCGAACTCTTCCAGAGCCGTTGCGCCATGATCGTGCGCGAGGCCGAGGACAAGGAGCCGATCGCCCCGGGCGTGATCTATTTCGCGCCGCCGGACTATCACCTGCTGGTCGAGACGCCGGAGTTCCTGTCGCTGTCGACCGACGAGCCGGTGCTGCACTCTCGGCCCTCGATCGACGTCCTGTTCGAGAGCGCCGCCGACGCCTTTGGCCCGGGGCTGGTCGGAGTGATACTGACAGGCGCCAACCAGGATGGGGCCGAGGGCCTGAAGGCCGTCGCCGAAGCCGGCGGCGTGGTCGTGGTCGAGGATCCCGTCAGCGCGGCCGCCTCGGCCATGCCGGAAGCGGCCCTGGCCGCCTGGCCGGCGGCGCGGACGATGTCGCTGGAAGATATCGGCGTCTATTTGCGGAGTTTGGGGAGTAAGCGATGAGCGGTTTGCGGCCTGTCCATTTTCTGCTGGTCGACGACCTGTCCGAGAACCTGGTCTCGCTGGAGGCGCTGCTGCGCCGCGAGGACCTCGTCCTGCTGAAGGCCCGGTCGGGCGAAGAGGCGCTGGAACTTCTGCTGCGCCACGACGTGGCGCTGGCCCTGCTGGACGTGCAGATGCCCGGCATGGACGGCTTCGAGCTGGCCGAGTTCATGCGCGGGGCCATGCGCACCCGCCACGTGCCGATCATCTTCCTGACCGCCGGCGCCGCCTCCGACGCCCAGCGCCGTTTCCGCGGCTATGAGGCCGGGGCCGTCGACTTCATCAACAAGCCGATCGAGCCGGACGTCCTGCGCAGCAAGGCCAACGTCTTCTTCGACCTCTATCGCCAGCGCCAGCAGCTGGAGCGCCAGCGCGACGAGCTGGAGGCCGCCGCCCAGGCCCTGCGCCGCGCCGATCGCCACAAGGACAGCTTCCTGGCCGTGCTGGCCCACGAACTGCGCAACCCGATCGCCGCCCTGGCCGGCGGCCTGCACCTCCTGGGCAAGGACATCCCGGCCGAGCGCTCGACCGACATCCGCGCCCGCATGGACCGGATGCTGTCGCACCTCTCGCACCTGGTCGACGACCTGCTGGACGTCTCGCGGGTCAACGAGGGCAAGATCACGCTGAAGAAGGACCGGATCCAGCTCAGCGAGATCCTGGGCTCGGCGATCGAGGCCAGTCAGCACCATCTCGACCAGGCGAACCACACGCTGGTCACCGACATCGACACCGGCCCGATCTGGCTGGACGCCGACCACACCCGCCTGGCCCAGGTGGTCGGCAACCTGTTGAACAACGCCGCCAAATACACCCCGCCCGGCGGCACGGTGACCCTGTCGGCCCACCGCCACGGCGGCGTGGCCGAGATCCGGGTTTCCGACACCGGCGTCGGCATCCCGCCCGAGCTGCAGACCGGCATCTTCGAGATCTTCGCCCAGGTCGAGGACCACCTGTCGAAGTCGCAAGGGGGCCTGGGCATCGGCCTGGCGCTGTGCAAGCAGCTGGTCGCGCTGCACGGCGGCTCGATCGACGTCGCCAGCGCCGGCCTGAACAAGGGCAGCACCTTCACCGTGACCATCCCGCTGGCGCGCGACCCAGGGTGATTGGGGGCGGGTGATTTGATTCCGGGGCGGAAATCCCGCATATCCCCGCCCCTCATGCCCCCCGTCACCAAGACCCTCCGCAACGCCCGGTCCCTGACCGAGGCCGGGCTGGTCCCGCCCGAGCGCCTGGAGGCGCTGGAGGCGGTGGCGGCGCGCTATGCGGTGGCGATCACCCCGGCCATGGCCGAGCTGATCGATCCGGCCAACGCCAACGACCCGATCGCCCGTCAGTTCATCCCCTCGTCGGAAGAGCTGGTCGCCAGCCCCGGCGAGGACGGCGATCCGATCGGCGACGTTATCCACAGCCCTGTGGAAGGAATCGTCCATCGCTACCCCGACCGGGTGCTGCTGAAGCCGACCCACACCTGCGCGGTCTATTGCCGGTTCTGCTTCCGCCGCGAGATGGTCGGGCCCGAGGGCCTGTCGAACCTGTCCCCCGCCCAACTGGACGCCGCCTTCGCCTATATCGCCGGCCGGCCGGAGATCTGGGAGGTCATCGTCACCGGCGGCGACCCGCTGGTGCTGTCGCCTCGTCGCCTGGCCGACCTGATGGACCGGCTGGACGCCATCGACCACGTCAAGATCGTCCGCTTCCACACCCGCGTGCCGGCGGTGGACCCGGCGGCGGTGACCGACGCGTTGGTGGCGGCCCTCAAGCGCACCACCAAGACCGTCTATGTCGCCCTGCACGCCAACCACGCCCGCGAACTGACCCCGGCCGCCCGCGCCGCCTGCGCCAAGATCGTCGACGCGGGGATCCCGATGCTCTCCCAGACCGTGCTGCTGCGCGGGGTCAATGACGACGCCGCGACGCTGGCGCAGCTGATGCGGACCTTCGTCGAGATGCGGATCCGGCCGTACTACCTGCACCATCACGACCACGCGCCGGGCACCGCCCACCTGCGCACCACGATCGCCGAGGGTCAGGCGATCATGAAGGCCCTGCGCGGCACGGTCTCGGGCCTGGCCCAGCCGACCTACGTGCTCGACATCCCCGGCGGCCACGGCAAGGTTCCGGTCGGTCCGACCTATGTCGATGACGGATCTGTCGAGGACCCGAATGGGACCGCTCACCCCTATCCGCCCCAGGACTGACGGTCCCGAAGCCCAACCCTGACAAGGCTTTGCGGCCACGCTCACGCTGCATCGCAGCAAAGCCTTGGCGAGTGCGGGGTTTCTCGTGCTAGAAAAGTCGGCATATCCGAGGGTCCGGGCGCCGAAGTCTGGCGCGATTTCAAGCGAAGGCTTGGCTTTTATGAGTGAAATCAAGACGGTCGGCATTATCGGCGCCGGCCAGATGGGGTCGGGCATCGCGCATGTCGTCGCCCTGGGCGGCTACGACGTACGGCTGCACGACGTCTCGCGCGAGCGGATCGACGCCGGTCTGGTCCTGATCGAGAAGAACATGGCCCGCCAAGTCGGCCGTGGGATCATCGACGAGGCCGCGATGACGGCCGCCCTGGCCCGCATCCAGCCCGCCGAGGGCCTGGAGGCCATCGGCGCCACGGATCTGGCCATCGAGGCGGCCACCGAGAACGAGGAGATCAAGAAGTCGATCTTCCGCAGCCTGCAGCCGCACCTCACGCCCACCACGATCCTGGCCTCGAACACCTCGTCGATCTCGATCACGCGCCTGGCCTCGGCCACGGACCGCCCCGAGCGCTTCATCGGCCTGCACTTCATGAACCCTGTGCCGTTGATGAAGCTGGTGGAGATCATCCGCGGCATCGCCACCGACGTCCCGACCTACGAGCGCGCCGTGTCCTTCGCCCAGTCGCTGGGCAAGATCACGAGCAACGCCGAAGACTTCCCCGCCTTCATCGTCAACCGCGTGCTGGTGCCGATGATCAACGAGGCGATCTACACCCTGTACGAAGGGGTCGGCACCGTCGACGCCATCGACACAGCCATGAAGCTGGGCGCCAACCACCCGATGGGCCCGCTGGAGCTGGGCGACTTCATCGGCCTGGACACCGTGCTGAGCATCATGAACGTGCTCTACGAAGGCCTGGCCGACAGCAAGTACCGCCCCTGCCCGCTGCTGGTGAAATATGTCGAGGCCGGCTGGCTTGGCAAAAAGACCGGTCGCGGCTTCTATGACTACCGGGGCGAGACGCCGGTTCCGACGCGCTAGCGGACACGGCGTCTTCGTAGAGCGGGGACGCCGATGACCGATACTTTGCGGCCGGTCGCCTTGACGCCAGTTGCCAGGGGCGATCGGCATCTCAGCCTCGACGTGCTGCGCGGCCTGGGCGTGATGGGCATCCTGACCGTCAACGCCATCGGCTTCGCCCAACCGCTGCCGGTCTATATCGAGCCGGCGCTGTCGCCCTTCCCCTTGGTGGGACACGAAGCGACCGCCTGGTGGGTGGTCCAGACCTTCTTCCACTACAAGTTCGTCACCCTGTTCTCGATGCTGTTCGGCGTGTCGATCCTGCTGGTCGGCGGCGAGGGCGGCGAGCCGGCGCGGACCGCCCTGCTGCGCCGCCGGCTGGGCTGGCTGGCGCTCTTCGGCCTGCTGCACGGCCTGCTGCTGTGGTTCGGCGACATCCTGCTGCTGTACGCCTGCGTCGGCTTCGTGGTGATGCGCTGGCGCGACTGGCCGGCACGCAAGCTGTTCGGCGTCAGCCTGGCCGTCATCCTGCTGGGCTCGGCCCTGGCCGTCGCGCCCTATATCGCCCTCGAGAGCGCCCCGCCCGAGATGCAGCGCAAGGTGATCGAGCAGATGGGCCCGCCCTCGACGCCCGCCGACATCCCCCTGGCCATCGCCGAAATGCGACAGGGCCTGGTCCCGGCCATGATCCATAACGCCAAGGACTGGGCCATGCTGCAGGCCGGCAGCCTGGTCGTGTTCAGTTGGCGCACCGGCGCCTTGATGCTGCTGGGCATGGCGCTGTTCAAGTCGGGCTTCGTGACCGGCCGCGCCCCGACCGCCGTCTATGCCGCGCTCATTCTCCTTGGCGCGGCGGCCCTGGCCTGGGCCGGCTGGGAAGCCTGCGCCAAGCTTACGACCCACTTCGCCGAGCCCCAGAACGCCGGCCGCTATCAGTTGGCCTACGAATTTGCGAGCCTGCCCATCACCCTGGGCTACGCCTCGGCGGCGATCCTGCTGATCCGTTCGGCGATCGTGCGAAAGCTCCTGACGCCGCTGGCGCGCCTTGGCCAGATGGCCTTCACCAACTACCTGACCCAGTCGCTGATCATGACCACCATCCTGTGGAGCGGCCGCGGCCTTGGCCTCTACGGCCAACTGGACCGCGTGCAGCTGTGGGGCTGCGTCGTGGCGATCTGGGTGTTGCAGCTAGTCTGGTCGCCGCTATGGCTCGCGCGGTTCCGGATGGGCCCGCTGGAGTGGGTGTGGCGGCGACTGACCTATGGCAAGCGTCTGGAGCGGGCGGGGTAACCTCGGACCGCTACCAGAAGGTCTCCACCCGCCAGTCGATGCAGGCCCTCGTCAGAACACCATCGGCGGTAATCAAGTTGAGCCGTCGGCGATGGGCCTGGGCGGCAATGATCCGATCCCAGGGATCGCGATGATGATCGCTCAGACGCGCCGCATCGAAGACGTCGTCCGGATCGATGCTTAGCCATTCGAAGCCGAGCATCGGCACGACGCGCGTCATGTCTCGCGGCAAGCGGTAGAGAAGGCGATCTCGCTCGCGCTTATATTCGATCTCGTAAAGGCTCGCGGCGCTGATGAAGAGTCGTGCGCTCCTATCCTTGATGTGGCCGTTGACCAGTCTGGATAGGCGCTCCGGAGCGACCAGCCACCAGACCAGCGCATGGGTATCGAGCAGGAAGCTCACGTCTCCGGCGTCTGGGGCCGATAGAATTCGTCCTCATCATGGGACTCGGCAAGCTCGATGAACTCAGGGTCCGGGCGGAAGAAAATATCCGGATCGTCCATCGGCCCCAGGTGAGCGAAAAGTCCCGGCACGCGCTCGATAGGCTCCCGAGCTTTCGGTAGGGCGACGTTTATCGTCGCGACAGCCTGCCCATCGCGCGTGAGCACAATGTCCTCGCCAGCGTCGATCTGGGCGATAAGCGCCTCAAGATCGGCCAACTCCGCGATGTCCACCCGGATCGTCATGTCCCGAGCATAGCACGGAACATAAGAAGAACAACCCTGAGGTTAGCGGCTCACCCCGCCCCGAGCGCCACCGCGATGTGATAGGTCGCGAACGAGGCCAGGTACGCCAGGCCCGTCATGTACAGGAACATCACGGTCGGCCAGGTCCAGCCGTTGGTCTCCCGCTTGACCACGCCCAGGGTCGCCGCGCACTGCGGGGCGAAGATGTACCAGGACAGGAACGACAGGGCCGTGGCCAGCGACCACTTGCCGGCCAGCAGCACGCCCAGCTTGGTGCCCGCGTCGTCGTCGCCGCCGACCGCGTAGACCGTGCCGAGCGCCGCCACTGCGACCTCGCGAGCCGCGAAGCCCGGGATCAGGGCGATGGTCATCTGCCAGTTGAAGCCGATCGGGGCCATGACCGGGGCGATCAGGTGGCCGATGCGGCCGGCGAAGCTGTAGTCGATGGCCGGGCCCGTCGCGCCTTCCGGCGGATAGGGGAAGGTCGACAGCACCCAGACCAGCACCATCAGCGGCAGGATGATGCGGCCAGCGCGGTTCAGGAAGATCTGCGCGCGGGTCCACAGGTTCAGCAGGACGTTGCGCGGCTCGGGCCAGCGATAGGTCGGCAGCTCCATCATGAAGGGCTCGACCGCGCCACGCCAGAAGACGCTGCG
The DNA here is from genome assembly GCF_058808315.1 of Caulobacter sp. GW821-FHT11E11. NCBI lineage: Bacteria > Pseudomonadati > Pseudomonadota > Alphaproteobacteria > Caulobacterales > Caulobacteraceae > Caulobacter > Caulobacter sp. GW821-FHT11E11. The sequence continues at coordinate 92,646 of NZ_JBXARO010000004.1, forward strand.
GATCACGAACGACACGACCAGGGCGCTGACGATGCCGCCGGCATAGAGGCCGAACATCACCAGGCCCTGCAGGGACAGGACGCCCCAGACGGTCTGGTTCGGGATGAAGGCGCCGATGATCAGGGTGTAGACCGGAATCCGCGCCGAGCAGGTCATCAGCGGGGCGACCAGGATGGTGGTCAGGCGGTCATGCTTGTTGTCGATCACCCGCGTCGACATGATCCCGGGAATGGCGCAGGCGAAGCTGGATAGCAGCGGGATGAAGGCCCGCCCGTGTAGGCCGGCGCCGCCCATGATCTTGTCCATCAGGAAGGCCGCGCGGGCCATGTAGCCGCTGTCTTCCAGCAGCAGGATGAAGAAGAACAGGATCAGGATCTGCGGCAGGAACACCAGCACGCTGCCGACGCCAGCGATCAGGCCGTCGGCGATGAAGCTGGCCAGCAGCCCGTGCGGCAGGGTCTCGTTGACCCAGCCGGCCAGGCCGGCGAAGGCGCCGTCGATGGCGTCGGCCGGGATCGTGGCCCAGGTGAACACCGCCTGGAACATCACGAACAGCAGGGTGAACAGGATGGCCAGGCCCGCGATCGGATGCAGCAGCACGCTATCGATCTTGCCCGTCACCGTGTCGGGATGCTCGGGCGGTTTCACGCAGGCCTTGAAGATGCGCTGGGCCTCGGCGTGCGCGGCGCGGATCTCGCCGGCGGTCGGCTCGTGCCAGACGTTCTCGGCCTCGACGCCGCGGGTCGCGACGATGGCCTCGACCTTTTCCAGCAGCTCGGGCAGGCCGCGCTTGCGGGTCGCCACCGTAGTGACGATCGGCGCGCCGATTTCCTTGCTGAGCTGCTCCAGGTCGATGCGCAGGCCCTGGCGCTGGGCGATGTCGAACATGTTGAGGGCCAGCACGAACGGGCGGCCCACCTGCTTCAGCTCCAGCACCAGGCGCAGCACCATGCGCAGGTTGGTGGCGTCGGCCACGCAGATCAGGCACTCGGGCGCGGCCTCGCCGGCCAGCTTGCCCAGCACCGCGTCGCGGGTGACGACCTCGTCCGGGCTGCGGGCCCGCAGGGAGTAAGTGCCCGGCAGGTCCAGCACGCGCATCTGACGGCCGGCGGCCGTGGTCAGCACGCCTTCCTTCCGCTCGACGGTGACGCCGGCGTAGTTGGCGACCTTCTGGCGGCTACCGGTCAGGGCGTTGAACAGCGCGGTCTTGCCCGAGTTGGGATTGCCCACCAGGGCGATCCGGGTCGAGTCCGTGAATTTCGAAGGGGTGTCGGAAACGTCGACAGCGGTATCCAGAGCCAAGGTCTTATCGTCCGTCGAACTTCACACTGACAGCGCCAGCCTCGCGGCGGCGAAGAGCCACGCGGGTGTCGTCCACCCGCACGGCGATCGGATCGCGGCCGAACAGGCCCTCGTGCAGCACCTCGATCGTCGCGCCCTCCACGAAGCCCATCTCCAGCAGGCGGCGCTCCAGCTCCTCGGCGACGACGGCCTCGGCCGCGCCCGAGACGCCGGTTACGCGAGCGATCACGCCACGGTCGCCGCGCCGGGCCGAGGCCAGGGGACGCAGACCGCCGGGATCGCTCTCGGCCGGGTTGAATTCGGGGGACAACGCAAACGCTTCGGACATAATGGCTCCGATTAGATTGCGAACGATTATCAGTCGAAGAGACCAATGTCGATTCAGCGATCCTGGCGTTTTGAGGTATGCTGACGCCTTAAGGGCTGTTGGGACCGAATGGCGCAGGGTCGTTAATAGATTCGACTCTTCGAACGCCGCTCGGTCTGATTACGTGTTCCGATTCGTATGGGCGAATTATGCGTAGGCTGATGCTGGGGCTCCTGACGGGGGCCTATCTTTGTCTGGCTCTGATCGTCTCGCTCTTCCTGTGGAGGATGGGCGCGACACCGGCTGTCGGCGTCTCGGCCTTCATCGGCACGCTGGGCCTGTGCTTCGCCTTCCACGGCCTGCTGGGCCAGACCTTCCTGGCCGCCGCCCTGCGCGGCGACATCGACACCGTGCGGGAAGCCCACGCCATCCTCCTGGACCAGATCGAGAAGGTCGACGCCCGCGTGTCGGATCTCGTGGAGACGGTCGCCGCCGACGCCCAGCGCCGCACCGAGGAGCTGTCGACCGAGGTCCACCAGCTGGAAGACATGATCTCCCAGATGAGCGACCGGATGGAGCAGCAGCTCAGCCATCAGGTCGCCGCCGCCTCGGCTCGCAGCAGCCACACCCTCGGCCGCGAGCGCGCGCCGCAAGCCAGCCACATGCTGGAAGTGGTGCAGGACGCCCTGGCCGAGAACCGCGTCGACCTCTATCTGCAGCCGATCGTCAGCCTGCCCCAGCGCCGGACCGTCTTCTACGAAAGCTTCTCGCGCCTGCGCGACGAGACCGGCCGCGTGATGATGCCGGCCGAGTACCTGGCCGTGGCCGAGCCCGAAGGCCTGATGACGGCCATCGACAACCTGCTGCTGTTCCGCTGCGTGCAGATCGTCCGCCGGCTGGCCAAGCAGGACCGCAAGGTCGGCATCTTCTGCAACATCTCGCTGGCCAGCCTGGGCGACGAGAGCTTCTTCCCGCAGTTCCTGGAGTTCATGCAGGGCAACAAGGACCTGGCCGGCGCGGTGATCTTCGAGCTGGGCCAGGCGGCGTTCGAGCGCCGCGGTCCGGTCGAGGCCCGCCACATGGCTCGCCTGGCCAGCCTGGGCTTCAGCTTCAGCCTCGACAAGGTCAACGACCTGGACCTGGACTTCCAGGACCTGGCCCGCGCCGACGTCCGCTATCTGAAGGTCGGCGCCCAGATGATGCTGGACCAGCTGGAAGAGCAGGACGGCAAGCTGGTCATCGCCTCGCTGCCCGACCTGAACGCCACCGACTTCGCCGCCCTGACCCGCCGCTACGGCATCGAGGTCATCGTCGAGAAGGTCGAGGCCGAGAAGCAGATCGTCGATATCCTGGATCTCGACATCGGCTACGGCCAAGGCCACCTGTTCGGCGAACCGCGCGCCATCCGCGACGCGGTCCTGGCCGAGGCCGAACCGCCGCAGGACTTCATGCGCGGGGCGCTGCGTCGCCGCGCCGTGGGTTGGTAGTCAGCGCCATTTGGTGACCGTCCAGGCCTTCGGGGCCGGCGGCAGCTTGCGGCACGGCAGGGTCGCGACGACCTGGCCTTGATAGGCCAGCGGAACCTCGCCAGAGCCTGAAGCGCATAGGACGGCCACCGTATCGAACGCGGCCGAGGCGTCCTTGACGATGGCGTGGCCGGCGACCTGGTCGACCTTCGGATTGCCGTTCGCCGCAGAGCAACGGTCGCCGGTGTCCAAAGTGATGAAGTCGCCGTTGCCGCCGAAGAAGCCGTAGCTGTCCTTACAGATCGGTCCCAGCAGGGCGAACATCAGCGCGGCGCGGTCGGCGTCCGCAGAGCGGGTCGGCGTCACCGTCGCGCCCAGTCCCGTCAAGGCGGCCGTGAGACGGTTCCAGCGGTCGGCCTGGCCCGTCCGCATCAGCAAGCGCAGCGGATCGTCCTCAGCCTCGCTCATTCCGACCGAGGCCATGAATTCCTTGACGCCATAATGCTGATCAGCGGTCTGGGCCTGAACGAAGATCTCGCGCCAGGCGTCCAGCACGTCCCGCCGGCCGCCCGAGGCGGCGCGCAGTTTCAGGTCCGCCGCCCACTGCACCACAACGCCGCAGTCATAGACCGCCTTGCCCCGGCGCGGCCCGTGCTCGGCCAGGTCCTTGTCGCCCAGTGACGCGGCGCAGGCCGCCAGGCGTCCGGCCAAAACCTCGCCCACCGCCGCCTCGCTGCGTGCGCCCAGCTCACGGGTGGTCAGCAGGGACGCATATTCGGCCGCGCCCTCGTGCAGCCACGGCGCGTTCTCGGCGTCGCCCGAGGCCAGGAACCGGCTGTTCCAGAAGTGGAAGCTCTCGTGCGCGACGAAGCCCGATACCTGCCCCGCTTCGTCCGCACCGGCGACGGCGGGACCGAAGAAGCGCAGCGACATCATCGGCCCGTCGACCGTGTCGCCCTGCCAGCCGCTGTTGAACTCCGGCACGCGCGCGGCGATCAGCACGGGCTTGGCGGGCAGGCCCACGCCCAGGCGGCGCTGGTAATAGGCCGCCGAGCCCTGGCCGGCCTTGGCGATCTGGACGCGCAGGTCCGGGCTGACGTTCGGCGCCGCGACCAGCGTGGCCGCGCCGGCGCTGACCAGGTTCGACGGCCCGACATAGACATAACCCGCCAGCGAGACTTGGCCGGCCTTGGCCTTGGGCAGAGCCGACCAGCCCTTCTTCGAGACCACCGTCGCGGCGGGTGCGGGCGTCGTCTTGCCGGCGAAATAGGGGCCGTAGACCTGCCAGCCCTCGCCCACTCGGGTCAGGGCCGGATAGCGCCGGTCCCGAGGCGCCGTGTCGGGCGTCAGCTGGATCGTGAAGCTGGAGAAGGCCTTGCCGTCGACGCGCTGGAGGATCCCGTCCTTCAGCGTCATGTCCGCCGGCGGCCGCCAGGTGTCCTGTCGGACGTCGTCGGCGTTCTCCTCGAAGGCGAAGCGGGTGACGGCCTCGGGCAGGATGACGCTGGCGACAACGCCCTTGGCGTCCGGCGTCAGGGTCACCCGGGCGCCCGGCCCGGCCAAGGCGCTCGAGGCCATCAGGGCCAAGGCCAAACCACACACACCTGAACGCATGCCTTCCCCCCGAAGCGCTACCTCTGGTTAGGGCGCCGCGTCGGGGGACCGCAAGCCGCGATCGATTGCTGACAGGTTTGGGTCCTAAGCCGCAAGCATCGGAATGATCGCCGGCGCGGCTTGGCGCATGGTCTCTCCACGAAAGGAGACTTCCCATGACGACCTACCTGAACGACGACGCCCGCTGGGACGCCATGCGCGCCAAGGACCGCGCCGCCGAAGGCGCCTTCTACATCGGCGTGCGCACCACAGGCGTCTATTGCGTCGCCAGCTGCGGCGGCCGTCCGCTGCGCAAGAACGTCGCTTTCTACGCCACGCGCGAGGACGCCCGCGCCGACGGCCTGCGCGCCTGCCTGCGCTGCAAGCCCGACATCAACCGCGAGACACTGCGCTGGGCGGTCGGTCAGACCAGCCTGGGCCTGGCGCTCGTCGCCCGCTCCGAGGCCGGCCTGCGCCTAGTCACCCTGGGCGACGACGCTGCAACGCTGCAGGCCGACCTGGAGAAGCGCTTCAAGCACGCTCGCATCGTGCCGGATGCCGAGGGCCTGACCGCCGACCTGAAGGCGGTGGCCGCGCTGGTCGAGCATCCCGACCACGCGCCGGACCTGCCCCTGGACGACCAGGGGACCGAGCTGCAGAAGGCCGTCTGGGCCGCCCTACGCGAGATCCCAGCCGGCGAGACGGCGTCCTATGCCGACATCGCCCGCGCCATCGGCCGCCCCAGCGCCTTCCGCGCCGTGGCCCAGGCCTGCGGGGCCAATCCGCTGGCGGTGATCACGCCCTGCCACCGCGTGGTCCGCGCCGATGGCGGCCTGTCCGGCTACCGCTGGGGCGTCGAGCGCAAGGCGGCTCTGTTGGCGCGCGAGGCGGCGTGACCCCAAATCCTGTTCCTAAAATGGACTGGATCCGTATCGCCGCCGAGCTCGACGCACGCGGCTGGGCCCTGACCGGCCCGATCCTCAAACCCGAGACCTGCGCGGCCATCGCCAACCTCTATCCCCAGGACGCGGGCTTCCGCAGCCGGGTGGTGATGGCCCGCCACGGCTTCGGACGCGGCGAGTACAAGTACTTCAGCTATCCCCTGCCGGACGTCGTGCAACGGCTCCGGCAGGGGCTGTATGGGCCGCTGTCGGAGATCGCCAATGCCTGGGCCGAACGGCTGGGCGAGGAGCGGCGGTTTCCCGAGGCTCTGGACGACATGCTGGCGCGGTGCCGCGAGGCGGGCCAGGTGCGGCCCACGCCGTTGCTGCTGACCTATGGGCCGGGCGACTACAACTGCCTGCACCAGGATCTTTACGGCGAGCACGTGTTTCCGCTGCAGGCGGCGTTCCTGCTGGACGAGCCGGGGCAGGACTTCGACGGCGGCGAGTTCGTGATCGTCGAGCAGCGCCCGAGGCAGCAGAGCGCGCCGCAGGTGGTGCCGTTGAGGCAGGGCGAGGGGGTGATCTTCGCGGTCCGCGAACGGCCAGCCGAGGGCGTGCGGGGCGTGCACCGAAGGGTGCTGCGGCACGGGGTGAGTGAGATACGCTCAGGCCGCAGACGGACGCTGGGCGTGATCTTCCACGACGCGACGTAAGCGCCCCCTCCGTCACGTCGCCTATCGGCGCCGCGCCACCTCCCCCGTTTCACGGGGCAGGAAAAAGCAGCTTCCTCCTCCCTTGCGAAGCGGGGGAGGTGGATCGCTGCGGATACGCAGCGAGACGGAGGGGGCGCTCAGCGCCTCACCCCAACGGCGAGACCCCGAACAGCACCCGGTGCAGGAAGAACACGAACACCGCCCACAGCACCGTGCCGGCTGCCACCGCGATCACATCCGCCCGCGGCTTCACCACCACCGGCGCCGGCTCCCCGCGCCGAAGCGCCGAGATCAGGTCCAGGATCGCCCACACCAGAAAAGCCCCGAACAGGCTCACCGACGCCTGGTCCCCGTTCGCCAGCAGGTGCCCGGCCGACCAGAAGATCACCCCCAGCAGCATCGGATGGCGCACCGTCGCCTTGATCCGGCCCGTCGGCGCATTGGCGGTCGGCAGCAGCACGAAGGCGATCCAGACCAGGGCCAGGGTCGCGTGGCGGCCCCAGGTCGGCGGGTCGTAGAGCTGCGGGGCCATCGGCCGGGCCAGGATCCAGCCCCAGATGATCAGCCCCAGCCCCACGAACGAGACCAGGGTGTAGAGCCCCTTCCAGCGTTTGGGACTGGCGGCGATCTGCGCGTCGCGGAACGGTCCGGCCAGGATCCGCACCGAGTGGATGCCCAAGAACAGCACAAGACCCAGGATCAGAATTGTCATCGGCCCCTCCCCTTATGCGCGGAGGATAGTCACGGAACGCCGGTCTTCGAAAGCTTGAGCTTGCGACCCTTGAATCCCCGGCGTCAGGGAGCAGCTAAGGCTGGCGGCGAGATTGACGCCCCGCCCCTGGACCGTTACCGCCCACGCCATGATGGACTTTCCCGCCGGCCTTTCCGCTCTTTCCGACCGCTACGACGTGGTGCTGTGCGACGTCTGGGGCGTGATCCACAACGGCGTGGAGAGCTTCCCGCAGGCTTGCGACGCCCTGACGAAGTGGGGCGAGACCAAGGGTCCGGTGGTGCTGATCTCCAACTCGCCGCGCCCGTCCTATGACGTGGTCGCGCAGCTGGACGGCCTGGGCGTGCCGCGTTCGGCCTGGCAGGGTTTCGTCACCTCGGGCGACGCGACCCGGGCGCTGCTGACCCCGCACACCGGGACCAAGGTCTGGAAGGTCGGCCCCGAGCGCGACGGTCCGCTGTGGGCCGGGTTCGACCTGACCCTGGCCGGCCCCGAGGACGCCGACTTCATCCTGTGCTCCGGCCTCTATGAAGACGAGAAGGAAGTCCCCGAGGACTATCGAGCGCGCCTGCAGGTCGCCGCCGACCGGGGCCTGCTGTTCATCTGCGCCAATCCCGATCGCGTCGTGCAGCGCGGCGACAGGCTGATCTTCTGCGCCGGCGCGCTGGCCGACCTCTATGAGACCCTGGGCGGCAAGGTCGTCATGGCCGGCAAGCCCTATGCCGCGATCTACGACCTGGCCGTGGCCGAGGCCGCGCAGCTGCTGGGCCGTCCCGTCGACCGCGACCGGGTGCTGTGCATCGGCGACGGCGTCATCACCGACGTGAAGGGCGCCCACGACCAGAAGCTGGCCTGCATGTTCATCGCCAAGGGCATCCACGGCGAGAAGGCAGTCGGTCCGGACGGCCAGCTGGTCCCGGACGCCGTCCACGCCTTGCTGGACGCCGAACAGGTGGGCGCGACCCACGCCATTGGCGATCTGGTCTGGTAAGAGGTTGGCCATGCAAGGCAAGTTTCTCGAAGACCTGAGCGTCGGCCAATCGGCCGAACTGGTCCGCACCGTCGGCGAGGCCGACATCGTCGCTTTCGCCGAAGTGACCGGCGACACCAACCCGGTGCACCTGGACGCCGACTACGCGGCGACCACCAGCTTTGGCCAGCGCATCGCCCACGGCATGCTGTCGGCCGGCTACATCTCGGCGGTGCTGGGCACCCAGCTGCCGGGTCCGGGCGCGGTCTATCTGACGCAGGGCCTGCGCTTTCGCCGTCCGGTGAAGATCGGCGACGCGGTCACCGCGATCGTCACCGTCACCGAGATCAACGAGGCCAAGGCCCAGGTCACGCTGTCGACCGTCTGCAAGGTCAATGGCAAGGCCGTCGTCGACGGCGAGGCCACCGTCATGGTTCCGCGCAAGGCCGCCTGATGACCCTGAAGACCGTCCAAGCCTGGAAGAACCTGTCCGCCGAAGAGCGCGGCGCGTCCGTCGCGCTCGGCAATTTCGACGGCGTGCATCGCGGCCACCAGCAGGTGATCGCCCAGGCCGCGAAAGCCGCCCTGGCCGGCAAGACGCCGTTGGGCGTGGTCACCTTCGACCCGCACCCGCGCCGCCTGTTCCGCCCGACCGAGCCGGCCTTCAAGCTGATGACCCATCCGCAGCAGGCCCGCGCCCTGGGCGGACTGGGCGTTGATTTGCTGTATCTGCTGCCGTTCGACTTCGAGATGGCCAGCTTCGGCGACCGCGAGTTCGTCGAGAAGGTCTTGGTCGAAGGCCTGGGCGTGAAGCACGTCGCCGTCGGCTTCGACATCTCGTTCGGCCGTGGCCGCTCGGGCAGCGCCGAGTTGATGAAGGCCTATGGCGCGGAATACGGCTTCACCGTTTCGGTGGCCGAGCCCGTGGCCGATTGCTCGGCCGAGGGGGACGGCGACAAGTTCTCGTCGACGGGCGTGCGCGACGCCCTGCGCGACGGTCATCCCGACCAGGCCGCCCTGATCCTGGGCCGGCCCTTCGCCATCGAGGGCGTGGTGCGCCGGGGCCAGCAGCTGGGCCGCCAGCTGGGCTTCCCGACCGCCAATGTCGAGGTCGAGGACTATGTGGTGCCGAAACTCGGCGTATACGCCACCCGCACCCGCCTGCCCGACGGCCGCGAGGTTCCGGGCGTCGCCAACCTCGGCAACAACCCGACCACGGGCATCGTCGAGACGCGGCTGGAGACCTGGCTGTTCGACTTCGACGAGGATCTCTACGGCCAGATCATCGAGACCGACCTGATCGCCTTCCTGCGCCCCGAACTGAAGTTCGACAGCCTGGAGCTGATGATCGCGCAGATCCACAAGGACGAGCAGGCGGCCCGGGCGATCGTGGCGCCCACCTTCTGATCGCTCGCGGTTCACGCGAAACCCTTTCCGATCCGCCCCGGCCCCGTTAACCTTGTTTAACGGCAGGGTGGGGACCGATGCTCAAGGGGCGCAAGTACCAGCAGTTCGCGCGGGCGAAACACGGGGTGACCAGGCGTCGCCACGAGATCCTCGCCTATCCCGAGGGCGCCCAGTTCGTGTTCGACACCGGCAAGGCCGTCGAGGTCGAGGGCGGCTATTGCGCCCTGCCCGACGGTGATCTGCTGGACGCCTATTCCAACGCCGTGGTCCGCGCCGTCGAGCGGATCGGGCCCAGCGTCGTGCGCATCCATCCGATGCTGGAAGATCCCCGAATGTCCGGCGTCGGCTCGGGCTTCGTCATCGGGTCCGACGGCTTGATCCTGACCAACAGCCACGTGATCCAGGGCGCCAGCCGCTACATCGTCATCAATGCCGAGGGCCGCAGCTTCACCGCCCGCTGCGTGGGCGACGATCCCGACACCGATCTGGCCGTCATCAAGATCGACCAGGCCGTCAACCTGCCGGTCGCCAAGCTGGGCGACTCCAAGAAGCTGCGGCGCGGCCAGCTGGTCATCGCCGTCGGCGCGCCGCTGGGCTTCGAGGCCACGGTGACCACCGGCGTGGTCTCGGCGATGGGCCGCAGCCTGCGCGGCGAGCGCGGCCGGCTGATCGAGGACCTGATCCAGACCGACGCGGCGCTCAATCCCGGCAACAGCGGCGGGCCGCTGGTCAATTCCACCGGCGAGGTCATCGGCATCGCCACGGCGATCATCGCCGGCTACCAGGGCCTGTGTTTCGCGGTGGCGGCCAACACCGCCCGGTTCGTGATCGCCGAGCTGCTGGAGCACGGCCACGTGCGGCGCGGCTCGATCGGCCTGATCGCCCAGCAGGCCCCGATCCCGCCGGCCCTGGCCAAGGCCACCGGCCTGCATCAGCCGTATGCAGCCTATGTCGCCCATGTCGACGCCGGCGGCCCGGCCGCCAAGGCGGGGATCAAGGAGGGCGACCTGCTGGCCGCGGCGGGCAGTCAGGTCCTGACCGGCCTGGACGACCTGCTGCGGGCGCTGGATCACCACAGCATCGGCCGGCCGACGGACTTCCTGGTGATCCGCAACGCGCGGCTGATGAGCGTGACGGTGACGCCGAAGCTGCGGAAGCCGGGGGCGTAAGATCCTCCCCGCTAGGGGAAGGATCTCGAGCGCCGAAGCCTTTGCGCCTCGCCGCCCTGTCTGCTATCCCCGCTCCCCATGAGTTCCGTTCGGAATACAGCGCGAATTATCCGCCCGGCGTGACGCCGCCGGTCAGGCTTGCGCGCGCGCCGGGTTTTTAAGTCCGCGCCCCTCCCGAACTTCCAGCTTGGATAATCATTCCATGGCCGACGACGCCACGACCGCCCGCGACTATCGCGAAACCGTCTTCCTGCCCGACACCCCGTTCCCGATGCGCGGGGGCCTGCCCAAGAAGGAGCCCGAGATCCTGGAGGGCTGGGCCGCCCTCTCCGACAAGGGTCTCTACGGCGCCGTGCGCGCCAAGCGCCAGGCCGACGGCGCGCCGCTGTTCGTGCTGCACGACGGCCCGCCCTACGCCAACGGGGCCATCCACATCGGCCACGCCCTGAACAAGACGCTGAAGGACTTCGTTGTCCGCTCGCGCTTCGCCCTGGGCTTCGACGTCGACTACGTGCCGGGCTGGGACTGCCACGGCCTGCCGATCGAGTGGAAGATCGAGGAGCAGTTCCGCGCCAAGGGCCGCCGCAAGGACGAGGTCCCGGCCGAGGAGTTCCGCCGCGAGTGCCGCGCCTATGCCGGCGGCTGGATCGAGGCCCAGAAGACCGAGTTCCAGCGCCTGGGCGTGCTGGGCGACTGGTGGAACCGCTACGCCACCATGGACTTCACCTCGGAAGCCACGATCGTGGCCGAGTTCCACAAGTTCCTGTCGACCGGCCAGCTCTATCGCGGCTCCAAGCCGGTGATGTGGAGCCCGGTCGAGCGCACCGCCCTGGCCGACGCCGAGATCGAGTACCACGACCACGTCTCGCCCACGATCTGGGTGAAGTTCCCGGTCGTCGAAGGCTCGGACGCGGCCCTGGGCGCCAAGCTGGTGATCTGGACCACCACGCCGTGGACCATCCCGGCCAACCGCGCGGTCTCGTACAACCCCGACATCCCGTACGCCGTCTATGAGGTCACGGCCCTGGAGGAGAACCTCGAGTTCGCTCCCTGGTCGGCCGTCGGCGATCGCCTGATCATCGCTGAAAAGCTGGTCGACGACGTGATGAAGGCGGCCAAGGTCGCGGCCTTCAAGAAGGTCGAGAGCGTCGACTGCGAAGGCATGGTCCTGGCCCACCCGCTGGCCGACCTGGACACCCACTTCGGCTACGCCGTGCCGATGCTGGCCGGCGACCACGTGACCGACGACGCGGGTACGGGCTTCGTCCACACCGCGCCTGGCCACGGCGCCGACGACTACAATGTCTGGCTGGCCCACGGTCATCGCGAGATCCCCGACACCGTCGATCCGGACGGCGCCTACTACGCGCACGTGCCGATGTTCGGCGGCCTGAAGGTCATCGAGACCGAGGGCAAGAAGACCGGCAAGTTCGGCCCCGCCAACGGCGCGGTGATGGATCGCCTCATCGAGGCTGGCGCCCTGCTGGCGCGGGGCCGCGTCGAACACAGCTATCCGCACAGCTGGCGCTCGAAGGCTCCGGTGATCTTCCGCAACACCCCGCAGTGGTTCATCCGCATGGACCACGCGGTGGACTCGCTGGGCGGCAAGACCCTGCGCGAGACGGCCGTGCAGGCCATCGCCGACACCGCCTTCCACCCCGACGCCGGCCGCAACCGCATCGGCTCGATGGTCGAGACGCGTCCCGACTGGCTGGTCAGCCGCCAGCGCAACTGGGGCACGCCCCTGGCCATGTTCGTGGACAAGCACACCGGCCATCCGCTGAACGACCCGGCCGTCAACGCCCGTATCCTGGACGCCATCCGCGAAGGCGGCGCCGACGCCTGGTTCACGCGTCCCGACGCCGACTTCCTGGGCGTGCACGACCCGACCCAGTACGAGAAGATCACCGACATCCTCGATGTCTGGTTCGACTCGGGCTGCACCCACGCCTTCACGATCGAAGGCCGTGACGACAGCCACTGGCCGGCGGACCTGTATCTGGAAGGCTCCGACCAGCATCGCGGCTGGTTCCAGTCGTCCCTGCTCGAAGGCTGCGGCTCGCGCGGCCGCGCGCCGTACAAGGCGGTTCTCACCCACGGGTTCACCCAGGACGAGAACGGCGAGAAGATGTCCAAGTCCAAGGGCAACACCGTCGAGCCGCAGTCGGTCACCAAGGAGAGCGGCGCCGAGATCCTGCGCCTGTGGGCGGCGATGGTCGACTATTCGGAGGACCAGCGGATCGGCAAGACGATCCTGGCCACCACCACCGACGCCTATCGCAAGCTGCGCAACACCACGCGCTACCTGCTGGGCGCCCTGGCCGGCTTCGACGAGGCCGAGCGGGTCACCGACTACGCCGACTTCCCGCCGCTGGAGAAGTACATCCTGCACCGCCTGTGGGAGCTGGATCGCGACGTCCGCGCCGCCTACGAGACCTATCGGTTCTCGGACGTGGTCCGGCCGCTGATCGAGTTCTGCCAGGGCGATCTCTCCACCCTGTTCTTCGACATCCGCAAGGACAGCCTCTATTGCGACCGTCCCGACGCCATCCGTCGCCGGGCCTATCGCACGGTGCTGGACTATGTGTTCGAGCGCCTGACCATCTGGCTGTCGCCGCTGACCAGCTTCACCATGGAAGAGGCGTGGCAGACGCGCTTCCCCGAGGCGGGCTCCAACAGCCTGCGAGTGATCCCAGTGACGCCGGCGGAATGGAAGAACGACGCCGAGGCCGCCCGCTGGGCCAAGGTCGAGACCGTGATGTCGGTGGTGACCGGCGCCCTGGAAGTCGAACGCCGTGAAAAGCGGATCGGATCGGCGCTGGAGGCCGCGCCGGTCGTTCACGTCGCCGACGCCGAGCTGCTGGCCGCCTTCGCGGGTCTGGACGCCGCCGAGGTGTTCCGCACGTCGGCCGCGACCCTGGTCGCCGGTGAAGGCGGCGCGTTCTCGACCGACGAGGTCAAGGGCGTGTCGGTGGATCCGAAACTGGCCGAGGGCAACAAGTGCGCCCGCTCGTGGCGCATCCTGCCGGAGGTGGGAACCGATGCCCGCTATCCGGAGCTTAGCCTTCGCGACGCTGAAGCTGTGGCCTACTGGGACGCGCGGCAAGCTTAAGCAGGTGACCAAAGGGCGTAGGACGGTTTAGCTAAGCAGATGAAGTCGATCACTCGCCTGGGCTGGACCGCCTACGCCATCGCCGCCGCCACCGTGGTCCTGGACCAGATCAGCAAGCTGAGGGTCCTGGGCCTGCTGGGCCGCGAGCCGGGCGCGTCCCTGCCGCTGCTGGGCCCGCTGCACCTGACCATGGTCCATAACTACGGCATGAGCTTTGGCCTGCTGCGCGGCAACGACTGGGGCCGCTGGCTGCTGATCGGCTTCTCGATCATCGTGGTGATCGGCCTGGCCTGGTGGGCGCGCAAGGCGACCAAGCTGCTGCCGACCATCGGCATTGGCATGATCATCGGCGGCGCCATCGGCAACAACCTGATCGACCGGGTGATGTACGGCTATGTCGTCGACTTCATCGACGTCTCGCGGCTGTACTTCCCGTGGGTGTTCAACGTCGCCGACTCGGGGATCTCGATCGGCGTGGCCCTGCTGCTGCTGGACAGTTTCCTGTACGGCGAGAAGAAGCTGGCTGAAACCGAGTGATTTAGGGACCGATTGACGCCGCATTCGCGTGGGAGATTGGCGCCCGCGCGATGATGTCGTATCGAGAGCGTCCGAAAATTTGGCCGGGGGTCGGCCGCTGGAGCATGGTTAGATGAGTTTCAATCGGGTCGCGACCGTGAGCGCCCTGACCGCCGTGGCCGCGATCGGCATGGCTGGCTGCACCTCGACCCAGAAGGCTCTGGGCATGAGCAAGGTGGTTCCCGACGAATTCCGCGTCGTCAGCAAGGCCCCGCTGGCCGTGCCGCCGGACTACGCCCTGCGCCCGCCAGCGCCCGGCGAGCCGCGTCCGCAAGAGCTGCAGCCGGAAAGCGCCGCGCGCGCCGCCCTGATCGGCCAGAGCAACGCCTCGAACCGTTCGGAAGGCGAGAAGCTGCTCGTTTCCCGCGCCGGCTCGGAAAAGGCCGATCCGCTGATCCGCTTCGTCGTCGATGACGAGAACGGCGACCTGGCCCACAAGGACGAGAGCTTCGCCAGCAAGGTGATGTTCTGGAAAAAGGGCCAGGCCAAGACCACCAACGTGGCCACCGCCGCCGAAGCCGGCGCCAACGCCCCGGTGGAAGTCGACGCCGCCGCCGAGGAAGCCCGCCTGAAGAAGCTGGTGGGCGCCGGCGGCGTGGTCATCAGCCGCGAAAAGAAGTCGGGCATCAAGCTGCCGGGCCTCTAAGCCCTGATCTCACCGAGATTCGAAACGGCCCGGGACCTCGCGGTTCCGGGCCGTTTTTCGTTTACGGGCCTCAGACCAGGCTGCCGCCGCCATCGACCCGCACGACCTGGCCGGTCACGTAGGTCGCGCGCATCAGGTAGAGATAGGCCTCGGCGGCCTCTTCGACCGTGCCGCCGCGCGGCAGGGGCAGGTTGGCGGTGAACGCCTTGACCACCGCCTCGCCCATGGCCTGGGCCTGTTCGCTCATGATCAGACCCAGGCAGACGGCGTTGACCCGGATCGGCGCCAGGTCGCGCGCCAAACCCATGGCCAGGCCTTCGGTGGTGTTGGCCGAGGCCGTGACCAGCGGCGCGCCCGGCATGGGGCGATGCGCCAGCATGCCGCCGGTCAGCGTGATCGAACCGTCCTTGGCGATCTGCCGGATAGCGTACTTGGCGGCGCGGGCCGCGCCCCAGAACCGCACTTCCATCCGGGCCTTGCTGGCCTCGATGTCGAGATCGGCGGTCGCGCCGAACATGTGGCCCCAGTCGCCGGCCGTGAACACCAGGTGGTCGAACGCGCCGACCGCCTCGAAGAAGGCCGCGACCGAAGCCTCGTCCTTCACGTCGACGACATGGCCCTCGACGCCCTGGCCCAGCCTGGCGGCCGCCGCTTCGACCCGGACGGCCTGGCTGGAGCCGATGACGACCCGCGCCCCGGCCTCCAGCGCCGCATTAGCCACTGCATGGCCGACGCCTGACGCGCCGCCGATCACCACGACCTTGCGGCCTTCCAGTTTCGCCATCGCCGAGCTCCCTATGCTGTCGGCGACAGACTAGTCCCGGCGGCGAGCCCGAAAAGGTTGAAGTCTATACCGGTAGGGCGATTACCCCCTTCAGGGTCCTACCCGTCCCCCGGCGTGCGCACCGTGATCCCGCGCGCCCGCAGCTTGTCCAGCACGCCCTTCTCGGCCACCAGGCCCCGGATCGGATAGAGCGCCACGGCGTGACCGGGGGTCTTGAGCAGCTCGGCCAGGGCGTCGGCCTCGTCGTCGACCGACTGGCGCATCAGCTCGGGCACGCCGGGCAGCAGCAGCTGGCAGCGCTCGGCGCTGCGGGGGGCGGCCAGGGCGGCCTTCACCTCGCCCCGCGCCCAGGCCTCGGCGGCCGCGCGGCGGCTCGCCGTCCCGGCCTCGATCGTGTCCAGGGTCTCGGCCAGGCAGACCAGGCCCGCCTCGTCGGTATTGGCGCGGGCCAGGGACTTCAGCATCGGCATGGCCTTGCCGACCTTGGCCGAGCGCCCTTTGACCCGCCGCTTCTTGGCCAGGGCGTCGATGGTCCGGTCAGGCTCGGACATCAGGAGGCCGGTGGCGCGGTCGGCCTTGCCGCCCAGCTGCATGGCGATGAAGAGGGGCTTCCAGTCTTTCCAGCCATCCGGCTTCTTGGGATCGGCGGCGGCCCAGGCGCGCTGCGTGCGGGCCGCCAGCTGCGGCTCACGCGCCGCCCAGCCGCCGTCGTCCTTCAGGGTCTTGCGCAGCTTCAGCAGGGCCGGAATGTCGGTCAGGCCGGCGCGCCATTCCGGCGGGGTCAGCACCGCGAAGGCGCCGTCCAGGCGGCGCTCGACCACCGACTTGTCCCAGGCCAGGCCCTTGGGCACCGCAGCCGGCATGCCCAGGACGTAGATCGTGGTGTCGGCGTCCGACACGCGCCACCAGGCCGGCCCCGGCAGCTTGGCGCTGACCACCAGGGCCTCGACGACATTGGCCTGCGGGTCGTCGATCGCCTCCTGGGCGGATGCGCCGGTCGCAACGGATAAGGCCAAGGCGGCCAGGGTCAGGCGCATGTCGTCTCCCACGTGATGCGGCGCAACCCTCGCGGGACGGCGTGGCGGAAGCTTGACCTTATTCGGGCGCTGTCACGGTGAAGCCCTTGGCGCGCAGGCGATCCAGCACGCCGCCCTCGGTCAGCAGGGAGCGCAGTTCGATCACGGCCACGGCCTTGCCGGGCTTCTTCAGGGCCGTGGTGATGGCGCCGACGGCGTCGTCCTGGCCGTCCTTGAACTGGCGGGCGATCCAGGGCGTGGAGGCCAGGCACAGCTGATATCCGCGCTCAGCCGAGACCACCTCGCGCACCTGGCCCTCGGCCCACTGCTCGGCGGTCTCACGGACGCTGGCCAGGCCATTCTCGGCCTCCTTGAGGCCGGCGTCCAGGCACAGCGCCTGCAGCGGCTCGGGCGCCTCGGCCAGCGACTTGACCATGCCGATCAGGTCGTAGTCGTCGAGCTTCTTGACGCGCGGCTGGACGGCGACCGTCTTGCCCTTGGCCAGGTCGCGGATGCGGTCGCTCAGGCTTCCCAGGGTGATCGAGACGCCGCTACCCCGGTCGTTGGCGACGACGAAGCCGGCCAGCGCCGGCTTGAGATCGTCGTATTCGGTCAGAGGCTTGCCCCGCGCCGCCAGCTGCTTTTCGAGGCGCGCACGCAGGTCGGGCGGCAGGGTCTCGCGCATCGGCTTGTCCATCTTGAACTGCCGCCCCTTGCCGGGGATCAGGCCCAGCAGGCTCAAGATCCGCACCTCGGGCTCCTGGCCAAGGATCAGCACATTGGCGCCGTCCAGCCGGCGACGCAGGACCGAGTCGTCGAAGTCCAGCTTGTTCGGCGCGAAGGCCGGCATGCCCATCACATACACCGTGGTGTCGCCGTCGGTGACCTTCCACCAGGCCGGTCCAGGCAGGCGGGCGTTGACGATCAGCTCCTCGACCAGATTGGCCTGGCTGTCGACCGGCGTCAGGTCGACGGGCTTGGTCTGGTGGATCGAGACCTCGTTCTTACCCTGGGCTTGAGCCAGGGCGGAACCGCCGGACAGAAGACAAAGCATCAGGCCGGCGGCGGCGAAACGGGTCAGCGTCACTATCTGTGTTCCTCGAATGGCGGCGGAATCGCGCTAAACTCGTCCCTCTTCATTCGTTGGCCGAACTGGGTTCGCCTGGTCAACTTAAGGAGTTGCAATGTACGGCCCCGCTTCGCGGCGGCTTGTCATGCTTCGTTGAAAGTCGCTTCGAATGCCTATCCGCCGCCTGCCGCCCGAGACCGTCAACCGCATCGCCGCCGGCGAGGTGGTCGAACGGCCTGCGAGCGCCATCAAGGAGCTGGTCGACAACGCCATCGACGCCGGCGCTACGCGCATCGAGGTCGAAGCCCACGGCGGCGGCCTGACCCGGATCCTGGTGGCAGACGACGGCTGCGGTTTGTCGGCCGAGGAGCTGCCCGTCGCCATCGAGCGCCACGCGACCTCCAAGCTGGCCCCGGACGAAGACGGTCTGTGGGACCTGCTGCGCATCCACACCATGGGTTTCCGGGGCGAGGCCCTGCCGTCGATCGGCTCGGTGGCGCGGCTGCAGATTAGCTCGCGCGCCAAGGGCGGCAACGACGCCTTCTCGATCCTGGTCGAGGGCGGCAGCGTCGGCGATGTCGCGCCCGCCGCCTTCCCCGGCCCGCACGGCGCGCGGATCGAGGTGCGCGACCTGTTCTACGCCACCCCCGCGCGCCTGAAGTTCATGAAGTCCGAGCGCGCCGAGGCCCTGGCGATCACGGAGGAGATCAAGCGCTTGGCCATGGCCAATGAGAGCATCGGCTTCTCGCTGGACATCGACGGCCGCCGCATCCTGCGCCTGCCGGCCGAGCACCCGGGTCCGCAAGGACGCCTGGCCCGCCTGGCCAACGTGCTGGGCCGCGACTTCCAGGACAACGCCATCGAGATCGACCAGGTCCGCGACGGCGTGCGGCTGTCGGGTTTCGCCGGCCTGCCGACCTACAACCGCGGCAACGCCGCCCACCAGTACCTGTTCGTCAATGGCCGCCCGGTGCGCGACCGCCTGCTGACCGGCGCCTTGCGCGCGGCCTATGCCGATTTCCTGGCGCGCGACCGCCACCCGACGGCGGCGCTGTACGTGACGCTGGATCCGACCGAGGTCGACGTCAACGTCCACCCCGCCAAGGCCGAGGTGCGCTTCCGCGATCCAGCCCTGGTGCGCGGCCTGATCGTCGGGGCCCTGCGCCACGCCCTGGCCGGAGCCGGCCACCGCGCCTCGACCACCGTCGCCAACCAGGCGCTGGACAGCATCCGCGCCCAACAGAGCCCGTTCCCGGGTTACCAGCCGGGTCCGTCGCCGGCGGGCTTCTCGGCCTGGCGCGAGGGCGGCTGGATGCCGCCGACGCAACGGCCGATGGATCTGCCGGGGCTGAACGAGGTCTCGGCCCGCGTTGAGCCGAGCTACTCGCCTGGTTTTGGGGGCGAACTGGCCGAGGTGGTGCGCGAGGCCTATACCAGCGTCGCCTTCGAGGACCGCCCCGCTCCCGACTACGCGGCCGCCGCCCCGTTCGACCCGGTCGACTTCCCGCTGGGCGCGGCGCGCGCCCAGGTGCACGAGACCTATATCGTCGCCCAGACCCGCGACGGCATGGTCATCGTCGACCAGCACGCCGCCCACGAACGCCTGGTCTATGAGCGCATGAAGGGCGAGATGGCCGCCGGCGGCGTGGCCCGCCAGACCCTGCTGCTGCCCGAGGTCGTCGACCTGGACCCCGCCGAGGCCGAGCGCGTCGTCGCCCGGTCCGAGGAACTGGCGTCGCTCGGCCTCGTCATCGAGAGCTTCGGCCCCGGCGCGGTGCTGGTGCGCGAGACGCCCGCCTTGCTGGGCAAGACCGACGCCGCCGCCCTGATCCGCGACATCGCCGACGACCTGGCCGAGAACGGCCAGGCCCTGGCCCTGAAGGAGCGGCTGGAGGAGGTCTGCTCGACCATGGCCTGCCACGGCAGCGTCCGCGCCGGCCGCCGCCTGAACGGCGCCGAGATGAACGCCCTGCTCCGCGAGATGGAAGCCACGCCGCATTCGGGTCAGTGCAACCACGGGCGACCGACCTACGTCGAGCTGAAGCTGGCGGATATCGAGAAGCTGTTCGGGCGGCGCTAGAACCGAACTTCCGCCCAGGCGTTCGCCTCCAAACCCGGAGGCCTACCCATGGAAGTTCATCGCGGCCGACTGATCGACCACATCCAGCTGCGCGCCAAGGACCTGGAGACGACCAAGCGGTTCTACCGCGCGGTGCTGGCGGTGCTGGACGTCCCGTTCAATGAGGACGACACCCACCTGGACGCCGATGAGATCTGGATCGACCAGGGCGAGCCGGCCACCCATATCCACCTGGCCTTCCAGGCCAAGGATCGCGAGACGGTCGAGCGGTTCCACAAGGCAGGGGTCGAGGCCGGCGGTCGCGACAATGGCGGGCCGGGCGAGCGGCCCTATCATCCGGGCTACTACGCCGCGTTCCTGTACGATCCGGACGGCAACAATATCGAGGCGGTGTTCCACGGACCGTCCGAGCGCTCGGCCGACAGCGTCGTGTTCACGTTCGAGATGCCGAAGGCTTAAGCCGCGTTCTGGGCCAGCGCCAGGGGCGCGCCGTCGGGACCGCCGACCGGGACGTCCAGCAGTTCGGTGACCGCCAGGCCTTGCACCAGGTTGATGCCGCCGGCCTTGGCCGCTTCCAGCTCGACCGACGAGTTCACGCCGGCCAACGCCTGGACGAAGCCCTTGGCGGCGTAGCCCGACTTGCGCTCGACGAACTTCAGGATCTGCTTGAGGCGATCGTGCTCGGTCTCGCCATCCAGAACCAGGGTGATGGTGTCCAACAGTTCGGGCGGCAGGCCCTGGATCGGGAAGGTCGGATCGCTGACGCGCACGTCGAACCTGGCGAAGCTGCTCTTCAGGAAAGCCCGCATCTGCTGCAGCATCCCGAGCGAGGCCTCGCGCGGCGTGGCGTAGACCGTGGCGACCAGGCGCGGCTGCTGGTCCAGCGGATAGCGCGACAGGCGGCCCTTATAGGCCTCCTGCGACGATGGCGTGGTCAGGTTCCAGAAGCCGAACGGCACGTGGATCTCGCCGTAGGGGCCCTTCTTCAGGGCGGCCTGGGCGTCGGTCAGACAGACCAGGTCACGCTTCAGCAGCTTGGCGTCGTCCTCGGGCGCGGGACCTATGAGGTCCGAGCGCATGCCGATGGCCGAGCCCACGAAGGCGCCCTGGGCCATGTCGTAGATCCCCCACCAGCCGGTCTCGGCCGGCGGCGGCGGGGCTTCGACCCTAGCGGCCTTGGCGGGCGCAGCGGCGGTCTTAGCCTTGGCCGGGGCGGGCGCGGCGACGGGAAGCGGTTCCAGCTCCGGCGCGACGGCCTTGGACGGCTCGACTATCGGGATGGTCGAGATCGGCGCGGCGCTCTTGGCGGCCGGCGCGGGTTCTTTTTCGATCGTGGTCGCGGCCGTCAGCCCCCCCGAAGCCTTCTTCTCGGCGGCGTAGACCTTGGCCTCGGCGCGCGTGCTGGGCAGCGGGCCGTCGATGGAGTCGGCGGTGATCACGTGAACGCGGCCGGGCTCGCCTTCGTAGCCCTCGCCGTTCATCAGGCCGCGCAGTTCCTTCTGGGTCAGGGCGGCGAACTTCAGCACCGCCTGCTCGTCGCCCTCGAAGGTCATCAGCGCGATCTGGCCGATCGGACGGCCGGGGAAGAGCACCTTCTCCAGCTCGACCGCCAGGCCCTGAACCTCGGTCGGATCCAGGTGTTCGACATTGTGGTCGGCGATGACGAAGGCCAGGGGCGCCACGGCCCCGCACTTGCGTGGCTTGCGCCAGCGGGCCTTCAGGAACGCGTCCGCGACCCCTTGCGCCTTGTGCTTGGGGATATCACCGGGCTGGCTTTCGCCATCGGCGGTGAACAGGATGCGAAGGCAGGCAATGGCCGTCATGAGGACTGACCCTAGCGCGCCTTCATTTTTGAATTCTTACAACCGACGGGATAACGCGGTTTTATTTTAGACCCTGGGACGCGTCGTTCCGACGCACCCCGCCCGTCTAGACGAAGCTCTCGCTCAGGCGGAATTCCAGCCGCTCGCGGATCGCCGGCCAGTCGTAGTCGGTGATCGAGAAGACGGCGGTGTCGCGCACATGGCCGGTCCAGGTGACCTTGTGGCTGCGCAGCACGCCTTCCTTGCTGGCGCCCAGCTTCTCCACGGCCGCCTGGCTGCGGGCGTTGCGGACGTCGATCATGAACTCGACGCGGATGGCCCCGGCCTTCTCGAAGGCGTGGGCCAGCATAAGGCGCTTGCTTTCCGGATTGATCGGACCCGAGCGGCCTTCCGGGTTCAGGAAGGTCGAGCCGATCTCCAGCCCGCCATGCAGACGGCGGATGTTCAGATAGCTGGAGGTGCCGATCACCTTGCCGTCGGACAGGCGGCGGATGGCGAAGCCGATGCGCTCGCCGCGGTCGGTCTCGCCCTGCAGCGAACCCCAGAAGTCGTCGAAGCCTTCGCCGCAGCCATTGATCGACATGATCTCCCAGCTGGCGGGATCGCAGTCGACGGCGGCCTTCAGCTCGTCGCGGTGATCGATGGTGATCGGTTCGAGCCGGACGTAGCGGCCCTGCAGGGTGTCGGCGGTCAAGGTCAGCATGTCCCCGTTTTCGGTCAGGAGCGCCGTCATGACAAGTCGGCTTACGCGACGGGACCGCTTGCCGCCCGCGTAAAGCCAGTTTACAACCACTTCAAACAAGCGTTTGACACATAGAGAACCGGGCAGAGGGAACGACCATGGACTTCGACATCTCCCCCACGCAGCGCGCCTTCCTGGATCGCGTCACCGCGTTCATGGACGAGCACATCGTTCCGGCGATCCCGGTCTACGAGGCCGAGATGAACGTCCTCGGCGCCGAGCGCTGGAAGGTCGTCCAGGTCGTCGAGGAGCTGAAGGCGAAAGCCAAGGCCGCCGGCCTGTGGAACTTCTTCATGCCGCCGCACAGCGGCCAGACCCACGTCGACGACACCTTCCAGTTCGAAGGCGTGCAGCTGACCAACCTGGAATACAGCCTGATCGCTGAACAGCTGGGCAAGATCGGCTTCGCCTCGGAAGTGTTCAACTGCTCGGCCCCCGACACCGGCAACATGGAAGTGCTGATGCGCTACGGCACGCTGGCGCAGAAGGAGAAGTGGCTGCGCCCGCTGATGAACGGCGAGATCCGTTCGGCCTTCCTGATGACCGAACCGGCGGTGGCGAGCTCCGACGCCACCAACATCGAGACCCGCATCGAGCGCGACGGCGACCACTACGTCATCAACGGCCGCAAGTGGTGGTCCTCGGGCGTGGGCGACCCGCGCTGCAAGGTCGCCATCGTCATGGGCAAGACCGATCCCGACAACGCCAGCCGCCACCAGCAGCAGAGCCAGGTCCTGGTGCCGCTGGACGCGCCGGGCATCGAGATCGTCCGCATGCTGCCGGTGTTCGGCTATGACGACGCCCCGCACGGCCATGCCGAGGTCATCCTCAAGGACGTGCGCGTGCCGGTCGAGGACGCCCTGCTGCTGGGCGAAGGCCGCGGCTTCGAGATCGCCCAGGGTCGCCTGGGCCCCGGCCGCATCCACCACTGCATGCGCACCATCGGCACGGCGGAAGTCGCGCTGGAAAAGATGTGCAAGCGCCTGATGAGCCGCAAAGCCTTCGGCAAGTACGTCTCGGACCACTCGGTGTGGGAAGAGCGTGTCGCCGACGCCCGCATCGACATCGAGATGTGCCGCCTGCTGTGCCTGAAGGCGGCCGACATGATGGACAAGGCCGGCAACAAGTCGGCCCGCCTGGAGATCGCCATGATCAAGGTCGCGGCCCCGCGCCTGGCCCTGAAGATCATCGACGACGCCATCCAGGCCCACGGTGGCGGCGGCGTGACCACCGACTTCGGCCTGGCCAAGGCCTATGCCGGCATCCGCACCCTGCGCCTGGCCGACGGCCCGGACGAGGTGCACCAGCGCACGATCGCGCGGATGGAGTACGGCAAGTACGGCGACCTGGTCTTCAAGCAGAAGGCCGAGAAGGAAGCGGCCATGCAGGTGCCGGGGATCCGGTAGCAAAATCCGGGCGGACGGCTCATCGCGTCCGGGCGATGATCGCCCGATGAGTCGTCCCGCCCGTCTTGTTCTCGACCGCGCGCCATCGCCCATCGGCGAGCTGCTGATCGTCACCGACGAGGCCGGCCTGCTGCGCGCCGTCGACTTCCATGACTACGAGCACCGCCTCGATCGGCTGCTGAAGACCCACTACGGCCCGCTGCGGCCGGATGCCGGCGCGGCGCCCGCCTCCGTCCGCGAGGCCATCACCGCCTACTTCTCGGGTAAGTTCGCCGCCCTGAACACCATCGCCTGGACGACCAACGGCACGGCGTTCCAGCACGCGGTGTGGACGGCCCTGACGCAGATCCCGGCCGGCGAGACCATCACCTATTCCGAACTGGCCCGCCGCGCCGGGCGTCCAGCCGCGATCCGCGCCGCCGGCCACGCCAATGGTTCGAACCCGCTCAGCATCGTCGCGCCCTGCCACCGGGTGATCGGCATGGACGGAACCCTGACCGGCTACGGCGGCGGCATCGAGCGCAAGCGCTGGCTGCTAGCCCACGAAGGCTTCAGGCCAGGTTCGTAACGCCGCGCAGGGCCACGCGGCCGATCTGGAAGAATGGCAGGCTGAGGGTCACGCCGATCAGGGCGTTGAACACCATGGCGCCGGTGTTGAAGCGCTGGTCCGCGCCGTCCAGCGCCGCCGACAGCGCCCGGCCCGTCGCCGCGCCCAGCCAGGCGACGGCCAAAGCCAGGGCCATGGCCGCGCCGATGCGGGGCTGGTAGCCCAGATACAGCGCCGCCACCCCGTGCGAGGCGATCAGCACACCGCCGAGGGCCCGCCCTTCGGCCAGCAGCGGCGTCTTGGGGGTGTCCTCGTCGGCCAGTCCCGCCAGGCCCAGCATGGTCTGAGGCCGCGCCAGGATCATGCCGCCCAGCGTGCCGCCGATGACGCAGGCCAGGACCGCCAGGAGCAGCGACAGGACATAGCTGGACATCAAGGATCCTCAGGCGGGCGCGTGACAGACGGCCTCGACGTTTCGACCGTCCGGGTCAAGCACGAAGGCGGCATAGTAATTGGGATGATAATGAGGCCGCACGCCGGGGCCGCCATTGTCGGTCCCGCCCGCCGCCAGGGCCGCGGCGTGGAAGGCGTCGACCTGGGACCGGTCGGCGGCGATGAAGGCCACGTGCATCGGGCCGGTCAGGGTCTCGCCCTGGCTGATCCAGAAGCTGGGCTTGCCGGCCTGGATGTCGCGCCGGTCGGCGGTGGGGCCGTAGCCATAGAACGCCGTGCTGCCGGTCTGCTCGGCGCTGACGCTCATCACCACGGCGATGCCCAGAGCGCCGAACGCGGCGTCATAAAACGGCTTGGCCGCCTGGAGATCACGGACCGTCACGCCCATATGATCGATCATCGAAGGCTCCTCTGAATTAACCCTTCGCGAAAAGTTCGCGGGCGTCGTCCTTGACTCCCCCGAGCCCCCTGCCTAACTCACGCCCGACGTTGGCACTCGATGGGAGCGACTGCTAACAGCAACGCTCCCCGGTCCGACGCAGCCTTACTTGAAACCGTTCCGACGGAGAACACCCATGAAATTTCGTCCCCTGGGCGACCGCGTCCTCGTGAAGCGCGTCGAAGAAGAAACCAAGACCAAGGGCGGGATCATCATCCCCGACACCGCCAAGGAAAAGCCGCAGGAAGGCGAAGTCGTCGCCGTCGGCCCCGGCGCGCGTAACGACAAGGGCGAAGTCGTCGCCCTGGACGTCAAGGCTGGCGACCGCATCCTGTTCGGCAAGTGGTCGGGCACGGAAGTGAAGGTCGACGGTCAGGACCTCCTGATCATGAAGGAAAGCGACGTCCTGGGCGTGGTCGAGGGCTAATCCCTCCCTGTTTCCAGACGCTTTCTTCCTAGAAATTCCTATTTCAGAAAGGCGCCCTCCATGGCCGCTAAAGACGTTTATTTCGGTTCCGACGCGCGCGACAAGATGCTGCGCGGCGTCAACATCCTCGCCAACGCCGTGAAGGTGACCCTGGGCCCCAAGGGCCGCAACGTGGTCATCGAGAAGTCGTTCGGCGCCCCGCGCACCACCAAGGACGGCGTCTCGGTCGCCAAGGAAATCGAACTGTCGGATAAGTTCGAGAACCTCGGCGCGCAGATGATCCGCGAAGTCGCCTCGAAGACCAACGACAAGGCCGGCGACGGCACCACGACCGCCACGGTCCTGGCCCAGGCCATCGTCCAGGAAGGCCTCAAGTCGGTCGCCGCCGGCATGAACCCGATGGACCTGAAGCGCGGCATCGACAAGGCCGTCCTGATCGCCGTCGAGGACATCAAGAAGTCCTCGAAGAAGGTCACGACCAACGCTGAAATCGCTCAGGTCGGCACCATCTCGGCCAACGGCGACAAGGAAGTTGGCGAGATGATCGCCAAGGCCATGGACAAGGTCGGCAACGAAGGCGTCATCACCGTCGAAGAAGCCAAGACCGCCGAAACCGAACTCGACGTCGTCGAAGGCATGCAGTTCGACCGCGGCTACCTGTCGCCGTACTTCATCACCAACGCCGACAAGATGGAAGTTCAGCTGGAAGAGCCGCTGATCCTCCTGTTCGAAAAGAAGCTGTCGTCGCTGCAGCCGCTGCTGCCGGTGCTGGAAGCCGTCGTCCAGTCGGGCCGCCCGCTGGTCATCATCGCTGAAGACGTCGAAGGCGAGGCCCTGGCCACGCTGGTCGTCAACAAGCTGCGTGGCGGCCTGCGCGTCGCCGCCGTCAAGGCTCCGGGCTTCGGCGATCGCCGCAAGGCCATGCTGGAAGACATCGCCATCCTGACCGGCGCTCAAGTCGTGTCGGAAGACCTGGGCATCAAGCTCGAGAACGTGTCGCTCGACATGCTCGGCAAGGCCAAGAAGATCTCGATCACCAAGGACGACACCACGATCGTGGACGGCATTGGCGAGAAGGAAGCGATCGAAGCCCGTATCGCCCAGATCAAGCGCCAGATCGAAGACACCACGTCGGACTACGACAAGGAAAAGCTGCAAGAGCGTCTGGCCAAGCTGGCCGGCGGCGTTGCGGTCATCCGCGTCGGCGGCTCGACCGAAGTCGAAGTGAAGGAAAAGAAGGACCGCGTCGACGACGCCCTGAACGCGACCCGCGCGGCCGCCGATGAAGGCATCGTCCCGGGCGGCGGCACCGCTCTGCTGTGGGCTTCCAAGGCCCTGGCTGGCGTGACCGGCGACAACGACGACCAGACGGCCGGCATCGCCATCGTCCGTCGCGCCCTGCAATCGCCGATCCGCCAGATCGCCGAGAACGCCGGCGTCGAAGGTTCGATCGTGGTCGGCAAGATCCTGGAAAGCGACTCGAGCGCGTTCGGCTTCAACGCCCAGAGCGAGCAGTATGTCGACCTGGTCGTCGACGGCGTCATCGACCCGGCCAAGGTCGTCCGCACGGCTCTGCAGAACGCCGCCTCGGTGGCCGGCCTGCTGATCACCACGGAAGCCGCGATCGTCGAAGCCCCCAAGAAGGGCGGCGGCGCTCCGGCCGGCGGCGGCATGCCGGGCGGCATGGGCGACATGGACTTCTAATTTAGAAGTTCAGCTCAACGCTGAAACGATCGAGGGCGGGTCCGAAAGGTCCCGCCCTTTTTCTTTGGCGCCTAGCCGATCACCTCGGCGCGCCATTTCTGATTGTCGCCGCCGTGCCACGCGTAGCTGAGGATCCGCACGCCATCGCCGATGTTCGCATGGTCGATGTCGGCGACCTGGCTGTGGTCATAGTTGTTCAGCGCGAACCAGGTGTCGTCCAGGTAGTCGGTGGTGAAGGCCGAGTAGAACTCCGCGCTCAGCCGCAGGGCGTCCCCCTCGTCGCCAAAGCCCAGCCGCAGCGGATTGGGTCCCTCGCCCGCCACCCACTGCAGCGAGAAGCCGTTCGGCACGTACTTGGCGCGCCAGAGCGTGGTGTTGTCGTTGTAGCCGCTCAACGGCCGCAGGACCGCCGCGCCGTAGCCGTTCTGGTATTCGTCCACGTGCCCAATCACGTAATTCTGGTCGGAATAGGCGTGAAAGCGCACCACGGCGTTGTCCGGTATTCCCGACATCGCGACCTCCCCATACGATTGTTTCCGCAGAGGAAGTTGCGCTCAAGCCACCGGCCGGCGCTGTGCAGAAGCGCACCTCACATAACAGCGCTCTCACCTTCCCGTGAGAGGCGAAAATCGTCCGCATCCGAATTTCGCCACAGGCGTTAACAACCCCAGCCAAGATTGAAGCATGGAGCGGGTGATGGCGTTCGTGCGTGAACTTCCAACCTATCGTCGGCGTCGCACATCGCGGACGACCCTGGTCGTCGTCGCGCTTTCGGCGTGGCTGGTGCTGGGCCTGATCAGCCAGGCGGCGTTCCAGCTGATCGGCTAGGACGCCGGCACGCCTCGGCGGGCCCACACGTCCGCCAGGGACGGCATTCCCTTCAAGGCCTTGGCGACGTCGGCGCGCCCCTCGGCCTCCCGCCTCAGGCGCAGATGGGTCATGCCCCGCATGTAGCGCGAGGAATCCGCGCGCGGCGCCAAGCGCAGGGCCTCGTCGTAGAGCGCCAGCGCGCCGGCATGGTCCCCGCGCTGGAAGGCCACGAAGCCACAGGAGTCGACGGCGTCCAGCGAGCGCTGGATCGTCAGGGCGCGGTCGCAGCGACGCGAGGCCTCGTCCAGGTCGTCCTTCATCAGCGCCCGGATCCACGCCGTGTGACTCCAGGACTTTTCGCGCCCCGGCGCCAGCGCCAAGACCCGCTCATAGTCGGTCCGCGCCCCGGCCAGGTCGCCGATCTTCTCCCGCAGGAAGGCGCGTTCGGTGATCGCCGAGGCGAAGTCGGGCTGGCGGCGGAAGAGTTCCTCATAGACCGCCAACGCCTGGTCGTTCTCACCCCGGCCCGCATGGCGACGGGCGCGTTCCAGGAGGCGGGCCTCGGCGTGGCCGGCCGGCGCGAACAGTGACCTCGCCTCCTCGGCGGCCCGCGCGGGCGGCACGCACAGGGCCATGACCGCCAGCAACAGCATCACGACACGCATGGCTTCTCCTCGGCCCGATCGACCTGAGGTTACACGCGCGATCGAAAACAGCCAGCGATCGGGATTTGCTTTCAGCGCCGACGGGACTACATGCGGCGGATGTTTCGCCAGCGCCCCGACGCCGATCTGATCGTTCAAGGCTGGGTCATCGGCGTGATGGTCGAGGTCCCGGGCGAGCGTACGCCCGTCCGCCACTACTTCGCCGTCGGCAAGGCCGACCGGGCCCAGGCCGAATGGACAGCCGTGGACCTGGCGCAGAACGCCGGTTCCGTGGCCTCCAGCCCCGTGGGCGGCAATGAGCCCGTCGAGGCTTTGCGCGAGATCGTCGCCTATCGCATGCGTGACCTGGGCCTGAAGCCTGGCGAGGCGCGGTCTCTCGGTGACAAGAACCCGCGTCGCTGGCTGTCGCTCTAGTGCTTCTTGCCGCCGCCGCAGTTGCAGCCGCCACCGCCGCCCCGGCCGCCGACACGCACCGAGACTGACGAGGACGCCGAGGCCGAAGCGCTGGCCGACGCGGACGAACGACCCGAGGCGTAGCCGCCGGCCCAGCCGCCACCGCCCACCAGGCCGTAACCGCCATAGCCACCGCCACGCCCGCCCGACTGGGCGCCGACATAGCCCATCGGCAGCGGCGGCGGTTCGACATAGCCCCAGGCCTGGGTCGGGGCCGAGCCGGCATTCCAGCCGCCGCCCGAACCGTAGCGCGAACCCGAATAGGACGAAGACGACGAGCTCTCCTCGTAGCGCTCGGTCTCGCGGGTCTCTTCGTAGCTCTCGACCGCGCGCTCCTGGTAGCGGGGCGCGGGACGATCGACATAGACGGGACGGTCCACATAGACCGGGCGGTCGATATAGACGGGCTTCTCGACGACGCGCTCGACCTTGACGATCTTCTCGACGGGAACCTGGACGACGCGGTCCACGGGCACCTGGACGATGCGCTCGACTGGCACCTCGACCCGCTTCTCGACGATCACCGGCTTTTCGATCACGCGATCGACGGGACGGTCGACATAGATGCGCTTCTCGACGATCCGCTCGACGGGGACCTCGATGCGCTTTTCGACGACGACCGGCTTTTCGACCACCTTCACGATCGGCACTTCGACGCGCTTCTCGATGATGACGGGCCGGTCGATCACCTTCTCGACGATCTGGGTGGTGGGACGGTCGACATAGACCGGCACGCGCTTTTCCACGACGACCGGGCGGTCGACATAGACGATCCGGGTGCGGGGCTTCGGGGCGGCCCGTTTCGGCACATGCTCGCCGCGCACCGGCGCGCCGGGGAAGCCGTCGGCCAGGACCGGCGAAACCGCCGTCGCGCTGGCGAACACGGCCGCCGCGCCGACAAGAAGAAGGGTCCGGACAGTCATCGCCGACCTCGTACGCAAAGCTCTGCCGTCCCGGGGCGGGACAACTCCCGCCTGTTCCCGCAATCCCCGCGCCAAGACCCCTTGGCGAGCGGCGTTCTCTGTGGTCATGCTCCGCGCCAAACGAGCGTTTGAGCGCGATGGGGAGAGACGGATGGCGAAGACCTTGGCCGCGATGGCCTTGACCCTGGGCCTGGCCCTGACCGGTGCGGCCTGTGCGCAGGCCCCGGCGAATATCGCCCCCAACGACTACGGCAATAAGGACAGCTGGCTGTGCTGGCCGGGCCGAGCCGACGCCTGCGCGGTCGACCAGACGACGACCATCGTCCAGACGGACGGCAAGACCTCGACCGAGGCCTTCAAGGCCGCCACGGCGCCGGGCTACGACTGCTTCTACGTCTATCCGACCGTCTCGACCGATCCGGGCGGCAACAGCGACATGGTCATCGATGAGGCCGAGCGCCGGGTGGTCGAGCAGCAGCTGGCCCGCTTCGCCAGCAAGTGCCGGGTGTTCGCGCCGATGTACCGCCAGGTGACACTGGCGGCCCTGCGCACGGTGATGATGGGCCAGCCCTCGCCGGGCAACGGCGTCCTGGCCTATGGCGACGTCCGCGACGCCTGGCGCTGGTACCTGGCCAACGAGAACAAGGGCCGCGGCGTGGTCCTGCTGGGTCACAGCCAGGGCTCGCGCATGCTGCTGGACCTGCTGAAGAACGAAGTCGACGGCAAGCCGGCCCAGAAGCAGATGATCTCGGCCTATGTGCTGGGCATGAACACCCCGGTCGCCGACGGCAAGTTCGGATCGATCCCGCTGTGCACGAAGGCCGACCAGGCCGGGTGCCTCGTCACCTATGTCTCATTCCGTGAGAGCGCCCCGCCGCCGGCCAACAGCCGCTTTGGCAAGACCGACGAGCAGGGCCGCCGCGCCGGCTGCGTGAACCCCGCCGCCCTGTTGGCCGGCAAGGCCTCGACCGACGAGACGCCCGTTCACGCCTATCTGAGCAGCAAGGGTTTCCTGTCGAGCGGCGAGCCCAAGCCCTTCGCCAAGGACCTGAAGGTGACGACGCCGTTCGTGTCGCTGCCAGGCCTGCTGTCGGCCAAGTGCGTCAGCGAAGGCGACTTCACCTACCTGGCGATCAAGGTGAACGCCGATCCGGCCGACCCGCGCGCCGACGACATCACCGGCGATATCGTGATCCCGGGCGCCGGCGTCCTGAAGGACTGGGGCCTGCACCTGATCGACGTGAATGTGGAGATGGGCGACCTGGTGGCGCTGGTCGATCGCCAGGCCAAGACGTACGCGGGACGCTAGGACCCACCCACGGGTCCTAGCGCCATCTTATGCCGGCGGCGGGGTCGACGTCCGCTCCGGCCCGCGCAAGGCGTGCGGCGGCCTATTTCGGGCCGGTCGCCGCCTTGAACACGGTCGCGCCCAGCAGCATGACGATCACGAAGCCGAGCAGGAACAGGAAGAACAGGATCTTGGCCACGCCGGCCGCCGCGCCGGCGACGCCCGTGAAGCCCAGGGCCCCGGCGATCAGGGCGACGACAGCGAGAATGATGGCCCACTTGAGCATTTGCGTTTCCTTCCAGGGGCGCGCGAACGGCGCCGTTAGAAAATCAACGTCTCGTCCGCGCACGCCGTTCCTTGTTTTCGCCGCCCGGCGCCGCTAACTCGAAGCCATGGCCTCCAAGCCCGAAAGCCCGACCGAACCCTTCAAGCGCGCCCTGGCGCACGCCGCGCGCTCGCTCGCCGAGACCCCGGACCTGGAGGTCGTGTTCTCGGGCGATGGCCCCCAGCTGCTGGGCAAGCGGGCGATCCTGCCGCATCCGCCGCGCGACCTGTCGTCGAAGGAGGCCGCGCGCATCCGGGGCCTGGCCGACCAGATGGCCCTGCGCCTGGCCCACCACGACCCGATGGCCCACGCCCGCGCCCGTCCGGCCTCGCCCGATGGCCAGGCGGCGTTCGAGTCGATCGAGCAGGCCCGCCTGGAAGCGATCGGCGCCAACGCCCTGGGCGGGGTGCGCCAGAACCTGACCGCCGCCCTCGAGGCGCGGCTGGAAAAGCAGGGCCTGACCCGCGCCGTCGCCACCGACCGCCAGTCCGCCCCCATGGCCGAGATCCTGGGCCTGATGGTGCGCGAGCGCCTGACCGGCGACGCGCCGCCCGACGGGGCCAAGGCCCTGGTCGACATCCTGCGCAACGACATCGAGATGAAGGCCGGCAAGGACCTGGACCGCCTGGCCGCCGCCATCGACGACCAGGCCGCCTTCGCCCGTGTCACCCGCGAGATCCTGCGCGACCTCGACCTCGGCGAAGAGATGTCCGAGGCCACCGAAAGCGCCGACGAGGACGACGGCGAGGACGAGGGCGCGACCGAGAACTCCGACGAGGATCAGGGCGAGGGCGAAGGCGAACAGCCCGAGGGCTCTTCCCCGCAGGAGAGCGAAGCCTCCGACCGCGAGACCGAGTCCGGCGACGAAGAGATGGTCCAGTCGGACCAGGAGGGCGAGCCCGAGGAGTCCGACGAGACGCCCGACATGGGCGACGGCGCCAAGGCCGCCCGGCCCGACACCAGCAACGCCCAGGGCGGCGAGCCCCTCTACAAGATCTTCACCACGGCCCACGACGAGGTCGTCGACGCCGAGGACCTGTGCGACGCCGAGGAACTCACGCGACTGCGGGCCTATCTGGACCAGCAACTCAGCGCGCTCTCCAGCGTCGTCTCGCGCCTGGCCAACAAGCTGCAGCGCCGCCTGCTGGCCCAGCAGAACCGCGCCTGGACCTTCGATCTCGAGGAAGGGATGCTGGACGTCGCCCGCCTGACGCGGGTGATCATCGATCCGACCGCCCCCCTCTCCTTCAAGCAGGAAGAGGACCAGGAGTTCCGCGACACGGTCGTGACCCTGCTGATCGACAATTCCGGCTCGATGCGCGGCCGGCCGATCATGGTGGCGGCGATCTGCGCAGACATCCTGGCGCGGACCCTGGAGCGCTGCGGGGTCAAGACCGAGGTGCTGGGCTTCACCACCCGCGCCTGGAAGGGCGGCACCAGCCGCGACGAATGGATCAAGTCCGGCAAGCCCGCCGCGCCGGGCCGTCTGAACGACCTGCGCCACATCATCTACAAGGCCGCCGACAGTCCCTGGCGCCGGGCCCGCAAGAACCTGGGCCTGATGATGCGCGAGGGGCTCCTGAAGGAGAACATCGACGGCGAGGCCCTGATGTGGGCGCACCAGCGCGTCATCAACCGGCCCGAAGCCCGCCGCATTCTGATGGTGATTTCCGATGGCGCGCCGGTGGACGACTCCACCCTGAGCGTCAATTCGGGCCACTATCTGGAGCGTCACTTGCGCCAGGTCATCGGTGAGATCGAGGGCAAGAGCCCCGTGGAGCTGATCGCCATCGGCATCGGCCACGACGTCACGCGCTATTACCGCCGCGCCGTCACCATCGTCGATGTCGAGCAGCTGGGCGGGGTGCTGGTCGAACAGCTGGCCGCTCTGTTCGAGGAAGAACCGCGCCAGATCGCCCGCACGCGCGGCCTGCTGGCTCCGCCGCCGGTCGTGACCCCGCAGGTCCCGAAGGCCGGCAAGGTCCCCGCGTGATCGGTCCGCGGTTCGCGCTGATCCTGGGTCTGGTCGGCGGCCTGGGCGGCATGGCCACCCAGTGCACGCCGCGCCGGGCTCCGCCGGCCCCCATGGTCCCGGCCGCGCCGGTCAAGGCTGGCCCCGAGATCAGCGTCACCACCACGCCCGTGCCGCTGGACGCGGCTAACCCCGCCAAGGTCGATGCCGGCGGCGGCTTCACCTATGCCGGCGGCCTGGTGCTGACCAGCGCCGACACCACCCGCCTACACGGCCTCTCGGACCTGTCGGTCACGGTCGACGGCCGGCTGACGGCGATCAGCGATGACGGCGACCTGTTCGAGGCCCAGCTGCAGCTGGACGCGACCGGTCGCCTGGTCGGCGTCACCGACGGCAAGCTGCAGCCCCTGAAGGGTCCGGACGGCCAGCCGCTGCAGAACAAGCAGCACGCCGACGCCGAGGGCCTGGCCGTGCTGCCCAATGGCGACCGCCTGGTCAGCTTCGAGCGCAACCATCGCATCTGGCGCTACGCGGTCGGCCCCGACGGGACCTGGAGCCTGCCCGCCCCCGCCCCCAAGCCCGCCACCATCTTCCCCGACAACGAGGGCATGGAGGCCATCACCGCCTATCCGGCCGCCGGCCCCGACGCCTATATCGTCGGCGGCGAGGAGGGCGAGGTCTGGCTGTGCCGCCTGTCTTCGGACTGCAAGGCGCTGCCGCCGCAATCGGGCCCGGACTTCACCTGGGGCCTGACGGGCTTCGCGCCCTTCTCGGGCACGGCCATCGCCACCCTGCACCGCGGCTACGACCCCGTGCGCGGCTGGCGCTCGGTGGTGCGGTTCATCTCCGACCCGACCAAGCCCCTGGCCCAGCAGCGGACGTCCGCCGCCCTGCACATCGAGGGGGCCATGCCGCGCGACAACTTCGAGGGCGTGTCCCTGACCGGTCCGCCGCCGGGCGCGCCGGCCGGCTCCACGCGTCTCTACCTGATCTCGGACGACGGCGCGGTCAGCAACAGCCAGCGCACCCTGCTGCTGGCCTTCGACTGGGTCGCGCCGCCCATGCCCGCGCCGCTTCCGCCCAAGCCTGCCCGGAAACCCGTTCGCAAGCGCTAACCCGTTTCGTTTCACACGAGACGGTTTCATTGCCAACTATATGATACTATTGAACTTTTTTCCGAAAAGTCGGATTTCGCACTTGCAATAGGTACCGGTACCAGATACCGGTGTCAGTGACGGACGACGAGAGGGCGAGAACCTGGGCCGTCAGAGGAACGCACCTGGAGGCGGTTGAATCCAACCTCCTTTCCGGGACTATCAAAATGATCCGCCTGCTCGCTATCGCCATCGCCGCCCTGATGACCACCGCCGCCGCCACCTCGGCCAGCGCTGGTGAAATCACCATCAAGGTCGCCGGCCGCGCTTCCGCCGAAGTGCACGCCGACATCATCAACGCCGCCAAGCTGCTCTGCCAGGAAGACCTGGCCGGTAACCCGGCCGCTTCGGACCTGGCCCCCTACTGCGTGCGCGAAGTCACCCGCGACGCCGTCCTGCGCACCAAGAGCCGCGACCTGGTCGCCTACAACAAGGCCCAAGGCCGCAGCGTCTACTTCATGCGAGTCGCCGCCCGCTAATCAGCGGACCGCTCGCTGAGCTGAGTAAGGCCCGTGAGACTTCGGTCTCGCGGGCTTTTTCGTGCCAGCCTTCTGGCCTGCAATCGGTTGTTCGCACGCGAAACACCCGAACGCTCAAGCTAAGGGTGCAATGCAATATAATCGTTGATAACCCAGGAGAACGTTGCTATATGCAACGCGACGGGCTGAGCAGGCGATAGACCAGGTACTGGCCGTCAGAGGAACGCGTCTGGAGGTGGTTGATCACAACCCCCTTTCGGAACTTTCGAGATGATCCGCTCCATCGTTCTGGCCGCTTCGGCCATCGTTCTCGCCGCCGCCGCTCCCGCTTCGGCCGCTGAAATCCGCGTCAAGGTCACCGGCAAGTCGGCCGCCGAAGTCCGCGCCGAAATCGTCAAGGCCGCCTCCACCGTGTGCTGGCAAGACGTGCGTGGCGAAGCCCTCGCCGGCTACCTGTACCCGGCCTGCATCCGCGCCTCGGTCAACGACGCCGTGTCGAAGATCAACAACCCGGCGCTGTCGGCCTACAACTCGGCCAACCCGTCGTCGGGCGCCGTCGTCGCCCGCTAAGCGACCACTAGAGTAACAAGCTTCCAAACCCGCCGCGGCTCAGTCGCGGCGGGTTTTGCTTGTTCGCGTCGCGTTCCTGCAAGGCCGCCTCCCCGCTCGAGCGCATCGTCGCCCGACGAAGGAGGACCCCATGCGCTATCGGATCTTTGGCCGTACAGGCCTGCGAGTCTCGTCCCTGGCCCTGGGCACAGGCAATTTCGGCACCGGCTGGGGCTATGGCGCCGAGCGGGGTCAGGCCAAGGCGATCTATGACGCCTATCGCGCCGCCGGCGGCAATTTCATCGACACCGCCGACCAGTATCAGTTCGGCCAGTCAGAGACCCTGGTGGGCGAGTTCGTGGCCGCTGATCGCGACGATGTCGTGCTGGCCACCAAGGTCTCGATGGGCGACTCGCCCGGGGCCGGCCTGCAGGGCACCGGCAACAGCCGCAAGGCCATCACCCAGTCGCTGGAAAAGAGCCTGAAGCGCCTGAGGACCGACCGCGTCGACCTGCTTTGGGTCCACATGCCCGATCAGGTCACGCCGACCGACGAGCTGGCCCGGACGCTGGAGGACCTGATCCGCTCGGGCAAGGCGCTGCACGCGGGCCTGTCGGACTTCCCCGCCTGGCGGACCGCCCGCGCCGCGACGATCGCCGAGCTGCGCGGCTGGTCAGGCGTCAGCGCCATCCAGCTGGAGTACAGCCTGGTCGAGCGAACGCCCGAGGCCGAGTTGCTGCCGATGGCCGACGGCTTCGACCTGGGCGTCGTGGGCTGGTCGCCGCTGGGCGGCGGCCTGCTGACCGGCAAGTACCGGCTGGGTCAGACCGGCCGCAAGGAAGGCCTCGGCGTCGTCATCCACGATGAGGAAGGCGACGCGCGCAAGACCGCCGCCCTGGACGCCGTCCTGGCCGTCGCTCAGGAGGCCGGCGACAGCCCCGGCGCGGTCGCTATCGCCTGGGTGCTGGCCAAGGGCGTCCTGCCGATCCTGGGGCCGCGCACGCCTGAGCAGCTGGCCGGCAATCTGGCCGCCGCCGACGTGACCTTGAGCCTCGAGCAGATCGCCCGCCTGGACGCCGCCAGCGCCCCGCCGGTCGTCTTCCCACAGGGCATGATCGCCAACCCGGGCAATCGCCAGGTCCTGGCCGGCGGCATTCCCGATCGGATCGCGCCGACCGGCCGCGCCCTGCTCTAGCCGCACAGGAACGACGAAAAGCCCGCCGGGCGAACCCGGCGGGCTTTCGATGGATCAGTCTAGAACCGTAAGCCTTAGGCGGCTTGAGCGGCGGCCTTGGCCTTGGCCTTGACCTGCGACTTGATCTTCAGGGCGCGCGGCGACAGCTGCTCGTCCTTGGCGCCCAGCAGGAACACGTCCAGGCCGCCCTTGAAGTCCAGGGTGCGCAGGGCGGCGTTGCTGATGCGCAGACGGAACGTCTGGCCCAGCGACTCCGAGGCCAGCGTCGCCGGCGACAGGGCCGGCAGGAAGCGGCGCTTGGTCTTGATGTTCGAGTGGCTCACATTGTGGCCGACCATCGGACCGATACCGGTAAGTTCGCAACGGCGCGACATGGTGGTTACCTTGGCTTGGGCGAAACCGTCTGGCTCGGTGAAGAGCCTGGTTCCGATAAGATATGAATTCGGACACGCGATTGGACCAAGCCGACCGCGCGAGAGCCGGCGATATAGGCGAAGGCCCATACATGAGTCAAGGCTGTCGGCGCGCATCCGCGACGGGAACCGGACGCCTCACCGCCGCCTTCAAGCACGGTTCATATCGCACTCTATATAGGGAGCTGCATGAAGGAGACCCGCCGTATGCGTTCCACCGCCCTCGTTGCTTCCGCCCTGGCTCTTTGCACGGGCGTCGCTATCGCCGGTTTCAGCCTGGCCCAACCCGCGGGACGCGCGGCCCACTCGACGATTCTCCCCGGCCAGTGGGAGTACGACTACAAGATCGGCATGATCCCGGTCAGCAACGAGACCAAGTGCCTCAAGCCCGCCGACGCCGAGCAGTTCTCGCGCGGCATCTGCACCAAGCGCTATCGCTGCGAGTACACCACCAATGTGGTCAAGGACGGCAAGATCCAGCTGAAGGGCACCTGGACCGACAAGAAGGACCGCGTCTCGCCGGTCACGGCTGACGGCAGCTACACGCCCGAGAGCTTCAAGATGGACATCCACATCAAGACCATCAGCGGCATGCCCCTGGCCGGCAGCATGACCGCCAAGCGCCTGGCGGCCGAGTGCCCGCCGGAAGCGAAGAAGCCCGAGGAAACGGCGGCCAAGTAGCGGCGCTTCCTGAACCAATTTGTGGTTAATCCGCTTTAAGCTACAATAGCTTGTAGGGAACAAACACTGAATCGGGGAACGTCGCCGATTCGGTCCTGATTCGTTTCGCCCCTGTTCGGAGAAGCGTTAGCGCGCGTTAAGCGTTGCCTACGGACGATCTCCGGCTCCCCTCAGATTTATGGATAGGCGCCTAAGCGCCGCGCGGCGGCGCGACCGAGAATTCCAGGTCGAACAGCGTCGGCGCCTCGCTGGTCTTGGCCTTCTCGATGGTCAGCAGCTTGGCCTTGGTCTCCGCCCCGCCGGGGGCCGAGAAGCCGCCCATGTGACCCGAGGAGCCCAGCACGCGGTGGCAGGGCACCACGATCGGCCAGGGGTTCTCGCCCAGAGCCTTGCCCACGGCCCGCGCCGCGCCCGGCTCGCCCATGGCTTTCGCCACCTCGCCATAGGTCGAGGTGTCGCCCGGCGTGATGGCCCTTGCGATCTCGTAGACCCGCAGGTTGAAAGCCGACTGGCCGTCCAGATCCAGGGGGATGTCCGACAGGTCATCGCGGCCGCCGGCCAAGAGATCGCGGATTCGCTCGATGACCGCCTCGAGCTCGGCGGAGGGTTCGGCCTCGACCGCGTCGGGGAACCGACGCCGCAGCCGCGCCCAGGCCGCGCCCGGCGAGCTCTCCGGCAATTGCACGCCAATCAGGCCGCGCTCGCCCCAGGCGAGGCCGCAGCGCCCGATCACCGTGTCGAAAAGGGTGAAACCCTGGGCGGTCATGCAGGAAAAATAGCAGGCCTGTTGCGAGTTGGGAGGCGCCACCCGTACGATTTCCGGAACTTGCTCTCCGGAGGCTGCTCTTGCGCCCGATTCTGCTCGCCGCCCTGCTGGCCGCCACGTCTATCTCCTCGGCCAATGCGGCCGACATTCTCATCCACGGCGGCCCGATCCATACCGGGGTCGACGCCGCGCCCACCGCCGAGGCGGTGCTGATCCGCGACGACAAGATCCTGTTCGTCGGCCCGCTGGCCGCCGCCAAGGCCAAGGCGACCAAGGACGCCCGCGACATCGACCTGAAGGGCGCGGCCGCCTATCCCGGCTTCGTCGACGCCCACGCCCACCTGGTCGGCATCGGCCTGCGCGAGCTGACCCTGAACCTCGACCAGATCCAGTCGGTGGCTGAGCTCGTCACGACGGTGAAGACCTATGCCGCCGCCCATCCCGAGGGCGCGATCTTCGGCCGGGGCTGGATCGAGACCCACTGGCCCGAGAAGCGCTTCCCGACCAAGGCCGACCTGGACGCCGCCGCGCCGGGCCGCGTCATCGTGCTGGAACGCTCCGACGGCCATGCCAGCGTCGCCTCCAGCGCCGCCCTGGCCAAGGCCGGGGTCACGGCGACCACCGCCGCGCCCGCCGGCGGCCAGATCCTCAAAGGTCCGGACGGCCAGCCCGACGGCATGCTGATCGACCACGCCCAGAGCCTGGTCGAGGGCGTCATCCCACCGCCCAGCGAGACCCTGATGCGCGAGGCGGTCCGCAAGGCCGGCGCGCTCTACGCCGCGCGCGGCTGGACCGGCCTCGATAATATGAGCGTCATGGCCGACGACCTGGCCCTGATCCGCGACGAGGCCGCCAAGGGCGCCTTCAAGATCCGGGTCGACAACTACATGGACCCCAGCGGCGCGGCCGAGGTATTGGCCAAGGGCCCGCAAACCGACGCGACCGGCCTGATCCGGGTGCGCGGCATCAAGCTTTATATGGACGGCGCCCTGGGCTCGCGCGGCGCGGCCCTGCTGGAGCCCTATAGCGACGCCGAGAGCCTGGGCCTGCAGCTGACCCCGCGCGACAAGGGCCTGGCCCTGATGAAGCAGGCCAAGGCGGTCGGCGCCCAGGTGGCCATGCACGCCATCGGCGACCGCGGCAACCGCATGACCCTGGACTGGTTCGAAGAGACCCTCGCCGGCGACACCGCCGCCCGCTGGCGCATCGAGCACGCCCAGATCGTCGCCGACACCGACGTGCCTCGCTTCGCCAAGCTGGGCGTCATCGCCTCGATGCAGCCCAGCCACGCGATCGGCGACCTCTATTTCGCCCCAGCGCGCCTGGGCAAGGACCGCCTGCACGAAGGCTATCGCTGGAAGGACTTCCTGACCGCCGGCGTCGTGGTGGCCGCCGGCTCGGACGCCCCGGTCGAGGTCGGCGACCCGCGCATCGAGTTCTACGCCGCCGTCCACCGCCACAGCCTGACGGGGTTCGCCAACGCCGACTGGCATCTGGAAGAGGCGGTGTCCCGCGCCCAGGCCCTGAAGATGCTGACCCTCGCCCCGGCCTATGCGGTGTTCCGCGAGAAGGAGCTGGGCACCCTGGAGGCCGGCAAGAAGGCCGACGTCACCGCCTTCGACAAGGACCTGATGACGGTGGAGCCCAAGGAAATCCTGACGGCCCAGCCGGTGCTGACGGTGGTGGACGGCAAGGTGGTGTTCGCGCGGCCGTAGCGCCGCACCGCCTTGCCTCCCCACGATTCCCGCCCCACCTTGAATCCATGAGTGACCGTTCGACCGGCCTGGCCCCTTCGAAGCTGACCGCCGTCCTGGGGCCCACCAATACCGGCAAGACCCACCTGGCCGTGGAGCGGATGCTGGGCCATGCCTCGGGGATGATCGGCCTGCCGCTGCGCCTGCTGGCGCGCGAGATCTATGACCGGGTCGTCAAGCTGCGCGGCAAGGCCGCCGTCGCCCTGATCACCGGTGAGGAGAAGATCACCCCGCCGCGCGCCGCCTATTTCGTCTGCACCGTCGAGGCCATGCCGCTGGCGCGTGAGGTCGACTTCCTGGCGGTCGACGAGATCCAGCTGTGCGCCGATCCCGAGCGCGGCCACATCTTCACCCACCGCCTGCTGCATGCGCGCGGCAAGTTCGAGACCATGTTCCTGGGAGCCGGGACCATGGGTCCGCTGGTGCGCCGCCTGCTGCCGGACGCCGAGCTCGTCGGGCGCGAGCGGTTTTCCAACCTGTCCTATGCCGGCTCCAAGAAGCTGACCCGCCTGCCCCGGCGCAGCGCCATCGTCGCCTTCTCCACCGACGCGGTCTACGGCATCGCCGAGCTGATCCGCCGCCAGCGCGGCGGCGCGGCGGTCGTGATGGGCTCGCTCAGCCCCCGCACCCGCAACGCCCAGGTCGCCCTGTACCAGTCCGGCGAAGTCGACTTCCTGGTGGCCACCGACGCCATCGGCATGGGCCTGAACATGGACGTCGATCACGTGGCCTTCGCGGGCTTGCGCAAGTTCGACGGCAAGCGCACCCGCTGGCTCTATCCGCAGGAGGTCGGCCAGATCGCCGGCCGCGCGGGCCGCTACACCCGCGACGGCACCTTTGGTGTGACGGGTGACTGCGAGGAGATCGACGAGGACCTGGTCGAGGCCGTCGAGAGCCACACCTTCGAGCCGATCACCCAGGCCGAGTGGCGCAACGCCCGTCTGGACTTCGGCTCGCTGCCGGGCCTGCTGCGGTCGCTGAACGAGACGCCGGGACGCAAGAGCCTGTCGCTGTCGCAGGAGGCGCTGGACGAGCGCACCCTGCGGGCCCTGGCCAAGGACGAGGACGTCATCAAGCGCTGCAAGACCGACCGCTCGGCCCTGCTGCGCCTGTGGGACGTGTGCCAGACGCCGGACTTCCGCAAGACTACCGACGACGACCACCAGCGCATGGCGCGGACCCTGTTCGACGACCTGACCACCGGGCGCAAGCGCCTGCCCGAGGACTGGATCAACGGCCAGTTCAAGGCGCTGGACCGCGTCGATGGCGAGATCGACAGCCTGGCCGCGCGGCTGTCGGGCGTGCGCACGCTCAGCTACATCGCCAACCGTCCCGACTGGGTGGGAAACCCCGCCCACTGGCAAGGCCTGACCCGCCAGCTGGAAGACCGGATCAGCGACACCCTGCACGAAAAGCTGATGGCCCGGTTCATCGACCGCCGCACCAGCGTGCTGATGAAGCAGTTGGGCGAGCGCGAGACGCTCTATGCCGGCGTCGGCCAGGACGGCGAGGTGACGGTCGAGGGCCACGTGGTCGGCCACCTGTCGGGCGTGGCCTTCACCCCGGTCAAGGCGACCTCCGCCCTGGAGGAGAAGGCCCTGCGCAACGCCGCCCA
Source organism: Caulobacter sp. GW821-FHT11E11 (assembly GCF_058808315.1). Taxonomy (NCBI): domain Bacteria; kingdom Pseudomonadati; phylum Pseudomonadota; class Alphaproteobacteria; order Caulobacterales; family Caulobacteraceae; genus Caulobacter; species Caulobacter sp. GW821-FHT11E11. The sequence goes on from NZ_JBXARO010000004.1 coordinate 135,053, forward strand.
GCGCGCGGTGGGACCCGAGATCGCCCGTCGCCTGGGCGTGCTGGCCAGCGAGCCCGACGACGCCTTCGCCCTGACGCCCGATGGCGCGATCCTGTGGCGCGGCGAGGCGGCCGGGGCGGTGCGTCGCGACCTGCCGCTGCTGTCGCCCCGCGCCCGCTTGCTGGGCGAACTGGGCGCGGCGGCCGTGCGCGAGCGGGCCGAGCGGCGACTGGACGCCTTCCTGGCCAGCGAGGTCGACAAGCACCTGGCCCCGCTGCGCAAGCTGGAACGCGCCCTGGGCGGCGGCGAGCTGCGCGGCCTGCCGCGCGGCGTCGCCCACCGCCTGCTGGAGGCCGGTGGGGTGCTGGACAAGCGGCCGGTGGATCCGGAGCTGAAAGCCCTGAGCCAGGCCGAGCGCCGCACCTTGAAAAGCCTGGGCGTGCGGATCGGGGCGTTCAGCCTCTATTGCCCGGCCGCGATCAAGGCCGAGGCCATCGCTTGCGCCCGCGCCCTGAACCCGACCGGCTGGCGCGGGGCGCTGACGACGCTGGAGCCCCTGCCCTCGCCCGAGCCGTCGGCGCGCGAACTGTCGGCCAGCGGTCTGCGCGCCGTGGCCGGCTTCAGCGTGCCTGTCGAGGCGCTGGAAGAGCTGGACGCCCTGCTCCGCGCCGAGCAGCACCACGGCGGCGTCATCCTGACCGACAAGGCGCTGGAGAAGCTGGGCTGGACCGCCAAGCAGGCCTCCAATGTGCTGCGGGCCCTGGACTACACCCCCGCCATCCGCGCAAAGCCCGACCAGCCGATCGTCTGGAAACGCCGCGGCGCGGCCAAGCTGGAGCAGAAGCCGGTCAAGGCGCGGCCGGACTCGCCGTTCGCGGCCCTGGCCAAGCTGACCGAGCCGCCGCCGAGACGGAAGAAGCCCCGCCGTCGCAAGCCGGCCGCCCAGAAAGCCGCGTCATGACGGATACACATGGCGATAGCGTCCGCGCCGACGTCTGGCTCTGGCGCGCTCGCTTCTTCAAGACCCGCTCCCTGGCCGCCAAATTCGTCGACGAAGGCCGCATCCGCCTGACTCGGGCTGGAACCGAGACCCGGGTGGACAAGCCGTCGCGGACGCTGAAACCCGGCGACGTGGTGGTGTTTGGTCTGGCCGGCCGCCTGATCGCCGTGCGCGTCCTGGACTGCGGCGAACGTCGAGGTCCGGCGACCGAGGCGCGCGGGCTGTACGAAGCGGTAGAGGGGTAGGTTCGTGCGGGCCTTCGCCGAACTGCTGGACCAGCGGGAGCCAGCGCTTCCGCTCTTGCAGTCGTGGATAGTTGATCCCGCCGGCAATGGCGCTGACCTTCTTCCGGCCGAGGAGACGCTGCGCTCCGATACCCTGTTGGCCCTGCAGGTCACGACGCGTTCGATGCTCGGCGCCATCGCTTACGAAACCGGCGGCCTGTCGGTGGCGGAGGGTTTCCTGCGCCTTTTCGGATCCGGCGCAACGCGCTCGCTTCTTCGCATCGCAGAGCTGACGGGTTGCCCGCTCGACGGGACCTATCCGGACATCATCGTCGTGGGGGATGACATCCTGGGCGGCTTGTTCGCGCTCAACGGCGGTCGGTTCGGGACGGACCGACAGGGCGAGGTCTTCCATCTCGCCGCCGATGACACGGTTTGGGCGTCGCTCGGGGTCGGCTACACGGACTTCGTCGCCTGGTGCCTGACCGGCGACCTGAAGCTGCTCTACGGACCGCTCGCGGATCTCGATGCGTATGAAGCAAGGCCGCGCCCCGCTTTCGATACGACCTATTCTTTCTATCCGTTCCTATGGTCCCGAGAGGTACGGGACAGGCGGCCGGATGTCCGCGTGATCAGCGCAGACGAGAATCTGAAACTTCGCCTGGAGCTCTGCGGCTTCGCCGTAGAGTAGCCCCGCGCTAGGCCTCCGACACCGCCACCGGCGGCCACACCCGCGCGCTCACCCCGCCGCCCTCGCGGTTGCCGATAACCAGCTTGCCGCCGAAGCGCTTGATCAGCCGCTCGGCCGTCGGGATCCCCAGGCCGAAGCCGCCGGTGTCCCGCGCCCGCGCCGCATCCCCCCGGAAGAACGGCTCGTAGATCCGCGCCATGGCCTCGTCGGTCAGGCCGGGTCCGTGATCCAGCACCTCGATCAGTGGGCCGTCAGGACCGTCGGACAGCCGCACCTTGGCCTGGCCGCCGAAACGCACGGCGTTGTCGATCAGGCGGATCAGCGCCTGTTCCAGAGGGCCACGATGGGTGGTGACCAGGAGCGCCTTGTCGCCCTCATATCGGACGGCATCCGGCCAGCGCGCCGTGATCCCCTGGATCAGTGACGGCAGGTCGACCACCTCGGCGGTGCTGGCCGAGTGCTGGGCGCGCAGCCAGTCGGCCAGGGAGCGCAGCATGGCGTCCAGCTCGTGGGTGTTTTCGGCGACCAGCGTCTTGATGTCGTCCGGCTCGATATAGTCCGCCGCCAGGGTCAGGCGGGCCAGGGGCGTGCGCAGGTCGTGGCTGAGCGCCTCCATGGCCCGGGCCTGGTCCTCGATCAGGCCGGCGATGCGGCGCTGCATGTCGTTGAAGGCCCGGCCCAGCTCGACGATGTCGTTGGGGCCCTCGACCGCGATCGGCGAGACCGGCGCTTCACCGACGTGGCGCGAGGCCTCGGTCAGGCGGCGCAACGGCTCGCCCAGCTGGCGCAGGGCGTAGGCGCCCAGGCCCAAGCAGGCCAGGGAGAAGACCAGGGTCGTGGCCACCGCGCGCAGGGCGATCGGCCAGGGCCGGGGGAAGTTGCGCGAGCGGAAGGTCAGCCAGCGGCCGTCCTTCAGGGCCATGACGCCCCCGAGGTCGCGCCCGCCCTCGGGCCGACTCTCGGACCACAGGCGCAGCGGCCGGTTGGCCAGGGCCGGCTCCCAGCGCTGGACATAGTCGGCGATGGCGTTGGCCTCGCTCGTCTGGGCCCGCGTGGTCGGCGGCCCCTCGGGCGGCAAGGCGACCACCTCGGCCTGGAGATAGTGCGAGCTCATCACCTGGTCGAAATCGGCCTGGCCCAGCTTGCTGACCCGCTCGCCGACGACCAGCAGCTCGGCGATCCGCCGGGCGTGGTCCTCGCGCAGGGTCTGGCGATCGATGGCGCTGTAGAAGGCGACACTGGCCGTCAGCTGCACCAGCACGATCGCGACCACCACCCAGATGGATCGCCCCACGAAGCCGCGGGATCGCCGCAGCACTTTGCGCACCGTCAGTGTCATGGCCCGACGCTATACGAAGCGCGGGGTCCTAGACCACTAAGGGTTACCCCCGAACCCCTTCAGGAACCCGGCGACGGCCCCCGCCGGCATCGGGCGGCCGAAATGGTAGCCCTGCACCTGGTCGCAGCCGTAGCGATCCAGGGCGGCCAGCTGTTCGGCGTCCTCGACCCCCTCGGCGACGACCTTCATGCCCATCGAGGTGCCCAGGGTGATGACGGCCTTCACGATGGCCTCGTCCTCGGCGTTCTGGACGAACGACTTGTCGATCTTCAGGCGGTCGATCGGGAACTGGCGCAGGTTGGCGAGGCTGGCATAGCCGGTGCCAAAGTCGTCCAGGGCGATCATCACCCCGGCCTCGTGCAGCTGGCGGACGGTGTCGCTAACGAGATCCGAGCCCCAGCCCATATAGACGTTCTCGGTGACCTCGATCGTGAGCCGCTCGCACGGCACGTTCCAGCGGGCCAGGCGCTCCTGGATCTCCTCGGCCAGGCGGCCCGAGCGGAACTGGGCCGAGCTGATGTTGACGGCCACTCGGCCGAAGTCGACGCCGGTGTCCAGCCACTCGCGCATCTGGCGCAGCGCCGCCTCGAAGGCCACGTCGCCCAGCTTCAGGGACAGATCCTGATCCTCGAAGGCCGGCATGAAGCGGGCCGGGGTCAGCACGCCCTGCTCGGGGTGGATCCAGCGCATCAGGGCCTCGAAGCCGGCGACCTTGCCTTCGCGGATGTCGACGACCGGCTGGTAGAACAGGGTGAACTCGTTCTCCGACAGGGCCAGGCGGACATCGCGCAGCAGCTCCAGCCGCTGCTCGACCTCGGACCGCATCGACGGCTCGAACAGGATGCTGCGGTTCCGACCGGCCTCCTTGGCGCGATAGAGCGCGATGTCGGCGTTCTTGATCATGTGGGCCGGATCGGCGTCCGGATCGCCGTGCAGGGCGGCCCCCATGCTGGCGCTGGCGGTGAAGCTGCGACCACCGTGCTCGATCGGCTGGCGCAGCAGGTCCTGCAGCTTGGCGATCGGGCGCAGCATGTCGGCCTCGCCGTGCAGGCCGCGTAGGATCACGGCGAACTCGTCGCCGCCCAGGCGGGCCACGGTGTCATTGCTGCGGAAGGCGTGGTGCAGCATGCCGGCCAGGCGCTTGAGCAGGGCGTCGCCCGCATCGTGGCCAAGGCTGTCGTTGATGTCCTTGAAGTGATCGACGTCGATCATGATCAGGCCGAACATCTCGCCCAGCGTCTCGGACGCCGTCACCGCCTCCTGGAAGCGGTGCTGGAACAGGGCGCGGTTGGGCAGACCGGTCAGCGGATCCTTGAAGGCCAGGGTCTCGATCGCCTCGGTCTGGCGGCGGCGATCGGTGATGTCCTTGAACAGGTTGACCAGCTTTTCGGGCTTGCCGTCAGCCCCGACGAACACCTTGCCGACCGAGCGGACCCAGGTCTCGACATCGTCGTCGCGGTTCAGCTTGAACTCGAAGACGCGGGCCTCGCCGATCTTGCGGGTGGCGACCAGATCGGCGCAGCGCTGGCGGTCGTCGGGATGGACGATCTCCAGCGGGTCGTTTTCGAACAGGCACCACTTCTGCAGCTCGGGCGCGGTGCCCGAGAAATAGATCTCCCGCGTGCGCAGGTCGTATTCGCGGACCAGAAGGTCATCGAGTTCCAGCGCCATCTTCAGGCGCTGCTGGTCGCGCTCGGCGCGCAGCACGCTCTCGGCATAGCCCGTGACGTCGCGGGCGGTGATCATGATGGCGTAGTTCTCACCCGCATCCTGGCAGGCGGAAAATTCCGTGCGCCAGACGTGCTGCACGCCCTTGGCGTCGAACGTCGGCAGATAGCGCGAGAACGGCACGCCTTCCTCGGCGCAGGCCAGCAGCACGCCGGCGTCCTCAGGCGCCACCAGCCCGCCGGCCCCGGCGTCGTCGCCGATCGCCACGCCCGCGGCGATGCCCTGATCGGCCCATTCGCGGCTGACGGCGACCAGCGTCAAGTCGCGGTCCAGCAAGGCCGCGGCAAAGGGAATCTCGCGAACGAACTCGCCGAATGCACGCGCACGCGCCCTGGCCAGGGCGCGCGTGGCGGTATCGGCCTCCAGTGTGGGTTGGACAGCCAAGGCTTCAATCTTCATCGTGTCGGCTTTCCGACTTTGTTTTTATTGGGCGTTTCCTGGTCGGCATAATCACGTTCGTTCAATAAGAAATGGTTTGCGTCCAGACGACCCGATGCCGCGCGACATCACCACACGCCCAGCGTATGGTTGCAGAAAGTCGTCCCGCCCTGGCCGCGCCTAGAGAATTCCTGCGATCGCGCGCGGCCAAGCCGCATTGACAAGAGGGCCTGGGACTTCGAAAACGCCCGCGCCTAACTCCGTCCGACCTCATCCGAGTTTTCGATGACCTACATCGTCACCGACGCCTGCGTCCGCTGCAAGTTCATGGACTGCGTGGAGGTGTGCCCGGTCGATTGCTTCTACGAAGGCGAGAACTTCCTCGTCATCAATCCCGACGAATGCATCGATTGCGGCGTCTGCGAGCCGGAGTGCCCGATCGACGCCATCAAGCCCGACACCGAGGACGAGGCGGACGGCAAGTGGCTGCGCATCAACGCCGACTACGCCAAGGTCTGGCCGAACATCACGGTGAAGGGCGAGCCGCCCGCCGACCGCGAGGCGTTCGAGCGCGAGACCGGCAAGTTCGAGAAGTACTTCAGCGAAAAGCCGGGCAAGGGCTCCTAAGCGGGCCTGCGATTTCTCAAGCTTGAAAAGACGTCAGGCCGCGAAAGCTTGACGGTTCGTCCCGCATGCCGGGACGCAACCCTTTCATAGGGCTGAATTTTATGCTATTGTCGCCCTCGACGTGACGGCTGCGGCTATTCGCGACCGTCCGTCTTGTCGAAGAAGCCGTTTCAAGAAACCATTTTGAACCGGCTCGCCCGATCGAAGGCGAAGGGTGTCTTAGAGATCTATTCCAAATCCTGACAGGCCTGGCCCCGCGCATCACATTCCGCGGAGCAAGAACCTGTCGTTTTTGATTTGGGATGGGTTACGGCGTTCGGGTCCCGAGGACCCGCATACATGAGGACGAACATGAGCAAGACTGGTCTGGAATTCTCGGTCGGCGATCACGTCGTTTATCCCGCGCACGGCGTGGGCACCATTCAGGCGGTCGAGACCCAGGAAGTGGCCGGTATGTCGCTCGAAGTCTACGTCATCACCTTCGACCATGAAAAAATGACGCTGCGCGTCCCGACCAAGAAGGCCAAAACGGCCGGCTTGCGTCCGCTGGCCGAAGGCGGCACCGTTTCTCAGGCCCTGACCACCCTGAAGGGCCGCGCCCGCGTAAAGCGCACCATGTGGTCGCGTCGCGCCCAGGAATACGAAGCCAAGATCAACTCGGGCGACCTGATCTCGATCGCCGAAGTGGTCCGCGACCTGCACCGCGCCGAGAACCAGCCGGAACAGTCCTACTCGGAACGCCAGCTGTATGAATCGGCCCTGGACCGCATGGCTCGCGAAGTCGCCGCCATCGAGCGCATCGACCGCGAAGCCGCCATCGGCATCCTGACCAAGTCGCTGGTCAAGGCCGCCTAAGCGGGTCTTTCTAGCCTCGAAACACGAAGACGCCCCCCGCCTAGCGAGGGGCGTTTTTGTTTGAGCACAGACCACTCCACGGCGCCGCTTGCCCGTCGCCGCGATCCGCCCTCATATGCGCGTGCGGTCGCACAGACGCCTGCCGGGGGGCGGGGTCGAGGGTGGCCCGGAGTGTGAAGACCCCGTGCAGCTCGGCCCACTCAAGCGCTTCGACGGCGCCACCACTCTGGCCCAACGCCTGAGCCTGCTGACGGTGCTGTTCCTGGTCCCGCTGGCCATCCTGCTGTCGACCCTGACGGTCTACGCCCTGCGCGACATCGCCTTCACCGAGCGCGAGGTCCGCGGCGCGGTGCTGCTGCGCGACACCTGGCCCAGCGTGGTCGCCGCGACACGCCCCGACACCCGCGCCCTGGAGGACGCCGCCCAGGACCTGGGCGTCGAGGTCCCGCTGCACGCCTTCGCCGTCGCCCAGCCCGACAACCGGCCCGAGTCCGGCGCGGTGCTGATCAGCGCCATCGCCGACGCCTCGAACCTGACCCTGGATCGCGATCTGGCCCGCTTCTATCTGGGTGACACGGCCACCGTCGGTCTGCCCAACCTGTGGACCGCGATCCATCGCCTGGGCCAGGTCGCCGCCCTGCCCGACGAGATGACCGGCCGCCGCCAGCGGGTGTTCTCGGCCTATGAGCGGCTGAACGCCCAGGCCGAGATCCTGGACCAGTCGCTGGCCAAGGCCGCGCTGAACCACCACGATCCCAATGTCCGCGCCGTGCTGGAGACGCGCCGCACCGAGCTGAACCTGGCGCGGGCCGCCGCCCTGTCGCAACGCGAGGCCGTGGCGGCGGGCGCCGCGCCGGACCTGGATCGCCTGCACACCGCGGCCATCGCCGCCTGGGACGCCAGCGCCCGCCAGCTGCACGCCTCGGTCAAGCAGGAGCTGGACCTGCTGATCATCCGCTTCGGGGTCAGCCTGCTGATCGTGGCGATCTCGGTCGGCGGCGCCCTGGCCCTGGCGTTCGCCATCCACCGCGGCATCACCCGCCGGATCGACGGGCTGATCGCGGCCATGTCGCGGTTGATCGCCGGCGACCTGACCGTCGAAGTCCCGCACCTGGACCAGCGCAACGAGTTCGGCCGCATCGCCGAGACCGTCCTGGCCTTCCGCGAGAGCCAGCTGGAGCGCGCCCAGCTGGAGCAGGACGCCGCCGCCGCCGACCGCGCCAAGTCGGTGTTCCTGGCCAATGTCAGCCACGAGATCCGCACGCCCCTGAACGGCGTGATCGGGGCCAGCAGCGCCCTGTCCCAGACTGCCCTCGCGCCCGAGCAGCGGCGGATGGTCGACCTGATCCGCGCCTCGGGCCGCGACGTCGAGCGGCTGATGTCCGACATTCTGGATGTCGCCAGCCTGGACGCCGGCGACCTGAAGCTGGAACTGGCCGCCTTCGACCTGGTCCAGACCATCGAGGAGGCCATCGCCCCGCTGCGGGCCCGCGCCGAGGACAAGGGCCTGGCCCTGCGCCTGGACCTCAACGCCCAGACCGAGGGCCGCTTCGAGGGCGATCCGGCCCGCCTGGCCCAGGTGGTCGGCAACCTGGCCGCCAACGCCGTCAAGTTCACCGAGGCCGGCGAGGTCGTGGTCTCGATCGCCACCCTGCCCACCGCCTCGGCCGCGACCCGCAGCCTGACGGTCGAGGTGCGCGACACCGGCGTCGGCTTCGACGAGGCCCTGCTGCCCAAGCTGCTGGAGCCCTTCACCCAGGCCGACGGCTCGCTGTCGCGGCGCTATGGCGGCGGGGGCCTGGGGTTGCCGATCTGCAAGGCGATCGTCGAGATGCTGGGCGGGACGCTGGAAGCGCACTCCAGACGCGGCGCCGGCAGCCTGTTCCGCTTCACCGTGCCGCTGCGGGTGGCGACCACCGCCGCGCCGGTCGCCGCCAATGCGCCGACGGAGCGCCCGGCCCGCGTGCTGCTGGTCGAGGACCACGAGGTCAACCGCGCCGTCGTCGAGCTGCTCTTGGCCCCGCTGGGCGTCGAGCTGATCATGGCCTGCGACGGCCAGGAGGGCATCGACGCCTTCGAGGGCGACCGCTTCGACCTGGTTCTGATGGACATGCAGATGCCGCGCGTCGACGGCCTGGCCGCCACCCGGCGCTTTCGCGACATCGAGGCCAAGCGGGGCGAGGGGCGCACGCCGATCGTCATGCTGACCGCCAATGTCGGTCCCGAGCACCAGCTGGCCGCCCTGGCCGCGGGCGCCGACGCCCACCTGGCCAAGCCGATCGACCGCGAACGGCTCTGGAACGTGGTCCTGGGCGGCGCCCAGGCCGCCTGAAGTTGCCCCCGACGAACGAAGCGGGCTAGCTGAGGGCTGGTAAGGGGATCGCGCATGGACGAACACGCCAGACAGGGCGCTGTGACCCGCTTTCTGACCACCGCCCCGCCTTGGCTGTTCGCCCTCTACGGCGGCCTGTCGTCCTTCGCCGTCTATTTCGCCATGTTCGGCTATCGCAAGCCGTTCACGGCCGCCGCCTTCAGCCATCCCGAGGGCTGGCCGTTCGCCTTCGACTTCAAGATCGCCCTCGTCATCGCCCAGGTCGCCGGCTACGCCACGGCCAAGTTCATCGGGGTCAAGGTGATCTCCGAGATGCAGCCCAGCAAGCGGGCCATGGGCATCCTGACCCTGATCTTCGGAGCGCAGATGTCGCTGCTGCTGTTCGGGACCCTGCCGACGGTGATTGGGCCGATGGCCATGTATCTGAACGGGCTTTGTCTCGGGATGATCTGGGGCCTGGTGTTCGGCTTCCTCGAGGGCCGCCGCCTGACCGAGGTGCTGGGGGCCATGCTGTGCGCCAGCTTCATCCTCTCATCCGGCGTGGCCAAGTCGGTCGGCAAGATGCTGCTGCTCTCGAATGTCGACGAGAAGTGGATGCCGGCCATCTCGGGCCTGGTGTTCGCGCCGCTGATGCTGGTCGCCGTCGTCGCCCTGGCCCAGCTGCCGCCGCCCAACGCCGCCGACGAGGCCGAGCGCGTGCGCCGCGCGCCGATGAGCCGGCAGGACCGCATCGCCCTGTTCGCCGCCCACGCCCCGGCCCTGATCCTGCTGATCGCCGTCTATGTGATCCTGACCGCCCTGCGCGACTTCCGCGACAACTTCTCGGCCGAGATCTGGGCCGAGCTGGGCTTCAAGAACGCCGCCTCGATCTTCACCCTGTCGGAGCTGCCGGTGGCGGCGATCGTGCTGGTGGGCCTGGCCGCCCTGATGGGGGTCAAGGACAACCGCCGCGCGGTGTCGTTCAACATCGGCTTCGTGGCCCTGGGCTTTGTGCTGCTCGGGGCTTCGACCCTGGCCTATCAGCTGCACGTGCTGCCGCCGGTCTGGTGGATGATCCTGGCGGGCGCGGGGCTCTACATGGGCTACACCCCGTTCAACGCCATGCTGTTCGACCGGATGATCGCCGCCACCGGCAAGGTGGGGACGGCGGGCTTTTTGATCTATGTCGCCGACTCGTTCGGCTATATCGGCAGCATCTCGCTGTTGCTGGTGAAATCGTTCGCCAAGCTGGACATCGAATGGGGCCAGTTCCTGGCGAGCGGGGCCTATGTCGCCTGCGGTCTTGGTCTGGTGGGCCTGTTCTTCGCCAATCGTTTCCTGAGGTCGCTCTAGTATGGCGTTACGATCGATCAGCCTGCGCGCCCGCCGCGCCCTCAGCACCTTCCTCAAGGACGAGGCGGCCGGCGGCTATGTGCTGATGGCCGCTGCGGCCCTGGCCCTGGTCGTCGCCAATTCGCCCCTGGCGCCAGCCTATTTCGGCGCGCTGCACATCTATCTGGGCCCCTTGAGCGCCCATCACTGGATCAATGACGGCCTGATGGCGCTGTTTTTCCTGCTGGTCGGGCTGGAGATCAAGCGCGAGGTCCTGGACGGCCAGCTGTCGCGTCCCGCCGACGTGATCCTGCCCGGCGCGGCGGCCCTGGGCGGCGTGGCGCTACCGGCGGCGATCTACCTGGCCTTCAATGCCGGACACCCGGCCAGCATCGCCGGCTGGGCGATCCCGTCGGCCACCGACATCGCCTTCGCGCTGGGCGTGTTGGCCCTGCTGGGACCGCGCGTGCCGACCAGCTTGAAGGTTTTCCTGACCGCCATCGCCATCATGGACGACCTGGCGGCCATCGTGATCATCGCCCTGTTCTACACCGCCCAGCTGCATCTGCTGTATCTGGCCGCGGCGGGCGGCGTGCTGCTGATCCTGGTCGCCTTGAACCGGCTGAAGGTCCTGAAGCTGTGGCCCTACCTGCTGTTGGGCGCGGTGCTGTGGTTCCTGGTGCTGAAGTCTGGGATCCACGCCACCCTGGCCGGCGTCGCCCTGGCCCTGACCATCCCGCTGCGGAGTGACGACCACTCGCCGCTGCACCGGTTGGAGCATGCCCTGCACAAGCCGGTCGCCTTCGTGGTCACCCCGATCTTCGGCTTCGCCAATGCCGGGCTGTCCTTCGCCGGTGTCGGCCTCGCCGCCCTGCTGGATCCCGTGCCGCTGGGCGTGGCGCTGGGCCTGTTCGTCGGCAAGCAGGTCGGCGTGTTCGGCGTGGCCTTCGGCCTGATCAAGCTGGGCTGGGCGCGGCTGCCGCGCGGGGCCAGCGTCGGCCAGCTTTACGGTGTCGCGGCCCTGTGCGGGATCGGCTTCACCATGAGCCTGTTCATCGGCGCCCTGGCCTTCAAGGACCCGCACCTGATCGACGAGACCAAGATCGGGGTGCTGGCCGGCTCGCTGGCCTCCGCCCTGGTCGGCATGGCCATCCTGAGGGTGGCTAAACCGGCACGGTGAGCCCGACCTTGGTCCGCTCCATCACCACCGAGGTGCGGAAGCGGCGGACATTGCCGTTCTCGAAGAACAATCGGTGGGTCAGGGCCTCGAAGTCGGCCATGTCCCTGGCCACGCAGACCAAAGCAAAGTCGCTCTCGCCGGTGACGTAATAGGCCTGCTGCACCTGCGGCTCGTCGCGGACACGGCTGCGGAAATCGGCCAACTGCTCGCGGCGCTCGCGCTCCAGCTCGACCATGATCACGAAGGTCATCGGCAGGCCCACCGCCGCGGGCTCCACCTGGGCGACCTCACGGGCGATCACGCCGCTGGACCGCAGACGCTTCAGCCGCCGCTGCACCGAGGCCACCGACAGGCCGCACGCGTGAGCCAGGGCGTCGATGCCCTGGGTGGCGTCGGTCTGCAGCTGATCCAGCAGGATCCGGTCGGCCTCATCCAGCGCCTCGGCGGCCATGATCGATTTCTTTCACCCTGACGAGCAATTTCGGGAAACTTAGCCGAACGAACACCGATCAGCGAGACAAACAGCGCAGCACTTTTCGCTAGCCTTACGGCATGACGTTCAACCCCGACCCCGGCGCCCCGCTGCGCACCTTGGCCGCCCTGCCCGGTTTCGCCGCCACGCCGCTGCGCACCCTGACCCAGGCGGGGGGCCCGACCATCCTGATCAAGGACGAGCGCGACCGCATGGGCCTGGGGGCCTTCAAGGCGGTCGGCGGCATCCATGCGGTCGCGACCCTGCTGGCCGAGCAGGACGACGTCCCGACCTTCGTCTGCGCCAGCGCCGGCAACCACGGCTACGCGGTCGCGACCGGCGCGCGGCTGCTGGGGGCCAAGGCGCGGATCCATCTCTCACGCTCGACGCCCGCGCCGTTCGTCGCCCGCCTTCAACTGGCCGGAGCCGGGGCGGTGATCAGCGACGCCCGCTACGATGAGCTGCTGCTGGAGGCCCAAGCCGACGCGGCGGCGACTGGCGCGATCCTGCTGTCCGACACCGCCGACAGGCTCGATGACCGCCCGCCGGCCCTGGTCATGGAGGGCTACACGCTGATCGCCGAGGAGCTGCGGGCGGTGTTCGAGGTCTCGGGCCGCTGGCCGACCGATGTCTATCTGCAGGCCGGCGTCGGCGGCCTGGCCGCCGCCATGGCCCACATGATCCGCGCCAACTGGCGGGTCCAGCCGCGCATCGTCATCGTCGAACCCGACGCCGCGCCGTGCCTCGCCATCAGTGCGACAGCGGGCCGGCCGGTGCGGGTCGAGGGGCCGGACTCGGTGATGGGCCGCCTGGACTGCAAGGCGCCGTCGGTCCTGGCCCATGCGGTGCTGGCGCGCTGTGACGTCGAGTTCGCCACCGTCAGCGATGAAGCCGCGTGCATCGCCGCCGACCACCTGGCCTTCGCCGGCCTGCCCACCACGCCCTCCGGCGCGGCCGGCTTGGCGGCCCTGCTGGCCGACACGCCCGACACAAGACCCCTGATCATCCTGACCGAAGGACCGCTCGCGTGAAGCTGCTCTACCAGACCCACTCGCCGTTCGCCCGCAAGGCCCTGGTCTTCGCTCACGAGGCCGGGCTGGCCGACCGCATCGAGGTCATCCACCACGAGACCAGCCCCACCCTGCGCAACGACGAGGTTTTCGCCCTCAACCCGCTGGGCAAGGTGCCGGTGCTGATCACCGACGACGGCGAGGCGATCTTCGATTCCAGCGTGATCTGCCAATATCTGGACGCTCTGCACGATCGCGCGCCGTTGATCCCGGTGAACCCCATCGCCGCCCTGCGCTGGCAGGCGGTGGCCGACGGAATCTCTGAGGCCGGCATCCTGGTGCGCTGGGAGACCACCCGCCGGCCCGAACATCTGCGCTACCCGCCCCTGGGCGAGGGATATCTGGCCAAGGTCGCGGCGGGCTGCGCCTATCTAGAGGCCCGGTTCGAACCCGCCAACACGCCCGGCCTGGCGGAGATCGCCATCGCCACGGCGCTGAGCTGGATCGCCTTCCGCGAGATCCACGACCTGCGCGCCTATCCTCTCCTGGCCGCCTGGCTGGATGCGTTCGAGCAGCGCCCGTCGATGCGGGCAACGACCCTGGTCGGCGAAACGTTGGACGCCTGAAACACATGAGCCTTGAGCCGGCCACGCTTGCGCGCGAGGGTGGCGAGCGGGCGCCGTTAGGAGTGTTTGATCATGCGTATCCTGATCGGGTCCGTCGTGCTGGCGGCGCTGCTGTCCGCCGGCCCCGTCCTCGCCGCCGACGCCAAGAAGGAACGACCGGAGCGCTCTTGCTTCCGGCCCGACGACGTCAACGGCTTCACCGTCGTCGACGACCGCACGGTGGACGTCACCATCACGCCCCGAAACGTCTATCGCCTGACGCTGTTCTCGCCGTCGCCCGATATCGACTGGTCGCTGCGCATCGGCATCTATTCGCGTGGGCGGTCCTGGGTGTGCTCGGGTTATGACGCCGAGATCATCGTGCCGGACGCGACCGGCCGGCAGCGCTATCCGGTGACCGACGTGCGCAAGCTGACGCCGGAGGAGCTGGCGGCCCAGAAGACCCAGAAGAAGAAGTAGCCGCCTAGTTCGGGCGACGACGACGCACGGCGTCCAGCACCGTGCGGTCGCGATCGTCGGCCGTGCGACCGCCGCCGGCCAGCAGGCGAACGCCCAACACGAAGCCGGCCACGATGGCGGCCAGCTTCAGCGCCACGGTCCAGGCCGAGCCGGCGAGCAGGACCGAGAGGATGTCTTCCAGCATCAGTCTCTCCTCCTACTCGGACAGGTCGGTCGAGGCGTTGCGCGCCTCGGCGGCCAGGCGGCGCCAGCTTTCCAGCACGTCGATCACCGAGCCGCTGGCCGCGAACGGCTGGTCGCGCTCGGCGCAGCGCAGCACCTGGCCCGCGCCCGCCCGCAGGTCCTCGGCAATGGCGGCCCAGTCGTCGGACAGCCGCGACAGGCCGCCGACCTCCAGGCCGTGGGTCGCAGCCGGACCGATCACGTCGTGAAAGATCAGTTCCTGGCGTGAGCGCAGCGGCGGCTCGAACGCCCAGCGCTGGGTCGAGCCCCCGCGCTTCAGGCGGGTGACCACCGGCGCGCCATGCCGCCAGCCACCTTCGCCCGGGCACTCCAGGGCCAGGGTCTGGTAGCTGACGTTCTGCAGATAGAGGTCCGGCGACACCGAGACCAGGAAACGGGAGGCCTCGACCACCGTCGCCTCGCGACGCGCCACGCGCGGCCGGGGTCCCCGGTCGGCGAAGGTGAACGGCGGCGGCGTGCGGGTCAGCGGGATCAGCTCTTCGTCCTGGTCGACGATCAGGACAAGGCTGGGGTCGGCGGCGCTGACCAGGACATAGGCCTCGGCGCTGGGCTCGAGCACCCAGAACTGGCGCTTGTCGAAGATCGCCATGTCGCTGGCGCAGGCCTCGCCATGGTCGTCATAGGCCAGGCACAGGCCCGGCACGTGGGGCAGGACGATGCGGACGGGCGGATTGCGCTCACGACCGGTGAATACGGCGCCCAGGCGGGTGGCGGCCTTGGCCAATGGCGCGACGGCGTCGCCCAAGGCGAACGCACGCCGGGCGCGCTCGTCGGCGGCGCGGCCCAGGGTGTCCAGGATCGCCTGGCAGGCCTTGGCCTCTTCCAGCGACGGGGCCCGCGCCTTCAGCGGGGCCAGCAGAGCGGCCAGGCGGCGATAGAGTTCGGGCGTGTCCTTGGCGTAGCTGACGATGTCCTCGGCCAGGGTGCGGGCCTTGCCGCGCACGTCGTCGTCCCAGGCCTGCGCGGCCCCGGCGAAGTCGGTCCAGGCGTTCAACAGCGAGGGGTCGGCGAACCAGGTGACCCGCGCGATGTCGACGGCGGGGGCGGCGCGACGGCGGCCCTCGGCCGCCATCAGGCACAGCAGGCGCCAGGCCTCGGTCTCCAGCGCCAGTAGCGGTTCGACCGAAGCCGGCGCCGGCTGAGGCAGGGCCTCCGCGCCGGCGACCGCGCTCCGCGCCCGGGCGCAATCGCCCCCGCGATCGGCGAAGAGCCGAAGACTACGCACCGGTTCGTCCGTAGCGGCCGTCCAGGATGCTGGCCGTGGCGTAGTGGAAGACGCCGTCGATGAACGAGGGCACGTCGGCTTCCTTCACGCCCTGCTCGCGAGCCCAGACCTTCAGAACGTGGCGCAGCAGGCGGGCGGCGGCGTCGTCGGCCGGCGGAGCGGCGTTGAGGACGGCGTTCGAAGCGTCGGAAGAGAAGGACTTGTCGAGAAGCATGGTCGGCTCCTTTGGCTTGGCGGGGGCCGCATGCGCGACCTGAGGAATGGTGTTTCGAAAAGAAGGGCCCGGCCGGCGGGTGGCCGGGCCCCTTAGTCGGTTCACGCGGCCGGCGGCGGGCTTGGACCGGGGCGGTGCTCAACCACCCCCGTCGTCGCTCGTCGCGGTCGACAGCTGGACCATGGAAAAAAATTGCGATTTCAGATGTGCCGATCTGCACACCGGACGCAGATCGCATACCCGCGATCGGTAAAACCTGCTGGGCGAGCAATCGATTGCCGCCACACCTTGAGGGTGTTTCGACCGTCTACGGAGCGCGGGTCAGGCTGAAGATCGGGGTCGCCGGGAAGCCCTTGCGCCCCTGGGTGCGGCCGACATAGCCGCAGGCGACGGCGTCGCCGTGGAAGGTGGCCAACGCCCCGGCCAGGGCCTCACTGACGCCGGCCGAGCCGGGGGCGACGTCGGGCTCGATGCGGGCGGCGACGACGACGTGGGTGCCGATCACCGCCGGGGCGTGGGTCAGCGGATGACGGCGCAGGTGCACCGGCCCGTAGTGCCCAGCGACCCGCAGGCCCAGACTCCGGGGCAGACCCAGGGCCTTCAGGTCCAGCGACTTGTGGCCCTCCAGCAGGGCCAGGGCCGCCAGGGCCGCGTCGATAGGGCGGTCGAAGACCAGGAACAGGCCGTCGCCCCAGGTCTCGACATGGCTCGGCGGGGCGGCCAGCCATTCGACCGCTTTGGCCATCCGGCCCATCACCGTCTCGATGAAGGCCGGGATCTGATCGTCGCGCAGGGCCCCGAAGCCCTGGACGTCGGCGAACAGCATCGCCTTCATGGCCCGCTTGGGCGGCTCGCCCGAACGGTCAGGCGGACGACGGACCGGCGGTGGGCGCTCGATCGACACCACCGCGCGGCGGCGGCCACTGCGCGCCCAGTAGTTGAGGTCGTAGGCGACGCCGGCCGGGCCGCCGGTCTCGTGGCCATCCCAGACCGCCAGCTGGATCGCCTCGGTCGACAGGGTCTGGGCGCGCAGCACCGCACAGCCCATGGCGAACTGGCTGGAATAGGCGAAGACCTGCTCGTCCCCCAGATAGGGGTCGTGCGAGGCGTAGCGGATCGAGGTCGCCTGCCGCATGCACTGCTCGAACCGGTCGATCCATTCGACGCCGAACGGGGCCACCGAGACGTCGATGAACGCCTGGCGGCCGACCGGCAGCACCACGTGCAGCTCGGCCCCCGCCGCCAGCAGGGCCTCGGCGAAGACGATGTCGGCGCCGGCCGCCAGACTACCGTAACCGAAGCCGACGCGCTGGTCCTTCAGCAGCTGGTCGACCTGGCGACGCAGGGCGCAGTCCGACAGCGCCCCGCCATTGGCGGGCCCCAGGATGTGGCCGGTGAAGTGGGCGCAGACGGGCGGGCGGAACGGGGCCAGCCAGGCCGGGTCGACGCCCGTCTCGCGGCACAGCATGTCCAGCTGGCGCAGGGTCGAGGCGTGGGCGGCATAGGCCTGGGGCGCGTGGGCCAGGGCGGCGGCCAGGGTCTCGCGCGCGGCGGTCAGATCGCCGGTGAGAAAGCGGGCCTCGGCCCGGCTGGCGGCTTCGTAATAGGCGGCCTCGCCGGTCAGGCCGGGCGGCGGCGGGATCTCCAGCGCCGCGGCGGCGCGCATGCGGGCGCCCTCGGGATCGCCGGCCATCAGGGTCATGGTCGCGGCGTTGATCGCGCCGTACAGGCCGCCGAACCGCTGGAACAGGGCCTCGTAGCGGCGAATCGAGGCGCGGGCGAAGGCGGCGCGGCGCGGACCGCGCGCGGCCAGGGCCACGTCCTTCAGGAGCCGCGCGCCCAAGGCCACGGCGTCCGAGTCGTCCGCCTGGTCCAGGCCCAGGCGGACATATTCGGATCGCGCGAAGTCGATGGCCCCCGACCGCGCCAGGCACAGCACGGCGGCATAGGCGACGTCACGCGAGATCTCGCCCACCTCGAGGGCGGCGCGAGCGATGTCGTAGGCGGCCAGGATCTCGCCACGCTGGATCAGCGCGGCGATCCTGGCCTGGTCGAACACCGCGTGCGAGATCAGGGAACGCGACCCGTGCCGTTCGAGATGTCCGGATCCAGGTCGATCTTCTGGCCGTGGCCGTCCTGCATGAACAGGCTGTAGGTGTATTCGCCCATGCGCGCGTCTTCGTAGATGACCTTGAACCGCGCACGACGGCAGGGATCGCCGCCGTCGATGGAATAGGGCACCCAGACATAGCTCGAGAAGTTGACGCCGTAGTCGCGATCAAACTCGATCGGCCGGCTTTGGAACATCCAGCCGGCGTTGATCAATTGATCGCTGAGCGTGAACACCAGCTCGCAGCGCTCGGTCAAATCCAGCGACAGCCGCGTGGGCCGTTCCGGGTGCAGAAAGTTCATGAAGTTGAAGTTGGTATCCAGACCGATGACCAGCTCGACAACTTTAGAGGGTGTAGGTTCCGTCATTTAATAGCCTCCCGACCGAAGATTCCACCTACGGGGGAATCCTGCCAAAAGGCAAGAAAGCTTGGGTGTGCGTAACTCTCTTTCTTCAAGGCGCGAACGATGGCCTCGGCGTTGTCGCGTTTGCCGGTCGCCAGATAGGCCCGGGCGAGGATGTCACGACCGCTCGGCGAGAGGGATTGGCGACGCGCGGCAAGGGTCGCGACCGCATCAGCCGGCAGCCCCGCCTCCAGTTGCGCGAAGCCGAGATACCAGGAACGATCCGCTTCGTTCCCCCCGACCGCCGGCAGCGCCCGCAGGCGCTCGAGCATGGTGACAGCCAGGGCGCGCGCCTTGGACGCGTCTCCAACGCGCCGCGCCAGCACGATCGCCTGCTGGTCCAGTCGACCGTCCAGGTCGCTGCGCCATGTCTCGGCGGCGGCAGTGCGCAACTTGGCCAGCATGGCGGTCGCGGCGGCGTGGGACGCGCGTGCGCCGCCCAGATCACCCGACCAACAGGCCATGTCCACCTCGTCCAGCTGGGCGACCAGCTGGTACTCGCCCCACCGCGCATTGGTCGGATCCAGCGCCACTAGCTCGCGCAGCCTGCGCGCGCCCTCAGCGGAATGGGCGCGGGCGGCGGCGATGCGCCCGAGGTCCAACTCCAGGCGCGCCAGGGCCTGGGCCGAGCCGACGCTCTGGATCGCCAGGCGCTTGTCGTTCGGATCGTTGGCGGCCGCTTGGGCCAGCAGCTTCGCTGAGGCCTCGCGCTCGACAAGGGCCGCCCGCACGCGCCCCTGCTTGAGCAGGGTGTCGGCGATCCAGGCGCGGGTGTTGGCCGTGTCCATGATCCGCGCCTTGTTGCGCGGCTCGCGGGCGCGTTCAGCCTCGTTCACCACGAGCGAGCGCTGAAACGCCGCCAAGGCCTCGTCCGGTCGGCCCTGCTCGAAGAACAGAGTGCCGAGGTTGTTGTTGGCGTAAGCGACCTCGACCCGCCAGTCGGCGCGCTTGGGATCGATCGCAACCAGCTTGCGGGCCAGTTCATCGTACCGCCTCATGCCGCGCTCGGCGCTGGCCATGTCGCCGCGCCGCCATTGCATGTAGGCCAGCCAGAAGACGTTCTGGGCCTCGTCGAAGATGCGCTCGCCGTTGTTCGGGTCGCGCTCGACCAGGGCGTGGGTGGTCGCCGCCGCCTGGCCAAAAGCGTCTTGAGCGCCGGCGAGGTCGCCGCGCTGCTCACGGATCGTGCCCAGCAGGGTCTGGGCCTTGGCGCGCTGGGCCAGGGCCTTGTCGTCCAGCCGGTCGGTCTTGGCCTTGGCGTAATAGGCCAGCACCCTGGCGCTGACCCCGTCCAGCACGTCCAGGCGCCCGACGGGCTCCAGCTGCTGGCGCAGGTCGCCCAGCATGTAGGCGACCAGGGCCTCGGTCTCGTCGCGCTGCTCGCGGGCGATCTGGCGGGACTTGAGGGTGGCGACGGTCATGGCGCCCATGCCCACCGTGACGACGGCGGCCAGGGTCGTGAAGGCGGCCATCACCCGCAGGCGGCGGCGGGCGTCGCGCTGGACCAGCTGGTCCAGGCTGACGCCCAGCAGGCGGGCGGCGATTTTCAAGCGAGCCAGGCGCTTGCCGTCGGCGTCGCGGCGCAGGTCAACGGCCAGGGGCTCGACGCCCTCGGGCAGGGCCGCGCGCAGGGCCGGCGGCATGATGTCTCCCAGAGACGCCGCGTCGGGCGTCGCCGGGGTGATCACGCAGAGCACCGCGCTCGGCCCGCGATCCTTCAGGAAGTAGGCGACCTCCTGGTCGACCCAGCGCGAGGTCGCCGCCGTCGGCGAGCACAGGACGATCAGGGCGTCGGAGCGATCCAGGGCGTCGCGGATCGTCTCGCCAAGATCAGCGGCGGCGCTCAGCTCGTCGCGATCGCGAAAAATCGGCCGAAGCCCACCCGCGATACTAGCGCCGCTTTTCGCCGACAACCTGGGCGGGGCGCGATAGCTCTCTAATGCGCGATGAAGCCATTCCGCAGCTTGGCGGTCATGGTGACTATAGCTGATAAAGGCCTTGTAACGCTGTCGATTTTCCATTCGCCGCCCCCCAGCACGAGTGTGCAGGACCGTACCCGATGACCGTGATTCCACCATCATCCCCGCGCGCCCAAACGTTTGCGTCGACCGCGTTCGCGCCCGAGGACTATCGCGCCAACAAGCTGTTCCGCCACATGACCCGGGAGGAGATCGAGGCGCTGGGGTCGCAGGTCGAGCACCTGCGCTACGGCAAGGGCGAGATGATCGTGCAGCGCCGCGACGAGGACGGCGGCATCTACCTGCTGCTGGAGGGTGGCTTGCTGGCCAACCTCTATGCGCGCTCGGGTCGTGAGGTCGGCTATCGGCGTATCGCGCCCGGCGGCTATTTCGGCGAGATCGCCGCCATCGACGGCCTGCCGCGCTCGGTCAACATCGTCGCCCTCGAGGACGTGCGGATGGTGCGCCTGCCCCAGCGGCTGGTGCTGCGGCTGTTCGAAGACTCGCCGCGCTTCATGCGGGCCCTGCTGGAAGACATGGCCAGCCTGACTCGCGCCCTGACCGATCGCCTGTTCGAACTGACCGCCGTCTCGGTGGCCTGCCGAGTCGACATCGAGCTCTTGCGCATGGGCTCGGAAAAGGCCGGCGACGCCAACGAGGCGGTGATCCATCCCTGCCCCACCCACGCCGAGTTGGCCGTGCTGGTCGGCAGCCAGCGCGAGCCGGTGACCCGCGAACTGAACCGCCTGGCCAGCCTCAACATCGTCCGCCAGAGCGGCCGCACCCTGAAGATCCTCGACCTGGCCGCCCTGGCCGACGAGGTCGAGCGGATCGGCGGCGAGCTCTAGGCCAGCCGCGTCAGCGCCACCCGCAGCTTCGTGACTAGTTCGTCGATGTGGTTGGCCTCGGCGATCAGCGGCGGCGACAGCGCGATGATGTCGCCGGTGACCCGCACCAGCAGGCCGCTCTCGAAGGCGTCGACCAGCAGGTCGTAGCCGCGCGCGCCGGGCGCGCCTTCGCGTGGGGTCAGCTCGACCGCGCCCATCAGGCCGATGGTGCGGATATCGATGACGTGCGGGACGTCCTTCAGGCCATGCAGCGCCTGGGCCCACACCGCCTCGAGTTCACCGACACGGGTCAGCAGGCCTTCGCGGCGATAGATGTCCAGCGTCGCCAGGCCCGCCGCGCAGGCGACCGGGTGGCCGGAATAGGTGTAGCCGTGGAACAGCTCGATCTGCGGCTCGGGTCCGGTCATCAGGGCGTCGTGAATCTCGCGTTTCGCCAGCACTGCCCCCATCGGCACGACGCCGTTGGTGACGCCCTTGGCCACGGTGATCAGGTCGGGCGTCACGCCGAAGACGTCCGTCGCGAACGGCGCGCCCAGGCGCCCGAAGCCGGTGATCACCTCGTCGAAGATCAGCAGGATGCCATGGCGGTCGGCGATCGCCCGCAGGCGTTCGAGGTAGCCTTTGGGTGGCGGCAGCACGCCGGCCGAGCCGGCCACCGGCTCGACGATCACGGCGGCGATCGTCTCGGCGCCGTGCAGGGCGACCAGGCGCTCGAGGTCGTCGGCCAGTTCGGCGCCGTGCTCGGGTTGACCGCTCGAGAAGGCGTTGCGCGCTAGGTCGTGGGTGTGGCGCAGGTGGTCGACGCCGTTCAGGGTCGGGAAGGCCCGCCGGTTGTTGACCAGCCCGCCCACCGAAATCCCGCCGAAGCCGACGCCGTGATAGGCCCGCTCGCGACCGATGAAGCGCGTCCGCGTGCCCTGGCCGATCGCCCGCTGATAGGCGATGGCGATCTTCAGCGCGCTGTCGACGGCCTCGGAGCCGGAGTTGGCGAAGAAGATCCTGTCGAGGCCCGCTGGCGCGATCTCGGCCAGCGCGTTGGCGAACTCGAACGCCACCGGATGGCCCATCTGGAACGACGGCGCGTAGTCCAGCTCCAGCAGCTGGCGTGAGACCGCCTCGGCGATCTCGCGACGACCGTGGCCGGCGTTGACGCACCACAGGCCGGCGGTCCCATCCAGGATCTGACGGCCGTCGGCGCTGACGTAGCGCATGCCTTCCGCGCTGACCAAAAGACGCGGATTGGCCTTGAACTGGCGGTTGGCCGTGAACGGCATCCAGTAGGCGTCGAGGGTCTGATGGGTGTCGGGCATGCCACATTCCTACTTATTGAGTAGGAAAATCCACGCCGCCGGCCCGCTGCGCAATCCCCCGCCCTTCCGGATAAAACTGCGTGACCAATCAGAATTTTTCCGTCCCACCTGAACGCTGATTAGAGAAGCTTGCCGGACGGGAAGGAAATCTCGGTTTCAATCTCGACCATATGACTAGGAATTATAAGCACGAACAAAAAACGGCGCTTCTCCCAGGCGTCGACAATCGGGGATCTGTCGTGATCAAGCGTCTTCTTATCGGAACCGCCGCCGGCGCCATCGGCGTCTCCTTCGCAGGGCTCGCCCTGGCTCAAGCGAGCAACGACACGGCGGTGGAGCAGGTGATCGTCACCGCCCAGCGCCGCGAACAATCGGCCCAGGACGTTGGTGTCGCGCTGTCGGTGATCTCCGGCGACCAGTTGGCCGCGCGCGGCGTCAACACGGTCAACCAGCTGCAGTTCGCCACACCCAGCCTGGAGATCACCCCGCAGTTCGGCAGCGGCCAGCCCAGCTTCCGCCTGCGCGGCGTCGGCTTCGACGACTACGCCTCGAACAACTCCTCGACCGTCGGCGTCAGCGTCGATGAAGTCGCCTATCCGATCCAGGCTCAGACGCAAGGGTTGCTGTTCGACATCGCCCGCGTGGAAGTGCTGCGCGGCCCGCAAGGCACGCTGTACGGCCGCAACACCACCGGCGGCGCGATCAACTTCATCACCAATCGCCCGACCAACACCCTGTCGGCCGGCGTCACCGCCGAATACGACAGCAACGAGGAATTCAAGGCCGAGGGCTTCGTCTCCGGCCCGATCAGCGACACGCTGAGCGGCCGCCTCGCCTTCGTCACCGACCAGGGCGGCGCCTGGCAGAAGAACCGCGCCACCGGCGAAAAGCTGGGCGACAAGGACACCACCTCGGTGCGCGGCCAGCTGGCCTGGACGCCCAGCGACAAGGTCGACTTCCTGCTCAGCGCCCATGCCGGCTACGACAAGTCCGAGCCGACGGGCCTCTATCTGTTCAACCCGCTCGCCTACAACGCCAGCCTGCCGGCCATCGCCGCCGACGGCAGCCGCAAGAACACCGGCTGGGGCGGCTCGTCCGCCTTCGCCACGCTCACCGGCATCGCGACCAACGCCAAGCCGTTCCACGACACCAAGAGCCACGGCGCCTCGCTGCGCGCTCACGGCGAGACCGACGCGGTCGACATCGTCTCGATCACCAGCGTCGAGCGCCTGAAGCGCAAGGAATACAACGACTGGGACGCCTCGCAGTACGCCTATGCCGGCACCTATTTCGACACCGACGCCAAGGTGTTCTCGCAGGAACTGCGCGCCTCGTCGAAGACCGAAGGCCCGCTGCAATGGCTGGTCGGCGGCTACTATTCGCGTGAGACCATCGACGAGGCGTTCTATTCGGACTTCTACCAGTCGCTGCTGTTCGACACCCGCACGACCTACAGCCAGAAGGTCCGTTCGGCCTCGGTGTTCGGCCAGCTGGAATACGCCCTCAGCGACCGCCTGAAGGTGATCGGCGGCCTGCGCGGTGAGAACGAAAAGCGCGAGCAGTTCGACTTCGTCACCGCCGGCGTCTTCGCCCCCGGCGCGCCGCCGACCAACTTCAGCCCCACCGACGACAAGGAACTGAAGAACAAGTCGGTGACCGGCAAGCTGGCCATGGAATACAAGCCGACCGACGACGTGCTGCTGTACGCCAGCATCAGCAAGGGCACGAAGTCCGGCGGCTTCACCTCGTACAATCGCGGCGACGCCGCGGCGGTCGACGGCTTCAAGCCCGAGACCCTGTGGGCCTATGAGGCGGGCTTCAAGTCCAGCTTCGCGGCCAACACCGTCCAGCTGAACGGCTCGGTGTTCTACTACGATTACAAGAACCAGCAGATCCAGTCGGCGATCTACGACATCAACAACGGCCCGATCGGGGCCATCGTCAACGCCCAGGAGTCGCACATCTATGGCGGCGAGCTGGAGCTGACCTGGCGTCCGGTCTCCGCCCTGCGGATCGGCCAGTCGCTGGGCTACAAGACCGGCAAGTTCGACAAGTACCTGAACGACCTGGACATTCCCGCCAGCGTCGCGGCCAAGCGCGCCGTCTTCATCGACCGCACCGGGGCCAAGGTCGGCTTCCCGCCGCTCAGCTATAACGGCGACATCTCCTACACCTGGGCGGTCGGCGACTTCGAGGTCGAGGCGCAAGGCAACTACGCCTTCCACGACAAGACCAAGCCCCTGCTGCTGGGCTCGCGCTACGACGTCGACAGCTACTGGCTGGCCAACGCCAGCGTGACCCTGTCGCCGGCCCAGGGCCCGTGGGCGCTGACCGCCTTCGCGCGCAACGTCTTCAACACTAAGTACGACCTGACGCGGAACTTCTTCCTGCCGCTGATCGACATCGCCGCGCCCGGTCAGCCGGCGACCTATGGCCTTCGCGCCCAGTATCGCTTCTAGTCGCGCTTAAGGGAGACCGCCCATGTTGAAGACCCTGTTGCTGATCCTGGGCGGCCTCCTGGCCGTGATCGTGCTGGCCGGCTTTGTCGGCTGGCTGCTGCTGCGCGGCCCCGACATCCCGTACGAAAAGCTCGAGGCCAAGTACGCCAGCCAGGCCTCGCACTATGCCGACCTGCCCGGCGGGGTGCGGCTGCACTACAAGGACGAGGGCAAGGCCGACGGCCCGGTGCTGGTCCTGGTCCACGGCTTTGGCGACAGCCACTTCTCGTGGGAGGGCTGGGTCGCGCGGCTCTCCGACCGCTACCGGATCATCACTGTCGACCTGCCCGGTCACGGCCTGACCCGCGCGCCGGCGGGCTATGTCGCTTCGGCCGACGGCTTCGCCGACCTGATCGACGCCCTGGCCGCGAAAGAGAACCTCCCGAAGTTCGCCATCGCCGGCAATTCGATGGGCGGCGGCGTGGCCTGGCAGGTCGCCGTGCGCCATCCCGATCGCCTGAACGGCCTCGTGCTGGTCGACGCCGCCGGCTGGCCCGCGACCACGCTGAAGAAGCCGCCGCTGGCCTTCAAGCTGCTGAAATATTCGTGGGGCCGGGCCTTCCTGCGCTCGATCGACAACACCCCGCTGATCCGTGCGGGTCTGCGCGGCGAGGTCGGCGATCCGGCTGTGATCACCGACGCCTTCATCGCCCGCTGGGCCGAGCTGCAGCGCGCCCCCGGCCACCGCGCCATCCTGATGTCGATCCAGCCGGGTAAGCACAGCCAGGCGACCAAGGACACGCTGGCGACGATCAAGGTCCCCACCCTGATCCTGTGGGGCGAGATCGATCCCCTGATCGAGGTCGCCGCCGCCCACAAGTTCGCCGAAGCCATCCCGGGCGCCAAGCTGATCCTCTATCCCAAGGTCGGCCACCTGCCGCAGGTCGAAATCCCGCAACGCACCGCCGACGACACGGCCGCCTTCCTGGAAGCCGCCGACGTCCACTAGAGTACCCCGTATGCGTACCGACTATCTCGGCAACCCGGTCAGCTCGACCTCTGACGCGGCTTTGGCGGCCATCGACAATTTCGTCGATGGCTTCCTCAGCTACGAGACCCGGGCCGCCGAGGTGATCGGCGCTGCCGAAGCGCATCCGGACAGCGTGCTGCTGAACGCCTATGCCGCGACCCTGTGGCTGCTGCTGGAAGCGCCCGAGGCCGCTGAACGCGCAGCGCCGTACCTGGCCCGCGCCCAGGCCGCTACCGGCAATCCGCGCGAGCAGGCCTTCGTCGACTTCGTCGCCGCCTGGTCGGCCGACGACATTCCGCGCGCCCTGGAGATCGCCGACACCATCCTGGCGGCCTGGCCCCGCGACCTCTTGGTGCTGAAGCTTCGGCACTATCACGACTTCAACCACGGTGACTTCCCGGCCATGCTGCGCACGGCCAGCGCCGTCCTGCCCGCCGCCGGCGACGTCGCCCAGCTGCACGGCATGCTGGCCTTCGCCTACGAGCAGTGCCACCTGCTGGACGAGGCCGAGGCCGCCGCCCGCCGCGCGCTGGCCCTGAAACGCAAGGAGCCCTGGGCCCAGCACGCCCTGGCCCATGTGATGCTGACCCAAGGCCGCATCGCCGAGGGCGTGGCCTTCCTGGAAGGCGTCCGCGACACCTGGACGGGCCTGAACTCGTTCATGGACACCCACCTGTGGTGGCACCTGGCGCTGTTCTATCTGAGCCAAGGCCGGTTCGAAGAGGCGCTGGCCGCCTATGACGGCCACTGCTGGGCGCAGGAAAAGGATTACTCCCAGGACCAGGTGGGGGCGGTGTCGCTGCTGGCCCGGCTGGAGCTGGCCGGCGTGGACGTCGGCGACCGCTGGAACGATCTCGCCGACCACCTGGCCGTCCGCGCCGACGACGTGGTCCAGCCGTTCCTGACCCTGCAGTATCTGTACGGCCTGGCCCGCGCCGGTCGCCCCCAGGCCGAGACCCTGCTCGCCGCCGTGCGCCAGGCGGCGCTGGAAGCCCCCGACCATGTCCGCGAGACCTGGCGCGAGGTGGCCCTGCCCGCCGCCGAGGGCTTGATGGCCCACACGCGCGGCGACTATCCGGCGGCCCTGCGTGGCCTGCGCGCTGCCCTGCCGCGCCTGGCCGAGATCGGCGGCAGCCACGCCCAGCGCGATCTCTTCGAGCAGTTGATCCTGGACGCCCTGATCCGCGCCGACCGCCTGTCGGAAGCCCAGCAGACCCTGGAGCTGCGGCGCGGCTTCGATCCGAACGGCGCGCCCCTGAACCGCGCCCTGGCGCAGGTCTATGACCGCTTGGCCCTGCCCGACGAGGCCGCCAAGGCCCGGGCGCGCATCGCGTGAATCTCCGCGCCCTTCTCGGCCTGGCCGCCGCCTGCCTGCTGTCCTTCACGCCGGTCGCCCAGGCCGCGCCCAAGGACGCCGTCACGGTCGCCCTGCAGCTGGAGCCGCCAAACCTCGACCCGACCTCCGGCGCGGCCGTCGCCACCGACGAGGTGGTCTACGCGACGGTGTTCGAAGGCCTGGTCCGACTCGACGCCCAAGGGACGGTCAAG
This sequence comes from Caulobacter sp. GW821-FHT11E11, assembly GCF_058808315.1. Classification (NCBI taxonomy): domain Bacteria; kingdom Pseudomonadati; phylum Pseudomonadota; class Alphaproteobacteria; order Caulobacterales; family Caulobacteraceae; genus Caulobacter; species Caulobacter sp. GW821-FHT11E11. Next base: position 162,592 of record NZ_JBXARO010000004.1, read on the forward strand.
CCGCTGCTGGCGACCTGGTGGGAGATCTCGCCCGACGGCCTGACCTACGTCTTCCACCTGCGCGACGGGGTGAGGTTCCAGGACGGCGCGCCGTTCGACGCCGGCATCGTCAAGTTCAGCCTGGAGCGCGCCATCGCGCCGGCCTCGACCAACGTCCAGAAACAGGCGCTGAGCGTCATCCGCCAGGTCGAGGTCGTTGACCCACGCACCGTCCGTCTGCATCTGACGAGCGCGGACAGCAACCTGCTCTACACCCTGGCCTGGGGCGACGCCGTGATGGTCTCGCCGAAGTCGGCCGCCAGCCTGGCCACCGCGCCGGTCGGCACAGGCCCGTTCAAGTTCGCCGGCTGGCGGCGCGGCGACACCGTTAGCCTCACCCGCAACGACAGCTACTGGGGCCAGCCGGCCAAGCTGAAGGCGGTGCGCTTCAAGTTCATCGCCGATCCGGCGGCGGCCTATGCAGCGATCAAGACGCACGAGGTCGACGCCTTCCCCGACTATCCGGCCCCGGAGAACCTGGCCCAGCTGCGCGCCGATCCGGCCCTGAAGGTGGTCACCGCCTCCAGCGAGGGCGAGGTCATCCTGGCAATGAACCAGCGCACCGGCCCGCTGGCCGACGTGCGGGTGCGCCGCGCGCTGCAGCACGCCCTGGATCGCCGAGCGATCATCGACGGGGCGATGTACGGCTATGGCGCGCCGATCGGCAGCCACTTCCCGCCGCAAAACGCCGCTTACGTGGACCTCACGGGGCTCTACCCGCACGACGTCGCCAAGGCCAAGGCGCTGCTCGCCGAAGCCGGCTACTCGAACGGCCTCGACCTGACCCTGAAACTGCCGCCGCCCAACTACGCCCGCCGCAGTGGCGAGATCGTCGCCGCCCAGCTGGCCCAGGCCGGCGTGCGGGTGAAGATCGAGAACATCGAATGGGCCCAGTGGCTGGACCAGGTCTATGGCCGCCACGCCTTCGACCTGACCATCGTCAGCCACGCCGAGCCGATGGACTACGCCATCTACGACAAGGCCGACTACTATTTCGGCTATCACAGCGACGCCTTCCACGCGCTGATGGAGGCCCTGAAGGGCGCCACCGACGAGGGCCAGCGCACGGCGATCCTGGGCCAGATCCAGCGGCGCATCGCCGAGGACGCGGTCAATGGCTTCCTGTTCCAATTCCCGCGCCTGGGCGTGTTCGACGCGCGACTGAAGGACTTCTGGGTCAATTCGCCCAGCCAGACGATCGACCTGCACGCGGCCTCGTTCGACGGGGTCGGCGGGGCGGAAGCGACCACCATCGGCAAGACCGCGCCGGCCGGCGCCATCTTCGGCGGCGTCCTGGTCCTGGCGGTCTTAACCGGACTCGCAGTCCTCGCCGCCCGCTTCGGCGCGGCGTGGCTGGGCGGGCGAGCAGCGGTGATGGTCGCCACCCTGCTGGCCGCCAGCGTCGTGGTCTTCGCCATCATCCAGGTCGTGCCCGGCGATCCCGCCGCCTACATGCTGGGCTTGAACGCCAGCCCTGAAGCGGTCGCGAACCTGCGCCAGCAGATGGGCCTCGAAGGTCCGGCGGTTCAACGCTATCTCGCTTGGCTGCTGGGCATGCTGCACGGCGATCTGGGCGTCAGCTACACCTACCAGACCCCGGTCGCAGCCCTGGTCGCCGAGCGTATCGGCGTCTCCCTGCCGCTGGCCCTGCTGGCCATGATCCTGTCGATCATCATCGGCGCGCCGATCGGAGCCCTGGCCGCCGCGCGACGGGGCAAGGCGACCGACACGGCGGTCATGGGCCTGACCCAGGTGGGCGTGGCCATCCCCAACTTCTGGTTCGCGGTGCTGCTGGTCATGGTGTTCTCGATCGGCCTGCGCTGGGTCTCGGCCGGCGGCTTCCCAGGCTGGGAGGCGGGCCTGGTTCCCGCGCTGAAGGCCCTGGCCTTGCCCTCCCTGGCCCTGGCCGCGCCGCAAGCGGCGATCATCGCCCGCGTCACCCGCTCGGCCCTGATCGACACCCTGACCGAGGACTACATGCGCACCGCCCGCGCCAAGGGCCTGACCGCCAGCCAAGCCCTGTGGCGGCACGGCCTGCCCAACGCCCTGATCCCGCTGCTGACCATTCTGGGCCTGCAGTTCCCCTTCCTGCTGGCCGGCGGGGTGATCATCGAGAACGTCTTCTTCCTGCCGGGCCTGGGGCGCCTCGTGTTGCAAGCCATCACCCAGCGCGACCTGATCGTGGTCCAGGGCGTGGTCATGCTGCTGGTCTTCGCCGTCGTGGCCACCAACTTCCTGGTCGACGTGGCCTATGTGCTGGTCGATCCCCGCCTGCGGAGGCGCGGATCATGAGCCGGTCGCGCCTGTCCCCCACGCTGATCGTCGGCGGCGTCATCAGCATCGCCTTCATTGCGGCCGCCCTGCTGTCGCTGGTCTGGACACCCTACGACGTCGCCAGCTTCGACATCGACCACCGCCTGCAAGGCCCTACCGCCGCCCACTGGCTGGGCCTGGACCACTTCGGCCGCGACGTCGCCTCGATGATCCTGCTGGGCGCGCGCAACGCCCTGTCGGTGTCGCTGGTGGCGGTGCTGCTGGGCGCCGGTGTCGGCGTGCCCCTGGGCCTGCTGGCCGCCGCCCGGCGGGGCTGGGTCGACGAGCTGGTCATGCGCGCCTCGGACGTGGTCTTCGCCTTCCCGGCCCTGATCCTGGCGATCCTGATCACCGCCGTCCTGGGTCCGGGCGCGATCAACGCCGTGATCGCCATCGGGGTGTTCAACGTGCCGGTCTTCGCGAGATTGACCCGAGGATCGGCGCTATCCTTGTGGGCCCGCGACTACGTCCTGGCCGCCCGCGCGGCCGGCAAGGGGCCGACGCGGATCTCGATCGAGCACATCGCGCCCGGATTGTTCAGCATACTGATCATCCAGGCGACCTTGCAGTTCTCGCTGGGCGTCATCGCCGAGGCCGGCCTGTCCTATGTGGGCCTCGGCGCCCAGCCGCCGGCCGCCAGTTGGGGCAAGATGCTGGCCGACGCCCAGACCCTGGTCGCCGTCGCGCCCTTGCAGGCGATCTTCCCGGGCCTGGCCATCGTCATCACCGTGCTCGGTTTGAACCTGCTGGGCGACGGCCTGCGCGACCGGCTCGACCCGCGCCTGGATGAGGAGCGCTGAGATGCTGGAGATTCGCGACCTCAAGCTCACCCTCGGCGACAAGCCGATCCTCAAGGGTCTGTCCATGACCCTCGAGCCTGGCCAGGTGCTGGGGGTGGTCGGCGAGTCCGGCTCGGGCAAGTCGATGACAGCGCTCTCGATCCTGGGCCTGCCGCCGCGCGGCGCGACGCTCAGCGGCCACATCCGCCTCGGGGACCGCGACCTGATCGGCATGTCAGATGGCGAGCTGTCGCGACTGCGCGGTGACCGCATCGGCATGGTGTTCCAGGAACCGATGACGGCTCTGAACCCGGTCATGACCATCGGCGCCCAGGTGGCCGAGGTCGTGCGCCTGCACAGCAAGGCCTCGCGCGCCGAGGCCAACGCCGCCGCCCGCAAGACCCTGGACCGCGTGGGCCTGGCCGACATCCCCCTGACCCGCTACCCACACGAGCTTTCGGGCGGCCAGCGTCAACGCGTGGCCATCGCCATCGCCGTCGTGCTCTCCCCGCGCCTGCTGATCGCCGACGAGCCGACCACCGCCCTGGACGTCACCACCCAGGCCCAGATCCTGGATCTGCTGCTGCGCCTGGTGCGCGAGGACGGCGCGGCGCTGATCCTGATCAGCCATGACCTGGCCCTGGTCGCCCAGGCCGCCGACCGCGTGGCGGTGATGAAGGACGGCGAGATCGTCGAGCAGGGCGAGACCGGCGCGCTGTTCGCCAACCTCACCCATCCCTACACCCGCGCCCTGGCCGCCAATGCCGAGCGCATGCCGGTGCGGACCCGCAAGCCCGACGCCGAGGCCGCCCCGGTGCTGGAAGCGCTCGGGGTCGTCCGCGACTATCCGGGGCAGCGCGGCTTCCTGCGTGCTGGCGCCCCGGTCCGCGTGCTGCCCAGTGTCTCGCTGGAGATCCGCCCCGGCGAGATCGTCGGCCTGGTCGGCGAGTCCGGCAGCGGCAAGTCGACCCTGCTGCGGGCCCTGCTGGCGCTGGATCCGGTCCAGGGCGGCGAGGTGCGGCTGGCTGGCGAGGCCTTCACTCCTAGCGCTCCGCGCCGCAGCCGCCGGGCCATCCAGCTGGTCTTCCAGGATCCGAACGGCAGCCTGGATCCGCGCTGGACGGTCGAGCGGCTGGTCGCCGAGCCGCTGCACCTGCTTGACACCAAGCTCTCAGCCACCGAGCGCCGCGCCAGGGTCGAGGCCGTTCTGGCCAAGGTCGGCTTGCCCGCCGAGGCCGCCGATCGGTATCCGCACCAGTTCAGCGGCGGCCAGCGCCAGCGCATCGCCATCGCCCGCGCCCTGATCGTCGAGCCGGACGTCATCGCCCTGGACGAGGCGGTCTCGGCCCTGGACGTCACGGTCCGCGCCGAGGTGCTGGACCTTTTGGCCAAGCTCTCCGACGAGCTGGGCGTCGCCTACCTGTTCGTGACCCACGACATGAGCGTGGTGCGGGGCCTGACCGACCGTGTTCTGGTCATGCGGAAGGGCGAAATCGTCGAGGCCGGCCCGACCGCCGAGGTCTTCGCCAATCCAAAACATCCGTATACGGCTCAATTGATCGCCGCGACGCCGAACCTGGCCCGTGCGCTGGCCGCTCGGGCCTAGCTGCGAGCTTCGTAGACCCCGCGCGCGATCGCCCGCGCCAGGCAATCGCCGGCCGCCGAGCCCAGTCGCGCCAGGCGCTGTTGGCGGCCCTCGGTTCCTAGAGCCACTGCGCCCGAGGCGGCGGCGAACACCACGTCGCCGTCGAACGGGGTGTGGGCCGGGCGGATGGCGCGCGACAGGCCGTCCTGGGCCATGATCGCCAGCCGCAGGCACTCACCGGGGGTCAGGTCGGCATTGACCGCGACCACGGCCAGGGTGGTGTTGGCGCCGGGGGTCAGGCGGCCCAGGCCCGCGAGGCGGGAGTCGTCCGGCATCGGCTCGACCGCGCCCGCCGGTCCCGTGGGCGTGCGACCGCCGAACTCGCCATCGATCTCGAACGGCCAGGCCCAGAAGGTCTCGCCGTCGGGCATGAACACCGAGCCGACCGGATTGACGGCGGCCAGGGCCCCGACGACCAGGCCGTCGCCGAGGTCCAGCGAGGCCGAGCCCAGGCCGCCCTGGGTCACGCCGGCCTTGGCCCCGCGCCCGGCGCCGACCGCACCCAGGGCGAAGGTCTCGGCGGTCGCCTCGAAGGCTTCCCGGCCCAGGCGCTGATAGGGCGGATCCAGCCCCCAGGCCTTGTCCCCGCCATTGGCCAGGTCGTAGAGCACCGCTCCCGCCACGATCGGCACGCGCGGCGTCTCGGGCCGCACCAGGAAGCCCTCGCCAGCCTGCGACAGGGCCGAGGTTACCGCGTCAGCGGCGCCCAGGCCGAACACCGAGCCGCCGCTGAAGGTCAGGGCGTGCAGCTGGGCATAGCCGTTCTCGGGAGACAAGGCCGCGGTCTCGCGTACGCCCGGACCGCCGCCGCGCACGTCCACCGCCGCCGTCCAGCCGCCGGGGAAGCGCACCACGGTGACGCCGGTCTTGCCCGCCGCGTCCGTGGCGTTGCCGACCGTCAGGCCGGGCACGTCGGTGAGCAGATTGCGCGGACCAGGTCGAAGCAAGGCGATGTCCTTCTCGGATTCGCCCGCACTCTAGCGAAGCCGCTCTCAGGCGTCCTAGTCTCGATCCATGAGCCAGCTTCCCGACCTGACGGCGACCGAACTCTCCCAGCGTTATGCGGCGGAAAGCTTGTCGCCAGTCGAGGTCACCCAGGCCGTGCTGGCGAGGATCGAGGCCTGGGAGCCGGACCTGGCCGCCACCTGGGCCTTGGACGCGCAGGCGGCGCTGGACGCGGCCCGCGCCTCTGAAGCGCGCTGGCGAAACGGCGAGGCGCTGGGTCCGCTGGACGGCGTCCCGGTCACCATCAAGGAGTTAATTGCTACGCGGGGCGTGCCCAAGCCGATCGGCTCGGCCGCCTCGGCGCTGGTCCCCGAACCCGTCGACGCCCCGCCGGCCGCGCGGCTGCGCGAAGCCGGGGCGGTGATCCTGGCCAAGACCACCAATCCCGACTTCGGCATGCTGTCGTCGGGGCTGTCGAGCTTCCACGCTCTGTCGCGCAATCCGTGGGACCTGGCCAAGACGCCCGGCGGGTCCAGCGCCGGCGCAGGGTCGGCAGCAGCGGTCGGCTATGGCCCGCTGCACATCGGCACCGACATCGGCGGCTCGATCCGCCTGCCGGCTGGCTGGTGCGGGATCTATGGCCTCAAGCCCAGCAATGGCCGCATCCCGATCGACCCGCCCTATATCGGCCGCTGCGCCGGACCGATGACCCGCAACGTCGAGGACGCGGCCCTGGCCATGACCGTTCTCAGCGCCCCCGACTGGCGGGACTATATGAGCCTGCCACCCGAGCGCCTGGCCTGGGACGACCTCGACATCGACCTCAAGGACCTACGCATCGGCCTGATGCTGGACGCCGGCGTCGGCCTGCCCGTCGAGCCCGAAATCGCCGAGGCTGTCACCGCCGCCGCCCGGGCCTTCGAGGCCGCCGGCGCCATCGTCGAGCCGTTCTCCCCATTCCTGACCCGCGAGATGCTGGACGGCCTGGACCTCTTCTGGCGCACCCGATCCTTGAACGATCTCAACGCCCTGCCGTCCGGACAGGCCGAGCGCGCCCTGCCCTATATTCTCGAATGGGCGCGGGCGGCTGAAGGCGCGGACGGCCTGTCGGTCTATCGCGGTTTCAACCAGATCCAGCGCATCCGCGAGTTCGGGGCAAAGGCCTTCCAGCCGTTCGACTTCGTGCTGTCGCCCACCGCGCCGATGCCGGCCTTCGACGCCCATCTGCCGTCGCCGACCAACGATCCCGCCCGGCCGTTCGAGCACATCGGCTTCACCGTCGCCTTCAACATGACCGAGCAGCCGGCGGCCTCGATCAACGCCGGCTACACGGCCGCAGGATTGCCGATCGGTCTGCAGATCGTAGGCCGGCGGTTCGACGATCTGGGCGTGTTGCGCCTGTCCCGCGCCTGGGAGCGTCTGCGGCCCGAACAACACCCCTGGCCAACCGCGCCGTTCCAGGACAGTCGTTAAACCGTCACGCAACGGGGATAGTCGCCGCTTCCCATGAAGACGCGCCTATCGCTCCTCCTGGCCTGCGCCGTTCTGGCGATCGCGCCGCCCGCCGTCTCGGCGCCCCTGGCGGACCTGCCGCTGACGCAGAACGGCGGGGCCTGGGCGTCCGGCCACGTGCAAGGCGTCGCGGTCGATGTGCAGGGCGGCTACGTCTATTACTCGTTCACCAACCTGCTGGCGAAGTACGACCTGAACGGCAACCTGGTCGGGACGCTGGTCGGCTGGACCGGACACCTGGGCGACCTCGACTTCAACCCTGCCGACGGCAAGGTCTACGGCTCGCTGGAGTACAAGAAGGACAAGGCCTTCTACATCGCGGTGATCGACGTGGCCCGCCTGGACAAGGTGGGCGTCGAGGCCAGCGCCAGCGAAATCTTCCGCACCGTCTACCTGCCCGAGGTGACCAAGGACTACGCCGCCGACATGAACGGCGACGGCCAGTTCGACGGCGATGTCGGCAAGACCGCCGACCACCGCTACGGGTGCTCCGGCATCGACGGCGTCTCGTTCGGTCCGGCGTTCGGCCGCGCCGACGGCCCGCGCTACCTGACGGTGGCCTACGGGATCTATGGCAATACCGAGCGGACCGACAACGACCACCAGGTGCTGCTGCAGTACGACGTCGCCGACTGGGCGAAGTACGCCAGCCCGCTGACCGAGACCGCGCCGCACCACAACGGTCCCGCCGCGCCCAGCGCCAAGGTGTTCGTGCGCACCGGCAACACCAGCTACGGCGTCCAGAACCTGGCCTATGACGACGCCCAGAAGCGCTGGCTGATGGGCGTCTATCTGGGCAAGAAGACCAGCTTCCCCAACTACGGCCTGTTCGCGGTCGAGGCTCAGCAGAAGCCCGTGACCGCCGACCTCGTGGGCGTGGCCGGCCCCGGCGGCTGGGAGAAGGGTCAGTTGCTCGCCCTCGCCGACGACGGCCTCAAAGACCCCGCCACCGGCGTGCGCGGCTGGAACCAGAAGGCCGATGTCGGCCTGCAGCCGGTCGGCGTCGGCCTGGCCTATCTGGCGGTCAACACCAAGGTCGACGGCAAGCAGACCGCCGACCTGACGCTGATGCGCTGGACCGGCGACGCGGCGACGCCATACGTGCCGGCGACCGCCGAAGACCTCACCAAGGTTGCGCGCTGACCGCCGCTAAATCCTCCGCGTGCGTCCCGTTCAGGGTGTCACAAATGGCCGCTAGGCAGGCGGCCTTGCGCAATGTGCAGCCAGCGAGTCCGAGATGAGCGGCGCCGATCGGGAAAGAACACGGTGGTTCTTGCGGAACATCCTTCCGCACGAGTCCGCGCTGAAAGGCTGGCTGTCGCGCGCCGCGCCGACGGGCGTGGATCCCGACGACATCATCCAGGAGGCCTATACGATCCTGGCCGAGCTGGAGAGCGTCGACGAGATCCGCCATCCGCGCGCCTACCTGTTCCAAGTGGCCCGCTCGGTGATCACCCGCCACGTGCGTCGGGCGCGGATCGTGGCCATCCACGCGGTCGACGACCTGGAGCGCCTGGAGCATCCCGACGACGCGGCCTCGCCCGAGCGGCGGACCATCGATCGCGACGAGCTGAGGCAGCTGGCCAAGGCGATCGCGGCCATGCCGCTGAAGACCCGCGAGGCCTTTGTGTTGAGAAGGGTCAGGGGCCTGTCCCAGCGCGAAATCGCCGCCCGCATGCGGATCTCGGAAAATACGGTGGAGACTCACATCTCCCGAGGCATTCTCTTCCTCATTGATTGGTTCGGTCGTAGCGGAAACACCCCACCCCAAACCTCTAAGAATGCGGAAGCAGAGAACACCCCGATAAATGGCCGAACGAGACACCAGTCGCGACATTGACCAGGCGGCGTCCGAATGGACGGCGCGGCTGGATCGTGGGCCGCTGTCGCCGGAGCTGGACGCGGCCTACCAGGCCTGGCTGAACGGGGATCCGCGCGCCAAGGGCGCCCTGCTGCGCGCCCAGGCCCTGTCGATGATGAGCGAGTCGGCCCAGGCCCTGGGTCCCGAGTTCGATCCGGCGGTGTTCACCGAACCGCGCCGCCCGCGCGTCTCGCGCCGCCAGACCCTGGCCTGGACAGGCGCGGTGGCGGCGGCCGCCTCGCTGGCCGCTCTGGGCGTGACCTCGGCCGCGGCCGGGATTGTGATCGCCACCGAGCGCGGCGAGATCCGCCTGACCCCGCTGAAGGACGGCTCGACCGTCCTGCTCAATACCGACAGCCGTATTCGGGTCCGCTACGAGAAGGACCAGCGCGTCGTCGTGCTGCTCAAGGGCGAGGCCTATTTCTCGGTGGCGCGCGACGAGCAGCGGCCCTTCGTGGTCGAGGTGAACGGCCGGCGGCTGCGCACGACCCAGGCCGGCTTCCGCGTGCGCAAGCTGGACGAGGCGCCGGTCGACCTGCTGGTGAACCTGGGCCACGTCGAGGTCTCGGCCGCCCCTCTGATCGGCTCGGCCAAGATCATCGCCGTGACCTCCAACATGCGCCTGGCGTTGTCGGATCCCGCCCACATCTCGGCCGAGCGCCCGTCGCCAATCCCGCCGCAGATCGTCACCCGCGAGCTGGCCTGGCGCGAGGGCAAGCTGGCCTTCGAAGGCCAGACCCTGGGCGAGGCGGCGGCCGAGTTCGCCCGCTACAGCGACACCCGCATCCAGGTGCGTGACGCCGAACTGGCCCGCGAGCGGGTAACCGGCCTGTTCGCCGCCAACGACCCGGTGGGCTTCAGCCGAGCCATCGCCCGGGTGTTCGACGCCCGCCTGGAACAGGACACCGACAAGGTGATCCTGACGCGCGCGAACGCGGCCCAAGCCGCCGCGCAATAAGAAGTTTTTGCAACATATAGCGGAAGGCCCCTGGCCAACGGCTCTCAACCGGCAACGTCGCAAACGAAGCGACCATCGGGGGCCGTACAGCCAATGACTTCTCGCTATTCCCGCCTCGCCTACGGGGCGTCCGTCGTCGCCATGGCGATCGCCGCGCCGGCCTTCGCCCAGGAGCGCGTGTTCGACATCCCGGCCCAGCCGGCCGTCCGCGCCATCCCCGAACTGGCCCGCCAGGGTCAGGTGCAGATCGTGGCTCCGGCCCGTCAGCTGGACGGCATCAACACCCCGGCCGTGAAGGGCGCCATGGACGTGCGCACCGCCCTGCGCCGCCTGATCGCCGGCACGCCGCTGACGATCGACAGCGACGACGGCCAGGTCATCACCCTGCGCGCCGCCAGCGCGAGCGCGCCGCGCCCCCAGGCCGGCGTCGGTAGCGGGATCGTTCGGGGCCGCGTCCTCAACACCGCCACCGGCGAATATGTCCGCAACGCCGAGATCCGCGTCGAAGGCACCTCGATCGTCGCCTTCTCGGAAGACGACGGCGACTTCCGCCTGACCGGCGTGCCCAGCGGCGACGTCAGCGTCCTGGTCAAGTATGCGGGCCTGCAGGAGTCGCGCACGGTCATCACCGTCACCCCCGGCCAGCCCTCCATCATCGAGGTCGCGCTGAACCCCGGCAGCCACACCGCCGCCGCCGGCGAGGTCGAGGCCGTGACCATCACCGCCGCCCGCGAAGGCCAGGCCGCCGCCATCATGGAGCGCCGCGCCTCGACCAACGCCAAGAACGTCGTGGCCGCCGACAACTTCGGCGCCCTGACCATGGGCGACGTGGGCGAGTTCATGAAGAACATGCCCGGCATCTCGCTGGACTACACCGAGGTCGACGCCACGGCCGTTCGCATCGGCGGCCTGGACCCGAAGTACTCGACCTTCACCACCGACGGCGCGCGGATGGCCACCGCCACCTCGAACAACAACGCCGGCCGCCAGAACTCCTTCGAGCAGATGTCGATCACCGGCATCGACTCGATCGAGCTGAACAACACCCTGCAGGCAAACATGGACGCCGACAGCCCCGGCGGCGCCATCAACCTGCGCAGCAAATACGCCTTCCAGCGCACCAGCCGCCTGCTGCGCTTCCAGGTCGGCGGCGTCGGCACGTCCGACAGCACGCTGTCGCGCCAGTACCTGCCCGACGACAAGAAGCACTCGACGATCTTCCCGTCGGCCCAGGTCGGCTATGCGGATGTGTTCCTGGACGGACGTCTAGGCGTGGCGTTCAACGCCAACTTCGTCCAGCAGGACCGCATCCAGACCGACTGGTCCTACCTCGCCAATGGCCGGGTCATTCCCTATCAGCTGATGTATCGCCCGGGTCCGAAACTGACCCACCGCAAGGCCGCCAATCTCAGCCTCGACTACAAGATCACCGACCAGTTGGCCGTCAGCTTGCGCAGCAGCTACTCGTTCTATGACGTCGAGTACTTCAACCAGTACACTTACCTGATCTTCGGCACGACGACGGCGACCCAGGCCACCGCGGACTCGACCGGGACCCACATCGTGGTCAATCCGAACGGGACCAACACCCGCCTGCACACCCAGTACTCGCACCGCTACGCCGGCACCCCGGCCTGGGTGTTCGCGCCCAAGCTGGAATATCGCGGCGACACGTTCGAGGCCCTGCTACGGGCGAACTATTCCAGCTCGGAATTCAATTTCGAGGACAACGACCGCGGCTTCTTCGCCCGCACCGACAGCTACCTGACCCGCATCGGCTTCACGCTGGACCGCGCCTCGGAAGATTCCAACGCCTGGACCCTGAAGCAGACGTCCGGCCGCCCCTGGGGTGACCCGACCAGCTTCAACCGCGACGACGACATCGGCAACAACATCCGCACGTCGCAGTCCAACGCCAACAACCAGATGTACGGCGTCAATCTGGACCTGAAGAAGAAGCTGGCCTTCGGCGATGTGCAGATGAAGGTCCTGGGCGGCGCGGCCTTCCGCACCAACGCCTGGAAGACAGTCGAGGGCTCGTTCAAGCAGTTCCAGTACGTCGGCCCGACCAACGATCTGACCCAGAAGGCGCCGGAAGCGGTCATCCCCTGGACCCAGAACTACGACTTCAAGATCCACGGCTTCGACGCCGGCAACATCAACGACCAGAACTGGCGCGCCGACAGCAACTACGGCACGTACGACATCTACGCCCAGCACCCCGAGTACTTCGTGCCCGACACGGTCGGCAACCTGAAGCGCCAGCTGGATAACAACCGCAAGATCGGCGAGGAGGTCACCGCCGCCTATGCCGAGGTGCAGCCGCGCATCGGCAAGGCCTCGTTCGACCTGGGCCTGCGCTACGAGAAGACCAAGACCGAGGCGCGCGTCGCCGATATCCGTCCGGCCAAGGAAGTCACGGCCGCCGGCCTGTCGACCAGCACCGTCGCCGGCCTGATGTACCAGTACCGCAACGGCGCCTACACGACGCGCGAGGGCTCGTACGACGACTGGTTCTGGAGCGGCGGCGTCAAGTACGACTTCAACAAGAAGCTGGTCGGCCAGCTGGCCTTCAGCCAGTCGATCCTGCGTCCCGACTACGGCAACCTGGGCGGCGTGGTGGCCGTCGACGACAACAACCTGATCGTCACGGTGCCCAACCCGCTGCTCAAGCCCGAGCACTCGACCAAGTACTTCGCCAGCCTGCAGTACTATCTGGAGCCGTCGGGCGTGATCGGCATCTCGGCCTATCAGCTGGACGTCCAGGACATGCAGGTCACCGGCCTGACCGTGAACCCCGAGGACGTCGGCTACAACCCGGCCGACTACGCCGGCTACACCTTCCGCAGCGCCCAGAACCTGCCAGGCACCAGCCGCAACAAGGGCGTCACGCTGGAGTATGACCAGCAGCTGACCTTCCTGCCGGGCGCGCTGCGCGGCCTTGGCCTGCGCGGTTCGATCACCAAGGTCGATCCCGACGGCGAGCGCGTGAACCTGCCCAAGACCTCGGCCAACTGGGGTCTGCGCTACAACTACGGCAAGTTCGACGTCCAGCTGACCGGCAACTACCAGTCGTCGGCCCGCACCAGCGCGCTGGGCAACACCCCGACCACCGCCAACAACGGCATCCTGTACCGCGCCGCCCGCGAGCTGTGGAACGTCAGCGCCAGCTACAAGATCAACAAGCAGTTCGAGGTCATGCTGGCCGGGCGCAACATCTTCAACGAACCGGACGTCGTCTATTCGAACGTCCGCACCCGGGTGCAGCAGTACAGCATCTATGGCTCGATGTGGAACATCGGGATCAAAGGCACCTTCTAGTTTTCCCCTGAGCAACTTCACCTCCCGCGGCCCTCAAGCCGCGGGAGTTTTCTTTTTACGGAGACCTCGCATGGTTCTGAGGATCGATCGTCGCCGCCTGGTTCTGGGGGGCCTTGGCCTCTCCGGCCTGATGCTGCCCGCCGGCCAGGCCCTGGCCCGGCAGATGGCCACGGCCACCGGCTTCACCCACAATGTCGCCAGCGGCGAGCCCGGCCCGGACTCGATGCTGCTGTGGACGCGCTACGTGCCGATGAGCGACGGCGTCGTGCGGCTGGAGGCCGAGGTGGCCCTGGATCCGGACTTCGCCAAGGTGGTCTCCGGCGGCGTCGTGCGCACCGGCGCCTATCGCGACTGGACCGCCAAGATCACCGTCGATGGGCTGAAGCCCGGGACCGTCTACTGGTACCGCTTCATCGCTCCGAACGGCGAGCGCTCGCCCGTCGGCCGCACCAAGACCCTCCCGCAAGGGCCGGTGAACCGCTTCAACCTGGCGGTCTTCTCGTGCTCGAACCTGCCCCAGGGCCTGTTCAACGCTTACGCCCATGCCGCCGCGCGCAAGGACGTGGATCTGTGGCTGCACACCGGCGACTACATCTACGAATACGGCGTCGCCTCGACCCGCGAGGGCGATTGGGCGGAAGGCCGCAAGGCGCAGCTGCTGCCGGTCACCGAGATCCTGGCCATCGCCGACTATCGCCTGCGTTACGCCAGCTATCGCGCCGATCCGGACCTGCAACGCCTGCACCAGCTGGCCCCGATGGTGGCGCTGTGGGACGACCACGAGTCGTCCAACGACAGCTACGAGGCCGGCGCCCAGAACCACCAGCCCGACAAGGAAGGCGACTGGAACCTCCGCCGCGCGGCGGCCATGCAGGTCTATCGCGAGTGGATGCCGGTCTCGGACGAGCCGTGGAAGGCCTATCCGATCGGGACCCTGGCCACCCTGTACCGCACGGAGTCGCGCCTCTTGGCCCGCACCAAACCGGCCGACATCGGCGCGACCTTCAAGGCGGCCGATCCCGACGCGGCGATGAAGGCGTTCCGCGACGGCGCTTGGAAGGATCCGTCGGCGACCATGATGGGCTCCACGCAAGAGAGCTGGCTGGCCCACCAGATGAAGGCTACGAACGGCGGCTGGCAGCTGGTCGGCATGGGCACCATCCTGGGACGGACGGTCATGCCCAAGGAGGCCGTCGACTGGCTGCGCCCCGAGGTCAGCGAGAAGAAGGTCGCCGGCTATCGCAACAACATCCGCGCCGCGCAAGCGGGCCTGCCGATGTGGATGGACCGCTGGGACGGCTACCCCGCCGCCCGCTCGCGCCTCCTGAAATCCGCCCAGACCGCCGACGCCGACCTCGTCATGCTGTCGGGCGACAGCCACAACGCCTGGGCCTATGGCCTGGTCGAGGACGGCCGCCCCACCGGCGTCGAGTTCGCCGGCCAGGCGGTGACCTCCAACGGCATGGAAGGCGACATGGGCGCGGATCCCAAGCTGGTGGCGCGCGGCTTCATGGCCGCCAACCCCGAGCTGAAATGGGCCGACACCAGCCAGCGCGGCTACATGATGATCGAGGTCACGCCCCAGCGCGTCACCGGCGAGTGGCTGTTCCTGCAGACCATCAAGGCCCGCTCGACCGCCCTGTCCGGCTCGCACCGGATGTCGGTGGAGCGCGGACGCCGGGTGTTCACGGGCTGACCTTCAGCGTCACCGGCCCCAGCAGGCCCGACGGCGACAAGGCGTCGTCGGGCTTGAACGGCTGGATGGGGGCGAAGGTGTAGCGCTTGGCCCCCGGCTGCAGGTCGCCGATCATCCGGTTGGCCCAGAAATTCACGACCCGGATGCTCAGGGTGTTGCGGCCGGGCTTGAGAGCGTCGGTGACGTCGACGGCGTAGGGCGGCTTCCACTGGGTGGGCAGGGCCTTGCCGTTCAGGGTGACGGTGGCGAACTCGCGCACCTCGCCGAGATCCAGCTGGACGCGGCCTTTCAGCCAGGCGCGGGGGACCTCGAGCGTCTTCTCGTAGGTCGCCGCGCCGGAATAGTAGCGGACGCCCGGATCGGTGTCGTCGGTCCACGAGGCCAGTTTCGGCAGGGCCACGCTCTCAGGCGCGCCCCAGCCGGGCTCGAACTTCACGGTCCAGGGGCCGTCGACAGGCTTCGAGATCGGCGGGGGTCTTGTCAGCTCCGTGCGCGCCAGGTCGGTGGTCGGCGTGCGGAAGACCACGAACACCGCGTCGTATGGCGCCAGCTCCAGCGGGATTTCCGTACGACCATCGTGCTGGAAGAAGGGCGCAGGCTCGCCCTTCCCCGTATCGGCGCGCCAGAGTTCGGGAGCCTTGCCCGCGATGCGGAAGGACGGCGCGACCTTCAGCGGGCGGTCGCTGGTGTTGGCCAGGAAATAGACCTCGCCGTCGTCGAGCACGCGGCGGGTCCAGACGAGGTCCTGGCCTTGGCCGGTGATCGCCGGCGAGCCCAACGCGGCCTCGACCGCCCCCCTGCGAACCAGACCGCTCCACAGCTTGTCGACCAGCGCCTTCCACTCGACGTCCGCCGCCGCGCCGCCCGACAGGGTCGGCGAGCCCTTGGGGCGTTCGCCGATGACCACGCCACCGGCCGCGATCAGCGCCTCGAACTTGCGCAGCGCCGACAGGCTGATCCGTTCGACCCGCGCCGGGATGACCAGGGCGGCGTAGCTGACGCCCGACGGCAGGACCAGGCGGCCGTCCTGCACGCTCATCCGCTCGACCAGGCTTTCGGCGTCCAGATAGTCAAAGTCCCAGCCCGCCGGCAGGTTCGGCTTGCCGCCCTCGACGTAAGGCAAGGCCGTCGCCGCGTCCTCGCCCTGGAAGTAGGCGATGTCCGCCGCTGGCTTGCCCTGGCGCAGCATCCAGCCGCTGCGGGCCAGATAGTCGGTCCAGGCCCGCATCTCGCCCTCGGCCCAGGTCTCGTTGCGTGACAGGTGCTGGCCGTACTGGCGCAGGGTCATGCCCGGCTTGCGGTCGGTGAACGGCTGATGGGCCGAGGTGTGCAGGACGAAGTGGTTGATGCCCTCGGCCATGTAGCGGTCGACGATGCGTTTGTGCTGCCACGGGCCGGTGCGCCACGGGTCCTCGCCCATGGTCGTCAGGGCCTCGGCGCCGACCAGCGGCTTGCCATAGACGTGGGCGGCCGAGGCGGCCTCGCGGACGTCGGCCATGTGCGCGGGCGGCGGCGGCTTGCCCTCCGGATAGACCCAGAACTCGCCCATCGGGATGTCGGCCCGGCCCTTGGCCTGCAGGCCGTCGGCGATGGTGGGCAGGTCGACGCCCGGCGCCTCGGCGTCGTAGCGCATGCCTTCTGCGTGCAGGATCTTCGTGATCTCGGCGAAGTGGCGCTCGGTCAGCAGGTCGGCGATCGTGCGGCGATAGTCGGCCAGGAAGCGGTCGGAGGCCTCGGCGCTCTGCACCACGCGGCCGGCCAGCACCGGCAACCAGGGCGTCAGGGCGTAGCCGCGCCGCGCAGCGAACTCGGTGGCCATGGCCTCGGTCCAGTTCTGCTGCCCGACCTCCCAGCTGTCGGTGATGACGAAGCCCAGGCCGTCCTTGCCGTAGAGGTCGCCGAGTTCGGCTTTCAGCGGTTCCAGCAGGCCACGCATGTGGGCGCGGACGTGGTCGGCGTTCAGCTTGTCGACCTCCAGGCCCAGGCTCTCGGCGGCGGCCGGGGTGTCACGGCGGCCGGTCAGGGACCAGCCGTAGCGCAGCACCCGCCAGCGGCCTGCGGACGGCGGGGTCCAGTCCAGGCTTCCGTCGGCCTTGAGGCGGTTGGTCAGGTCGAGCACGCCGGCCGGCGCGATGGCCGCATCGGTCGCCGGCGTCGCCGAGGCCCAGTTGTCGGTCAGCACGCCCCAGCCGGCCTTCTCCTGGAAGCGGTCGATGCGTGGGTCCGTGTGGATGGCGAACTCGGTCACCGCCGTCGGCTTGGTGTCGGCCGCGAGGCGCAAACGGAAGACCCGGGCGTTCGTCTTGGCGAAGGCGAAGGTGCGGACCGGCAGGCCCTGGCGGACTTCACCAGGCAAAGTCGTCAGCAGCCGGAATGTTTGACCATCATCACTGGCCTCGACCACGCCGTTCGGCATCGCGCCGTCGACAGCCACCGTCACGGCGCGGGCCTCGATCGGCGCGGCGTAGCGCAGCAGCACCCAGCCGTCGCCGGCCACCTTTTCGACCGCCGGCGCGGCATAGGCGCCGTCGGCCAGCTTGGCAGCCACGACCTGTCCGGCGCTGGAAGTCGCTTCCGGAGCCACCGGCGCCGCGTCTTGCCGCCAGGCGATCACAGCCACATCGCGATAGAGTTTCGGCTCGGCGAAGCGGGCGGTGATCGGCAGGTCCTGGAACGGTCCGCTGACGCCGGGCGGCGGGGCCAGGACGATCGGGCCCTTGCCGGAGACGACGGTCTCGCTCCAGACCAGCTTCTTCATCGCCTCTTGCGGCTTCACCCAAGGCCCGCCGGTCTCGCTCCAGCCACCGCCGGCCTGCATGCCGAACTGCAGGCCCAGCCGCCTGGACTCGGCCGCCGCGTAACGCACCGCCGCCTTCCATTCGGGCGAGCCGTAACCGACGCGCTTTTCCACGTACTGCGGGATCGGCGGCGAGCCGAAGCCGATGTCGAACAGGATCGAGCCGCCGATCCCGGCGCGCTGCATCCATTCCAGGTCGAGATGGATGCCCTCCTGGGTGACATTGCCATTGATCCACTGCCAGAAGACCTGCGGCCGGGCCTCGGCCGGCGGGGTCGCAAAGCCGTCGCGCAGGGCGTCGGCCGCTAGCGCGACGTGGCTGACGCTGAGCGCCAGGATCAGACCCAACGCGACCGGGCGTTTGTTCACGCCGCTTCTCCTGAACTGCTGGCGCTTCGAAGCGGCCGCCCGCACAATAGCGTCCAAGCCCCGAAACGGAAGCTGGTATGATGAGTATATCAGCTTGCCTTCCCCTGACGCGTCGCCTTTGATGGCGCGCAGGTCCCAGGGAGGCTCCGCATGCTTATCGACCGACTTTTCGCGACCTCGACCCTGCTCCTGACCCTGGCCAGCGCGGCCCACGCCGCCGACCGCCCCTGGTATACGCAAGGCGCCTTCGCCCCGACCGAACGCATCGCCATCCAGGTCACCAACGACCTCGACGAAGATCGGGTGAACAGCCCGGTGACCCTGACGCCCGCGCAGCTGCCGATGCTGCGCGGCGCCCAGGCCCTGACCGTGACCCTGGTCGATCCCGACGGAAAGCCCCGCCCCGCGCCCGACCACGAACGCCAAGCCATGGAAGGTCCTCACGGCCATCTGGTCGAGGCCAATGGCCGGGCGGTCGACTACCAGCTGGACGATCTGGACGCCGACGGCCTGTGGGACGAGCTGTTCCTGCAGGTCGACCTCAAAGCCCGCGAGACCAAGACGCTCTACATCTATCGCGGCTTCCAGCAGCGCGGCTGGAACCCGCACCGCACCCATGCCGGCATCGGCAGCTACATGCGCCACACCGTGCCCTTCTGGGAGTCGGAGGCGGTCGGCTGGAAGCTGTGGTTCCCGACCGACGCCGACGTCTACGGCAAGCGCGCGCCGATGCTGATGTCGCCGCGGCTCTATGGCGAGAACCTGGACGGCTACGCGGTGTCGCGGATCGATCCCAAGCTGGGCTCGGACATCATGTCTGTAGACGACAGCTTCGGCGGCGGCGGCATCGGGGTATTCGACGATCCCACGAAGCCCGACGCTGTCTCGCGCCCGCGCTTCACGCCCAAGTCTGACCAGGCCAACCGCTTCAACGGCAACGGCCTGACCGACACCCGCTACGCCTTCGAGGTCGTGACCAACGGTCCGCTGCGCAGCATGATCCGCGTCAAGACGATGAACTGGGACAGCGGCCGTGGCCGCTACGCGGTCGAGCAGCTCTACACGGCCTATGCCGGCCAGAACTATTCGACGGCCCGCGTGACCTTCAAGACCTTCGCCCCGAGGGCCAAGGGCTCGGCCTGGGCGGCGGGCATCCGCAAGCATGCCCCGGAAGAGATCCTCTACCAGCAGGGCGGCGTGGCGATCACCGGCGGCAGTGAGCTGGTGCGCAATCCCGACGACAAGGAGGCGGTGCAGAACGGCTTCCGCATCGACTATGCCGGCTCGGCCCTGGTCGTGCGCGACGCCTACAAGCCGACCTATGTCTCCAGCGCCGACCGCCAGGGCAACCACGTCTTCAAGGTCGCCCCGACCAAGGACCACGGCTTCGAATACATGATCGCCGCCGCCTGGAGCGAAGGCCCGACGCTGAAGACCGCCGACGCCTTCAAGGCCTACGTGATCAAGTCGGCGCGCGAGTACAATTCGCCGGTGCGGGTGAGTGGGGTGGTGGCGGAGAAGCGATAGGGCTGCTTCCCACGGCGCGCGATGTCTGAACACATCGTCCCTGGCAGAGTCGCGGCCAGGCCGGAGTGCGCATGAAGACCCCCTCTGTACGCTTTCTGCTGCCCGCCCCGTCGCTTCGCCGCTTCATCACTGCTTACTACTGGGTCGACATCCCCGCGCCGTGCGGCCCGGTCGAGGACCTGTTGCATCCCGAGTGGGCCAATATCCGCTTCACCCTGGCCGGCGACTGGTCGACGCGGATCGGCGGCGTCGAGTACGACCCCGCCCCGGCGGCGGCCCTGTTCGGCCCGACCAGCAAGGCCGGGATCGTACGCGGCTACGCCGGGACCGTGCTGGGTGTCGGCCTGCTGCCCCTGGGTTGGGCGCGGTTCGTGGGCCTGGCCGCCAACACTCTCGCTGACAAGGTCATGCCGCTGGAGGCCGTGCTGGGCGAGCGCGCCGGCCAGACCCTCGACCTCTTGCGCCGAGCGCCGGACGATCGCGCCCAAGCCGACGTGCTGGACACGCTGTTCACCGCCCTCGACGCTAGCGGGCCGGCGCTGGAGCCTCTGCTGCTAAAGGCCCATGAGCGGCTGCTGGACCCAGCGCTCGACACCGTAGAGGCCATGGCGGCCGGCCTGGAGGTCTCCCCGCGCCACGTCACGCGACTGTCCCTGCGGATGTTCGGCTTCACGCCCAAGCTGCTGATCCGCCGCCAGCGTTTCCTGCGCACCCTGCAAGCCCTGCGCGAGCGTCCCGACACGCCGCTGGGTGAGTTGATCGACGACGGTTATTTCGACCAGTCGCACTTCGTCCGCGACTTCAAGCAGTTCATGGGCATTTCGCCGTCGCGCTACTTCGCCCTGCCCCACGCCATGCTGGGTCCGGCCGCGCGCGAACGGCTGGCGGCGCTGGGCGCGGCGTACCAGGGCCTGCACGCCAAGCTCCGATAAGGGCTTGGCCCGGACACGATGTCCGATTTTTCCAATGGGAACCCGGCGACCGCCGATATCCCGCCCGAACCGCGCCCATGCGCTGGAGAGGGACAAGACCATCATGACGTCGTCGCACGCCGGCAAATTCGCCCGCCCCATCCTGATCGGGGCCTTGATCGGTTCATTGGGCCTGGCCGCCGCGCCGGCTGCGTATGCCGCCAAGCCCTTGATCAATCTTGGCCCCAAGACGGCGGCGGCGGCCGACCCGATCGAGTTCGCGGCGGGCGATGATCTCTCCAAGGCTGGCCCCGGCCTGATCTGGCAGAACGAGAAAGCCGGCGTCAAAGGCGTCAAGCAGGTGGTCATCGCCTCGTTCCAGGTCGAGTTCGTGATGAACTCGTCGGCGGCCTCGACCGGCTCGAGCTTCCAGCAGTCGAAGGTCAGCTACACGCTGTCGGGTCCCAGCCCGCAGGACATGCAAGCGATCACCGACGCCTACTACGCCAAGTTCGTCGAGGAACTGGCAGCCACCGGCGTCACCATCATCCCGCTGCAGGACGCCCTGGCCCGCAGCCCCGGCCTGCAACGGCTGATGAACATGTCCAAGCCCGCGCCCTACATTCGGGGCGGCGGGAATCGAAGCGCCTTCTATTCGCCCCCGGGCTACAAATTCTACTTCACGCCGCTGGACGGCCGCGCCAAGGCGTTCGGCGACACCATGACCACCACCGGCTCGTTCGTGCCCGAGGAGATGGCCATGAAGGAGTTGGACGCCGGCGTGATGGGCGTCCGCATGGTCGTCGATTTCGCCGAGATCGAGGCGCGCGGCCGGGGCGTGCTGGGCATGCGCCCGCCGACCGCCCGGGTGAAGAGCAAGGCCAATGTCGCCCTGCTGCCGGTCGATACCCAGCTTTGGGTGCTGACGCCCCAGGCCAAATCAACGGTAATGGATCAGGGCCACCGGGCGCGCTACGCCCTGACCAGCCCGATCGTCATGCCTGACTCGATCGTCTCGGCCGACGACACCACCACGCGCGGCAGCAAGGTTAGCGACGGCGTGGCCAGCGCCATCGGCGTCCTGGCGGGGGTTGGTGGTCAGAAGACGCGAACCTACCAGGTCAGCGTGGATCCTGTGGCGTGGAGCAAGGACGTCTCGGCGGCCATGGACGAGGTCGGCAAGGTGATGATCGCGCGGTTCAACGCGGATCGGTAGCCTCGCCTGACAGGGCGGAGGACGGATCCTATCCGTTTTCCGCCAGGTCCAGCGACCGCAGCAGGGCGGCCTCGGCGCCGTCGGGATCGCGGGCCTTCAGGCGCTCGACGATCCGAGCGTATTCGGCGGCCAGCTCGCGACGGGCCGCTTCATCCAGCTCCAGGTGCAGCCAGCCCAGCATCGCTTCCGCCACCGCGTCGAAGATGGCGTTCTTCGAGATGGCGGCCAGCTTGCCGTGGAACTGGCGGTCCAGGGCGACGAAGGCTTCGGCGTCGTCCAGCGCGGCCTGCTGCTGGGCGACCAGACGCTCCAGCTGCTCCAGGTCGGCGGCCCCAGCCTTCACCGCCGCCTCGCGGACCATGCCGCGTTCGAAGAAGCGGCGGGCTTCCTTCAGGTTCTCGACCATATTCGGCGAGGCCGACAGCATCAGCTGGGCCACCAGGTCCAGCTGGCCGACGGCGGCCTTGGCCGTCAGCGGCCGCACGCGGGCGCGCTCGCCGTGCTTGATGGTGATCAGGCCCTGGTTGGCCAGGGCCTGCATGGCCTCGCGGATCGCGGGACGGCCCACGCCGTAACGGACCATCAGCTCGCGCTCGGACGGCAGGGCCTCGCCCGGCGCGTACTCGCCCGAGGTGATCATCGCCTTGAGGCGGTCGAGGACATGGTCGGAGAGCTTGCGCTTGGCGATGGGCGTCTCGACCAGCCCTCCGTCTGCATTCCGGAGCGCCATGCCCGGAAACTGTAGCAACGCCGGTTCGAAGTCCAGCCAGTGGATCTCGACCCAGCCCCGCGCCCGGTGGAATGCCGGGCGGCGGATCGCCCCCGCCTGCGCGGGACGCCGTTCGACGCCCCGGGGCTTGAGGCGCTGGAGCGACCGCCGCGCCATGTCAGTACGACGAGAACAGCGCCGCGCGGGCCAGGCGCTGGGCCTCCAGGGCGTCCTGGCGATCCTGGGCGGCCTGCATGGCGTCGAAGTCCAGCTTGTCCAGCGCCCGGTCGATGACCTTCAGGAAGTCGATGGCCAGCTTGGCGGCCGTGACGCTATCCTCGCGGAACGGGAACTGGTCCAGCTGCCAGACGCCGTCCCAGTTGTTCTTGCGCAGGACGTAGAAGAACTCGAACAGCTCGATCGGGTGGACCGAGCCGGCGACCATGTCGTCGTCCCAGCTGCGCAGGTTGTCGTTGACGTCCATGCCGAACAGGCGGCCGTGGTCGATGGCCAACTGGGCCGCGTCGGCCGGCGACTCGCCGCCGTACAGCGAGTGGCCGAAGTCCAGCAGGATGCCGATATTGGGCAGGCCGATCTTCTCGATGCCCAACAGGGTGCGGGCCACCGAGTCGAAGCTCATGTGGTTGCGCGGCTCGCGCGGCTTGTACTCGATGACGAACTTCAGGTCGGGGTTCTGGCTGGCCAGCTCGCCGACTCCGTCCATCGACATCTGCCACAGCTTCTTGTGGTCGACCTGGAACGGATAGTCCCAGCCGTCCTGGCCCGGCCACAGCTTGACGTAGTCGGCGCCGAAGCGGCGCACCACATTGGCCGCGTCGTTGCACATCGCGTTGGCCAGGCGGCGGATGCCCGGATCGGGATTGGTGAAGGCGCCCTTGGAGAACTGGCGGGTATAGATCTCGGGCGTGATGCCGATGACCCCGAGGTTGTTGCGCTTCAGCGCGACCTCGACCTCGTCCAGCGAGAGGTTCGGATCGACGAACGGATAGTTCAGGTCGACCACCGACAGGTCGCCGACCTGGCCGGCCTTGTCGATGGCCTCGATCAGGCTGACGGGCGGGCCGTAACCGTCGGTGGCGTAGCGGTCGACATAGGTGGCGAAGTGCCAGATGCCGGCTCCGAACTTCAGCTTGCTCATGAGCGCGTACTCCAGAAACTAACGACGGGTGAGGTTGAAATTGTCGAGGTCGCGGGCATTGGCCGACGTGACCAGGAAGCAGTCCATCAACTGCTTTTCCGGCTGACCGGTCTTGCCGGTCTTCAGGAAGCGGTCGGCCAGTTCGACGGCGTACTGCGCCTGGCGGAAGGCCGGCTGCAGCACGGTGGCCTTGAGTTTGCCGGCCAGGATCGCGTCGCGGGCGTCGTTGCTGCCGTCGAAGCCGACCACCACCACGTCGCCGCGCCCGGCGCTCTCCAGGGCCGCCACCGCGCCCATGGCCATGGTGTCGTTGCCGGCGATGATGCCCTTCACGTCGGGATGGGCCTGCAGGATCGACTGGGTCTTGGCGAAGGCTTCCGACTGGCTCCAGTTGGCCGACTGGCGGCCGATCATCTTCAGGTCCGGATACTGGTCGATCACCTCGTGGAAGCCGCGCGAGCGGATGGCGGCGTTGGTGTCGCTCTCCTTGCCGACCAGTTCGACGTAAGCGCCCTTTTCGCCCATCGCCTGGACGAAGGCCTCGGCGCCCAGGGCCGCGCCCTGGAAGTTGTTGGAGACGATCTGGGCGGTGGCCAGGCCGCGCACATTGATCTCGCGGTCGATCAGGAACACCGGCACGCCGGCGGCCTTGGCCTTGCCGATCGCCGCGGCGCTGGCGTCGGCCCCGGCATTGTCGAGGATGATCGCGGCGGCGTTGCGGGCGATCGCCGTATCGATCAGCTGGCTCTGCTTGTAGGCGTCGTCGTCGTGCGAGAACTTCAGGGTCTCATAGCCCAGCGCTTTCGCGCGGGCCTCGGCCCCCGCCGCCTCCTGGCCGAAGAACGGATTGTCCATCGACGGCGTGATGATGACGATCAGGTTCGAGCGCCCCTTCGGCGCCAGCCACGCGATCCCCAGAACGACCGCGGCAAGGGCGGCGATCGCGATGATCATGTGGCTGCGTTTCATGGCGCTCCTTAGGCGGTCAGCACGCGGATGCCGCGCGCCTCGAAGGCCTTGCGGTCTTCGTCGCGGATACCGTCGTCGGTAATCAGGGTCTGGATGACCTCCACCCCGCCGCCCAGCGACGAGAACGAGGTGCGGCCGATCTTGGTGGAGTCCGCCACCAGGCAGACATGCGACGCCGCCACGATCATGGCCTTCTTGATCGGCAGGTCGGCCAGGGACGGATAGGTCAGGCCGGCCTCGAGCGAGATCGCCGCCGTCGCCAGGAAACAGGTCTCGGCGTACAGCCCCTCGAAATAGGCCGCCGAGCGCTCGCCGCTCAGCGACAGGGTCGGGGCCTTGAACTGGCCGCCCGGCATGTGGACCGTGCACGAGGGCAGCGCCCCCAGGGTCAGGGCGATGTTCAGGGCGTTGGTGACGACGTTGAGGTTCTGCCGCTCCAGCAGGTTCAGGGCCACCTCCGTGGTGGTCGAGCCGGAGTCGAGGATCAGGGTCTGGCCGTCGGTGACCAGCGAGGCGGCCAGGCGGCCGATCCGGCGCTTGGCCTCCATGTTGACCCGATGCTGCAGGGCCATGTCGCGCACCTGCTGGGGCACCGAGCGCAGGAAGGCGCCGCCGTGCTCGCGCACGATGTGGCCCTCGACCTCCAGCTTCTCCAGGTCCTGGCGGATGGTCGGCTCGGAGACGCCGAAGGCTTCGGACAGCTCGCGCACGCGGGCGCTGCCCTCTTCCTGCAGCCACTCCAGGATCTTCATGCGCCGGGGCTCGGCCAGCAGGCCCGAACCCGCCGTGGCGATGGCGCGCTGGCGGGCCGAACCCTTGGCGACGGTTTCAGACGCCGCGGCGCCCTTCTGACCGGACTTGGCCATGGCTCTCTTGCTCCTCTGCGTGACGGCGCCCTTGGTCACGGTCAGGCCTTGCCTGCCGCCGTGAGGCGTCCTTGCAGTTGGTCGAGCACGACAGCGGCGATGATCACAAGTCCTTTGATGACCATCTGCCAAAACTCACTGACGCCCATCATCACCAGGCCATCGCCCAGCACGCCGATCACGCAGGCGCCGATCAATGCGCCGCCGACCGTGCCGCGCCCGCCCGAGAGGGACGCCCCGCCCAGCACGACGGCCGCGATGGCCGATAGTTCGAAGGTCTCGCCGCTGGCCGGATGGGCCGCCACCAGCTCGGACGAGACGATCAGGCCGACCAGGGCCGCGCAGACGCCGGAGATCACATAGACGGCGACCTTGACCCGCTCGACCCGCACGCCCGACAGCAGCGCCGCGCGCTCGTTGCCGCCGATGGCGTAGACCCAGCGGCCGAACGGGGTGTCCTTGGCGACGAAGGCGGCGACCAGGGCGATGATCGCCAGCAGGATCACCGTCACCGGCAGGCCCAGCACCGAGGCCGAGCCCAGCAGCGGGAAGCCCTCATTGCCCAGATCCGGGCGGCCGACCAGGTTGGGGAAGGTCGCGCCGTTCGACAGCAGCATGGCCGCGCCGCGCGCCACGTACAGCACGCCCAGGGTGGCGATGAACGGCGCGATGCGGAAACGCGTGACCAGGACGCCGTTGAACAGGCCCGCGATCCCGCCCAGCACCAGCACGATGGCGATGACCACCGGCACGCTGGGATAGACCACCAGGCCCAAGGGCTGCAGCGTCACGCCGTTCAGGATCAGGGCGCCTGCGACCATGCCGGCCAGGCCCGCGATCGAGCCGACCGACAGGTCGATGCCGCCGGTCAGGATGACATAGGTCATGCCGATCGCCAGGATCGCCGTGATCGCCACGTGCTTGAACATGATCAGGAAGTTCGACGCCGACAGGAAGTTCGGGGCCATCACCGAGAAGAAGGCGACGACGACCGCCAAGGCGATCAGGGCGCGCAGCTTCAGCAGCACGGCCAGGAGGCCGACACCCTGAGACGACGATGCGGCGGTAGCTTCGGTCGCCATTACGCGGCGGTCTCCATGGGCTGGACGGCGTTCGAGGCGGCCACCAGAGCGGCTTCGGTGGCGTCCTCAACGGTCAGGTCGGCGGTCAGGCGGCCGGCGGCCAAAACGAGCACGCGGTCGGCGACGGCTTGGGCTTCCAGCAGGTCGGAGGTGGCGAAGACGACGGCCAGGCCCTGGTCGGCCAGCGCGCGCATGGTGTCGAACACCTCGCCCCGCGCGCCGATGTCGACGCCCCGGCTGGGCTCGTCCAGCAGCATGACCAGCGGCCCGGTCATCAGGCCGCGCCCGATCACCACCTTCTGCTGGTTGCCGCCCGACAGCGAGCCGATCGCCGCCTCGGCCCCCGCCGCCTTGACGCCCAGGCGGGCCATCATGTCGGCGATGGTCGAGCGCTCCTTGCCGTCGCTGATCCGGCCGCCGCTCAGGAAGCCGAGCAGGCTGGACAGGCCAAGGTTTCCGCCGACCGACAGATTGTGGAACAGGCCGTCGCGCTGACGATCCTCAGGGACGAAGCGCAGGCGCTTGCGGCAGCGGTCGGCGACGCTCAAGGCCGAGACGTCCTCACCGTTCAGGATCACCGTCCCGGCCGCCTTGCGGGCGCCGCAGAGGGTTTCGAGAAGCTCGGTGCGGCCCGAGCCCAGCAGGCCGTAGATCGCGGTGACCTCGCCGGCCCGGAAGTCGGCGCTGACGCCGTCCAGCAGCCGGCCGCCGCCGGGACGCGGCAGGGAGATGTC
The DNA here is from genome assembly GCF_058808315.1 of Caulobacter sp. GW821-FHT11E11. Lineage (NCBI taxonomy): Bacteria > Pseudomonadati > Pseudomonadota > Alphaproteobacteria > Caulobacterales > Caulobacteraceae > Caulobacter > Caulobacter sp. GW821-FHT11E11. The sequence continues at coordinate 190,000 of NZ_JBXARO010000004.1, forward strand.
CTTGGCCGACAGCACGACCTCACCGGCCTTGCGCGTCCCGCCGCGCGGCCGCTGGCGAGCCTTGTCGCCCAGCATCTTCTCGATGATCCAGGCGACCGAAACCTTGGAGGCGGGTTCGGAGGCCACCAGCCGGCCATCGCGCAGCACGGTGACGAAGTCACCGATGCGCATCAGCTCTTCCAGCCGGTGGGAGATGTAGATCACCGCCACCCCGGCCCGCTTCAGCTCGCCGATCACGCCGAACAGCACCTCGACCTCGGCGGCGCTGAGGGCGGAGGTCGGCTCGTCCAGGATCAGGACGCGGGCGTCCTCGACCAAAGCCTTGGCGATCTCGACGATCTGCTGCTCGCCGACCCGCAGGTCGCCGACGGGGGCGTCCGGGTCGATGCCGTGGGCCAGACGGGCCAGCACCTGACGAGCGCGGGTGTTCTCGGCCGTGTGGTCGGTCGCCCCGGCTTTGGTCAGCTCACGGCCCAGGAAGATGTTCTGGGTGACCGTCAGGTTCGGGCAGAGGTTCAGTTCCTGGAAGACGATACCGACGCCGGCCTTGGCGGCCTCGCGCACGGAGGCGAAGCGCACCGGTTCGCCGTCCAGCAGCAGGCGGCCGGCGGTCGGTTGCTCGACCCCGGCCAGGATCTTCATCAGCGTCGACTTGCCCGCGCCGTTCTCGCCGATCAGCACGTTGACGGACCCGGCGTGGACATCGAAGTCGACGCCGTCCAGCGCCGTGACGCCGCCGTAGGTCTTGTCGATCCGCTTCGCCCGCAGCACGGCCATGGATCAGGCTCCGACCCGCTCGAGGCGGACGGGTGTCACGACCACGGGATCGCCGGCCTTGCCCAGCTGGAACACGCCCTGGAACCGCACGCGGTCGCCGGGCTTGAGGCCATCTGCGGCCGGCCGCGCCTGGCGCAGCGCCCGCTTGGTCAGGGCCCCGCCAACCTCGGCGAAGGCGATCTGGTTGGAGAAGTCGTTGAAGGTCACGAACGGCAGGCTGTCGCGCATGGCCGAGCCCGAGACGACCGGCCCGACCAGGACGTCGACCGGCTTGCCGCCGACCTCGACCGTGACGGCGCCGGCGCGAGCCTGGGTCTTCAAGGCCACGACCTTACCCTCGCCTTGCGTGACGAAGGTCCAGGGCGAGCCGTCGCCGGCCTGGCGACCCTCAGCGGCCCCGGCGGCGTCCAGATCCTGGTCGATTTGAGCGGACAGCTGGTCCAGCGGCTTGGCCTGCTTGTTCCAGTAGGGCGCGGCCTGGGCGTCCCAGACGGCGTCGACATAACGCGTGGCGTCGAAGCTGCCGGCCTGGCGCTCGCGGGCGGCGCGATCGGCGGCGATGGGGATGACCTTGCAGGCGCTGACCATGGGCAGCAGGGCGACCACGACGAGCATCAGGCCCGTCCGTCGCATGCTATCGCCGCGATCTCGCTCGCCCGCCTGCCGCAACGTCAGCCTCTCCCCGGATCATGCGCCATTTTCGGCGCTACTTTCGAATGATTTCGAATTCGAGCGAAACGTGTCATGGCGGATTGGGGCTGTCAATCAGGCCTTGCCGCAAAGGGGCTACCGACGCCAGCGAGCGCGATTTCCTCTGCCTGCATATGGACTTAGTTCGCACAGACAGCCCTCCCGACGCCCTCATTGAGCTTTCCCGCGCCGACCAAAACGAAGAAAATCGAAAACAAACGACGCATTTCGTCGTTGCACTCGCAAACCGCCCCGCCTAGTTTGCGCGTCGAGGGAGGCCTGGAACCAGGCGGAATCGAGCGCGGCCGAAAAACGCGCCTCTTCCGTGGTCGCACGCACCCTCGACCCATGCCGCGACGACCAGCGAGAACGTCGAAGATGAACCAAGTTCACCGCCAGGGCGCGGACGACCTCCAAAGCCGCGCCGCCCATGTGGCGCAGCGCGCCAACTGGATCCGTCGCAGCGCGCTGAAGATGATCTTCGAGGCCAAGCAGGGCCACCCCGGCGGCGACCTGTCGGCGGCCGACATCCTGGCGGCCCTCTATTTCGACGTGATGCGCTATGACGCGACCCAACCCAACGACCTGGGCCGCGACCGCTTCATCATGAGCAAGGGCCATTGCACGGGCGCCTTCTATTCGGTGCTGGCCGGGGCGGGCTTCTTCCCCGAGGAAGAACTCTCCACCTACCTCCAGCCGCTGTCGCGCCTGAACGGCCACCCCAGCCGCACCTATCTGCCGGGCGTCGAGACCAATACCGGCCCGCTGGGCCACGGCCTGCCCGTCGCAGTCGGCGCGGCCATCGCCGGCCAGATCGACAAGGCCGACTTCCGCGTCTTCGTGCTGACCGGCGACGGCGAACTGCAGGAAGGCAGCTGCTGGGAAGCGGCCATGACCGCCGGCCACCGCAAGCTGTCCAACCTGACCCTGATCGTCGACCGCAACCGCCTGCAACAGGGCGCGCCGACCGAAGAGACCGTCAGCCTCGAGCCCCTGGGCGACAAATGGCGCGCCTTCGGCTGGGACGTCCTCGAGATCGACGGCCACGATCCCGCCGCCCTGATCACCGCCCTCGAAACCAGGGGCGACAAGCCACTCTGCGTCATCGCCTCGACCATCAAGGGCAAGGGCGTCTCGTACATGGAAAACCAGGCCGGCTGGCACCATGGCTGCCCGAACCCCGAACAGTACGCTCAAGCCCTGCGGGAGCTGGCTCAGTGAACGATCCCGAAAAGGGCGAAGGCCTGTTCGACTGCCGCGAGGCCTATGTCGCCGCGCTGGAAGCCCTGGCGGAAACCGACAGCCGGATCGTCGCCGTGGTCAATGACAGCGTCGGCTCCAGCAAGCTGGGCGGTTTCCGCAAGAAATTCCCCGAGCGGCTCATCAACGTCGGCATCGCCGAGCAGAACATGATCGGCGTCGGCGCCGGCCTGGCCAATGGCGGCAAGATCCCGTTCGTCAGCGGCGCCGCTTGTTTCCTCACGGGGCGGGCCCTGGAGCAGATCAAGGCCGACATCGCCTACTCCCAGGCCAATGTGAAGCTGTGCGGCATCTCCAGCGGCATCGCTTACGGGGAGCTCGGCCCCACCCACCACTCGATCGAGGACCTGGCCTGGCTGCGGCCTATGGCGCCGCACCTGACCGTCATCGTGCCGTCCGACCCGTGGGAGACCGGCGAGGCGATCAAAGCCGCCGCCGCCCTGGACGGGCCGGTGTTCGTCCGCATCAGCCGCATGCCGGTGCCGGCGCTCAAGCACACCGCCAAGACCTTCCAGATCGGCAAGGCCGAGACCCTGCGCGAGGGCGGCGACGTCGCCATCATCGCCAACGGGACCATGGTTTGTCGCGCCCTGGCCGCCGCCCGGCTCTTGGCGGCCGAGGGCGTCGAGGCCAAGGTGATCAACATGGCCACCCTGACCCCACTCGACGAAGCCGCCATCCTGGACGCCGCCAAGACCGGCGCGGTGATCACGGTCGAGGAACACTCGGTGCGCGGCGGCCTGGGCGGCGCGGTGGCCGAGGTGCTGGCCACCCAATTCCCCTGCCGCATGCGGATCCTGGGCTTTCCCGGCTTCCTGCCCACCGGCTCGGCCGAGTTCCTGATGGAGCGCTACGGCCTGACCGCCGACGGCATCGCCGGCGCGGCGCGCGGCCTGCTAGCCAAATGAACATCTTGGCGATCGACCAGGGCACCACCAACACCAAGGCGGTGCTGGTCGGCCCCGAGGCCGAGATCCTGGCCCAGGCCTCGCGGCCTACGGCGGTCAGTTATCCGCAACCCGGGTGGGCGGAGTCCTCGGCCGACGACATCTGGGCCAGCGTCGCCGGCGTGATCGACGAGATCGTCGCCATGGGACTGCCGGTCGACGCGATCGGCCTCTCCAACCAGCGCGAGTCCGTCGTGCTGTGGGACGCCACCACCGGCCGCCCGGTCGGTCCTTGCGTGATCTGGCAATGCGGCCGCTCGGCCCCGCGCTGCGAAGCGCTGAAGGCGGAAGGCTACGAGCCCGACGCCATCGCCCGCACGGGCCTGACGCTCAACCCGATGTTCTCGGCCGGCAAGCTGGCCTGGCTGCTGGACCACGCGCCGGACGGCCGCGCCCGCGCCGCGCGGGGTCAGCTGAAGGCCGGCACGGTCGACGCCTGGCTGCTGTGGAACCTGACCGGCGGCGTCCAGCACGCCACCGACCACAGCAACGCCTCGCGCACCCAGCTGATGAACCTCTCCAGCCTGGCCTGGGACCCGGAGATGGCGCGGCTGTTCGACATCCCGCTTGAGGTCTTGCCGCAGATCCTGCCGTCCGACAGCCTGTTCGGCGAGACCGTGAAGGGCGCGACCGCCCTGCCCGCCGGCGTCCCGATCCACGCGGCCATGGGCGACTCCCACGCCGCCCTCTACGGTCACGGCCTGGATGGTCCGCGCCGGATCAAAGCCACCTGCGGCACCGGCTCGTCGCTGATGACGGTGACCAAAGAGCGGATCTGGTCGGCCCATGGCCTGTCCAGCACCATCGCTTGGAGCCGGGCCGGCGGGGCGCTGCACGCGCTGGAAGGCAATATCTCGGTCTCGGGCCACACGGTGGCGTTCGTGACCAAGCTGCTGGGCCTGCGGGACGAGCACGCGCTCACCGACCTGGCCCTCACCGTCCCTGACAGCGGCGGCGTCGCCCTGGTGCCGGCCCTGGCTGGCCTGGGCGCTCCCCACTGGCGCGACGAGGCCCGGGGCCTGGTCAGCGGCATGAACCTGGGCACGACCCCCGCGCATCTGGCCCGCGCGGCGCTGGAGGCGGTGGCCCTGCAGATCCACGACGTCTTCATGGCCATGCAGGCCGACCTGCACGGCGACCTGCCTGCCCTGAACGTCGACGGCGGCGCCTCGCGCAACGACGTGCTGATGCAGCTGCTGGCCGACCTGATCGACCGGCCGGTGATCCGCGCGGATGCGGCCGAACTCAGCGCCCTGGGCGCGGCGCGGCTGGCGGCCGAGGGCATGGGCATAAAGGCGCCACCGGCGCGGCCTGCGGAGCGGACGTTCGAGCCGGCCATGACCGCCGAGGCGCGCGGCGAGACCGTCGCGCGCTGGCAAGACGCGCTGCGCAGGGCGATGCTCTAGAACGCCACCTCGAGCGGCCCGCCGGTGTACCGCACGGTCTTCACCCGCTCGCGCCCGCCGTCGATCAGCACCACCTTGAACATCCGCTCTCGGACCATTCCCGGAAAGCGCCCCATCCGCGCGCCGATCGTCAGCTTGCGGCCGCCATCGCTCCAGGCCAGCGGTGTCACCGCCCGCTCGCCACGCTCGTAGGCGTAGCTGTCGCCGGCGTCGTCATAGAGCTCGAACTTCCCGTCCGCGCCCGTATAGACGCGCAGCTCCAGCGGCCCTTGCGGGTCCTGATCGGCATAGTTCACCGGCCCGCCCAACGGCAGGATCGCCCCGGCCTTCGCGTACAGCGGGATCTTCTCCAGCGGCGCGGCGGCGTCGATCCACTGCCCGCCCGCCAGCTTCTTGCCGGTCCAGAAGTCGTACCAGGGCGCCGCGCCCGGCAGGAACACCTGCCGCGAGCGCTGGCCGGCATTGGTCACCGGCGCGACCATCAGGGAGGGCCCAAACAGGAACTGGTCGCCGATGTTCCAGGTCCGCTCGTCGGTCCGCCAGTCCATGACCAGCGGCCGCATGATGGTGTCGGCCCTGTCGGTCACGCGCCAGGCCAGGCCGTAGATGTATGGCATCAGCCGGTAGCGCAGCCGGTCATAGTCCAGCAGGATCGGTTGCTTGTCGCCGTAAGCGAACAGGTCGTTGCGGTTGTTCTCGCGCTTGCCGTGGGTGCGGAACAGCGGGTTGAAGACGCCGAATTGGTACCAGCGGACATACAGCTCTTGGAACGCCGGGTCGGTCGTCGCCGGCCCCTTCGGCGGGTTATCCAGCACGCCGCCGTAATAGCCGCCGATGTCGGTGGTCCAATACGGCATGCCCGACAGCGCGAAGTTCAGCCCACCTTGCATCTGGCGCTGGAACACCGGGAAGCCGTTGAGGATGTCGCCTGACCATGAGGCCGCGCCGTAGCGCTGGACGCCGGCGAACGACGAGCGCGACAGGATGAACACCCGCTTGTCGTCGCGCTGCTTGCGCCAACGATCCGACACCGCCGCCACATGGGCCAGCGGGAAGGCGTTGCCATAGAGCTCGCCCGGTCCGATCGCCAGCTGACGGCCGTTAAGGGTGCGATCGGTCTCGGCCATGGTCGGCAGGTGCAGCTCGGGCTCGGAGCCGTCCAGCCAGAACGCGTCCCAGCCTTGGTCCAGCAGCTTCGATCCCAGGTGCGACCAGTAGAGGTCGGCGGCCTCGGGGTTGGTCGGGTCGTACAGCGCCGTGCCGGGAATCATCCAGCCGCGCTCGGCCATCAGCTTGTAGAGCGCCGACGACTTGGACAGCAGCGGCCACATGCTGATCAGGGTGTGGACGTGGCGCTGGCGCAGGGTCTCCAGCAGGGCCGGCACGTCGGGATAGCCGTCGGGCCGGAACTCCGGATCGCCCATCCGGCTCCACCACCGCCAGTCTTGGACGATGACGTCGACCGGCGCGTCGCCATCGCGATAGCGCTTGGTGACGTCCAGCAATTCCTGGCCGCTGGCATAGCGGTCCATCGATTGGAACAGGCCATAGGCCCAGCGCGGGAACAGCGGCGCGGCGCCGGTCATGTCGCGGTACCTGGCGACGATCTGGTCGAACTCGGGCCCGTAGACGAAGACGTAGTCGATCGCCTGGCCGACATCGGCCTGCAGGGTCAGTTCGGTCGGGAAGCGGTTGTCCAGGGTCGAGGCCGAGGCGGTGTTCCAGAGCAGGCCAAAGCCCTCGGTCGACATCATCAGCGGATGGGCGATGTCGGTATTGGCCTGGGCCAGGCGCACCGTCGCGCCCTGGTAGTTGAACTGGCCGGACTGGTGCTGGCCCAGGCCGTAGAGCCCCTGGCGCAAGGCCGGATGGAAGCGCTCGGTGACCTTGTACGCCTTCGAGCCGTCCGACAGCGTCGCGGGCTCATAGATGCGCGGCCGCTCGCCCATCTCCTGCAGCAGGATGCGGTCGTCGGGCGCGAGGAAGGTCAAGGTCCCGTCCGACAGCGAGATTGAGACCCGCAGGTCGCCGGTCTTCAGCACCTTGGCGACGGCCTTGGCCGTGCCACCGCCGGCGGCGGTGTTGACGCCGGTGCCGGTCGCGGTGGCGTCGGTCAGGGTCACGGCCTGAGACGCGCAAGGCTTGGAGAACCACGGCTGCTTCGGCGACGAGCCCGCCGCCTGGCCGTTAGGGCTGGCGACGACTCGCACCACGCCGTCGGCGCAGACCGACAGCCGCATGACGTCGGCCCCGTTGCGGACTTCGACGACCTCGCCGACCCGGGAAACCTGGACCTCGGCCAGAGCGGCGGCCGGCACGGCCAACATCGCCAGAACCGCCAGTCGAAGCGCCATACGCACGGCCATGCTCTCAAACCTCGCCGGGAAACAAAGGCGGCGCCGGTCGGGGGACCGGCGCCGAAGTACGGCTTGCGCAGGAGGGCACACACCGTTGTTGATGACTAGCTAGGCGCTAGAAGGTGTAGCGAGCGCCCACATAGAACTGACGGCCGCCGACCCGGTAGTTCTCGAAACGCTGGGTCGTGGAGTCGATGTACGAGATGTCCTTCTCGTTGGTCAGGTTCAGCGCGTCGACGCTGACCGACAGCTGGTCGGTGACCTTGTACGAGGCCGAACCGTCGAAGAACGTGGTCGACAGGTTGCCCTGGACATCCTGGTTGTAGCGGCCCGGGACGGCGGTCAGGTACTTGTCGCGATAGTTCACCGAGACGCGGGCCTGCACCTTGCCGCGCTCGTAGTACAGCGTGGCGTTTGCGGCGTTCTTCGACAGGTTCAGCAGCGGCGCGTTGATCCTGGCGGCGCCGGCCGCCGTGGTGGCGAAATAGTCGATGCTGCTATCGACATAGGTGTAGTTGGCCAGCACGCCGAAGCCGCGGAACATCTCGGGCAGGAAGTCCAGTGGCTGCTGGTAGTTCAGCTCGAAGCCCTTCAGCGGACCGCCGGGGGTGTTGATGACGTTGGTGATGCTGAAGTCGTCATTGGCGTTGACGCCCGTGCCGTCCAGCAGCGCGATCGGCAGGCCCGTCGAGGAATAGGGAGCGACGGTCGTGATGGTCTGAACGTAGGTGCTGATCTTCTTGTAGAAGAAGCCCGCCGACAGGATCGTGCCCGACTTCGGATACCACTCGATCGAGAAGTCGGCCGACTTGGCGCGGTAGGGATCCAGGTTGGCGTTGCCGGTCGAGACCGAGCGCGAGCCACCGGCCACCGAGACGCTGGTGGCCGCCGCCAGGTTGCCCAGGGCCGGACGCGCCATGACCTTGGCCGCCGAGAAGCGGATCAGCAGCTTTTCGGTCGGCTCCAGCACCAGGTTCAGCGACGGCAGGGTGTCGGTGTACTTGCGTTTGACCGTGGTCATCACGAAGCCGGCGGCGTTCACCGTGGTGGGGACGTTGGTGTAGAAGTTCGAGGTCTGGTTGGTTTCGACATAACGCACGCCGACGTCGCCGCGCACGCGCCAGCTTCCGACCTCTTGGTCGAAATTGGCCATAACGTAGCCGGTCTTGTCTTCTTCCTGCACCGAGCGGTTCTCGCCGCGCACGCTGGCCACCGTCTGCGACAGGGCCGTGCGGCCGCTGTTGCTGTAGATGTTGTAGGCGGCCTGGAAGGCGTCGATGTTCGGCGTCGTCCAGCAGGTCGGCGTCGGGGAGGGAACCTTCAGATTGGCCAGGCCGCAGAACTGCTCGGTCAGGCTCTGGATGGTGTATCCCGACGGGATGGCCGGGAAGTTGGCCTCGCCCAGGGCGTAGCGATAGGACTGGGCGCTGAAGTCGTACTGCTTCCAGTTGGCGCCGGCGCGCAACGTGAGGCCGTCGTTGAAGGCGTACTTACCGTTGACCTGGACGGTCTTGTACTTGTTGTCGGTATAGTTCGGGCGCAGGCGGATTTCCGGACCCGTCGGGCCGGTGCCGCCCGGCTGGGTCACGGTCGGACCGAAGTACCACAGCGACGGGTTGGTGACGTCGAAGCCGTAGTTGATCGCCGGCAGGTACTGCCCCTTGGGACGGATGTCGATCGAGTAGCCGTCGACATTGAAGCGGTCGATCTGGGTCGAGATGTCGTTGAAGTTGTCGAAGTCCGAGTACGAATAGCCGACGACGCCGTCGACGATGAACTTGTCACTGAACTTGTGCTCTCCGGTCAGGGTCCATTGGCCGAAATCGGTCGAGAACTCGTCGCGGTTATGCTCCGAGCGCATGTCGACATTGTCGAACAGGCCGTAGAGCATGGTGTTCTTGCTATCCAGGATCATGTCCCGGACCAGCATCTCGGGCTTGCCGCCCTGCGAAGCGCCGCGGCTGAAGCCGATGGCCTCCAGCGGCCAGTCGTCCCGGCTGACCTTGTAGCGCGAGAACAGGCCGTCCAGCGTGACCTTGGTGTCGTCGCTCGGCGCCCATTGCAGCGAGCCGGTCAGGCCCAGGCGCTCGGTCTTACCCAGGCCCTGCACGTAGCGCATGAAGCGCGGGTAGTAGGTCGTGGGCGAGCTGGCCAGGGTGTAGATCTGGTTGGCCTTGGCGAAGTCGGCCGCCGGCACGTCGCAGATGCCGCCCGTGCCCGTGGTCGGACGGCACCAGCCGCCGTCGCCATTGCCCTGGTTCCACAGGCCCGAGCTGGACTGCTGGAAGTTCACGGCCGTCTCGGAATAGGCCACCGAGAATAGCGCGCCCAGTGTGTCGTCGGCGAAGGTGTTGGAGACCAGCAGCGCCATGCGCGGGCGGGTCTTTTCGGTCTGGGTGTTGTAGCCGGCCTGGGCCGAGGCGGCGAGCTTGAAGCCCTTGTAGTCGAACGGGTGGCCGGTCACGAGGTCGACCGTCGCGCCCAGCGAGCCTTCTTCCACGTCGGCCGACGGCGTCTTGCGCACGTCGATGCGGTTGAAGAGCTCCGAGGCGAAGACGTTGAAGTCGAAGCCGCGGCCGCGGTTGGCGCCGCTGTAGCCGTCGGTAGAAGCCTGGGCCTCCATGCCGTTGATGCGCACGCGGGTGAAGTCGGGACCCAGGCCCCGCACCGACAGCGCCCGGCCTTCGCCCTGGTCGCGGCTGATGGCGACGCCGGGGATCCGCTGGATGGATTCGGCCAGGTTGTTATCGGGGAACTTGGCGATGTCCTCGGCCAGGATCGAGTCGACCACGCCGGTGTTGGTGCGCTTCAGCTCCAGGGCCTTCTGCAGGCTGTTGCGGAAGCCGGTCACCACGACCTCGGTCACGGCGGTGTCGTCGGCCGGGGCCGCGGCGGCCTCTTGGAGCGCTGCGGCGCCCATGGCGGCGGGCGCAGCCGCACCGCCGGCGGTGGCGATTACGTCCTCGGCATGGGCGACGCCGCCCAGGGCCAGCACCAGGGCCAGGCCCGAAGCGCCGCCGGCCAGTCGTTTTTGAAACCTGTTGATCATTTCCGTTCCCCTTCGCCGCGCGCTGCTGGCGCGGTCGTTTGCGTTTCCTGGGGACGCTTCTGTCGAGCGCCTCGTCGTCTTGAAGTTCGACGCCCGGAAAACACGCCCCGGACGGAAAGGCGGCGGCGTCGGCAGGAGGATGCCGACGCCGCCTTAGACACGGCTCCAGCCCCGAGAGGAGGTCTGGGCGAGAGCCGTATTCACTGTTCGCTGAACAAAAGTGCTACCAAAGGACATCAATCGAAATCAATCGAAAACGTATAGATGACGAAAGATATGTCTGAGGAATGGATTTTGGAGGCTGAGCGGCGCTGTGCTACGCCACAGCCTGGGCCATTCCGGCGAGGAATTTCAAGGGCAAAGGCACATTCCCAGATGATGGGAGCAGTGACTTTCGTTTTCCTTTCTTTTCGCTTTAACCGCGCGGAATCCGCGTTGACCCCCACCTTGGCCATCGGTACCTGTTGCGATAGCCAAGGCGCATGAGCGCCAGAAGACGGACCGAGATCCCGGAACACCGGGGCCGCCAGGGTTCGAACGGGGAAAGGATCCGCGCATGACTGGATTTGCTTCGCTCGCCGCAGGACTGCGCACGGGCGCCAGCCTGGCGCTGATCGCGACCCTGACGGCCTCGCCGGTCATGGCCGCCCAGGCGCCGACCGCCGCGCCAACCTCCCAGTCACCGCTGAAGGCCGCCCACGAAAAGCCGCGCCTGTTCGTGCTGACCGACATCGGCGGCGACCCTGACGACCAGGAGTCGATGGTCCGCCTGATGACCTATGCCAACCAGGTCGACATCGAGGGCCTGGTCGCCACCACGGTGAAGGGCGAAGTCAATCCGCAGCTGATCACCGACATCGTCGGCACCTACGGCAAGGTGCGCGACAATCTCGAGCAGCACGAGAAGGGCTTCCCCACCGCCGACGCCTTGAAGGCGGTCGTCTCGCAAGCCCTGGTTCCGGACGGAAAGACCGCCATCGGCGCGGGCAAGGACTCGCCGGGCTCTGACCTGCTGATCAAGGCCGTCGACCGCGATGATCCGCGCCCGGTCTGGGTCACCGTCTGGGGCGGCCCCACCGTGCTGGGTCAGGCCCTGTGGAAGGTGCGCAACACGCGCTCCAAGGCGGCCCTGGCCAAGTTCGTGTCGAAGCTGCGCGTCTATGCGATCTCGGACCAGGACGACAGCGGCCCCTGGATCCGCCGCGAATTCCCGGACCTGCACTACATCGTCAGCCCCGGCGTCAGCTTCCACATGTCGACCTGGATCGGCATCGGCGGCGACAACTTCCACGGCCGCTTCGGCGGGGCGAACGAATATCTCGTCAGCAACGAGTGGCTGAACGCCAACATCCGCGCCAAGGGTCCGCTGGGCGCGGCCTATCCCAGCTGGAAGTTCCAGATGGAGGGCGACACCCCGTCGTTCCTGAACCTGATCGACAACGGCCTGTCGGATCCTGACCACCCCGAGTGGGGCGGCTGGGGCGGTCGCTACGAGCTCTACACCCCGCGCAAGGAGCGCTGGTTCCTGGAGCCCGAGACCCGGCCGATCTGGACCAATGTCATGGACGAGGTCCAGGGCCGCGACGGCGAGTGGCACACCACCAATCACGCCACGATCTGGCGCTGGCGCGAGGCGTTCCAGAACGACTTCGCCGCCCGCATGGACTGGACGATCAAGCCCTACAAGGACGCCAACCACCCGCCGGTCCCCAAGCTGGAGACCCCGGACTACATCGTCGCCAAGCCCGGCGACCGCATCGATCTCAGCGCTGTCGGCTCGACCGATCCGGACGGGGACGCCCTGTCCTACGAGTGGTTCTGCTACGAGGAGGCTGGCACGCGCGGCATGACCAGCTCGGCCTCGGGCGTGAAGCTGGACATCAACAACGCCGACCAGCCCAAGGCCTGGCTGACCGTCAAGACCAACCGCGTCGTGCCGCCCGGCACGGGGACCATGCACATCATCCTGGCCGTCACCGACCACGGCTCCCCGCGCCTGACCCGCTACAAGCGGGTGATCATCGACGTGAAGTAACCGGCAGCTGGGTCCGCGCGAAGGCCGTCTTCGCGACGGCCTCCGTGCCGATCACCGCGCCCTGGGCGAAGTCCAGGCGCGCGGCCTTGCCGGCGGTTTCGAAGACCAGGACGTTGGTCCCACTGCCCTCTACATACTTGCCTGCCTGACCGCTGGCCGAGACCAGCTGGGGCGCGCCCTTCACGGTGACCAGACGATCGAAGATCAGCTTCGTCTTGCCGCCCTCATCCTCGACGGCGGTCACGCGCGGGCCGTCGGCGCGTTCGGGGTTCCAGGTCCCGGCGAAGGTCCAGGCCGCGTCGATCTTGACGGCCTGAGCCTTGCCCAGATTGTCGGCCATCCAGGCGTAGTCGCCGCCAGCGCGGTGGCTGTTGCTGAAGTAGCGACGCTCACCCCATTGGGTCTCGGCGGCCGCGACCTTGTTGCGATCGATGTCGGCCGGGCTCGGGGCCCCGCCGTCCAGCGGATAGACCACCTGGTAGGTCGGCTTGTCGCGCATGCGTTCGGAAAAGACGCAGTCGATGAAATAGAACTGCGCGTCGCGGTGATGGCGGCCCAGATAGAAGTTCGGCGGGCCGTCGAACGCGCAGCCCTTCATGACGAACTTCTTGTCGGCGTTGCCCTTGCCCTCGTGCCAGACGGCGGCCTCGGCGCGGGGATAGATCTGGACGATCTCGGAATCGGCCATGAAGCACCAGCCGCGCGGGCAGACGAAGTCCACCGCCCCGGTGATCCGCAGGCCGGTGTGATAGTAGCGCCCGCCATCGGGGCTGAGCGGCGTGGCGCCCGGCGTTTCGGAGAGGCCCACCTCGGCCTTGGACTTGTCGGTCCGCCACAGGGCCAGGGTGTCGGCGCCCAGGCTCAAGAGATCGGCGTCCTGGATGATCGTGCGGTCGGCGCGGCCCAGCACCGCGAAGGCGTGGGGGCCGGCGACCGTGACGGTGTTGTGCACCGTCATGTGCTCGAGGACGAAGTCGTGGGCGGTGGCGGCGATATTGACCACGCCCTGGCCGATCTCGTCCTTGGTCTCGCTGGCAGGACGGTTGGCCTGCAACCGCACGCCCAGCCGGCTCTCGCCGCGCAGGGTCACGTACGGCGCGTCGACACGCACGGCCTCGTCATAGAAGCCGTTGCGGACCAGGATCACCTTGCGCTCGCGGTTGTCGGTCGGGATCGACTTCAACGCCGCCTGGACCGAGCTGAACTGACCCGAGCCGTCCTTGGCGACGACGATGTCGGGGACCAGGGCGTATGACGCCGCCGCCGGAACCGCCGCCCGCGCGGCCATGGGCAGCGCCGAGATGCCGGCCAGCGCCACGCGGCGCGTCATCGAGAAGGTCATGCTTTCTGGGTCCGCAGATAGGTGATCAGGCGCGCCATGTTGTTGATGTAGGCGCCGGTGGAAATGCCCATTGGGCCTCTGGGCAGGGTGAAGGGCGAGGTGTCCCAGGCGTCGCCGACCTGGCCGACATCCACGAAGCCGGCGGGCGGCTTGTCCGGGCCAGGCCCCTGGTAGGGATGGCTGGTCGTCCGGAGCTCGACGGGCCAGTAGCCCTCGACGTTCAGGCCTCCGACCAGCTCGGCCACCGCCGCCGCGCGCTTGCCGTCGGCGACCGTGACGTTCAGGTCCGAGCCGCCGACATGGCTGACGATGTAGGGCGGCAGCAGCGACGGCCCACGCCCCATCAGGGTCGAGTTCTTCGTCGCCTCCTCTGGCGACATCGCCGCGACGCGATCGTAGCGGGCGCGCAGAGCCGCGACGTTGATGTGCTTTTCCGCGTGCGCGCCTTCGGTGTTGAAGTCGGCCCAGAACCGCCCGTTCTGCGAGTTCGAACCACTGCGATGCCCGCCCAGCAGCTTGCCGGTCGTCGGGTCGTAGTTGCGGTAGAAGTTGCGCCCGTCGGGCCCGCGCTTGTCGGCCGGGATCTCGACGCTGGCGAGCCAGTCGAGCGCCTCGGGGACCCGGGCCAGGTACGTCCGCTCGCCGGTCTGCTGGTAGTAGTTCAGCAGCTGGACCACCGCCGCGGCCGTGCCGTGCGGGGTGATCGAAACGGGCTCATAGGTGCGGCCCGTCGCCGGCTTCAGGTCCAGCGAGTACTGCATCGCCCAACCCGGCGCGGGCTGCGGCTGCTGTAGGGCGATGATCAGCGCCATGCCGCGCTTGAGGGGCTCTCGCACCCGCTCGTCCTTCAGCTGCTGCAGGACCAGCAGCAGGAAGTCGATGTTCTCCTCGGCGACCTCGTCGTTCAGCGTGATGAAGCCGGTGTAGTCGGGCCGTCCCTGTTTGGAGAACTCGCCCATGCGCGGCCAGCGCTGGGGCCAGCCACCGTTGGAGTATTGGCTCTTCAGGACGAAATCGACCGCCTTGTCGACGGCGGCGCGGTACTTGGGATCGCCCTTCTCCAGGTGCAGGCGCAGCAGGAAGCGGCCGCACTCGACCGTCACGTGGTCGTCGAAGGTGGCGTTGCCGTAGTAGTGCTGGAATTCCTCCAGCCGCCAGCCGTTGGTCCCGATGGTCTCGTACCAGCGGCGCAGGCTGGCCTCGCCGGCGAAGTCGATGATGTAGTTCCAGCCGCCCGACGGATGCTGGCCCGCGATCAGGGCCGAGGCGGCCTGCTCGGCGGCCTGGTAATAGGCCTCGTCGCCGGTCGCGTGATAGGCGTCGAGGAAGATCTGGCCCATCTCGGGCGTGCCCGGCGCCTGGGTCCAGACCATGGACGGATAGGCCTCCATCTCGCCCCAACGGCGCGAGAAGTCCGCCAGGTAGGACCAGACATAGCCGCCATGGACTGCGACCTTGTCGGTCATGAAGCGCGTGGCCTTGGCCATGGTCGCCCTGACCTCGGCGGCGGACGGTCCGGTCGCGGCCTCAGCCGCCCCGCCCAGGAAAGGCAGGGCCGCCACGGAGCCCAGCAAGGTGCGTCGCGAGAACATTCCGCACTCCATCCAAAAAAGCTCGACGCCGGCGATGGGGATCGCCGGCGTCGCTCTGGAACCCGGACCGTTGGAGGCGGCCCGGGTCATGAGAGGAAGTCAGCCTAGAACTTGTATCGGACGCCCAGGCGATAGTTCGGACCGCTGGCGCCGTACGACTGGATCACCGGGTCGGTGTAGCTGTAGCGGGTCGCCTTTTCGTCGGTGATGTTCAGCGCCTCGAAGGTGATGCTGACCTTCTTGATCGGCGACCAGCGCACCGACATGTCGACATTGGTGGTCGCCGCCGACGAGCCGAACTCGTTGATCAGCGGGCTGTCGCACGCCGCGCCGTTCGACTGCAGACCGGGGTCACAGTTGCCGGCGGTCAGCGGGTAGGTCGTCTTGTAGGCGTCGCGCTTGGCCACCGAGACGCGGGCGTTGAACTTCTCGGTCTCGTAGTAGAGCGTGAAATTCAGGCCCTTGGGCGAGGCGCCCAGCCACGGACCCTTGCCGTAGGTCGGGGCCTTGGTGACCGTGCCGGCGCCGGCCACCACGGTGCCCGGATCCAGGATGTAGGTCAGCTGGGTGTCCAGCTTGGTCATGTTGAACTGGACGCCCAGGTTCTTGAAGTACCAGGGCAGGAAGGTCAGGTCCTGCTGGAAGTTGAACTCCCAGCCCTGCAGGTAGCCGCCGGGCGCGTCGCGGACCTGGCGCGCCAGGACCGGATTGTTGGCGTCGATATAGGCGCGACGCAGGACGTCGGCGCCGGTCTCGCCCGGGAACTGCAGCTTCAGGGCGGCGATCGCGTCGGCGTCCAGGAACTGCGACAGCGGCGCTTCGTAGAAGACCGTCTGCGGGAAGCTGGAGATGTCCTTGCGGAAGTAGCCCAGGCTGATCAGGCCGCCCTTGTTGAAGTACCACTCGGCGGCGATGTCGTAGGCCTCGCCGCGGAACGGCGAGAGCTTGGTGTTGCCGACCGTGATGGTGCCGCCGATGTTGGAGCCGTCGCCCGGGATGCTGATGCCGGTGATGGCCGGCGACAGGTTGCCCAGCAGCGGACGGGCCATGACCTTGGCCGCCGCGGCGCGGATGTAGAGGTTGTCGTAGGCCTCCCAGGTGATGTTCCCGGACGGCAGGGTGTCGGTGTAGTGGTTCTCGCCGGTGATGCGACGACCAGCGGTCGTCTCGCCGTAAGCGAGGACATCGGTTTCCGCCTGGCGGACGCCGACGTTACCGAACAGGCGACGGCCGCCCCAGACTTCGTAATCGAAGTTGAACTGCGCGTAGTACGACAGGTTCTTCTCGGTCACGCCGAAGGTGGCGGTGCGGTTGCGCTTCCGCGTGATCGTGAAGTCGCCGAACTTGTTGATGCAGTTGCAGTCGAAGCCGAAGACGTTGCTGAACGCCTCCATGTTGGGTGCGATGAAGCTGGTCGTCGAGCCGGCCGGCACGTCCAGGCCGTTACCGAAGTCGATCACCTGGCTCAGCGACGCCACCGTGACCTTGGCTTCCTTCTCGGTCGGGTTCAGCAGGTCGTTGTTGCGCTCGTACTGGTCGGTCGAGAACTTGAACTCACGCTTGGTGATCCCGGTCTTGATCGTCCAGTGATCGTCGAGCTCGTAGGTGACGTCGATCTTGCCGCCCGCATAGTCGTTGATCGTCGTGCGCCGATAGTGACGCATGCCCGAGAAGCCCTTGATGATGCCCCAGTTGTTCGGGTCGGCGGCGTTGAAGCCGACGTCGAACTTGGGCATGCCGGTCGCGCCGCGCTCGTCGAAGACGAACGGGCCCTTGACGTCCATGGCGTTGAACTCGACCAGGGTGCCGACGTTGACGTTCTCCGAGCGCGAGGCGCCCACCGACGCCGTGGCCTTCAGCTTGTCGCTGAACTCGTGGTCGACGGTGGCCGACACCTGGCGGAAGTCGGTGGTGTAGGCGCCACGGTCGGCGCCCGAGCGCCAGTCGACATTGCCCAGCTTGATGTACTCGGCGTTCTGGCCGACCACGTCGGCGTCCAGCACCTTGACCGACGGACGGCCGATCAACTGGTCGCGGAAGGGCAGGGTCGAGGCCAGGCCGGCATAACCGGGCGAGGCTGGGTTGGTGTAGTACTCGTAGGCGTCCAGGTTGTTGGGGTTGAAGC
This sequence comes from Caulobacter sp. GW821-FHT11E11, assembly GCF_058808315.1. Classification (NCBI taxonomy): domain Bacteria; kingdom Pseudomonadati; phylum Pseudomonadota; class Alphaproteobacteria; order Caulobacterales; family Caulobacteraceae; genus Caulobacter; species Caulobacter sp. GW821-FHT11E11. Next base: position 207,580 of record NZ_JBXARO010000004.1, read on the forward strand.
TGAAGGTGTAGCCCGGCAGCGGGTTGCTGCCGTTCAGCGACTGACCGCAGTCGGTGCCCGGCGACAGCTCGGTCTCGGCGGCGGCGGTGCAGGTGCCGGGGTACAGCGCGCGGCGCTGGGCGTCGGTGAACGGCGTGCTGGCGCGCGCCGTGGCCGTCGGAACGTTGGCGCCGTACGAGTAGCTGGCGTTGGTGTTGTTGCGGTTCAGGCCGACCGCGCCCAGCTGGTAGTTGGTGCTGACGCTGTCGAACTTCGAATACAGGGCGTCGACGGTCAGACGGGTGCGCTCGGCCAGCTGCAGCTGGAACGAGCCCGTCAGGCCCAGGCGCTCGGTCTCGACGTTGCGCTGGCCGATCGAGGCCAGGGCCGGGAAACGGACGAGCGAGTTGTTGCAGCCCGGCGTGGTCGGGGTCAGGCCCGCCACGGCCTGGGCCGCCACGGCCGCGCAGCCCGGATAGAGCTTGGCATAGGCCACCGGGTCCGAACCGGTCATCGCCGCATAGGCGGCCGGGTTGGCCATCGGGTTGTAGTAGTTGGCCGGATTGGCCTTGTAGGCGTCCAGGGCCGAGCCGGTCAGGGTGGTCGGGATCAGGGCGCTGAACACCGTGCCGGTCGGAGCCGCGAAGCCGGCGCGGCCGGGCAATTCGTCGCCGGTCCAGGTCGAACCGCGATAGACATAGTCCGACGAGCCGGTGCCGCGGGCGTAGCTATCGTCTTCCGAGCTGCGCTTGGCCCAGGCGGCCGAGACCAGCACGCCCAGCTTGCCGTCGAAGAAGCGGTCGGAGAACAGGCCGGTGATGCGCGGCGCGTGCTTCTTGCCGTTCTGGTAGTAGGAATCCTCGGCCGAGAAGGCCGCGGCGCTGCCCTTGTAGTCGAACGGACGGCCGGTGATCAGGTCGACCGTCGCGCCCAGCGAGCCTTCGTCGGCCTCGGCCGAGGAGGACTTGCGCACGCGCACCGAGCTGAACAGCTCCGAGGCGAAGGCGTTGAAGTCGAACGCGCGCGAGCGGTTGGGGCTGGAACCGGCGTCGTTGGCCGCGCCGGTCGACAGCGCTTCCATGTTGTTGATCCGTACACGGCTGAAGTCGCCCGACAGGCCGCGCACGCTGATGGTGCGGCCTTCGCCGTTGTCGCGGTCGATCGAGATGCCCGGCAGGCGCTGCAGCGACTCGGCCAGGTTGGAATCGGGGAAGTCGGCGATGTCCTCGGCGTTGATGGCGTCCATCATCACGTCCGAGTTCTTCTTCAGGTTCAGCGCGCTTTGCAGCGAGGCGCGATAGCCTGTGACGACGACCTCGGTGACGGTGTCGGCCGTGCTGGTCGGCGCGGCGGCGGCCGCGTCCTGAGCGAAGGCGAAGCCCGGCGCGGCGGCGACGACGGCGGCCGTGGAGATCCCGGCCAGCAGCCAGGCCCGCTTCTTGTGATGGTCTCGATGGTTGGTCATTAGGTTTCCTCCCCAATCTGTTGTCGGTGTGGGCGGCGGGCTTCTCTTGAGTCCGTCCCTCCGCCGGTGGCGGCCCCTAGTCGGCCGTGGCTTTGCGGCGCGCGATGACGCCCTGCGGTGCGTGGCGGTCAGGCGACATCGTCGTCGTTCCGGGCGGCGTTCAGTTCGCGCACCAGGGTCCTGTCCGGCCTGAAAAGGATGGTCCGCTCGCCGCCCAGTTCGCGGGTCTGGCCGCTGGTCGGATTGACAAGGGCGCGGGGGCGCGACTGGTGGATGGTCAGCTCGCCGATCGTCGGGACGTCCAGGCTGTGGCCGTCCAGCAGCGCCTGGCGCATGCGGTTCAGCAGCGCCTGAACGAGGACGTCGCTGACCTCGCGATCCATGCGCGAGAAATCCATGAAGGGCTGAACGAAGCCGCCATCAACGCGCATGGACGCCTCGTTCGTTCGAGGCGATCGGCGCAGGGCGATCAATATGGCTCAGGGCTCGCAAAGCGCCCGCCTCCCCTTCCCTAACCGGCGAAAACGCCGCTTTCCCGGTTGGACACCGGTGTCACTTGTTTCGACATAAACATGCCGATTTTAAATTCCAAAGAGAAAAGCTACCGGTCACATGCGATTTATAAGGCAAATAGTTGCGCAAAATCGCCACCGAACAACATTCAACGAATGAGCAGATCCGATCCGCACAACAAAACCGTCCGACCGGCGATTTTTTTGTCAGCGCATTGAACCAGCGGCCGCAAACCCGCATCGTCAGCGGAATAACCGGCGCGCAAGAAGACGGGAGGGGCCGTGGCGAAACCGCAGCGGCCAAGCGCCGACAACGACGTGCGAACGTGGAGCAGCCAGTCGGCCTTCCGCGAAAGCTACTGCGACGACTGGGAGGACCTGCGCCGTTTTCTTCGCGCGCGGTTCGGCCCCGGACCTCCCGAGCCCGAGGACCTGGCGCAACAGGCCTTCGTCAAGCTGGGCGAGCGACCGGCGGACCAGGCGCACGAAAGCCCCCGGGCCTTCGTGTTTCGCGTGGCCATCAATCTCGCGCGCGACGCCCTGCGACGTCAGAAGCTGGCTTCTCGCCTGGTGTCGGCCTCCGCGCCGGCGCTCGAGGCGGACGCCGAACCCGACGCCGAGCGGACCATCATCGCCAAGCAGGAGCTGGGCGTGTTGAGCCGTGTTGTCGAAGGCCTGCCCCCGCGTCACCGCCGCTTCCTGGCGGCCAACCGCGTGGCCGGCCAAAGCTTTGCCGAGATCGCCCGCCAGAACGGCGTCTCCGAGGCGCTGGTGCGCAAGACGGTCGGTGAGGCCGTCGCCGCCTGCCAGCGCGCGATCGCCGGCGGACAGATAGACTTTCGAGGATTGTCTCGTGAACGCAACCGCCGCGCCTGACGGCGACATCGCCGAAGAGGCCCGCGACTGGGCCCTGTCCGTGTTCGGCGAGCGCCTGTCGCCCGAACGCGCCGACGCCCTGCGCGACTGGCTGGCCGCCGATCCGCGCCATGCGCAGGCCTATGACGAGGCCGAGCAACTGATGCTGGCCCTGAGCGACGTCGACGTCCTGGCCCAGGCGCAGCGCCAGACGCGGGCGCCGGCTTGGCGCTGGATGGCCGCCGCCGCCCTGCCCCTGGCCGCCTGCCTGGCGATCGGCGTGACCCTGGCCACGCGCCCGCCCGAGATCCTGGAAAGCGGCCGCGTGGTGCGCACCGCCACGCTGAGCGACGGCAGCGTCGCGACCCTGGCTCCCGAGACGCGCCTGCGGAAAGCCGGCTTGCTCGGCGGCCGTCACTATGTGCTCGAGCGCGGCGAGGCGCTGTTCGACGTTCGCCACGCGCAGGGTCGCCGGTTCAAGGTCGAGGCCGGCCAGACGGAAGTCACGGTGCTGGGCACCCGCTTCGAGGTCCGCCGCGCCCCCAGCGGCGAGATCGGCGTGGCGGTCGAGCGCGGCCGCGTCGCCGTGCACCGCGACGAGGGCGGCCCGGCCTTCGACGCCGTGCTGGCCCGTGGCGACAGCGTCACCCTGGATGCGGCCGGCGCGCACCGGGCCAGGCTGGCCGACCCCGCAGCCATCGCCGGCTGGCGTCACGGCCGCCTGAGCTATGTCTCGGCCCGCCTGACCGATGTGACCGCCGACATCGGCCGCTTCTCGACGGTCCGCGTGGTCGCCGATCCGGCCGTGGCGAACCTGCGCCTGACCGCCAGCTTCCGCGCCGACCAATCCCGCACCTTCGTCTCCAGCCTGCCGACCGCCCTGCCGGTCGACGTGCGTCCGCGCGCCGACGGCGTGCTGGTCGTCACGCCCCACGCGCGCAACTAGGCGCGAAAAGAAAGCCGGTGAGGTTCGACCTCACCGGCTTCAGTCGTGCCTGTGTGCGGGGGAGTGCTCACAAACATCAGGGGATGTTGAAGAGGTCTAGAACTTGCCGCGCACGCCGAACTTGATGGTCCGACCGTTGTACTTGGCGTAGTCCATGCGGGTCTTGCGACCATTGCCGTAGCGGCCGCTGACGTCGTCGAAGTAGTCGTACTGCAGGGCATTGGCCAGGTTCAGCGCGTCGAGGCGCACCTCGATGCTGTCATTGACCTTGTAGGTCACGTTGCCATCCAGGAAGCCGGCGCCCGAGTGCCAGCGCTGCAGGTCCGAGCCGTTGTTGGACGTCTCGATGATGTTCTTGGCTTTGTAGTTGTACGACAGGCGCACCCCGAACGGACCCTTCTCGTAGTAGCCCGTCAGGCTGTACGAGTACTTCGGCACCGTGTTGACGTTGAGGATCTTGCCGCCCGTCGTCGTGTAGTCGAAGCCCGTCGTGTTGACGTGGGTGAAGCTGGCCAGGGCGCCCAGGCCGCTCCAGAAGCCGGGCAGGAAGTCGAACGACTGCTGGTAGGCCAGCTCGTAGCCGTCCAGCTTGATCGTGCCCTGGTTATAGTAGGTGGCCAGGGTGATGTTCAGGTTCGGGTCGATCTTGCCGGTCGCCGGGTTCTGGAAGATCGGGGCCAGGGCCGCGTCGGGCAGGCCCAGCGACGAGAACGGCACGTTGGTCGTGGTCGAGACCGTGGTGTCCTTCAGCTCCTTCCAGAAGAAGCCCGCGCTCAGGATGCCTCCGCGGCCGAAGTACCACTCCACGCCGGTGTCGTAGTTGGTCGCGGTCTGCGGCAGCAGGTCGGGGTTACCCGAGGTCGCGCGGGTCTCGTAGATGTTGGGGATCACCGTGTTGGCCGCGATGATCGACAGCGACGCGCGGGTGATCGTCTTGCCCCACGACCCGCGCCAGATCAGCTTGTCGGTCAGGTCGTAGGCGAAGCTGGCCGAGGGCAGGGTGTTCTTGTACGAGCCGTCGGCCACGTTGGGCTGATAGGTCGTCACGCCGTTGTTGGTCTGGCGCAGATAGTTGTCGATGTGGGTGTTGGTCTCGGAGTAGCGCACCCCGGCATTGACGCGCAGATCGCGATCGAAGACCTGGCCGCGCAGGTCGGTCTGCACGAAGGCGGTCTTGATCTCTTCCTCGGCCCCGAACGAGGCGTTGAAGTCGAGCGGCGTGGCCTTGGCCGTGCCGATCGGATCGAAAGTGCTCATCACGTAGTCGCGGCCGAACACCGCCCACTGCTGCGGATAGCCCGAGCCGATCACCAGGTTGTCGATCGGCACCTCGCGCAGCATGGCGCCGCGCAGAGTGGCCGCGCCCAGCGCCGCGATCTTGGCGGTGCCGGCGGCGGTGGCGTTGCGTTTGGTGGTGGTCTTCCTGGTCGAGACGTACGAGAAGCCGCCCTTCAGGTGACCCTCGACGCCGAACAGGCCGTAGTCCCAGTCGGCGAACAGCTTGGCCGTCTTTTCCTTGTCGATCTCGCGCCGCCAGTCGAAGCCGACGCCGAAGTCCTGGAAGTTGGCCGGGTTGGTGAAGTCGACGCCCGGGGCCGACAGGGCCGGATAGACGTGGTCGTCGGTATACTTGATCGTCGTCGTCACGCCATAGACGTTCGAGATCAGGCGGTTGCCGGTGAAGAAGGCGTCGCTCTGGCTGAGGCTGCCCTGGGCCGTGACCTTCAGCTTGTCCGTGACCTGATAGTTGGCGTTGAACGACGCCATTTTGAACTCGGTCTGGGAGTCGTAATAGTAGCTCTCGCCCAGGTACGAGGTGTTGCCGAACGTGCCTTCCAGCAGGTTCGACGTCGGATCCAGCGTCACGTTGATCGGCACGAAGCCGTTGTGACCCGGCGCGCCCGGCTGGGCGGCGACGTTGGTGGTCCGCGAGTTCCGGATCGGCAGGCCAAAGGTGTATTCGTCCAGCGAGTCCTGCAGCTTGGAATACAGGCCGTCGACGCTGATGTTCAGCTTCTCGTTCTGGAACTGCAGCGAGCCGACCGCCCCGGTGCGCTCGCGCGTGTTTTCACCGCCGTAGTAGCGATAGAAGCGCGGGAGGTAGCCGTTCTCGATCTGCGCCTGGGTCAGCGAGCCGCGGTTGTAGCGCGGGTCGGCGAAGTCGAAGGCGAAGGCGAACTGGCCCTTGTTCGGGGTCTGGCTGGCCAGGGCGTGGCTGTTGTAGCCGCCGGTGGCCTCGAAGCCCGAGCGGTTGTTGACGCTCTTGGAATGGGCCACGGCGAACAGGGCGCCGAAATTGCCCCAGGTCTCGGAGAACAGCGCGAAACCGGCCGGGTCCAGGTGCTTGGACTTGTCGTTGTACGAGCCGACGACCTGGTAGCGGATGTTGCGCCCGGGGCTGTCGAACGGACGCGGCGTCTGCAGGTCGACGACGCCGCCGATCCCGCCTTCTTCCAGCTCGGCCAGGGGCGTCTTGTAGAAGTCGACGCGGCCGAACAGCTCGGAGGCGAAGACGTCGTAGTTGAAGTCGCGCGACGAGCCGCCGACATTGCCCGACGAGGTCGTGCGGACCGGGGCGCCGTTGATGGTGGTGACGTTGTAGTCCGAGCCCAGGCCGCGGATCGAGATGCGCTGGCCCTCGTTCGACGCGCCGTCACGGCTCAGATAGACGCCTGGAATGCGTTGCAGGGCTTCGGCCACGTTGGCCTCGGGGAACTTGCCGATGTCCTCGGCGACGATCGAGTCGCGGACGACGATCGCCTCCTTCTTCAGGCCCAGGGACTTTTGCAGCGAAGACCGGAAGCCGGTGACGATCACCTCCTCCACGGTGTCCTGGCCGGCCGCCGCCGGCGCCGCCGTTTGAGCCCCAGTCTGGGCCCACACGTTAGTGGCGACGCCGCCCAGGCCAGCGGCCAGAATCGTCGTCAGCAGAAGTTGCTTCTTCATGTTCCCTCCCCGTCGCGGTCATTCGCCGCGCAGTTTTCCCCTCCCCGCCCAGGCCTGCCCGAGGGGGTCGCCCGCCGCTTGGCGGGGCATGTCAAAAATCGAACTGGAGACGCGTTATGCGTGATGGCGCGGCCTAACCGCGCCGTAGAGCCCTAGACATGTTTCCTCGCATCGAGCTTTTCGCTTCTGATGATAGGCGTAACACATATCGAAGAGACTCGACACATATCGGAACGCAATTATCCGACTTTTTCGCCACGGAAACGTTTCGACGCCCGATGTTGCGCACCGGCAACATCAGACCTCAGAGCATTTGACATACGAAAACACGCGCGCGGTCGCCCGCGCGCGTGCTGGTAGGTCGAAACAGGCCGGAGGTCAGCGGTAGCCGAACTCGGCGCTGATCTTCTGGGTGGTTTCCTTGACGTAGTCCGCGACCGTTTCGATGCGGGCGTCGTCCATGTACTGGGCGATCGACGAAACCGAGACGGCGGCGATGATCTTGCCGCCCATGTCGCGGATCGGCGCGGCCACGCAGCGGATGTGGTCCTCGTTCTCGTCCAGATCCAGCGCGTAGCCCAGGCTGCGATAGCGCGCCATGATGTCCAGCCACTGGCGCAGGTCGTAGCGATAGCGCGGGAAGGTCGCAGCCTCGCGCAGGAACACCTCGCGCAGGACCTCTTCGCTCTCGTCCATCAGCAGGGCCTTGCCCAGGCCGGTGTGACGCAGAGGCTGACGCTCGCCGATCACGCAGCGCACCTCGATGCGGCGGGTGCCAGGGATCTTGTCGATATAGTGGACCTGGTCGCGCTCCAGCACGCCCAGGTTCACGGTGTCGCCGGTGTCGACCGACAGCTGCCGCAGGTGATCGTGACTGACGCGGGTCAGGGTGATCTGCTGCGACGCCGCGTAGCCCAGTTCGAGCAGCTTGGTGCCCAGGGCGTAGCCCTCGCGGCTCGAGAACGACAGGAAGCCGGCCTCGACCAGGGTCGAGGCCAGGCGGTGCACCGTCGTCTTGTTGAGGTCCAGCGACTTGGCCATCTTGCCCAGCGTGGTGTCGCCCTTGGCCACCCGGCTGAGAACCTCGAGTCCCTTGAAGAGGGTCTGGGCGCCGGCATTGGCCCGCGCCGAGGCGACCTCTTCCATATCCGTCGCCGCGGTGTCCTTCATATCGCTCGTTCACGCAGGGCCGGTGGCGACATTGCCTCCAGCCGTACCGAATAGTGATACGCCTCCTGAAAGGCAATACAAGCCTGACACCGGTGTCGGAAGCCTTTTCCTCAGTAGTCGACCGCGTAGTCTTTCTGGAACGGCTGTCCCGCGAACGCGAGCTTCTGGGTCCAGGGCTGGGCCGGGGCGGTCCAGAAGCTGTCGGTCGCCGGCAGGCCCAGCGCCAGGAAACCCTCGCTCGTGATGTACATGCTGCCGTTGTTTGAATACCAGTCGCCCAGGGCCGGATTGGCGCCGACGAAGCCGATCGTCAGGAAGCCGTCCTTGGTGAAGTTGCTGTCCCGGCTGAACACCGCCTTGTGCACGGCGGTCAGGGCGGCCCGCACCTGGCCTTCCGAGAGCTTCGACGACAGCTGCTTGCGCTTGGCCATGAAGGCCAGCGGCTGGAACGCGGCGGTGCGATAGGTCAGCGACCGGCCGAACGGCGGGAAGGTCCCCTCGGGCGAGACCAGGCGCTCCAGATGTTCGCAATAGCGTTGGGCGCGCCTGACGGCCAGCTCGCGCCACTTGGTCAGGTCGTCCTTCCAGAACGGGGCCTTGTTGGCCTCCATGATCTCCAGCACCTGGATCATCATCGGGTGCATGACGAACGAGTTGTAGTAGTCGAAGTGGAAGTGCTCGCCGTCCTTGATCCAGCCGTCGCCGACGTACCAGTCGTTGATCGCGCGCACGGCCAGGCTCATGCGCATCGGGTCATATTCCTCGCCGATCTGCATCAGGAAGGCTTCGTTCATGGCCGCGAACAGCAGCCAGTTCGTGATCGGAGGATTGGCCCGGCGCAGGCCCTTGATCTCGGCGACGATGCGTTTCTTGGTCGTGGCGTCCAGCGGGTCCCACAGGGTCTTGGGCGCGCGCAGCAGGGCCTGGGTGTAGTAGGACGAGTCGACCAGGGCCTGGCCCGTGCCGCCCCAGGCCAGATAGTCGGGGCTCTTGGAATCCACCGAGTGGACGTAGGCTTGCACCGCCTGGTCGGCGAGGCGCTTGCGCACCTTGCCCTCGGCGGTGTCGTCCTGCGGCAAGGCCAGCCACGGCGACACGCCCGAGATCAGGCGGCCGAAGCACTCCAGATAGGCGACGTTGCGGTCGCGGCCGTCCCAGGTGGGGCTGACCTCCAGCGGAAAGACCTTCTTCAGCTCGCCCTTCGACATCGCCGAGAGGACCGGGCTGGCGATCTTCTCCAGCAGGCCGGCCATGTAGGCGCGGTCGTCGAGAGCCGCCGCCGGCTTGGCGGCGTTGGCCGCGCCGGCGCTTAGGGTTGCGGCGCCAACCAGGGCCGCCTTCATGAAATCGCGCTTGTGCATGACTGCCCCCTATCGAGCTTGCTTGGACGCTGCGGGCGCCTTGAGGTCGAGATCCGCCATCGCCGTCGCGGCCAGCAGGAAGGCCCCGACGCCGTAGAACTGGGTGTCTTCGTAGCTGACGCTTTCGGGCCGATCGCCGATCGGCTGCACCCAGCCGAACTTGCCGTCCGGATGCACCGCGCGGGTCAGGGCGCCCCAGCCCTTGCGGACCGTCGGCTCGTAGGTCGCGCGGTCCAGCAGGCCGGTCTTCACGCCCCAGGCCAGGCCGTAGGTGAAGAAGGCCGTGCCGCTCGACTCCGGCAGCGATTTCGCCGGGTTGGCCAGCAGCGAGGGCGACCAGTAGCCGTCGGGCTTCTGGATGGTCTTCAGCTTGGCGGCCATCTCCTTGAAGACGGTCTCCATGCGCACGCGGCCGGGATCGCCCGGCGGCAGCATCGGGATGACGCGAGCGAGGCCGGCCACGACCCAGCCGTCGCCCCGGCTCCAGAACACCTTCTCGCCGTCCGGGCCACGGCGGGTGAAGAACCGCGAGTCCCGATAATAGAGGTGCTCGTCCTTGTCGTAGAGGAAGTCGGTGGTGGCCGCGAACTCCTTGCGGGCATAGGCGGCGTACTTGGGATCGCCGGTCACGGCCGAAAGCTCGAACCACGCGGCCGGGGCCATGAACAGGGCGTCGCTCCAGCACCAGCGCTGGTCGCAGTCGACGCCGCGCGGGTCGGTATATTCGGCGTGCTCCAGGCCGACCTTGGGCGGATAGGCCAGGATGGCGTCGAAGCGCTGGCGCAGCGGGCCGATCGCCGCGTCGCCGGCCCCGTGCTTGGCGGCCCACAGATAGGACTGGCCGATCACGTGCTCGTCGGCGTGATAGAAGCGCCGGCCGAGCGCCCACTTGTTGGCCGCGCCCCGCGCCAGGATCGCCTGGCGATAGGCCGGATTGTCCGAGCGGTCGGCCAGGTCGCGCAGGCCGACGAACAGCGCGCCCTGCACCCAGCCGGCCGGGTCGGCGGTGTCGCGTGAGGCTTCCGGCGGGATGTAGCCGGCGGCCATGGTGGCCAGCTGGTAGTCGGCGACCGTCTCGGCCAAGCGCATGACGTCGGCGCGGCGCCAGGGCGTCTCGACGCCTTGCTTGGAGGTGGCGGGCGCGACCTGAGCCGCAGGCGCCTGGGCCGAGGCGGCCATGGGCAGGGCGCTCAGGGCGGCCAGGCCCAGCGTGAGTCCAGCGATGACCTTCATCGGGCGGTTTCCTCTCCGGTTCGTGTTGTCAGGTCCTCGGCCCATACCGGACGGAGCCTCGGCGTCAGCAGGTGGATCAGCAGCAGGGCGACCAGATAGGCCCCGCCGGCGACCATGAAGATCGGCTGGTACGAGCCCAGCGCCTCGAGCACCCGGCCGTTGAAGGTGGTCATCAGCATGCCGCCGATCGCGCCGGCCGCGCCGCCCAGGCCGATCACCGAGGCGACGGTCTGGCGGGGGAAGAGGTCCGACGGCAGGGTCATCAGATTGGCCGACCACGCCTGGTGCGCGGCCGCCGCCAGGGCGATGATCGCCACCGCGCCCCACAGGTTGTCGACAAACTGCACCGAGACGATCGGCGTGACGGCCAGCGCGCAGCCCAGCAGGGTCCACTTGCGCGCCGCATTGGCCGAGCGCCCCGCCTTCATCTGCCGCGACGACAGCCAGCCGCCCAGGATCGAGCCGGCGTCGGCGACCAGGTAGATGGCGATCAGCGGGGGGCCAAACGACTTCAAGTCCAGGCCATGCCGCTTGTGCAGGAAGTCGGGCAGCCAGAAGAGATAGAGCCACCAGACCGGATCGGTCAGGAACTTGCCGACGGCATAGGCCCAGGCCTCGCGCCGTTGCAGCAGGCGCCGCCAGGGCGTGCGGTCGGCGGCCGGCTCGTCCACGCGGCCGTCCTGGATATAGGCCAGCTCACTGGCCGAGACCTTGGGATGGCGTTCGGGCGAGCGATAGAGCAGCAGCCAGGCCACCAGCCACAGCAGGGTGATCAGGCCGGTGGCGATGAACGCCGCGCGCCAGCCGAACGCCAGGGTCACGGCCGGCACCAGCAGCGGGGTGACGATAGGGCCCAGCGCCGTGCCGGCGTTGAACAGGCCAACCGCCTGGGCGCGCTCCTTCTGCGGGAACCACTCCGAGACCGCCTTCAGGCTGGCGGGGAAGGCGCCGGACTCGCCCAGGCCCAGCGTGAAGCGAGCGACGGCGAACTGGGTGACCGTATGGGCAAAGCCGTGGGCGATGCTGGCCACGGTCCAGACCACGAAGGCCACCGCATAGCCGATGCGCACGCCCAGCAGGTCGATCGCCCGTCCGAAGGTGACGAAGCCGATGGCGTAGGCCAGCTGGAACCAGAAGACGATGTTGGCGTACGAGACCTCGGTCCAGCCCAGGTCATGCTGCAGGGTCGGCTTGAGGATGCCGATCATCTGCCGGTCGATGTAGTTGATGCCGATGGCCAGGAACAGCAGCGCGCAGATCAGCCAGCGATAGCGGGAACCCAGCTTTTCCGAAGAGCTCATCGATCTGACTCCCTATCGCAGCTGACAGAGGTCGATGGGCGTCATGTCCTCGTAGTCGAGGTTCTCGCCGCCCATCGCCCAGATGAAGGCGTAGGCATGGGCGCCGACCCCCATGTGCACCGACCAGGGCGGGCAGATCACCGCCTCCTCATTGGCCACGACCAGGGTGCGCAGCTCGTCGGCCTGGCCCATGAAGTGCAGCACCCGCTCGCTCTCCGGCAGGCGGAAGTAGAAATAGGCCTCCGAGCGGCGGTCGTGCACGTGCGGCGGCATGGTGTTCCAGACGCTGCCCGAGCGCAGGATGGTCAGGCCCATCAGCAGCTGAGCCGAGGCGCAGACCCCCGGAATGACCATCTGGTAGATGATGCGGTGATTGGCCGTGTCTTGCGTGCCGCGCTCCAGCGGGATGGCGGCGGCGGTCGACAAGGCCTTGGTCTCGAAGGCGGCATGGGCCGGGGTCGAGGCCAGGTAGAAGCGAGCGGGGCTTTCCGGATCATCGCTCTCGAAGCGCACCTCGACGGCGCCGCGTGTGATGTAGAGCGCGTCCAGCGGCGCCAGCGGGAACACCTGGCCATCCACGACGATGCGGCCAGCGCCCTCCCCGACATTGACGACGCCCATCTCGCGCGCCGCCAGGAACGGCGTGCCGGCGTGCGACGGCGGCTCGGTCTGGATAGGCAGGTCCAGCGGCTGGTCCAGCGGCGCCGCGCCGCCGATCACCAGACGCTCCTGGTGCAGATAGTTCAGGGTCAGCGCGCCGGGAGCGAACAGCTTGTCGATCAGGTACCGCTCGCGCAGATCCTGATTGCTGGCCCCCGCCATCATGTCCGGATGGGTGGCGTAGAAGACTTTGTCGTAGATCAAACCCAAGCCCCACCCCAACATGCCGCGGCGTGGTCGCCGCGGCGGGGCGGCGTACAAAAGTCCGCCCGATAATTTCATCTGACAAAACTATATTCGGAACGCAAGTCCACAAATCGGAACGGACGCGATCCAAGCGCCAGAAAGTGCGATTTCCGTCACGGACTTTCACACTTTGACACACAAAAGCGGAACGGACGTGGCGTTGCACAAATCGGAATAATCCCTTCCACTCAGCGCCGATTAAATAAATCGGACGTAGCAATATCTTCCTCGTCATGAGGCGACCACGCGTGACGGGCCGGCCTCGCTCAGAGGAGATCCGACATGAAGCGCCTGCTCGTTCCGTTGCTGCTGGCCACCGCCAGCCTGACCCCGCTGGCTCCCGCGATCGCCGCGCCCAAAGCGCCGGGCGCCGTTGAGCGCCTGGCCCCGCCGGTGGTCCACTACCGCTCCGCCACCATCGACGGCGTGAAGATGTTCTACCGCGAGGCCGGCCCCGCCAACGCGCCGGTGGTCGTGCTGCTGCACGGCTTCCCGACCTCGTCGCACATGTTCCGCAACCTGATCCCGCTGCTGGCCGACCGCTATCATGTGATCGCGCCGGACTATCCGGGCTTTGGCCAGAGCGACGCACCGGACCATGCGAAGTTCGAATACAGCTTCGGCCATTTCGCCGACATGACCGACACGCTGCTGACCCAGCTGAAGGCCGAGCGCTACGCCCTCTACGTGATGGATTACGGCGCCCCGGTCGGCTACCGCCTGGCCATCAAGCACCCCGAGCGGGTCAGCGGCCTGATCGTCCAGAACGGCAACGCCTATGAAGAAGGCCTGCGCGAGTTCTGGAACCCCATCAAGGCGTACTGGGCCGACGGCTCGGCCGCCCATCGCGCGGCGCTCGCGGGCGTCCTGACCCTGGACACCACCAAGTTCCAGTACACGGACGGCGTGAAGGACGTCAGCCGGATCAGTCCCGACAACTGGACCCACGACCAGGCCCTGCTGGACCGCCCCGGCAACAGGGACATCCAGCTGGACCTCTTCTACGACTACCGCACCAACGTGCCGCTTTACCCGCAATTCCAGGCGTTCTTCCGCGAGCGCAAGCCGCCGACCCTGGTGGTGTGGGGCAAGAACGACCAGATCTTCCCCGCCGAAGGCGCCCTGCCCTACAAGCGCGATCTGCCCGACGCCGAGATCCACCTGCTCGACACCGGCCACTTCGCCCTGGAGGACAAGCTGGACGAGATCGCGCCGCTGATCCGCGACTTCCTGGATCGCAAGGTCGCCCGCTGACTATAAGGGAGACTGCACAAGGGGGCGGGCGTCATGGATCGCTGGCAGGCGATGAGAGTGTTTGTGAAGGTGGCCGAGACCAAGGGTTTCGCCGAAGCCGCGCGACACCTCCACATGAGCCCGCCGGCAGTCACCCGAGCGGTGGCGGCGCTGGAGGAGACCATCGGCGCGCGCCTCCTGATCCGCACCACCCGCTCGGTCACTCTGACCGAGGCCGGAGCGCGGTTCTTCGAGGACTGCACGCGGATCCTGGCCGACCTGGCCGAGGCCGAGGCCAGCGCCGCCGGCAGCTTCGCCCGCCCCAGCGGCGTGCTGACGATCACCGCCCCGGTGATCTTCGGCCACCGCTATATCCTGCCGATCATCATGGACTATCTGGCTGAGCACCCGCAGGTCAGCGTCCGCACTCTGTTCGTCGATCGCATGGTCAATATCGTCGACGAGGGCGTCGACGTGGCGGTGCGCATCGGCAACCTGTCCAATTCCGGCTTCAGCGCCCTGCGGGTCGGCTCGGTGCGCCGGGTCGTCTGTGGCGCCCCTGCCTATTTCGAGAAGCACGGCGCCCCGGCCACGCCAGCCGACCTGGCCAACCACGCGGTGATCTCGACGACCAGCGCCTGGGCCTCGACGGAATGGCGCTTCGGCCAGGACCAGAAGACCATCGTCCACGTCTATCCGCGCCTGTTCTGCAACACCAACGACGCGGCCCTGCAGGCGGCGGCGGCCGGGTTCGGGCTGACGCGGGTGCTGTCGTACCAGGTCGCCCCGGCCCTGGTGTCGGGCGAGCTGCAGACCGTGCTGTCGGCCTATGAAGAGCACTCATTGCCGATCCACATCGTCCACCCCGAGGGGCGGCAGGCGCCGGCCAAGGTCCGCACCTTCATCGACTTCGCCGCCGCCCGGCTGCGGGCCGACCGCCTGATCAACTGACGGCTCAGCCCTCCCGCGCCAGGGCGGCGACGGCCGCCAGGTCACTGATGCACAGCCCGAACCGCTCGGCCTGACGGCGCGCGGCGTCCGTCGCGCCACCGGCCCTGATCGTCAGGGCCAGCGCGATCGCCGCCTGGGCCTGGACGTCGAAGCAGCGCCCTTCGCGGACGGCGTCGATCTCGGCCCCGGTCAGGCCGGCGCGCGAGGCTTCGCGGGCGACCTCCGGGTCCGTCGGGAACAGGGCCAGCCGGACCTGCAAGGCCAGTCTCGGGTTCAAAGCGGTGGGGGTCATCATCCTCTCCGGCGGGGTTGGCCGATGGGATGGGTATGGGCCTCACGCGGGATCGTCAGAACGCGGATCCGGCGGAATGGATTGTTCCGCCAATCGCAACTCGACTGCGCGAGACCGCCGACCATTTCACTGCGCGGAACAGTGCCTTTACCCCATCGCGGCTTCAGCGAGACCGGGCAGCCGGTAGATTTCGGACATCGGATGGACGCCGTGTCCAGCCGCCGACTCCCAAAAGGACACGACGATGCGTCTCCACTATCACCCGCTGTCGGGCCACGCGCACCGCGCCCAGCTGTTCCTGTCGCTGATCGGCGCCGACGTCGAACTGGTCGAGGTCGACCTGGCCTCGGGCGCGCATAAGTCGCCGGCCTTCCTGAAACTGAATCCGTTCGGCCAGGTGCCGGTGCTCGAGGACGGTGACGTGGTCATCTCGGACTCGAACGGCATCATGGTCTATCTGGCCCGGAAGTACGGCAAGACCGACTGGCTGCCGGAAGACGTCGTCCACGCCGCCCAGGTGCAACGCTGGCTGTCGGTCGCCGCCGGCCAGTTGGCCTACGGCTCGGCCGCCGCCCGCCTGGTCACCGTGTTTGGCGCCAAGTTCAACACCGAGGAAGTCATCGGCCGGGGCGACGCCCTGCTGAAGCTCCTGGAAGACCTGCTGACCCAGCAGGACTGGCTGGTCGCCGGCCGCCCGACCATCGCCGACGTCGCCCTCTACAGCTATACGGCCCGCGCGCCCGAGGGAAATGTCGACCTCGCGCCCTATCCGGCCGTCCGCCAATGGCTGGCTCGCGTCGAGGCCCTGCCCGGCTTCGTCCCCTTCGCCCGCACGCCGGTCGGCTTGGCCGCGTAACGCCGCCGCATCGCCAGGGAGAGCGCCATGACTACGATCGAAAAGCCCTCTCCCTGGCATCGCGGCGAGGTCGAGATGCAACGCGCTGTCGGCGTCGACGCCAAGATGGACGGCATCGGCCGGCGCGTGATCCGAGACTTCCTGCTGGGCCAGCATCGGGAGTTCTTCCCGCAGCTGCCGTTCCTGGTCGTCGGCAGCGTCGATCCGGCCGGCGCGCCTTGGGCCACGATCGTCGCCGGCCAGCCGGGCTTCATCTCTTCGCCCGACATCCACACCCTGGCGATCCAGGCCGTGCGCCAGCCCAGCGATCCCGCCGATGCGGGCATGGAGGACGGCGCCCCCGTCGGCCTGCTGGGCATCGAGCTCCACACCCGTCGCCGCAACCGCATGAACGGGACCGTGCGCCGCACCGCCAGCGGCTTCGACGTGGTCGTCGGCCAGAGCTTCGGCAACTGCCCGCAATATATCCAGCTGCGCGACTTCGCCGTCGTCGCCGACCCGGCCGCGCCCTATGCCGGCGCGGTCGAGACCTTCGACGTCCTGGACGCCGATGCTCGCCGGCTGATCGGCGCGGCCGACGCCTTCTTCGTGGCCTCCTACAGCGACGAGAACGGCCGACAGGTCGACGTCTCGCACCGGGGCGGCAAGCCCGGCTTCGTGCGGATCGGCGAGGACGGCGTCCTGACCATCCCCGACTTCGCCGGCAACCTGTTCTTCAACACGCTGGGCAACATCCGCCTGAACGGCAAGGCGGGCCTGGTGTACGTCGACTTCGCCACCGGCGACCTGCTGCAGCTGACCGGCGCGGCCGAGGTCGTGCTGGACTCGCCCGAAATCGCCGCCTTCCAGGGGGCCGAGCGGCTGTGGCGCGTGCGTCCGACCCGCATAGTTCGCCGGCGCGGCGCCCTGCCCGTCCGCTGGATCGACCGCGCGAACGGCGCCTCGCCCAACGCCCTGATCACCGGCGACTGGAACGAGACGGCGGCCCGCCTGAAGGCCGCCGAACTGGCCAACCAGTGGCGACCGTTCCGGGTTCGGAACATCACCGACGAGAGCACGACGATCCGCTCGTTCGAACTGGAGCCCGCCGATGGCGTCGCAGCCATCCCGCACCTGGCCGGCCAGCACCTGCTGATCCGCGTCCAGCTACCCGGCGCCGAGCGGCCCGCGATCCGCACCTACACCCTGTCGGTCGCGCCGTCGGATCCGTTCTACCGGATCACCGTGAGGCGCGACGGCGCGATCTCGCAATACCTGCACGACCATGTCCGCGAGGGCGACCTGATCGAGGCCCGCGCCCCGGCCGGCGACTTCACGATCGACGCCAAGCAGAAGCGCCCCGCCGTACTGCTCGCGGCCGGCGTCGGTATCACGCCGATGATCGCCATGGTCCGACATCTGCTATTCGAAGGCTTCCGCACGCGCGGCATCCGCCCGACCTGGATCTTCCAGGCTGCCCGAACCCGAGCCGAGCGGGCCTTCGACAAAGAGCTCTCAGCCCTGGTCGAGGCCAGCCAGGGCGCGTTCCACCTGCGACGGATCCTCAGCGACACCGACGGCGCGGATCCGGACGACTACGACCTGCTGGGCCGCCTCGACATGGACGCCCTGCGCGCCGAGCTGCCGTTCGACGACTACGACTTCTACCTGTGCGGCCCGCCGGCCTTCATGCAGGCGGTCTATGACGGCCTGCGCGGCCTGAACATCGCCGACCAGCGCATCCACGCCGAGACTTTCGGTCCAGCCTCCCTGGACCGAAAGCCCGACGTCGGCGCCGTCCCGGTGAAGGCCGGACCACCGCCGGCGACGACCTCGAAGCCGGTCTTCTTCATGGAGTCCGCCAAGGAGGCCCGTTGGGAGCCCGGCTCGGGCAGCTTGCTCGACCTGGCCGAGGCGCGCGGCCTGCAACCCGCGTTCACCTGCCGGTCTGGGACCTGCGGCTCATGCAGGACCAAGGTCCTGCAAGGCGCAGTCTCGTACCTGAAACCACCCACCGCCACGGTCGAGGACGACGAAGCCCTGATCTGCTGCGCCATCCCCGCCGCAGACGGCGAAGCGCTGCAGCTGTCGCTCTGACTCCCTGGCAGATCTGTCAGGCGTGGTGATGGTCGTCGTGGTCCGCCGGGAAGCTGATCAAGGCGGCCTCCACCTCGGTCAGCGCATCGTACTTGGCCTTGACCAGGGTCAGAAAATTGCTCCAGCCATTAGCCTGGGAGCGCAAGATGACCGGACAGTTCTTCCCCGACCAATGGTTGTGCTGGAAGATGCCGGCCGGCACCTGGATGCCCGTGCGTCGCGCGATCACCGCCGTCAGCAAGGCTGCGCGATCATAGGTCCGCGGAACATCCAGTTCCGGGTTCATGCAGATCTCGATGGCGATGCTGGTGTTGTTTCCCGCGGGTGTGCCCGAATGCCAGGAGTTCTCATTGGTTGGTAGGCTCTGGTACACGAAGGCGTCGTCGACCGTGTAGTGCCAGGACACCTTGCGGCTCTGAGCGTCGGCGCCCTTCATGTAGCGCGCGTGCGCCGCAGCGTCGGCGCCCGGCGAGGTGTTGTCGGTGTTGTGGATCGTGATCGAGGCCGCGGTCATCGCCTTGGCCGGACGATTGCTGGCCCCCACGGGCACGAAATCCTGAATGATCTTCAGTTCCAAATAAGCTTCGTTGATCTGCATGATGGTCCCCACGATCTGATGCTGCCGGAAAACGGCGCCGCCAATCGTCGGCCAAGCCCACCGCGCCCCTGACGCGTCCTCAAGTCCTACGAGCAGGACATCAGGCGGCTTCGCCGATCGTTGCGACGACCGCGACAAGTCCAAACGCTTGACTGGATAAGCACGCCTACTCACGGCCTCGGGGAGCGATTCACGGCAACGCCGCGAGCTCCCTGCGCCATAGCTAAACTATGCCTTAGCGCTCAGGCAAGCTCACGGTTGTTTGCAGCCGAAAGATAACGACAGGTTGTTGCTCCATGACCTGCCGCGCGATCAGGTAGGTAGCTTTCCACTTCCCACTGGGTGTAGAAGCCACGTCGCCCCTTCTATTTCGTCTCGTTGACGCTGCGCACCATCTCGACTGGCGTGGCTTATGCGATCTGGTCTGGCGCGGGTGTTGTCCTGATCGCGGCCATCGCCGACGATGCGGGCGTTTGTTTTCCACCCCCGCCTGGCACTTGATGGTGTCCGCTGACCGAGCCGCCGCGGCCCGCCGGGTGCGAACCACACAACGACGGGGCCGATCATCCGTTCAAACGGGACGCAATGCGCCATAAGCAGGTTCTCGAACGGCTGCAGAAGCGGGACCTTCAGTTTAAGGCTCCGCCAACGATCAACGACACATTGCGGACACCGCCGGAACTGGGCCTAGATGTGGGGACAGGAGAAGCCGATGAGGTCCGCGCTCGCCATAGCCATCGTCGCGGCGATTCTGCCCGGTGTCGCGCGAGCCGAGCCAGAGCCAATCATCGATATGCATCTCCATGCCCGGCGGGCGGCCTACGCCGGCGCCGATCCGCCGCCGATGTGCGCGCCCTTCCCCATCATGCCGCGCTGGGACAACGGAAAGCCCGGCTTCGAGGGGATGACCTTCAACCGCTTGCCGCCTTGCCCGCATCCTATTGCGGCCGAGACCACGGACGATCGCGTGATGCGCGCAACGCTCGAGGTCATGGCGCGCCGCAACATCATTGGAATGGTCAGCGGCGAACCTGACCTAATGCGTACCTGGGTCGCCGCGGCGCCGGACCGCATCATCTCTGGAATAGATCTGCGGTTGTCGGGGACGCCGGGCCTGGATCACGTCGCCGCGCGAACGCCCGCGGAGTTGCGCGCCCTGCATGCCCGTGGAGAACTGCGCGTCCTGGGCGAGGTGATGGCGCAGTACGAGGGCGTCGCCCCGAACGATCTGCGACTGGAGCCGTATTGGGCGCTGGCGGAAGAGCTCGATATTCCGGTCGGCATCCATATGGGCCCCGGCGAGCCGGCGCAGCCTTACGCGGCCGGCGCCTATCGCGTGGCCAATGGCAATCCCCTGCTGCTGGAGGACGTGCTGCTGAAGCACCCGAAGCTGCGCGTCTATGTCATGCACGCCGGCTATCCGATGATCGACGCGCTGCGCGGGCTGCTGTTCTCGTATCCGCAGTCTATGTCGATATCGGCAGCATCGTCTACACGGAGCCGACTCCGGCCTTCTATGCCTTCCTCAAGCAGATCGTGGACGCCGGATACGCTGATCGCGTGATGTTCGGCTCCGATCAGATGATCTGGCCCGGCGTCATCGAACCTGCCATCGACACCATCGAGCGAGCGCCGTTTCTGACGCGAAACCAGAAGCGCGATATTCTCTACAACAACGCCGCGCGCTTCCTTCGACTGACGCCGGCCGAGATCGCCCGCCATCACGGCCACTGACTTGCATCGATGTTGGCGCCGGACCAACTGGCGGTCCCTCCCCGACTAGTCCTTAAATTGCCTCGCTCGCTGGCTTGGCCGCGCCAGGAGCAGGACTTGGGATCGCTCCAGACTCCAGACATCCAGCCCCAGGCGCCGAAGGCAACGAGCGACCTGTCGCGGATGTCTGGAGGGATATGGGCCGCTCACCGCCCGCAGCGCTACGCCGTGATCGGCTCTGAACGCCCGTGACCGCCATTCACCGTTGGTCGACGACGGTTCGCCGATCAACCATTGGCCCTCGTATGGCGCAGCCTTAGGGGGTGGGGCGTCTATCGAGGATCTCATGCGTCCAGTCATCACCGCCGCCGCGCTCTCCTACGTGCTCACCAGCCTTGGCTCTCCCGCGTCCGCCCAGTCGTCAGCCAAGCTCGACCTTGACTCTGCTCTGGCCTCGATCGCGCCGAGCGGCCCAGGGTGTGTTGCTGGCGTGACCTTGCCCGGCGAGCCGCCGGTGATCGTCGCGCGCGGCCAGGCCGACCTCGAGCACACAGCGCCCCTGACGTCGGCGACGATCATCGAGACCGGGTCCCTGGCCAAGCAGTTCACCGCAGCGGCCGTCGTGCTGCTTGTCCAGGACGGCAAGCTCAGCCTGGACGACGACATCCGGCGCTTCCTGCCCGAGATGCCGAACTACGGCGCGCCGATCACGATCCGGCATCTGTTGACCCACACCAGCGGCCTGCGCGAGCAGTGGAGCCTGATGGCGCTGACCGGCAACGGTCCCGGCGCCCAGGTCCACACCAACGCCATGATCCTGGACCTGGCCTCGCGCCAGAAAGGCCTCAACTTCACGCCGGGCGCGGAGTTCCTCTACACCAACACCAACTACGCCTTGGCGGCGATGATCGTCGAGCGGGTCAGCGGCGCCAGCCTAGAGGCCTTCACCCGCCAACGCCTGTTCCTCCCGCTGGGCATGGAACATACGCAGTGGCGCGAGGACTTCCGCACCGTGACGCCCGGCCGGGCCACCGCCTATGCGCCGACCGATGCGGGCTTCGTCGCCAACATGCCGTTTACCAATGTCTACGGAAATGGCGGGCTGCTGACCACGGTCGGCGACCTGCTGCGGTGGAACGCCTTCCTGGAAAAGCCTTCGGCCCTGCCCGGCGGCCCGGCCCTGGCGGCGGCGTTGCAGACCCCCGGCCACTTAAGCAACGGCGCGACGCTGGACTATGGCCTGGGCCTGGAGATCACCCGCGACCACGGCCGCAGGCTGGTGTCGCACAGTGGTTCGACGGCCGGGTATAAGACCTGGCTGGGCCGCTATCCCGACGAGGGTGTCTCCATCGCGTTGATGTGCAATCATGGTGGCGTCGACCCCGTGGCGTTGGGCGAGCGGATCGCCGCGCAGGCCCTGTCAGCCTCCGGTCACGCCCAGGCGCAGGCCGTCGTCTCTGCGCCCAAGAGCGTGGCGGCGGCGCAGGCTCCGAAGGATCTCACGCCCTATCAAGGACTGTTCCGCGATCCGGTCCGCGGCGACCTGATCCGGTTGACAGCGGTCGGCGGGCAGCTGACCCTCACGCGTGGCGGTTCGCAGGGTCTAACGCCACTGGGCGATAACCGCTTTCAGGCCGGCGACGGTAGCGTCATCGCCTTCCCGCGCAAGGAAGCCGGTGCGGCCGGGCTCAGCCTGACGAGGGCTGGCGTCACCCAGGCCTTCATCGCCGTGCGCCCCGCCGCTGCCGACGCGGCCGCTCTGGCCGACTATGTCGGGACCTACTACAGCGCCGAACTCGACACCCAAATCACTGTGACCCGGCAGGGTGACGCCCTGGTCATGCGCCAGAGGTTCGCGGTCGAGTGGCCGCTGGCGCCCAGCTTCGCCGACGCCTTCACCACCCGTTTGCGGGGCGTCACCACCTTCGTCTTCGCCCGCGACGCCGAGGGCAAGGTCGCAGGCTTCGCGGCCTGGGCTGGCGGGGCGCGAAACGTCGTTTTCGTCAGGCGATGAAACGTCGGTAGTTTACCCTTACCTGCGGATCCGCATGTCCAATTCGCCGGGCGGCTGCACGCCAAAGGCGGACTCTCGTCACGCTCCAGAAACACGACGTTCGAGGCCGACGGTGGCAACGCGGACCTTGCAGCGAGTGTAACGGGGCGCCCTCATAGCTCTGCCTTGCGCCGCCATGGATTGCGACCTCATGGCACTTAATGATATCGATACCATAGTAAACGGGCTAAACGGCCTGACGAACTATGGGAGGGTCGAATGGCCAAGGACACACGACGAGGGCCTTTCGCCGGCGCGGCGATGGCCGCAACCATGGTTCTGGCGACGCCGCAGGCCCATGCGGCCGACACGCTGCGGACCTACCCCGTACCGCAGGGCCTGCTCTATTCAGCCTTCAATGACGATTACACCGTTCGCGTACGCACGCCGGGCGGCGATTGGCGTAGCCTGTACGAGTACCGGGTGCAGGTCGACACCGACACCAAGCAAAATGCTTCGATGGTCTATTTCGACTTCGAAGGCGCGGTCGAGATCGAGGTGATGAAGAATAACGGCAAGTTCGACCAAGTGTCGGTCGCGCCGCTTTCCAGCCCCATCAAGCCGCAACGACGGGGCGCGATCGTGCGCATGACGCTGACCAAGCCCGAGCGCTTTTCCCTGCAGTTCGACGATGATCGCCTGCACAATCTCCACATCGTGGCCGGCAAGCTCCCGCCCCCACGGCCACCGGGAGATGACGTCGTCTATTTTGCTCCAGGCCTCCACACACCGCCGTCCGGCCTCGACTATTTCCCCGTCAAGTCTGGCCAACGGGTCTATCTCGACGGCGGCGCCGTGCTGAAAGGCGGGTTCGACCTAAATGGCGTGACCGACGTGAAGATTTCTGGTCGTGGCCTGCTTTGGGATCCGGGACGGGCGATCGACCTCGAGAAAGCTTCCAATGTCGAGGTTTCGGACCTGATCCTGGTCAACAGCGATCGCAAGGAAGCCGCGCGGGTCATGAACATCCGCAACTCCAGCAACGTCACGGTCCAGGGCGTCACGGGCTTCACGTCCGGCAAGTGGTCGGACGGGATCAACATCTCCACCTCCCAGCACGTGAAGGTGCGCGATGGATACCTTCGGGTCTCCGACGATGCGGTCGTCGTCTATGCGGTCGCCGACTGCCCCATCTGTCGCCGCAAGGCCGCCCAGACGGGAATCCCGGATCCCAATCCGCCCGGAGACACCTTCGATATCGACGTGCGCGACATGCGCATCTGGTCGGACGTCGCCCACGCCCTCTACATCGGGCACTTCGGCGACAACGCCGACCCGCGTACCATTCACGACGTCACGTTCGACAATATCGATGTCGCCAACCTGGACGAGGACGATCCCGACTGGGACGGCGTCATGGCCGCCTATTCCGGCGACAGCACGCTGATCCGCGACATCACGTTCAGCAACATCCGTGTCGACCGGATCGAGGAAGGCAAGCTGATCAGCATCGTGGCCGACCGCAACCCTCGCTACAACAAGGCGGCGGGACGCGGCGTGGACGGCGTCACCCTGCGCGACATCACCTTCACCGGCGAGGGTCTGCCCGGCGCGTCGATTATCAAAGGCGCCGCGCCCCAGACCGCAGTCAGGAACGTCAGGATCGAGAACCTTCGCATCGGCGGCAAGGCGATCAGCACCCCCAAGGACGGGGACATCGCCGTCAGCGGCGACGTCACTGGCCTCACGGTCCGCTAGCGCTCCTTCGTCCCAAAAAAAGAAGGCGCCGTCCTGCGACGGCGCCCCAGGGGGGACTGGAAGTTCCGCGGCGATCAGCCGCCGAACTTGTAGCGAAGGCTCACGCCGTAGACCCGGCCGTTCATGAAGTACTGGCGCAGGATGTCGGTGTCGTAGCCATTGTCCGGCTCGCCGACGTAGCGGATCGGAGCCTTGTTGGTCAGGTTCGAGGCCGTCAGCGACAGGGTCAGGTCGTCGCGCAGATTGACGTTCACGGAGGCGTCCAGCAGGCCGTAGCCCTTCAGGTACCGCCCGTCGATCGGGTTGGGCGAGACATTGAACAGCACGTAGTCGGAGCGATAGGTGTAGACGAGCCGAGCCGAGACACGCTTGTTCTCATACAGACCCGCGAGGCTCCAGTTGCGGTCCGACTGGAAGGGCTGGCGCACCTTGACCTTCGCGCCGTTGATCAGGATCGGCAGCTCGGTCTTGACCCAGGTGTATGAACCCTGGACCCCGAAATTGTGCAGGAAGCCCGGCACGAAGTCGTAGTCGAAGAAGGTCTGGGCGGCCAGTTCGACGCCCTTGGCAAAGCCCGGGTCGGCGTTCTGAGTCTGGGTGATCCGGAACTGGCCGGTCGGGCAGTTGTTGGGCGTCACGCCGGTATAGGGCTGAGAAGTCGCCACCGTCTGGCAGCTCTCGACGCCGATCGGGAAGCCGTCGACTTTCTTGTAGAACACCGCCGCCGAGGCGTAGGCGGTCGCGCCGAAATACTTCTCCAGAGACAGGTCGTAGCTGTAGGCCCGCAGCGGCTGCAGGTTGGCGTTGCCCTGCTGGCCCGTGCCGCTGGTCAGGTTGACCGCGACCGTTGGGTTGATGTCGCCGACGCTGGGTCGGGTCAGGCCCTTGCCGAAGCCGAAGCGCAGCAACAGGTCATCCTGGATGTAGCCGGTGACGTTCAGGGTCGGCAGGACGTCGGTGTAGCTGTTGCTCTTGCTGTTGGGGGTGACGATCGGCGTCGGGCCGCTGGCGTCAGTGATGCGCGCCTCGGCGTCGAGGTTGGTATGCACCACCCGCACGCCGGCGTTGCCGCGGATACGGTCGTTCAGGATAGCGAAGTCGACCACGCCGTAGCCGGCCAGCGTCTCCTCGGTCGCCTTGCGACGCGACAGCAGCGTCTCGGGCAGCGAGTCTTCCGACGGGATACCGGCCAGGGCGAAGCGGTTCCTGACATTGTCGCCCAACAGGGCGTCCGGCGAGAAGGTCAGGAAGCCGCCCGAATAGCCGGCCTCGCCGTCGAACCAGTTAGTGTGCGAAGCCTCGACCAGGTCCTGCATCGTCGAGGCCAGGACACCATTCGACTGGTTGGCGGTCAGCGCCAGGCCATCGGTCGTCAGGTTCTTGCCGCTGAACGAGTAGTTGTAGAACTTCGACGTCTTCCGGTAGTAGCGCCCGCCGAACTTCACGGCCCGGATGAAGCTGTCGTGCACGCGCAGCTTGCCGTCCAACTGGGCCGCGAAGCCGACGTCGTCATAGACGTTGTTGACGCCGTTGCCGTAGTTCAGCAGCACCCAGTTGGCGGGGCTGGACAGGCTGGGACCGCTGATGGCGACGGACTGCGGCCCGCCGATCTTGCGGGTCACGTCCCAGGTGACGCCCGCGCGCGGGTTCATCGTCACCGAGCGGTTGTCCTGGTGCTGGTCGGCCTTCACGTAGGAGACGTCGGCTTTCAGATCGAGATCGTCGGTCGGCGACCATTTGGCGCCGCCGGCCAGAATCCAGGTCTTGTAGATCCGGTGCTCGTCACCGCCGACCGACGAGAAGCTGGAGCCCAGGAACGTGCCGCTGCCGAAGCGCTGGCCAGCCAGCAGGGCGTCCTCGCCGCCATTGGCGTTGCGGTTGGCCAGGCCCTCCGTCGTGCTGAACGCCGAGGTGGTCAGGCCCTGGACATAGCGGCTGTCGTTGCCGTTCAGGAACCGGTAGCCCTGGTGGTAGAGATACGAGTTGTAGTTGCCGTCCAGATAGACCTCGAGGCCCGGACGCAGCTTCCACTGGAAGGCGCCGGCGAAGCCCTTGCGGGTGCGCTGGATGTCCTCCTCGTTCACATTGATCTGCACCCCGGCCAGGTTGACCAGGTTGGACCGCTCAGCGGCCGTCAGGGCCAGTGGGTTGGCGACGTCGGCCAGAAACGCCACGTCGCCGCGTCCGGCATAGGCCTGGTTGTAGGCGGCGTTGCCGACATACTCGGTGCTGTCGGCGCGCACGACACGGCGCAGGTTCGTCCCGCCCGGCCCTGGCGCGTTGTCCGACCGGTTCCAGCTCTTCTGATAGTTGGCCGCCAGCAGCAGGCCCATCTCGCCGTCGCCGACATCCCACCTGTGCGAGACCAGGCCGAAATATTCCGGCTGCCATTCCTTGACCATGTCGTTGTAGCGGCCGGAGATCGCGGCGCTGCCGGACAGCTTGGGCAGGTCCAGCGGTCGTCGGGTCTTGATGTCGATCAGGCCGCCAATGCCGCCTTCGATGTGCTCGGCCGACGGGTTCTTGTAGACGTCCAGACCGGCGATCATCCCGGGAATGGCGCCCTCGATGTTGAACTCGCTGCCGCCAGCGGTGAAGTACGAGCGACCATCGACCTGCGAAGCCGTCTGGCCCGACAGGCCGCGGATCGTCAGGCCCGAGCCGACGCCGACCGGCGAAGCGCCCTCGCCGCCATAGCGGTAACCCTGGACCCCTGGAATGCGCGTCAGCGTCTCGGCGACGTTCGGATCGGGCAACTTGCCGATGTCCTCGGCGCGAATGGAGTCGACCACCTCCATGGTGTTCTTCTTGACCTGGACGGCCGACTGCAGGCTCTGGCGGATGCCGGTGACCACCACCGCCTCGACGGTGTCCTTGCTGGCCTGGACCTCTTGAGCGTTGGCCACGCCTAGGCCGCCCAGCATCACCGCTGCGCCCGACACGCTCAGCAGCAGTCGCGATTGAAACTTGGTTCTCATGGTTCCCTCCCTCGGCGACAACGCCTTGTACGCGGCGTGTTCCGTCGGACCCGCCTGTCGCGGGTTTTCCTTTTGGAGGCGCGTGACGCGCGCCGCGTTTCACTCCCAGCCGACGCGCCGCCTTGAAGCGATCTTGTCCGGCCATCCGTATTGATATCGATATCAATACGGATGGCAAGTGCTTATTGTAGGACAAATGAAATAGACAGAACCTCTGCGCCTAGCGCGGCGGAAGCGACCGTCGAACGAGGGCCACATCGCGCTCGCAAGCCTTGGCCGCACCCTCGATCTTGATCGATCGCGCGCCGTCGCAGGCCAGGCGGACCGCATAGGTCGGCTGCCCCTCGATGCTGGCCTCGGCGCCCTGCCCGGTCCGGGTCTTGACCACGAAGGCCTTGGACAGCGAGTCCAGCTCCACCTTGCCGTCGCGGCGCAGATAGCTGCCGTCAGCGACAAACCAGCGCTTCGGATTCTGTGGCCCGCCGCCCTCCGGGTAGGTCAGGGTCAGGATGTAGGCGTCCGTCTCCCAGCCGCCCAGGGTGGCGTTGGCGTTGCGGTGACGGATGCGTCCGTCGGCCAGCAGATTGAAATAGACCTCGGTGACCTCGCCCTTCTGGTGGACCTTCACCAGCAGGTAGTCCCTGGTCTCGATCCGCTCGATCCTGGGCGCGGGCGATGCGCCGTTCGGCGTCAAGGCGACGACGAACTTGGTGCGATCCGTCACGCCCGGCGCCTGCAGCCGCAGATAAGGCTGGGCCTCGTCGGGGGCATGATCCTTCAGGCCCTTGCCCTCGGCCGTGCGCAGCAACTCCGGATAGTCGGTGAAGAGGCCACCGTCCGGCAGGGTCTCGGGGAACAGCGGCCGCACCGCGACCTCAGCCTCGCCGTTCTTAACAGTGATGACCTGGCCCTGGCGCTTGGCTTCGCCCTCATAGTGCAGCAGCCATTCGAACTGGCCCGGCGCCCAGCCCTTCAGGTCGTCGATGACCAGGATGGTGTCGCCCACCCACAGGAAGCTGCGATACTTGCGCTCGAAGGTCGCCGCATTCGGCCCCGTCGCGTCGGCCCAGACGAACCGCAGGTCGCCGGCGTCGACCAGGTGGTCCACCCGCCCCATGAAGTGCGAGCCATTATAGGTGTTGCTCGAGGGCTCGGCCTTGCCGTCCAGGGTCACCACGTTGTGGGCCACGCTCTGGCGGTAGTAGCCGTCGTATTCGGGGCGGGCGTAGTTGCTGTTGCCGGAGTCGATCAGCAGCTGCTTGCCCTTGTGCCACAGGATGAAGCTGCCCGCGTCGGCGTGGTTGTGGTTCCAGGTGAAGCCCGAGCGCAGGGCCAGGAACGTCGCGTTCGGCGCCCAGGACGAGCGCAGTGTCGCCGCCCCCAGGTCCCGGTCGATCCAGCTGGTGGGCAGGCCAGGGTCGGCCCCCGCGCTGGCCTGCGCCCTGGCCGAAGGCCATTGGATGATGTTCTCCGGCTCGGCGAAGACGTCCTGGTTCGGATTGGGCCGGACGGTGTTGAGGTACCACAGATAGCGCGACGGCTGCTCGCCCATGGCCCACAGGTTGGCGATGGCGCTGGCGCCGCTGACGGTCGGATTGCCGTCACCGAAATTGGTCGACAGCGCGCCGGCGCTGGTCGGGTAGACGTTCTGGATGAAGTAGTCGGCCAGGCCCGCCAGGCGCGGCGTCGCCGCGGGCTTTTCCTTGAAGGCGTCCAGCCAGGCGCGCCGGAAGCGCAGGTAACCTTCGGCAGCGAAGTCGGCGTAGTTGATGCTCTCGACGAAGGCGCCGTTGGCGGCGAAGTGCTGCGGCTTGGTCTCGATGGCGCTGCCGTCGTAGTTGGCCCATTCCTCGGCGGCCTCGTCGATCCGGCGGATCCAGTCCTGGGCCTGCGGCTCCTCGGTCTTGACCGCGATGGCCGCCACGCCCGCCCCGAACACGATGTGGCTGAACCAGTTGTGGCCCATGGTGTCCAGGCTGTGGATCCGCTCGGCGCCGTCGATCCAGTCGTTCAGGGTCGGCTTGATCGCGCCCTGGACCAACGCCTTGGCCAAGCGCTCGCGCTCGGCCGGCGACAGCGTGTCGTAGATCGCGTCGAAGGTCAGACCGAAGACATAGGCGCTGGTCCCCATGCCCAGATCGGAGTGCCACACCGGCGAGCGGGCCAGCAGCGGCTTGTCCGTCACCCAGTTGGCGCGGCCGGCATAGACCTCGAGCAGCGCCTTGGCCCGGTCGGCGTACTTGCGCTCGCCGGTCATGCGATAGGTCAGGGACAGGCCCATCAGGGCCGCGTTCAGCTCGCGGTCGTTGGCGGGCTTCTTGGCCAAGACCGCGTCAGCGTCGGCGCGGGCGTGAGCCCAGGCGTCCCTGGCCTTGGGATCCTCGGCCACGCGCTGCTTGAACTGGGCGACGTGCCTGTCGCTGAAGGTCAGGTAGGGATGGCCCGAGCGCAGGGTCTGGGCATGGGTCGACGTACTCAGCAGGCAGGCCGCCAGGGCCAGGCCGGAAACAAGGCTCTTCACGCGCCCACTCCCTACTTCGACACGGCTTCGAACAGGACCGCCTGGCCGCCGCCAGGCTTGAGGTCCAGGGTGAGGGTCGCCGAGCCGTCCAGGACGTCCTCGCGGACGACCACGGGCGTCTTCATCGGCTTCTCGGCCGCATCTCCGTCGGCGAAGATACCGACCTTGCGCTTACCCGCGCCCAGGAAATCCAGCGAGACCTTCAGCACCCGCGCGCGCTCGTTGGTCATCGCGCCCAGGAACCATCGCTGGCCATGACGGCGGGCGACCACGACATATTCGCCGATCTTGCCGGCCAGCACCCGGGTCTCGTCCCAGGTGGTCGGGCACTCGTCGAACCACCGCAGTTCCGGCCACGGCTTTCCCGCATACTTCTCGGGCGTGTCGTACCAATACAGGAAGGTCAGCGGGTTGTAGTAGACCGCCGCCATGGCCAGCTGGTGGGCGTTGGTGGTCTGGTTCTTCGGATTGGCGTAGCAGATCGTGTAGTCGATCGGCCCGGCCACGGCCCGCGTGAACGGCAGGGTCACGTTGTGGGCAGCGGTCGGGAACTGCTCGTTGCCGCGCACGCCTTCCAGCGCCACGTAGTTCGGCAAGGTCCGCTCCAGCCCGGCGGGCCGCAGGTTGTCGTGCAGATTGACCAGCAGCCTGTGCTCGCCGCACGCCTTGACCAGATCGTAGATGAAGTCGCTGTCGCTCTGGCGGCCTTCCCAGACGAAGCCGAACTTGCAGCCCGCCACGCCCCACGCGCGATAGGCCTTCAGGATCTGGTCTCGCTGGCGCATCACCGGCACACGGTCGACATAGAGGATGACGCCGATCCCCTTGGCCTTGGCCGCCGCGATCACCGCCTGCATGTCCAGCCCCGCAACCGCATAGGAGGCGTCGCTGGGATCGGTGCCGTCGCCATACCAGTGAGCGTCGAACTCGACATATTCCAGCTTCCGCTCGGCGGCGAAGTCGATGACTTTCAGCGACCGTTCGGTGGAGTAGGGTTTGGTGATCCGGACCGCCCTGCCCGGCCGCACCCAGCTGACATCGCCCAGGCGATTGGGCGTGGCCAGGGTCGGGATGAGGTCGGCGCGCTCCAGCAGCGCGCCCGCGTCCGGCCCGACGATCAGGACCCGCCATGGCGTCGCCTGTCCCGGCGCCAGTTCGAAGGTCGGCTCGGCTGGCGTGTCGCCCGGACCGGAATAGCCGGTGGCGCGGGCCGGATAGTGCATCAGATGGACAGCCAGCCCGTCGGCCGATCCCGGCGCCAAGCGCAGCATGGCGCGCGGATAATGCAGACGGTCGGACTCGGCGATCAGCACGGCGGCGTGACCCAGCATGGCGGTCAGCGGCAGGTCGGCGAACGGCCCCTTGTCGGAGCTGCCGGTCAGGTCCGGGTGCGGCGGCGGGTTAAGCTCCGAAGCGGTCGTGATCTGATACTCGCCCTCGTCGCGGCTGGCATAGAGCTTGGCGCCTTTGGGCAGCTCGAAGCGCGTGGCCTCGCCCGCCAGGGTCAGACGTCCGGCCTTGCCCGCGTCGTTCAGGACGTAGCGCAGGGCGCAGCCGTGGTCATAGGCGCGAGCCAGCACGCTGAACGTCGCGCCGGTCGCCGGATCGACCAGATCAAGGCGCGCCTCGCGGCAGGCCTGGTCATAGCGGGCGCGAATGCCGAACGGCGGCGTCCAGGTCCCCGTGATCGTGCGCGCGGACGTCTTCACCAGCCGCGATCCGGCGCCCAGGACGCGACCGTCCGCCAGGATCAGGCCCAGGGCGCTGGGCGCCAGGATGGTCTGGTTACGCCAGAGCACGCTCCAGGTCGGCCCCTCGGCGCCCATCGCCAGGCGGACCCGCAGCGCGCCGTCGGGTGAGACGGCTTCGATGCTCTTGGCCTGCGGCTTGGCCAACGCGGGCGCCGGCGCCAGCGCTACGCCGCCAGCCAGCAGCACCCTTCGACGATCCAGCGGACGGTTGGACATGAACTGAAGATCTCCCGGACAGCGGAGGGGCGCCTATGCGTCCGTACTTCCGCTTTCGATTCCACCCTTATGGTATCGATATCAAATATCGTATGCGCCGCCCTGGCAAGCACCTTTAGGCCAAGGCCAGGTTGATCGCGATCGACCGCCGCACGCCCGGACTCTTGAACGGGTACACGCAGTGCAGCATCCACGAGGGCCACAGGTAGAAGTCGCCGACCACCGGCTTGACGGTGAAGAGGTTCTTCAGGCCCACGGCGCTGCGACTGTCGATGAACTGCAGGCAGCCGGACGTGTTCTGCCGCGCCTTGTCGGCGTTGAACTCGTCCTCGTACCCCGGCGGCATGCGCAGGAAGCCGACACTGCTGAACAGGCAACCCTGGTGGAAATGGGCCGGGTTGTAGTCCCCGGGGACCATGTCGTTGACCCAGCCTTCTTTGATCTCGATTGTCAGCTTCCGGTCTTCCAGCTCCTCGGTCTGACCGTAGTCGCTGAAGTGCATCAGGGCGTTCTCGCAGCGATACGCATAGGTGCGCGCCACGTCGTAGAGGAAGTCGGTGAAGTCGGGCATCACCCGGATGATGTCGGTGAAGCGGACCTCGGTGCTGACCGCGCCGGCGAGATGCCTGGACCAGTCGCGGGCGGCGGTTTCGTCCTTCGACGCCACGATCTCGTCGGCGCGGGCATTCAGGCGCTGGACGACGCCTTCTGGCATACGCGCCTTGATGATCGTCGGGCTGAACGGCGCCACCAGCCTGAGATCGTAGTCGTTGGCCATCGCCACCCCGCGAGACGACGCGAGGGACCGGGTGACCGATCCCTCGCCTCTCCGTTCTCGATCTAGAATTCCTTCCGGACGGTCAGCCAGATCGACCGCGGGGCGTTGCGCTTGAGCAGGAAGCCCGACTCCGGAAGCTGTTGGACCACGTCATAGACCTGGACGTTGGCCGGCAGGTTGGAGCTGATCATCGGGTCGTAGGCCGAGATGTAGTCCTTGTTCAGCAGGTTGCGGACGTCGAGAGTGATCAGCGTCTTCGTCATGCCGCTGTACTGGACCGAGGCGTCGATATTGTCCTGCTTGGGCAGGAAGCGCTTATCCAGCGCATTATTGTTCAGCTTGCGCACGTCCATCCAGCGGTGGCGGACGTTGAAGCG
This sequence comes from Caulobacter sp. GW821-FHT11E11, assembly GCF_058808315.1. Lineage (NCBI taxonomy): Bacteria > Pseudomonadati > Pseudomonadota > Alphaproteobacteria > Caulobacterales > Caulobacteraceae > Caulobacter > Caulobacter sp. GW821-FHT11E11. Next base: position 240,345 of record NZ_JBXARO010000004.1, read on the forward strand.
GAAGTCGTTCCAGCGGTACGAGACCACGTTGCTGAGGGTCCACTTGGGCGACCGGGCCAGGATGCCGGCGTCAATGCGCAGCACGTCATCGGCAGCGCCCTGGCTATTGGCCCCAGTGTTGAGCCAGGTATAGGCCTCGGTGGTCTTGCCGTTGAGGTAGGTGACCGACGGGTTCCATTCGAGGTTCCGCGTCACCCGCCACTTGGCCCAGGCCTCGACGCCACGCGTGAAGTACTTGTTGAAATTCTCCGGCAGCAGGTAGGTCGAGACGTTGTCGGTGTCGACGCCCGTCGGATAATCGTTCACCGCGAAGTTCTGGTAGAAGTAGGTGATCTGGCCGTTGAACTTGCGATCGCCGAACGTGTAGGCGAACTCGTGACCCTTGATGAAGGCCGTCGGCCCCAGCGGACGCACCAGGGTCGCCGCCGTCGAGTAGCGGTTGATGACGCCGGCCGCCGGTTGCTTGGCGTCGGTCCAGCGGTAGTAGATCTTGTGCTTGTCGCTGAAATTATAGCCCAGCGCGACGCTGTAGTCCCAGACCGCAACGCTCTTGTCGGCGGTGATCACCTTGGCCGCCGTCTTGGTCATGTAGACGTTGTCGTAGACCGTCAGCGGATTGCCATCCAGGCCGCCATTACTCAGCGACGACGCGCCGGAATTGCGGGTGTCCCAGGTCTCCGAATAGGTCTTGGCGTCGAAGCGCTGGTACTTGACGCTGCCGTTGAAGTCCCACTTTCCGGGCGACCAGGCCGCGCCGAAATAGGGTGAGATCTCGCGGATCTTGGCGCGTTGCGAAACGGTCGTGAACAGGCCCGAACCGTAGCTGCCCCAGCCGCCGGCGTCGGTCAGCTGATAGGTCGTGCCCGTGGCTGTGACGTACTTGGCGCTCAGGTTCTGGACCTGGCCGTCGGCCCAGGCCGACACGCCCAGGCCGTTGGCCCAGTTGTCGTTCTTCTGCTCCGAACGCGAGACGTAGAGGCCGGCATAGGCGTTCCAGTTTTCGCCCCGATACGACGCCGTGAAGTTGCCGAGATAGTCCATCGACTCCCGGTAATTGTCCTCGGCGCGGGTCAGCAGCACCAGGTCCTTCGACGCTGCGTCGACGGGCACCACGCCAGAATTGAACACGCCGCCAGCCGTCGGAATGGTCGCCGTGACCAGGCCGCCGCGCATGTCGATGTCGCGATTGGGCAGGCTGTTGCCCACGATGCACAGGCCGGCGGCCTGGAAGGTGGCCTGCGTGACCCGCGGACAGGCCGCGCCCGTGCGGTAGTTCACGCCGTTCTGCGAGCCGTTGACGTTGTTGGCCACGCGGGCCACCAGCGCGCCGGCGCCGTTGTAGAACTCGTAGTAGCCCGGCTGGGTGTCCAGGTTGTTGATGTTCAGGCCGTAGCGCTCGCGCGTCGCGGCGGCCGAGCCCAGCGAGGCCAGTTGTTGCGGCTTGTAGGACTGGCCACGATAGGTGTTCTTGGCGATCCGCGCCGAGCCCTTGAAGCTCCACGGTCCGTTGGTGTCGTGGTTCCAGCTGAAGATCAGGGCGTCGGTCTTGTAGCGATAGCCGTCCGACGGATCGAGCTCGTGCGTGCCGCCCTTGAAGTAGTTTGGCACCGTCTGCTTGCCGCCGTTCATGAACAGGTTCACGTCGCGACCAAAGCCCGGGATCTCCTGCGGGTTCTGGTAGCCGTAGGTCGGCTGCTGGAACGTCGTCAGCTCCGCGTTGGTGTCATCCATGTGCTTTAGGATGACGTTGAACGAGCCCGAGCCGTTCGCGGAGCTGTAGTCCTTGTAGACGTTCAGCTTGATCTGGCCGCCATGGTTCAGGTTCCAGCCCGGGTTCACCTGGCCGTTGGACGTGCGGTAGAAGCCGCTGACGCCGACACCCATGTCGCCGGCCTTGTTGACCCAGCCATACGCGCCGTCGATCTGCTTCCACGACAGGTGCAGGTCTTCACCTTCGAAGCCGATACGGGTCTGGATGACGCCGCCCGGCTTCACCGGTCCGGTGATGTAGTTGAAGGTGGCGCCCACCGAGGTGGTCACGCCCGTCGCCGACGAACCGCCGCGAACCGACTCCACGCGGCTGGTCGACAGGTCGTTGCGGAAGAAATAGCCGTCCTGGAAGCCGCTGAACTTGAACGGCACGACCGGCAGGCCGTCTTCCAGGATCGTCGACCAGAAGTAGCCCGAGGTGTTGGCCCCGGTGCCGATGGTCATGCCGCGCGTGAAGACCTCGTTGCGGGCCACGCCGTCGTTGCTCTCGACGACGACGCCGGGCATGTCGCGCAGCATGTCGTCGGCGCTGATCGGCGTGAACTTGGACATGTCGTCCTCGTTGATCACCGAGAACGAGACGTTGGCCTTCTTGGCCTGGGTGCCGACCATGACGCCGGTGACGATGACGGTGTCGACCGCGCTGGTGTCGGCTTCGGATTGCGCGGGCTTGGGCGCGGGTGCCGCCGACTGGGCGTGCGCGACGCCAACCGACAGCGCGCTCGCGCCGGCGGCCAGGGCCAGAACCATGTGAGAAACTTGCAGAGCGCAGCCGCGCTGAGGGTTGTGACGACCCATTATTACCTCCCCTTCGGACTTAAGCCCGGATTCGCCTGTCGTCGGGCAGAGCCCAACGCGTCGACCGCCTTGCGATTTTGGGGACGCCAGCCAGCATCCCGATCGGCCTACTTGTTATCGATACCAGTCACTTTCAAAACCTGTCAACGGGAATCCCGCGTTCCGACCTTAGCCGCCACCATGTGCTTAGGATCGTTGGTTTTTCCGAACTCGAAGTCGGTTCGAACCACCGTCCCGCGCCGCCTCAGGCGCGTGATTTCCCCATTGGCCGCCAGCAGATCCAAGGCGGCGCGGACGGTGACCCGTGCGACGGCAAAACGCAGCGACAGGTCCCGCTCGGTTGGCAGACGCATCTCCCCCGCCAGGATCACAAGCCGCAAGCGCTCCGCGATCTGGCGGTAGAGCGCGCTCGCGCCGCTACGCTCCAGCGGCCCCCAGGGATCCTCGCCCTCGGGGCGGCGCAAGGCGACCATCGCGTTCTACTTGAAGTTCACGCCATCGACATTCGGCCCGATCTCGAGGACGGCCGGATCGGCCCTCCTCAACGGCCGGCCGGCGATCGTCACGTTCTCGAACGTGATGTTGCGCACCGGCCGATCGGGCGCGAACCCGGAGATCGTCGAGGGGCTGGGCCAACCCGCCCCCGTGAACGCGATGTTGCGAAAGTGGACGCCATCGACCAGCAGGCCGGGGCTGGTCCCGTATTTGGCGTTGAACACCGTGCGGACATTGAAGAGCTTGCCCTCCTCGATCTGCTCGACGCGGATATCGTCGAACGTCACGTCGCGGACGGTGTTGGTGTCGCCGGCGCTGATCGCCAGCGCGCCCTGGTACTCGGGATCGTCCTCGTCCAGCCCCAGGATGTCGATGTCCTGGAAGCGGATGTGCTCAAGGACATTGGGGGTCTTGCTGTCGCCGTGCAGGCCGATGAACACGGCGTGGGCGACATCGGGCCAGAACGCCGAGCGGCTGACCTGGATGTTCCGCGTGTCGCCGGTCCCCGACTTGCGGGTGGCGTAGATCGCCACGCTGTCGTCCGAGGTGCGGATGAAGGCGCGCTCGACGGTCATGTCGCTGCAGGCGAAGACATTGATCCCGTCCGACCACGAGCCGTTGCTCAGGGTCTTGATGTCCTTGAAGGCCACCTGGCTGGACCCGGCGCAGGCGATCGTGCCGTGCTTGGGCGTCAGGAAGGTCAGGCCCTCGACCGTGACGTTCCTGGAGTCCTGGACCACCAGCTGATCGGCGGGTCGATCGATCATGCCCCGACCGATGATCCGGACGTTGTCGACCTTCTCGGGCTTGAAGACGCCCTGCAGGATCGCGCCCGGGGCCAACCAGATGGTCTGTCCCGACTGCACCGGAAAGGTCTGACCGCCGCTTGGCGGCGTGTGCAGGCCCGCCTCGTAGACGACCACATTCGGCCCCGGCGCGGGTCGCGCGATCGGCGCGCCCGCGAAGACATGGAGGTTGTGCAGCCGGTCGCCGTCGAACTCGACGGACAGGTTCTGCGGCTTGTCGATCGTGAAGGTGACGATGCCGTCGCGGACCGTCGGCTTGATCGCGTTGCGCGCGGGCCGGACCTCGACGCGCTTGAAGTCGCCGTTGTTCTTGCGCACGCCGATCTCGACCGGCCCCTCGAAGTCGAACTGCACGACCGAGGCGTCGCTGGGACCGTCGGAGTCGATCTTGACGTTGTACTCGTAGAGGTCGCGCCACGGCCCGCCAGGCTGGCGCACCCGCACCGTGAAGGTGTCGTTGTGCATGCTGTAGAGCAAGCCGCCGGGCGGGAGCGGATAGACGATGAGCGCTCCGCCCTGCTCCGCCGCCTGCGCGCCGCTTGCGAGAACAAGGGCTGCGGCCAGACCCGACCATGGCGCTTTGCGAAAACCCATCGAAACCTCCCTGCCCGGCGCTCTGAACGGCGCCCTTCAAGCCTGGAGCCCGCCCCGTAGCGATCACCGGCATCGTCAAAAAAGGCGCGGGACGTCGGCTCGGCCGAACGCCCCGCCGACGGATAGCGTCGATACATCACGGGGAGAGCCCGAAGGCGGATTATTGATATCGATATCACAACGATCGCGCAAGCCCTGAGCGCGGCATGACAAGCCGCGCCAAAAACTCTTGGTATCGTTATCAGTTTGATCTATGACCAAGAGAGTCGGACCGACCACGCCATGCAGCGCGGACGGCGCGGTCAGGGAGGTTGTCGCATGGGTGTCAGTAAGAACTACGCGCCGCTGAGCGGCTTCCTCTTCTTCTACTTCTTCGCCCAGGCCATGAGCATTTCGCTGCTGGCGCTATGGCTCAAGAGCACCCTGGGCCTGACCGGCGCCCAGACCGGCGTGGTGTTCGCCGCCAACTCCTTCTTCGCCATGGTCTCGCAGCCGATCTACGGGTTTGTCTCGGACAAGGTGGGGCTGCGCAAGACGATCCTCCTGACCGTCGCGGTCCTGGTCCTGCTGTCGGGAGCCTTCTTCGCCTTCGTCTACGGACCGCTCCTCAAGGCCAATCTGCTGGCCGGCGCCATGATCGGCGGCGTCTATCTTGGCGTGACCTTCTCGGCCGGCAGCTTCGCCATCGAGTCCTATGTCGACCGCGTAGGTCGCAAGTACGGTTTCGAATACAGCCGGGCCCGCCTCTGGGGCTCGCTGGGTTTCGCGTTCGCGGCGTTCTTTTCGGGCCGGCTGTTCAACCTGGACCCGCTGATCAATTTCACCCTGGCCTCCGTGGCCGGCCTTCTGCTGTTGCCCATCCTGGCCTTCACCAAGATCGAGGCCAGCGACGACGAGCGCCGCAGCTCCAATAGCCTCAAGCCCACGGACGCCCTGGCCATCCTCAAGCTGCCCAAGTTCTGGGGCTTCATGGTCCTGATCCTGGGCGTGACCAACCTGTACCTCGTCTATGATCAGCAGTTCCCGGCCTACTACGCCTCGCAGTTCGCGAACCCCAAGCAGGGCGCGGCGATGTTCGGCTATCTCAACTCGGCGCAGATCTTCGTCGAGGCGGGGATGCTGTTCGTGGCCCCCTTCATCGTGAACCGGCTCGGCGCCAAGAAAGGCCTGCTGCTAGCGGCGGCGATCATGATCATCCGGATCACCGGCTCGGGCCTGGTCACCGGCCCCTGGGCGATCTCGGCCATGAAGATGCTGCACGCGATCGAGCTGCCGATCCTGGCCGTGTCGATCTTCCGCTACATCGCCTATCACTTCGAAGCGCGCCTGGCCTCGACCCTCTATCTGGTGGGCGTCAGCTTTGGCCACTCGCTGGGCCTGACGATCCTGTCGCCGATCGTGGGCAAGAGCTACGACCTGATCGGCTTCCCCCACACCTATCTGCTGATCGCCCTGTTCGCCGCCGCCTTCTGGCTGGCCTCGGTGTTCAGCCTCTCGCCCACGCCGCTGGCGAGCCCATCCCCAGGCGATGACGAGCGCGACGCGGCGCTGGCGCAAGCCGACATCGCCAAGGTCAGCTGAAGATGCCTCAGTCCCCGACAACCGCGCGCGAGCCCCTGCGCCGCGCCGACGAGATCCTCGCGCGACCGCGCGCCGACCGAGCCCAGTTGGACGCGATCCTGGCGGCCGTGCTTGCCCGGATCGACCGCAGCCTGGATCTCTTCACCGACCAGTTCCCCAAGCCCTCGAGCCAAGACGGCGTCTATGCGCCGATGGACAACAGCGAGTGGACCAACGGCTTCTGGACCGGGATGCTGTGGCTGGCCTTCGAGGCCAGCGGCGAGCCGCGCTACCGCGACGTCGCGCGGCGCCAGGTGCGAAGCTTCAAGCAGCGCATCGACGCGCGGATCAATGTCGAGCACCACGATCTCGGTTTCCTCTACTCGCTGTCATGCGTCGCCGCCTGGAAGGTCGATGGCGACACCTGCGCGCGGGATGCGGCGATCCAGGCCGCCGACACGCTGCTGGAGCGCTATCTTCCGGCCGCCGGCATCATCCAGGCCTGGGGCGATCTGAGCGATCCCGAGCAGGCCGGGCGCATGATCATCGACTGTAACCTGAACCTCCCCCTGCTCTACTGGGCGACGGAGGTCACGGGCGATCTGGAATATGCGCGGGCCGCCGACCGGCACATCGCCCAGGCCGCGCGCTACATCGTGCGTCCCGACGCCTCGACCTTCCACACCTTCTACATGGATCCGATGACCGGCCAGCCGGTCGGCGGCAAGACCCATCAAGGCTTCAACGACCAGTCCTGCTGGGCGCGAGGCCAGGCCTGGGGGATCTCGGGCTTCCCGCTGGTGCATCGCTACAAGGCCGATCCGGACCTGATCCACCTGTCCGCGCGCCTGGCGAACTATTTCCTCAATCGCTTGCCCGAAGACCTCGTCTGCTGCTGGGACCTGATCTTCACGGACGCCGAGCGCGACAGCTCGGCCGCCGCCATCGCCGCCTGCGGCCTGCTGGAGCTGGCTAGCGCCCTGCCGCTGACAGACCCGGACCGCGAGACCTACGAGGCCGCCGCCCTGGCGATGGTCCAGGCCCTGGGCGAGCGCTACCTGCTGCCGCTGGGCGAGCCTGGCGCGGGCGTCCTGGCGCACGGCGTCTATCACATGCCCAACCGCGTCGGCGTCGATGAGGCCTGCATCTGGGGCGACTACTTCTTCCTCGAGGCGCTGGTCCGCCTCACGCGGGTTTGGGAGCCCTACTGGTGATTCAGATCGGCGTGGATTTTGGCGGCACCAAGGTCGAGGCCGCCGCCCTGGACGCGAGCGGCAAGGTATTGGCCAAGGCCCGCGTTCCCAATCCGGGCGACTACGACAAGGCCCTTAGCGTGGTGCGTGACCTGGTCGGCGGCCTGGAACAGAAGCTGGATGCGCGCGGCACAGTGGGCGTCGGCGCCCCGGGATCGATCTCGCCGACCACCGGCGTGATGCGCAACGCCAACTCCCTCTATCTGAATGGCCGCCGCTTTCGGGAGGATCTCTCCCAAGCGCTAGCCCGTCCCGTGCGCCTCGCCAATGACGCTAACTGCCTGGCCCTGTCCGAAGCTGTCGATGGCGCGGGCGCGGGCGCCAAGGTGGTGTTCGCGATCATCCTCGGCACCGGCTGCGGCGGCGGCCTGGCGATCGACGGCCGACTGGTCGAGGGCGGCAATGGCATCGCCGGCGAGTGGGGGCATATCCCCCTGCCCTGGCCGGAGGCCGACGAACGCGAGGGGCCGACCTGCTGGTGCGGCCAGCGCGGCTGCCTGGAGATGTGGGTCTCCGGCACCGGTCTGCAGCGCGACTACCAGGCCAGGTCCGGCGTCGCGGCGAGCGGCGAGGAAATCATCGCCCTATGGCGGCAGGGTGACCCGCAGGGCAAGGCCGCTTTCGAGCGCCTCCTGGACCGGCTGGGGCGCGCTGTCGCGGTGTTGTGCAACATCGTCGATCCCGACGCCATCGTGCTGGGCGGCGGCCTCTCGAACGTGCCAGAAGTGTGCCAACTCCTGCCCGACCTTGTCGCGCCGCGCGTGTTCTCCGATCGCTGGAGCGCCCGGATCAAGCCGGCTCTATGGGGCGACGCCTCGGGTGTCCGTGGCGCGGCGCGCCTGTGGTCCCTGGACGAAGCCCGCCAGCTTGCCGCCGAGCTCGCCGACTAGGGTGGAGCCGCCCCCGAGGAGCCCCGCTCCATCAGCGTGAAGGGCATCAGTTGGTGGACGGGCGCGGGATCCGCGCCCAGCTTGCGCGCGCGGATCTGCTCGACGATCAGGCTGACGGCGGCCCGCCCCATTTCGGCGATCGGCTGGTGGATCGTCGTCAACTCGGGCCAGACCGTGGTGGCCACGGCCGTGTCGTCGAAGCCGCAGACGGTCAAATCACGCGGCACGGCGATCTGACGGCCATGCGCGACGGCCAGGGCCGCGGCGGCCATGTCGTCGTTGCTGGCGAAGATGGCGCTGGGCCGTAGCCGCGCCTCGAACAGCTTCTCCGCCGCCGTCAGGCCCGACCGATAGGTGAACAGGCCCTGGGCCACCCATTCGGGCCGCACAGCCAGGCCCGCTTCGGCCATGCCGGCGAGGAAGCCCTCGTAACGCAGCTCGGTCGGGGTGTGCTGCGGGTCGCCCTTGATGAAGGCGATGTCGCGATGGCCCAGGGCGACCAGGTGACGGGTCATGGCCAGAGCGCCCTCGAAGTCGTCGATCCGCACGCTGGAGACGTCGACCATCGGCCGAGCCGTCGCCAGGGCCAGCACGGTGACCCCTTCCGCGCGCAGCATGTTGATCGTCTGGCGGGAGTCGCACAGCGGCGGCGGCAGGATCACCCCGTCGACCCCAGCCGCCAGCAGCCGCTTCACGGCCTGCTTCTGCCCCTCCAGCCCCTCGCAGCGCTCCAGGATCAGGTGACTGGCCAGCCTGGAGCTTTGCTCCAGCCCGCCCATCATGATGTCGCTGAGGTAAGAGGCGCTGGGGTTGCTGTAGAGGATCCCGACCCGCGCGGCGGTCGCTCGCGAGCGCGTCGCCCGGGCCGCGACATTGACCTGGTAGTTCAGCTCACGGACCGACGCCTCGACCCGCTCGCGCATCGCCGGACTGACATTGACCGTGCCCCGGATCACCCGCGAGACCGTCATCGACCCGACACCAGCATGACGCGCCACGTCGTGGATCGTGATCGCCCGCGCGGCGCCACGCTCGGAAGGCGACGGCGCCGCCTTGGCTTTGCCAGGAGTCTTCACGAAGGCGGGCACCATTGTTTACGATAACAATACATCCTAACGGGGCTTCTCGCCTCGGCGCCAGAGCAAAATCAGCGAGACCCTCGCGCGGTCTGACTTGGACTTGGCATGCGTGAGTTCGCTAGACTGCGTCGCGACCGGCAAAGAGTCGCATGAGAGGCGAGGAATCCTTGAGCACGCAGAGGCGACAGGCGCCGACCATCCACGACGTGGCTCAGCACGCCGGCGTGTCCTCCATGACCGCCTCCCGCGTCGTCAACGGCTACGCCCACGTGCGTCCCGCGGTCCGGGCCAAGGTCGAGGAAGCGATCAAGACCCTGGGCTACCGGCCCAATTCCCTGGCCCGCGCCACCCGCACCGGCATCGCCCAGATCGGCATGCTGTATTCCAACGCCAGTTCGTCGAACCTCAGCAGCTATCTGATGGGCGCCTTCCGCCAGGCCAGCATCAGCGGCTGCCAGTTGCTGATCGAGCCCAGCCAAGTTCATCCCACCCCGGCCGAGGCCGTCGCCAAGCTGGTCGACGCCGGCGTCGGCGCGGTGATCCTGCCGCCGCCGCTCTGCGATGATCCGGCGATCCTGGAAGCGCTTGAGAAAGCCGGAGTCGGGGCTGTCAGCTTCGCGACCGCACGACCGCGCCAAGGTGTCCCCGCCGTCTTCATCGACGATTTCGAAGGCGCGCGGATGATGACCCAGCACCTGCTGGACCTGGGCCATGTCGACATCGCCTTCGTGCGCGGCGACCCGGCCCACTCCACGGCGCAGCGGCGAGAACAGGGTTTCCGCGAGACCATGGCGGCGGCCGGCGTCGCGGTACGCGACGACTACGTGGCCGACGGCGGCTTCAGCTATCGCGGCGGCCTGGAAGCGGCCCGTCAGCTGCTGGGCCTGCGTCGTCGCCCCTCCGCGATCTTCTCGGCCAATGACGACATGGCGGCGGCCGTCAGCGCCGTCGCGCATGGCCTGGGCCTGTCGCTCCCGAACGACCTCAGCATCGCCGGCTTCGATGACACGCCGGTCGCGACCACGGTCTGGCCCGAGTTGACCACCATCCGCCAACCCATCGCCGACATGGCCGCGTCGGCCGTCCTCCTGGCCATGGACCTGACGCGACCGGGCGCAGAGCCTGCTGGCGATGTCCAGGCCACGCTGCAACTGATCGAGCGCGGCTCGACGGCCGCGCCGCCGGTCTAAGCCCGCCGGCTTGCCAAAGGGCTTCGCCGCATTGATAACGATACCAAAATCACTGGCGAGGAAGACATGCGCGAGGCGACACACGGGAAGATTCTGGTCTTCGGTCTGATCGCGATCGCTGTGACGGCGGCCTTGCCCGCCTGGACGGCCGAACCGACCAAGGCGTGGTTGCCCGACCGCGGCGACGGGACCTATCAGAACCCCGTTCTGGCCGGCGACTATTCCGACCCCGACGCCATCCGCGTAGGCGAGACCTACTACCTGGTCTCATCCTCGTTCACCAACGCGCCGGGCCTGCCGATCCTGAAGTCGACCGATCTGGTCAACTGGACGATCATTGGCCATGCCCTGCCGACGATCCCGCCGCAGGCCCATCACGCCACGCCCCGTCGTGGCGGCGGCGTCTGGGCGCCGGCGATCCGCCACCGGAACGGCCGGTTCATGATCTACTATCCGGACCCGGACTTCGGCGTCTTCCTGGTGACCGCCAAGGATCCCGCTGGCCCATGGTCCAAGCCTGTGCTGATCGATGACCGACGCGGCATAATCGATCCCGCGCCCTTCTGGGACGACGATGGCCAGGGCTGGCTGGTCAATGGCTGGGCCAAGAGCCGCGCGGGCTATGCCAATGTCATCACCGCCAGACGCCTGAACAAGGCCGGCGACAGGACGGTGGGCGAGCCCGTCATCCTGATCGATGGCGAGCGACTGCCCCAGGTCGCGACCTCACGCGGTCCCTTCCCGTGGATGACCACCGAAGGCCCCAAGCTCTACAAGCGCGACGGCTGGTACTATGTCTTCGCCCCGGCCGGCAGCGTGAAGGGCGGCTGGCAAGGCGTCTTCCGCGCCCGAAGCCTGCTGGGTCCTTATGAGGGCCGCAACGTCCTCGACCAGGGCCGCACCGAGATCAACGGCCCCCACCAGGGCGCTTGGGTGACCACGCCATCGGGCGAGGATTGGTTCCTGCATTTCCAGGACGCCGATTCCTACGGTCGACGGGTCTGGCTGGAGCCCATGGTCTGTAAGGATGGCTGGCCCATCATCGGCCAAGACCCTGACGGAGACGGCATCGGCGAGCCCGTGCTAGCCTACCGCAAACCCGCGGCCAAGACGCCCTCCCCGCGCCTGGCCCCGCAGGATAGCGACGACTTCGACGGCGTCCTGTCGCCGGCTTGGCAATGGAACGCCAATCCGCAGGCCGATTGGGCCGACCTGAAGGCCGCGCCGGGACGGCTGCGCTTGAAGTCGATCTCCTCGTCCGAGAATCTCTGGGAGGCCGGAGCCCTGCTGACCCAGAAGTTGCCGGCCGAGCGCTTCACGATCACCACCAGCCTGACCTTCCAGCCCAAGGCGGTCGGCGAGCGCGCGGGCCTGCTGGTGTTCGGCTCGGACTATGCCTGGATCGGACTACGGAATGGTCCGACCGGCCCTCAGCTCGTGCGAGTCGATCGTCAAGGCGCCGACAAGTTTCGGCCGGAACGCCTTGAGATCGTCGAGGACAAGGCGCCAGCCACCGTCTGGCTGCGCGTGAGCGCGGAACCGATCGTGGTCGCCGACCCGCCACCGGACTTCTCGCCCTATTGGCCCTCGATGTTGCGCTCCAGGCATGCGCGCGTGACGTTCAGCTACAGCGTTGATGGCAAGGCCTTCACGACAGTGGGCGCACCCTTCGTCAGCCGACCGGGACGCTGGGTGGGGGCGCAGGTCGGCATCTTTGCCCAAGCGCCAAGTGGAACGCCGTCGAACACCTCCACGCGCATAGGCTGGACAGATGTCGAAGGGTTTTGGGTATCGCCCTAGGGCTGTCGCGGAAATGCCCCAGCGTGACAGTTCTGCGCCAGAAGCGGACATAGGCCGACCGTCTGCAACGAGACGTTCGGTCAATCAGAGTGATCGCCTAGGGACGGACCAAAGGCGTCCATCCGCCAAGCACGAATTCGGGCCTGCGATAGTCGGCGATCAATGCCGCGTCGACCCTGGCGTCGAGCGCCCGCATGGCAGGATGACGCTTTGAGAGATCGATCGGGTGACCTTGCAGGTCCATGGTGTTGAACTCCATGAGCCGCAGGTTCGACCAGTCGAAGGTCGCCTTGTCCTCGACCGCACCCCAGCCTTCCGGCGGCACGCCGTCGGTTTTGGTGTCGATCAACACCATCTCCGCATAGGGGAAGTTGGCGTATGCTGCTCCCGCCGCGCCGTTGCGGGGCAGCCGTCCCAGGACGCCGGGCGTCTTACGGCCCTCGGGATTGGCCGGAGTGATCGACCAGGGCAGCGGCCGATCCTCGTAGATCAGGCGCGAGTCGATGAAGACGTTGCCATGACTGCCCTTGGGCGTGCGCGTCCAGGTGAAGGGGCCCACCGACCGGATTTCGCAGCGCAGGCAATAGAGCGCCGCATAGGCAAGGATGGTGTCGCCATCGCCGGTCAGGGTGCTGTCGACCATGTAGATCGAACCGTAGGTGGTAAAGGCGTCGCCTGAGCCGTCGAGCGTCATCCGATCGACGATGTTGCGGTCGCCGCGCAGCAGCAGGGCCTCGGCCTGGCCAATGAAGTCGTTCCGGATCGTGAAGGTCGACAGCTGGATGTCATTGGCCTCGGTCACCGTGAAAGCCGGCCGGATGCGGTTGAAGGCGCTGTTGTTGGGGTAGTGCACGACCACGCCCTCGCGGCTCTCGCCGCGCAGGGTCAGGTTCGACTTGCCCTTCAGATAGACGATCTCCTGGTAGTCGCCGTTCTTGATGAAGATGGTCAGCGGCTTGGCCGAGGCCTGAGGCGCGAAGTCGATCGCGCCTTGGACCGTGCTGAAGTCGCCCTTGCCATCGGCGGAGACCACGACCCGGTCGACGCCGGCCTTGGGCGGCGCGGTCTTGGTCGTGAAGGTCCAGGTCTTGGCGGTGTCCAGCGGCTTGCCTTCCGTCGTGGTCAGGACTTCCGGATCCAGCTTCACAACATAGGACCGGCCATATTTCAGCGCGCCGTTGTGCGGATGGATCGTCGCGCTGTTCCCCTTGGTCGTGACCGGGAAGAAGTGGAACCACGCCCCGCCTGCCTGGACCGCCTGGAAATCCGGATTGTCCGGCCCGGCGGGCTTGGGCGGCGCGGGCGACTTGGTCTCGCCGGTCGCGCTCTTGGGCCGGCCGTCCGGGACCGGCGAGACGGGGATGGCCAGGTCCAGGGTGTCGACCACGCTGTTGTCGGCAGCGTCCAGGATCTGGATCTTGCCCGAGGTCCCGATCTTGGGCGGGGCGTCGAACGTCAGGACCAGCTGGGTGTCCGGATTGACGTTCCTGGCCCCGGCGATCGGAAAGAGTTTGGGCGCGGCCAGGCAGGGCGTCGCGAAGAGGACGGCGGCCGAAGCGATGAGGGTCGTGCGCATGAGCTGTCCCATCAGAAGGTCATCCGGACGCCGAAGTTTAACTGCCGCCCGGTCGAGGCGTACTGCGTCACCACCGGATTGCCGTCATAGGCGAAGCGGTTCGAAGTCTGGTTGGTCAGGTTCAGAGCCTCGACCACCAGCGACGCGCCCTTGAACAGCTCGTAGCTGAACGAGCCATCGACATTGGTCGTCGACTGGCTGCCGGCGAAGTCGTTGATCAGCGGCGTCAGGCACATGCCCGGCTGACAGCTGCCGCTCTGCAGCGGATAGGTCGAGTAGTATTTCGAGCGGTAGGCGACCGAGACGCGGGCCGTCCACTTGGGGGTTTCGTAGTAGAGCGTGCCGTTGACCGAGTCCGGCGAGGCGCCGAGGAACGGGGCCTTGCCGATCTGCTGGGGCCGCACCGGCGCGGTCACCGAACCGGTGTCGATGATGTACTTCAGCTCGCTTTCGATGTGGGTGTAGTTCACCTGGGCGCCGAAGTTCTTCAGGAAGCCCGGCAGGAAGGTGAAGTTCTGCTGGTAGTTGATCTCGACGCCGCGGATGTAGCCGCCCGGTGCGTCCAGCGGCAGGCTGAAGGCGAAGTCGTTGTTCCCGTCGAGATAGGCCCGCTGGGCGTCGCCGGCCGCCGTCGAGGCCGTGATGCTGGCGCGCAGCTGAGCCACCACGGACGGGTCCAGATAGTCACCCAGCTTGCCCTGGGCCAGGACGGTCTGCGGGAACGACTTTACGTCCTTGTTGAACACCGCGACGCTGATCAGGGCGCCTGGGGCGAAGTACCACTCGTAGCTCAGGTCGAGATTGTTGGCGCGGAACGGCGAGAGCTTGGTGTTGCCGCTGGTCACCGCGCCGCCGGTGATAGCGCCGGCCGTGGATGGCACGGTGAAGGTGGTGATGCCGGGGGCCAGTTGGGCCAGCGACGGACGCGACATCACCTTGGCCGCGCCGAAGCGCACCAGCATGGTGGGGGTGAGCTCGAACACCGCATTCAGCGACGGCAGCCAGTCGTTGTACTCGTTGGTGTTGGTGATGCTGGCCAGGGTCGGCGTCAGGCCGTTGGCCGTCACCTTGGTGTTGGCGTAGCGGACGCCGACATTGCCGCGCACGTCCATGCCCAATAGTCGGCGGCTGTAGTCGTACTGAACGTAGCCGCCGGCGTCCTTCTCGGTGATCTGGTAGTTCAGCCCCGGGCTGCCGCCGTACGACAGGCGGAAGTCGCCGTACTTGTTGACGCAGTTGCAGTCGAAGCCGAACACGCCGGCCATCTTGCGATTGCTGGGCGCCCAGAAGGCGGTGGTGGTCCCGGCCGGGACGTTCAGCCCTTGCCCCCATTGGATCACCTGGCCCGTCGCGGCCACCGTACTGCCAGCCTCCAGCAGGGTCGGCGAGACCGCCTCGTTCGAGGCCCGGCGCAGCTCGCTGGTGTCGAAGCCGAACTCGCGGAACGAGCCGCCCACCTTGATGTGGTCCTCGTCGAAGACGCGCCAATCGAGATCGCCGCGCACGTTCTTGAAGGTGTTCTTGGTGTGTCGGGCCTGGATGCGCAGGACCGACAGGCCCTTGATCGTGTCCCAATTAGCCGGGTTGGCCGCGTCGAAACCGAAGTCGATGACCGGCATCGAGCCGCCGCCCCGCGCGTCATAGACGAACTGGCTGCTGTCCAGACGGCTGAGGTCGGACAGCAGGCCCAGGCTGTCGTTGGTCGACTCCGAGTAACCGCCGACCACGCTAAGCTTCAGGTCATCGGTGATCTCTTGGTCCAGGGCCGCCGAGACCTGTTTGAAGGTGGTCGTGTAGGCGTTGCCGTCGTTGGCCGAGCGGTAGTCGATATTGCCCAGCTTCATGTAGTCGGCGACGGGCGTCTTGGGGTTCGAATTGTCGACGTGGGCGGCCAGGATCCGCGTCGTCGGCTTGCCGATCAGGGCGTCGAACAGCGCCAGGCCGTTGGTCGTGGGGATGTAACCCTTGGATAGCGGGTTGTTGTAGTAGTCGTAGGCGTTGAGGTTGTTGGGATTGGTGCTGTTGGCGAAACCGGGCAGCACCGCGCCGGCGCCGCCGGTCCCCTCGCAGGCGATCGGGAAGACCAGACCCGCGGTCGAGCACGACGAATAGAGCGCCGCCGAGCCCGCCGTGGCGGTGTTGTAGCCGGTGACCGTGTTGCCGAAACGGTTCAAGCCGATGGTCGAGATCTGGTAGAAGTCCGAGGTCTGCTTCAGGCGCGAATAGACACCGTCGACGCTGATCAGCGTGCGGTTGGTCGGCTTCCATTGGGCGGAGGCCGTGAACCCGGTGCGCTCGGTTTCGATCTCCTGGTGATTCAGGGTCGGCAGGGTCGGGACGATCACGGTCGAGCCGGCCGTGGTCTGGGTCGCCACGCCGTTGACGAACTGCCGGATCGCGCCGCCGTTCGGATAGATCAAGGCGTAGGCGGCCGGATCCGACCCGCGCTGGGCATTGCAGGCGTCCAGGCGCGTGATGTTGATCCCGGGGATCACGCCGTTGAGATTGGGCGCCGTGGCCGAGCCGCCGTCGCAGACAGCCGTCGAGGGGGCCGCGAAGCCCTCGCGCTGGGGGATGCCCGCCGTCGGCGAACCGGCGGTCAGGGTCGGCGTCGCGAACGGGCGGGAATAGGCGTAATCGTACGAGGCCGGCCCCCGGCTGTAGCTGTCGGCCGACCGCCGGGCCTTGTTGTAGACCCCTGAGACGCTGACGCCGAAGCGGCCAATGTTGGTGTCCCACTGGTCGGCGACCAGACCGGCCAGGCGCGGATTGTGGTGCTTGCCGTTCTCGTAGTAGCCGTCCTGCACCGACAGGCTGAGCTTACGCCCCTTGTAGTCTAGCGGACGCCCAGTGGAGAGATCCACGGTGGCGCCCAGCGAGCCTTCGTCGACCTCGGCCGAGGCGGTCTTGCGCACCGTCAGCTGGCTGAAGAGCTCCGAGGCGAAGGCGTTGAAGTCAAAGCCTCGCGAGCGGTTGGGCGCGCTGCCGGAATCGTTGCCGCCCGAGGTCGACAGCGCTTCCAGCCCGTTCAGACGGACGCGCGAGAAGTCCGGACCCAGCCCTCGGATCGAAATCCGTCGCCCTTCGCCGTTGTCGCGGTCGATCGAGACGCCCGGCAGGCGCTGGAGGGATTCCGCCAGGTTGGCGTCGGGGAACTTGCCGATGTCCTCGGCCTTGATGGTGTCCTGCATGTCGTTGGCGCGGCGCTTGGTCTCCAGCGCGCTGGCCACCGAAGCGCGGTAGCCGGTGACGACCACTTCGGTGACCGTGTCGGCGTCCGCCGGCGTCGGCGTGGTCTGCGCCAGGGCCGGCGCGGCGACGGCTAGGCCGCCGGCCGTGACCAGGGCGACGATCGAGACGCGGCCCATCAGGCTCCTGGTCTTCCCGAACTGTTGGATGTGCATGGAACTCCCCTTCCCTTTTTCTGTGGCGTTTCCTCGCCGGGCCTTGCGCCGGCCCGGTCGGTGTTTGGTGGTGATGGTGACAGTCAGGCGCCGTGGGCCTTGGCCCATGCGGCGTAGCGGGTCAGGACGGCCGAACCCCAGTCGCCGTACCAGCCGTAGCCGCCGCGCCGTTCCTTCTCGACCTCGGCCAGGCGGTAGCGGATGACGCCGTCGCGACCGGCGAAGATCGGCCGGTTGGTCCCGATCTCGTAGAACCGCGCCCAGATCGGCGGCGCGGTCGGATCCTCGTGGACGATGCGATCGCCGCCCACGTACTCCACGCGCACGCCGTTGATCTGAACGCCGCGGTACCAGGCCGCGCCGGCCCGGATCGCGGCCTTCACGGCGGGGGTGGGCTTATCGATGCTCATCAACAGCAGCAGGACGCTGGCGCTCTCGCCGCCGCTGATCGAAACCGGCTCGAACTTGCGGGCCGGCCGCGGTTCGTACGTGACCTCGTCATGCTGGGCGCACCAGGCGGTCAGGACGCCATCCACGCGGATCTGGGTCTTCAGGATGAACGCGACGCCCCGGTCGAACGCCGCCTTCGCCGCCGCGCGGCGCTCGGCCGGCAGCACCTTGAAGTCCGGCGCGGTCGCGACCTCGCGCAGCAAGGTCATCAGGTCGACCATCTCGTTGTCGTTGAAAGTCGCCTGGTGGTCGTAGGCGTTGGCGAACACCGGCCACGAGTGGGGCCAGCCGCCGGTCGGGTATTGCGCCGCCAGGATGTAACCCAGGCCGCGATCAATAGCCTGGAGGTTGCGCGAGTCGGGTGCGACCTTCTGCAGGCGGGCCAGGAACCGCATCTCGTTGACCGTGGCGCCGATCAGGGCCGAGCGGCGTCCCCAGGGTCCTACCGAGGCGGGGTCGCCGATATTGGGCTCGCCGACCGTATTCATCAGCGGCCAGCCGCCGCTGATCGGATCCTGCCAGGAGAGCAGGTTGTCGGCCATGACCTTCGCCTCCAGACCGGCGAACCAGGCGTCGGGCTTGTCCTTGACCGTCCGCCACCAGCCGTTTGGCATGTTGCGATTGGCCTTGCGGGCGGCGTTGGCGGCGGCGACCGGATCGACACCGGCGGGCGGCGGCGGGTCGGCAAATTCGCGCGCCATGAACCCGGCCATCACCACCAGATCGCCCGGCAGCAGGGCGTGCCCGCCCTTGTGCATGTAGAAGGCCAGATCGCTGGCCACGGGCGTCTCGGCGGCCGGCTGCTGGGCGCCGACGCCGGTCTTGCCGTAAAGGGCGTAGACGGGGGCGACGGCCTGGGCGGCCAGGAACTCGCCGCGCGGGTCCGACCATGTGTCGGCATCCCCGGTGACCAGCAGCATCGGTCGAGGCGCGATCAGCGACAGCAGCATGTGGCTGTCCACCGGCAGGTCGGCGACGTGGTCGGCGAAGGTGCGGTAGCGTGGCGCGAACCAGTAATGATAGCGGCTCGGATCGGTGATCGCCGCGATGGTCTCGCCATAGTCGCGCCGGCTCAGCGCCGCGCCGCCCTCGCCAGAGATCACCGGCATGACCAGCGCGATGCGCGGCTCCTGGGCGGCGGCCCAGAGCGTGGCCTTGCCCAGCCGCGAGGCGCCCGACAGCGCGATCTTGCGGGGGTCGATCGCCGGGTCACCCGAGAGGTAGTCGACGACGCGCGACAGCCCCCAGCCCCAGGCGCCGATCGCGCCCCAGTCGTCCGGCTGGCGCGGACCGCCCTGGGGCCCGAACAGCGACCGTACGCCGAAGGCCGCGCCGCCGTCGAAATCCGGCTCGATGTCGCCATAGTAGACGTGGGCGACAGCCAGGCCCCGCTCCAGGAACGGCTTGGGATCGAAGCCCGCCAGCAGCGTCGCCTGGCGGCCAGGGACCCGCTTCTTCTCGCGACCATTCCAGCCGAAGCCCTCCTCGATGCCCGGGTCGTCAAACACCAGGACGTTTGGCGAGAAGCCGATTTGCAGCAGGACAGGGACCGGGCCCTTGGCCGCCGCCGGCGTGTAGAGCACGACGCGGATCGTCGGACCGTCGGGATGACCGGGGAACGTCAGCCGGGTCTGCGTCCGCCGGGCCATGCCGCCGAAACTGGCGATGCTCGCCTCCCAGGTGTCGGTCTTCATCGGGACGTAGCGCGCCGGCGTGCGTCCGAACTGGTTGGCGCGGAAGAGCTCCAGAACCTCGCCACGCCGCTGCCTGGCCCAAGTCGCGGCGTCGGTCACGGGCGCGCCGCTCTGGAGCTTCAGGGGATCGGGCAGGACATAGGTCCCGACCTTGCTCTCGTCGGTGTTGCCCTTGGCCTGGGCCAGGGCCGTCGGGGCGACGCCTAGACAGAGGGCCAGCGCCAAGGCGCCGGCCAGAGGAAAGCGGGCCATGGTCAGGTCCCCGGCTGACGGTAAGGGATGGTTCCGACGAACCGGCGCTCCTCGCCGCGCGGATCGCTGGCGATGGCGGCGGGCGCGTCGAACAGCATCGTCGCGCGGCGCTCAAGGTCGTAGGTCGGCCAAGCTGGCAGCGATGGCGTGTTTGGATTTCCGGTCCGGGCGAAGGCCAGGAAGCTGTCGCTGACCTTGTCGGCCAGTCCCTGCGCGTCCGCGCCGCCGCCGGTCATGCTGGCGGCCAGCTGGACGTTGTCGAACACAAACGGGATGTCCAGTGTGTGGGGGGCTTTCCACTTGCCGCCGGACACCGGGCTGGGCCAGTCCCACTGGTAGACCCAGGTCCCGGCCGCCCCCTTCGGCTGGACGGCTCGCCGGTCGGCCTCGACGATCTGGGCGCGCCACGAGCGCAGGGCCGTGCTGGCGGCGAAGAACACCGCGCTGGCGTCGTGGGCCGGATAGAGCCGGCGATAGAGGGCGATGACCTCATCCGGCGTCTTCTGGCCCATGTACGATCCGACGTACTTGGTCAGCTTGGCCGGCAGCTGGTCCCAGGTCAGTGCGAACAGCTCAGGGTCTCGCGCCCCGATCAGCAAGGTGGTCTCCTCGCGGGTATTGCCCATGACCATCGGGATGTCGCGCGACAGCGGCGGGGCGTCGGGCTCGAACGGGTCGCGCGGCAAGCCGCGGCCATCGACGACCGGGCCGTAGTAGGGCGAGCCGGACGCGGCCTTGATCAGGTCCGCCATCGGCAGGGCCTTCAGCCCCGCGACGTCGCCGACCATAAGTCCCGCCCGCTTGAAGACGCCCTCGGCGTTGCGTGTCGCCATGGCGAGCGGCGTGCCGGTCACCTGCTGGCCGCTCATGGTCCAGACCTTGTGGAACAGGCCCCGCGCTCGCGGCATGGCCATCAGCACGGCGCTCTTGGCCCCGCCGCCCGACTGGCCGAAGATCGTCACGTTATCCGGGTCGCCGCCGAACGCAGCGATGTTGTCGCGCACCCATTCCAGGGCCAGCACCAGGTCGAGCATGCCGACATTGCCGCTGTCGGCGTAGGCTGGGTCGAAGCCGCCCAGATACAGGAACCCGAACAGGTTCAGCCGGTGGTTCATGGAGACCACCACCGCGTCGCCCTTCCGGGCCAGCCGCGCGCCGTCGTACATGTCGCTGTTGGCGGAATAGTTGATGTAGCCGCCGCCGTGGATCCAGACGAGGACCGGACGCTTGCGGCCGTCGGCCAGGGCCGGGGTCCAGACGTTCAGCTTCAGGCAGTCCTCGCTGAACGACTCCTCCTTGCGGCTCGGCGCGAAGCCCGAGCCGACGCCGATCTCGGGCTGCGGCGCGCGCGGACCAAATCCGACGGTATCGAGCACGCCGTCCCAGGCCTTGGGCGGACGTGGCGGCTGGAAGCGGAAGTCCGCCGTGTCGCCGCCGTAAGGCACGCCCTTGAACACCTTGATGTCGCCGTCGAGGAAACCCCGAACCCGCCCGTGCCGCGTCCGGCCCTCCGGCGACCTCGAGGCGCTCAGCGCGGGCGTCGCCAGCGCCGCCACGGCGGCCATGGCGCCGCGTCTCGTCCAGCTCTTCGTCATCAGCGTGACGCCCCCAAAGAGCGAGGACCGGCCGAAAGGAGACCGGTCCTCAGTCCGAGGAGGAAAAACGACGGGGCGGCGGCGCGAGGTCCACGGCCAATTACAGTCGACGCTGACGCCAGAAGCAGGAACGCAGGCGTTCGCGTCGCTTCGATCGTGGTCCCCATGGGCCGCCTCCCCGTTCGTTGTCGCGAGGCCAGGCAAGCCTAACCACGCCTATTCGCCGCCCTTTTCAGGCGACACCGGTGTCATCACGCCGAAAGAACGTGCCGAACAACCGTTTGAGGTAGACAATCACGAACACCATTTGCCGTCAACTATGACGGCTAATGTCCCAAAATGGCTGGCACAACTGGACAGCGGCAGCGAATTGACTTCATTTGCCGTTCGAGATGACCGCAAAAGTCGACACAACCTCCGATGGCAACGGGAAGATCCGGGGTCCACACGCCGAGCGCAGCGCGGCCATGCGCCAGCGCCTGGTCGAGGCCGCTATCGCGTGCCTGCACCGCGTCGGCTACGCCGCCACGACCACCCAGCTGGTCATGGAGGAAGCCGGGGTCAGCCGAGGGGCGATGCTGCACCACTTCCCTACGAAGGTGGACCTGATCATCGCCGTTGCAGAGGCCGCGGCGGCCCACCAGAACCACCATGTGCGCCGCCGCCTGGGCGCAGTCGCGCCTGGCATGGATCGCTACCTGGCCATCACCGAGGCGACCTGGGAGGTGATGCGCGAACCGCCGGCCATCGCGCTGATCGAGATCATCGTCGCCTCGCGCAGCGACCCGGCCTTGGGCGAGCGCTTCCCGGCCATTGCCGCCGAGTTCGAGGCCAGCCAACGTGAAGGGGTCTGGGCCCTGGCCGAAGAGCTGGGCGTCCACGACCGAGACGCCATCGACCGCATGGTGCGCCTCCATCGCGCGGCCATGCGGGGCCTGGCGATCGAGATGCTGTTCACCGGCGACCGCGCGGCCGCCGAGGACGGCATGGCTCTGCTGGAGCACTACAAGCGCTACCTGACGGGAGACCTGCTCACGCGGGGCGAGACCCCGTTGTTCCCCGGCGCCGATCCCAAAGCCTGAGCGGCCCGACCGCCAGGCGCCTGCGGCCTCAAGGCGCCATACTGGCCACCGAAGAAGATCAAGGGCGCGGCGGCGCGCTCCTCGCGCCGCTCGACCTCGCCGATGACCGGCGTGAATAAATTCTAGAGACTGAAAACAAGCCTCTCTCCCGTTGGATGGCGTCGACGCCCTGGCCATCGCGACATGGTCCAGCACCCGCGCACGCTTGCGTCTCGACACCAGCACCAATGGCGGATCCAGCGACACCGACAGGAAGGCGTTCGCCGTCATCCCTGCGGGACCGTCCGGCGTAGCATAGGTCACGACAGTGACGCCGGTCGTGAAACGGCCCATGACCCGCTGAAAATGCCCAGGCGCAATCCCTGCCCCCTCCGGGCTTTTTGACCTCACGCCTCGACATTTGGCTGTTCCACGTTGCCGGAAATCAGACATCAAGCCTCTTCATCAAGCCACAAATAAATTGACTCACGCACCATAAGAGGTGAGCGTGAGGAAGAAGTAGAGACCGCTCCACGGGCGGCCGGGTCAAAGCAGGGAGAAAACGATGACCTATTCGAAGGGGCGCGTGATCCACGACGCCGACAGCCACACCATGGAAACGGCAGACTGGCTGGAGCCTTATCTGGAAGGCGCGCATCGCGAAAAGCTGGGCTCACTCTATTCGGAGCGCGAGACCGGTCGCCGGATCGTCAAGCTGATCGACCAGGCCAAGGCCCGCAAGGGCGACCCGGAAGCCGAGGCCGCCGCCGCCGAGAACCCGATCGCCGGCGCCAAGGGCTGGCTGGGCTACGGCGCCTTCGATACCGACGAGCGTATCAAGGCCCTCGACTGGCTGGGCTTCGGCAGCCAGTTGGTCTTCCCGACCTTCGGCCTGGGCGCCGTCACCAAGGCCGAGGACGAAGAGACCATGTACGTCGCGGCCCAGGCGTTGAATCGCGCGCAATGCGCCTTCTGCGCGGTCGACCCGCGCCTGGTGGCCGTCGCCTTCGTGCCGCTGGACAACCCGTTGCGCGCTATCGCCGAGCTGGACGCGGCCCTGCACATGGGCGCGGGCGCGGTGATGTTCTCAGCCTCGCCGGCTGGCGACCGCTCGCCGGGCCATCCGGACCTCGACCCGTTCTGGCGTCGCCTGGAGACGGCCAATGTGCCGTTCATGCTGCACATCGGCCCGGGCACCCGCACACAGCCCAAGCCCTTCCACAACAACGGCCGCGAACGCGCGCCCGACCTGCACGGCGGCGGCGAGAACCTGCGCTTCGCCGACTATATGTGCCTGTGGTACGCGCCGCAGGAGTTCCTGACGGCGATGATCTATGACGGCGTCTTCAATCGCTTCCCGGCGCTGCGCGGCGGGGTGATCGAGTCGGGCGCCGGCTGGGTGCCGGACTTCCTGCGCCAGCTCGACTATTCCTACGCCTCGTTCAAGAAGACCGACCCCTACCTGCAGGAACTAGACCTGAAGCCGTCGGAATATCTGCGCCGCGCGGTGAAGTTCACGCCCTTCCCCAGCGAGGACGTCGGCCGGATGATCCGCGACGCCGGCGCCGACCTGTTCCTGTTCTCCAGCGACTATCCGCACCCGGAAGGCACGCCCGATCCGATCGGTCGCTTCGAGCGCTCGCTGGGCGGACTGGAGGAGGCAGAACTCGACGCCTTCTACCGCCGCAACTACGAACAGATGATGGGCATGCAGGACAGCGCGGCCAGCATCGCCGCCGAATAGCGTACCGGAGTCGCGGGATTGCAATTGGCGGTCCCGCGGCCCAACCTTGGCCCATGCGCGAAAAGACCTCGGCCAAGTATTCCCGCCAGCAGCTCTACGACCTCGTCTGGTCCAAGCCGCTGGCCGGCGCGGCTGCCGAGGTGGGCTTGAGCGCCAACGGCCTGGCCAAGCTGTGCGACCGCCTGCTGATCCCCCGCCCCGCCCGCACCCATTGGACGCGGCAAGGGGCGGCCGCCGCGCCCGCGCGACCCGCGCTGCCGCCGGCGCCATCCAGGACCGCGCCGGAGATCATCGTCGGCGCCGAGCAGTTCACCGCCCGCCGCGCCCGCACGCGCCTGTCGCCCGGGGACCGGCGCGACCAGCTGATGGACACCGCCGTCGGCATCATCCTGGCCGAGGGCTTGACCGAGGTGACCCTGAAGCGCGTGGCCCGCGACGCCGGGATCAGCGAAGCCCAGGCCCACAACTGCTTCGCCGGCCGCGCCGACCTGCTGGCCTCGCTGGCCCGGCGCGAGCTGCAGGCCCTGGAGCGGCGCCGCCAGCTGCAGATCGCCCGGGGCGAGGACAACCTGACCCGCATCATCCTGTCGACCCTCGGCTATTTCCACGAGGCCATCGCGCGCGGCCCGACCCTGCAGATCCTGATGCGCGACGCCGAGGTGCGCGAAAGCCTGCAGGACGAACGCCAGAAGGCCGCCGAGATCGCCGTCGAGCCGATCGTCGAGTCGCTGGGAGCCCGCTATGGCATGAGCCGGTCCGTGGCCTATGGCTCGACGGCGGTCCTGACCGCTGTGACGCGCCGCGCCGGCGGCATGCTGGCCTCGGGCCGCACGACCCTGGAGGTCGCCGAACGCCTGTGCCTGCCGGTGATCATCGCCGGCGCCAACAGCAACGCGGCGGCCGCGCGCCAGGAAGCGCCCTAGGCGGTCCGCGCCCCGCGCGGGCGAACCGAATCGATCCCGTTGGACATCAGGCGCGCGCACAGCGCCTGGGCCTCGCCAAGGTCGAGCGCCCCCTCGAACACCAGTCGCCCAGCCTCCTCGGGAATGGCGACCAGCAACTCGATCAGCACCAGGGCCTCATGCGCCGAAAGCCGCAGGTCGCGCCGCGCCGCGCGCGCCAACCGGGCGATCGCGGCCACGTGCCCCCGCGCCTTGCCGCCGCGCGCCCGGGCCTTGGGAAGGTCGCGGACGGCGACATGCACAACCGGACCATGGCGTGCGACGTGATCCAGATAGACCCGCGCGGCGGCCATGGCGCGCACCCCGAACTCGCCCGACTCCAGCGCCGTGGCGAGGCCAGCCTCGCCCAGCCACTGCATGCGCCGCTCCAGCACGGCCTCGGCCAACTGATCGGCGTCGGGGAAATAGGCATAGACCAGCGCCCGGCTGGCGCCCATGGCGTCGCCGACCCGCTTCATCGAGATCGGCAGACCTCCGGTCTCGATCACCAGCCCATCGGCGATATCGAGGATCTGCGCGATGCGCGCGGGCGCGCTCTTGCGGCTGCGAAGGTCTTCCTGGAGGTCCATGGACCCGATGTTGGCCACCGCCGCGCGATTGTCAAACCCCGCCACGCGCGCCCTCAGCCCCTGATACCGTGCGCACGAAACGCACCACTATTGGTTTGCATGTAAACTCTCTTGACGAAAACCTCTTCCGTACCTTCTATTCGAAATCAAGGCCGCGCACATCGCGCAAGAAGGCCACGGGGAGGATCATATGACCTTGTCTTCGCGCGCCCGCCTGTGCTCTGGCGCGGCATTATTAGCGTTTGCGTCATTTTCAACGGCGCATGCCCAATCCAGCAACGCCCGCCCAGCCTCGCCCGAGCAGGTCGCGCAGGTGGACGAGATCATCGTCACCGCCACGCGCCGCGAACAGGCGCTGTCCGACGTGCCGCTGGCCATCTCGGCGGTGGGCGCGCAGGCGCTGCGTAACTCCGGCGCCACCGACGTGCGGGCGCTGAACCAGCTGAACCCGTCGCTGCTGGTCTCCTCGACCGGCTCGGAATCCAACACCTCGGCCCGCATCCGCGGCATTGGCACGGTCGGCGACAACGCCGGCCTCGAAAGCTCGGTGGCCATCTTCATCGACGGCGTCTACCGCTCGCGCACCGGCGTGGGCCTGAACGAGCTGGGCGAGATCGAGCGCGTCGAGGTGCTGCGCGGCCCACAGGGCACGCTGTTCGGCCGCAACGCCTCGGCTGGCCTGCTGCACATCATCACCCGCAAGCCGCAGTTCGAGACCGAAGGCTACGCCTTCGCCAGCGTCGGCGACTTCCGCTATCGCCGCATCGAGGGCGGCGTCACCGGACCGATCACCCCCACCCTGGCCGGCAAGATCGAAGGCGTCTGGGAAAAGCGCGGCGGCTTCTACCAGGACGTCAACACCGGCGCCGAGATCAACACCCGCGACCGCTACTTCCTGCGCGGCCAGCTGCTGTGGGAGCCCACCGACCGCTTCTCGGCGCGGCTGATCGCCGACTATTCCAAGCGCAACGAGTCGTGCTGCGGGGCTGTGTTCGCCACCGACAAGATCGCGCCCGGCAACTCCGCCCTGCTCGACCCCAACGTCAACGCCGCCGTGCGCGTGCTGACCCTGGTCGCGCCCGCTACGGTCGACCAGCTCTATCCCTCGCGCAACGATCCCTATGACCGCAAGGTCGCCTTCTCGCCGGGCACGACCTTCGCCGGCACGACCAAGGATCGCGGCGCGTCGCTGGAGATGAGCTGGAAGCTGGCGGGCGCCGAGGCGACCTCGATCACCGCCTATCGCAACTACAACGGCGCCCAGGGCGCGGACGCCGAGTACAACCTCGTCGACATCCTGCACATCGACCGCGAGGGCTCGGGCCGCAGCTTCAAGACCTTCTCGCAGGAGCTGCGTCTGCAGGGCGACGCCTTCAACGACCGCCTCGACTGGCTGGTTGGCGGCTTCTATTCGCACGAGAAACTGGAGGTCGGCAGCACGCTGAAGTTCGGCTCCGAATACGGTCCGTTCTCCTCGTGCCTGATCGTCAACGGCATCAACCGCGCACTGGTCGACGCCAACGCCGCCGGCTGCCTGACCCCGACCGGCCGCGCGGCGCTGGGCGGCGCGGCCTCGCCGACGGTCCAGGCGCTGGACCTGCTCTATTCGATCTCGAACATGGGCGACGACCGCACGCGCTACGGCCAGACCAGCAAGAGCGCGGCGATCTTCACGCACAACATCTTCCACGTGACGCCGACGGTCGATCTGACCCTGGGCGCCCGCTACACGCACGAGAACAAGGACTTCTCGGCGGCGTTCCGCAACACCAACACCGTCTGCCCGCGGGTGCGCGCATTGCCGGGCGTCAGCGCCGGCATCGTCGGCCTGGCCTGCCAGGGCAACTCGACCTCGGAGCTGAACGCCCTGAACCTGGCCGACAGCCACAAGGAGAGCGAGGTCACCGGCACGGCCGTGCTGTCGTGGAAGCCGTCCGAACCCTTGATGGTCTATGGCAGCTATTCGAAGGGCTACAAGGCCGGCGGCTTCAACCTGGACCGCTCGGCCCTGGGCCCGGCCACCACGGTGCTGACCAACGCCTCGGTCACCAAGCTGCGCTTCGATCCGGAGAAGGTCGACGCCTTCGAGCTGGGCGCGAAGTACAGCGCTGGCGGCCTGTCGCTGACGGCCTCGGCCTTCTACCAGCGGTTCGACAACTTCCAGCTCAATACGTTCGACGGCACGGTCTACATCGTGGCCACCATCAATGGCTGCGGCACGAACCTGAACGGCGGCGATCGCGATGCGAGCGCCACGACCGGGGCTTGCGCGCCGGGCGACGTGAAAGCCGGCGTCATCGCCAAAGGCGTGGAGTTGGAAGCCGCCTGGCGGCCGATGCGGCATCTGAGCCTGACCTCGGCGGCCACCTATGCCGACACCAGCTATGCCGACCAGCTGGTCGGTGACGCGCTCGGCGCGCCGCTCAGCCCGTCGCTGTCGCGCCTGCCCGGCCAGCAGATGTCGAACGCCCCGCGCACGGTCTTCACCAACGCCGTGACGTGGACGCCGCCGATCGGGTCGTCGGGCTGGACGGGCCTGGCCTATGTCAACGCCCGCACCAGCAGCCGCTACAACACCGGCTCGAACCTGGCGCCGAACAAGGTGCAGAAGGGCTTCACGGTGGTGAATGCGCGCCTGGGCCTGCGCGCGCCGGACGAGAAGCTGGCCATCGAGCTGTGGGCGCAGAACCTGCTGAACCAGGACTATGCCCAAGTGATCTTCGACAGCGCCTTCCAGGGTTCGTACTCGGCCTATCTCGGCGATCCGCGCACCTGGGGCATGACGGTCCGGGCGCGCTTCTAAAGACCCCTCGAAACCCTTGCCTCGGGGATACTCAAGGCCTCGGCGTTCGCGCCGAGGCCTCTTTCGTTGTCAGGCGCCGAGGTTCAGCACTTCCAGTTCGTGGCCGTCCAGATCGGCGACGAAGGCCAGGCGCGCCGCGCCCAGACTGCGCGGGGCCAGGCGACTCGTTCCACCCGCCGCCACGATACGATCATGAACGGCGTCGACATCGGTGACGCTGAAGCCGATCGGTCCGTTGGCGTTTCCCCTTTCCAGCGCACGGCCGTCGCGCCAGCGGCACAGCACGATGCTGCCGCCGGACTGCCCCTCCGGCGCGCGCAGGATCAGTTCGTCGAACCCAGGGGCGGCCATCCGCCCACCCGGCGCCATACCGAAGGCGGCGGCATAGAACGCCGCCGACCGGTCGAGATCGGCGACGAAGATCTTCAGGAAGCTTTGGGTCGCGCTCACGCCCGCACCGCCGACACCATGGCCTCACGCTCGGCCAGCAGGCGCACGTTCTCGTCGTGACGCTCGCGGGTGATACGATAGCCCAAGAGGCAGGCCATGCCGACGCCGTACAGCAGCACCAGGGTCGGGGCGTAGACGAAGACCAGGCGCGTGATGATCTGCGGATCCAGGGTCGCGGGATCGGCGCCTTTGGGGAAATTCACGGCGCTGAGCAGCAGGCCGGAGACGAACACGCCCAGGCCCGAGACACACTTCTGGACGATGCTGTTGGCGGCGAAGAACAGGCCCTCGGCCCGCCGGCCCGTGCGGACCGCGCTGTCGTCGATCACGTCCGACAGCATGGCGGTGATCATGATCACCGACACCACGCCGCAGGTCCAGTACAGTGTCTGGATGGCCAGCAGCGCGGGGACCAGCGCCTTGGAGCCCTCGGCCGGGAACCATCCGGCCAGCCGCAGGCCGAAGGGCAAGAGGCCCAGCGCCACCGTCACCGCCAGCAGGATGATCGCCGCGCGCTTCTTGCCCAGCAGGCGCGACAGGCGCGGGGCCAGAGGCAAGGCCAGCAGCGATCCGATCAGCGCATCCAGCGCCAGGAAGGCGATTTGGCCCGAACTGAGCTTCCACCAGTAGGTGGCGAAATAGAGCGCCAGGGCGCTGACCACGCCGGTGCCGGTGAACTTGATGACGCCATAGCCCATCAGCGCCAGGAACGAGCCGTGCCCCAGGCTCTGGCGCATTTCGCCCAGCACCGCCGGCAGCGAGCGGCGCGGCTGGACCGGTGGCTTACGGAAGCTGGCGATCCGTCCGTGGGTGCCGGCGGCCGAAACCAGGATCGACAGGGCCATGACAATGGCCGCGGTGACGGCGTAGCGCCACCAGCCGTCCGGATTGAGCAGGCCGACGGGGTGGGCGGTGTCGGGTTTCAGGAACACCCGCAGGGTGACGATATAGAGCAGCGCCCCGCCGACGATCGCGAACATGTAGCGATAGGCCATGATCGCGGTGCGCTCGTCATAGTCGGCGCTAAGCTCCGGACCGAGGGCCGAGCTTGGGATTTCGTAGAGCGCAATGAAGGTGCGCACCAGGATCGAGGTCGCGACGATGTAGCCGAACAGGGCGCCTTGCGACCAGTCGGCGGGCGGCATGAACAGCAGCAGGAAGCTCCCCGCCGTCGGCAGGGCCGAGGCATACATGAACGGATGCCGCCGACCCCAGCGCGAACGTAGCCCGTCGGACAGCTGGCCGATCAGCGGATCAAGCAGGGAGTCCGCGACCAGGGCCAGCAGGATCGCGCTGGCCACCAGCCCGGCAGGCAACCCGACCACCTGGTTGTAGTAGATCAGCAGGAACGACTTGAAGGCGCCGTCCTTGACCCCGTAGGCGACCGACCCGAAGTCGTACAGCAGCTTCGTCCTCACAGGCAGGCGCACGCCCTTTGCCTCACGTCTCATCGCAACCTCCCTGGCCCTGCATGTCGAGGCCTTGGCGGGACGATGGCATTTATGGTGCGTGAGTCAAATACCTTATCCCCACACCAAAAAGGAATTCCCCTCACCCAAGGCAACGCCACACCTGCCTACTACAGGCCTTGACAGCAATGACACGACCATAGTTCCCGGGCCGAAACGATGAGCGCCAATGCGGTGAAGATCGAATGGCCTCGGAGCCAATCAACACAGCCCAGGTGCGACGCCGCGCGGCCCCCTCCCGCTGCGAGCGAGGGATCACGATGGCGATGCCCACTAGGCGCTCAAGGGTTGGACCTGTGCGGATGTGTTCAAGGCCGCCCCCACCGGACGGGTCGCGACAAAGCCGCTGGCGGCCCAGGAGGGACTCGAACCCCCGACCTTCGCTTTAGGAAAGCGCTGCTCTATCCTGCTGAGCTACTGGGCCTCGCTTCGCGCGGGCCAGGGTCAATAGCGCAAGATGGCGGGCGTGCGAACCCCGTCCAAAACGCCTTCGGGCGCAGGTGGGGGCGAACTTGGTGCGGCATCTGAAATCGATCTATGTGCAGGTCCTGATCGCCATCGCGCTGGGCATATTGGTCGGGGCGCTGTGGCCCAAGATCGGGGTGGCGGTCAAACCGCTGGGCGACGCCTTCATCAAGCTGATCAAGCTGGTCATCGCGCCGGTGATCTTCTGCACCGTGGCCGGCGGCATCGCGCGGATGGGCGACATCAAGGCGTTCGGCCGGGTGGGCGTCAAGGCGCTGCTCTATTTCGAAGTCGTCTCGACCTTCGCGCTGATCCTGGGCCTGATCGTCGGGCGCACCCTGCGCCCCGGCGACGGCTTCAACATCGATCCGGCCACGCTCGATCCGTCGATCGCCGCCGGCTATGTCGAGAAGGCCAAGCACGGCGAGGGGCTGATCCCCTACCTGCTGCACCTGATCCCCGACACCTTCTTCAGCGCCTTCGCCGAGGGCAACCTCTTGCAGGTGCTGCTGATCGCCATCCTGACGGGGTTTGCCTGCACCCGGCTGGGCGACTTCGGCGACAAGGTCGCCAATATTCTGGAAGACGCGGCCAAGCTGTTCTTCGGCGTCATCCACGTGGTGATCCGCCTGGCGCCGCTGGGCGCGTTCGGGGCCATGGGCTTCACGATCGGCAAGTACGGCATCGGCGCCCTGATGCAGCTGGGCGCGCTGGTGGCGACCTTCTACATCACCTCGCTGCTGTTCGTGCTGGTGGTGCTGGGGGCGATCGCCTGGGCCAGCGGCTTCTCGATCCTGCGGTTCCTGGCCTACATCCGCGAGGAGCTGCTGATCGTGCTGGGCACCAGCTCGTCGGAGAGCGTGCTACCGCAGATGATGGAGAAGCTGGAGAACGCCGGCGCGCGGCGCTCGGTGGTCGGGCTGGTCATTCCCACCGGCTACAGCTTCAACCTGGACGGCACCAACATCTACATGACCCTGGCCACCCTGTTCCTGGCTCAGGCGACCAACACCCACATCTCGCTGGGCCAAGAGCTGGCCTTGCTGGGCGTGGCCATGCTGACCTCGAAGGGCGCCTCAGGCGTCACCGGGGCGGGCTTCATCACCCTGGCCGCGACCCTGGCGGTCGTGCCCGACATCCCGATCGCGGCCTTGGCCGTGCTGGTCGGCGTCGACCGGTTCATGAGCGAGTGTCGGGCCCTGACCAATCTGGTCGGCAATGGCGTGGCCACCCTGGTCGTCGCCCGCTGGGAAGGCGCCTTGGACCGCGACAGGTTGTCGCGCGTCCTGCGCGGCGAAACCGGCCCCGCCGAGCCCTCCGCCGCCTAGGCACGGCCCGCGAGCGTTGGCGCGAAATCTCGCCAGAACGTTGATCTAACAGTGTTCTTGCACGGCGCGCGCCATATTCGTCGGCTACCCGACCCTGGAGCCCAGGCAAGCTCAACCTTTGCGCATGTGCAGACGCGCGCACCTGGCATATGCGGCCCAGCTTGTTCGGCGCCGTCTGCATGTTAGGGTTTCAAACACAACCGACGTGCGATCCTCGAACAATGCTGGACCTAGCCTCTAGAGACGAGATCACGAGCCCCGATACCGGGGACTTGGTGACCCTCATCGAGACCATCGAGGCCCTGTCGGCGACCCGCACCATCAGCGAAGTGGCCGAGGTCGTGCGCAAGGCCGCGCGGAAGGTTTCCGGGGCCGACGGCATCGCCTTCGTGCTGCGCGACAATAACCAGTGCTGGTATTTCGACGAGGATGCGATCGGCCCGCTTTGGAAGGGCAAGCGCTTCCCGCTGACCGCCTGCATCTCCGGCTGGGCGATGCTGAACCGCCAGACGGTGGTGATCCCCGACATCTATCTGGACGATCGCATCCCGCACGACGCCTACCGGCCGACCTTCGTCAAAAGCCTGGTGATGACGCCGGTGCGGTTGGAAGACCCGGTCGCGGCCATCGGCGCCTATTGGGCGCAAGAGCACGTCCCCGCGCCCGAGATCATCAAGAAGCTGCAGGTGATCGCTCGCGCCACCGCCTCGGCCCTGGAGAGCGGCCGCCTGCACGACAACCTCGTGGATTCCAAGCAGCACGGCGCCTTCCTGCTGCAGGAGCTGGACCACCGGGTGAAGAACACCCTGGCCATCGTCCAGTCGATCTCGCGCCAGACCCTGCGCTCGACGCCGACGCCCGAGGCCTTCGCCGAGACCTTCGAGAACCGCATCCTGGCCCTGTCGCAGGCGCACGAGTTGCTGACGCGCCGCGCCTGGGGCCGCGCCGAGCTGCACGAGATCCTGGACAAGGCCCTGGCCCCGTTCAGCCCCGAACTGGCCGAGCGCTTCGACATCATCGGCCCGGCCCTGACCTTCAGCGCCGAGACCTCGGTGTCGGTGCACATGACCCTGCACGAGCTGGCGGTGAACGCCGCCAAGCACGGCGCTCTGTCAAACCCGGAAGGCCGCGTGGTGATCCGCTGGACGGTCGACGAGGCCGCCACACCGCCGATGCTGACCCTGACCTGGCGTGAGGTCGATGGCCCGACCGTCGACGACCGGCCGCGCCATCGCGGCTTCGGCAGCCAGATGATCGAACGCGGCCTGGCCCGCGACCTGGGGGGCAAGGCCAGTCTCGACTTCACGCCGCAGGGCGTGGTCTACACCCTGCGCGCCCCGCTATCGCAGAGGATGAGTCTCGCCGCATGAAGTCCAGCAAGGTGATGATCGTCGAGGACGAAGCCCTGGTGGCCATGATGGTCGAGGACATGCTCGGAGACCTGGGCTGCGAGATCGCCGGCTCGTTCGGGGCGGTCAATGACGCCCTGGCATGGCTGGGCAGCGGCGAGCCTTCGCCCGACGGCGCGGTGCTGGACGTCAATATCGGCGGCGAGATGGTCTTCCCGGTCGCCGAGCAGCTGCGCGAGCGCGGCGTGCCGTTCGTGTTCGCCACCGGCTATGGCGACCTGCCGCGCAAGGGCTTCGAAAGCATCGAGGTGCTGGCCAAGCCGATCAATGCCGGGGCGCTGCGCCGAGCGGTCGACAAGTTCCAGCCGGAATAGCGCCGCTCACCCGCCCTCGCGGATGAAGTCGATGAAGGCCCGCAGCGGCGCGGGCGCGCGGCGACGGCTGGGATAATAGAGGTAGAAGCCGCTGTAATAGGGGCACCAGTCCTCCAGCACCCGCACCAGCTTGCCGGCCGCGATCAGGTCGGCCACCTGCTCCTCGAAGGCGAAGGTCACGCCCAGCCCGTCCAGGGCCGCGCGGATCGTCAGGTCGTGGTCGTTCAGGGTCAGCGGGCCGTCGACCTCGATGTTCAGCTCGACCCCGCCGCGTTCGAACTCCCAGTGATAGAGACGGCCGCTGGCGAAGCGGAAGCGGATGCAGGGGATCTCCTTCAGCTGCTCCGGCGTCGTCGGCTTGGGATGCGTCTCGAAGAAGGCCGGCGAGGCGACGATGGCGGTGCGCTGGCGGCCACCCAGCGGCACGGCGACCATGTCCTGGGCGATGGTCTCGCCGAACCGGACGCCGGCGTCGCAGCCCTCGGCCACCATGTCGACCAGGGCGGAGTCGGCGACGATCTCGACCTTCACGCCGGGCTGCTGGGCCATGAAGCGAGTCACGGCCGGCAGCAGGACCAGTTCGACCGCGCCGCGCGGGGCGTTGAAGCGCAGCGTGCCCATCGGCTGGCCCCGGAAGTTGTTGAGGTCGTCCAGGGCGTCGTCGATGTCGCGGAAGGCCGGCGACACCCGCGCGAACAATCGCTCGCCGGCCTCGGTCAGGGCGACGCTGCGGGTGGTGCGGTTGACCAGGCGCAGGTCCAGCCGCTCCTCGATGCCGCGCAGGGCGTGGCTCAGGGCCGACGGCGTGCAGCCCAGCTCGTCGGCGGCGCGGCGGAAGCTCTTGTGGCGGGCGATGGCCAGGAAGCTGGCCAGGTCGGCGGGCGCGACAGGACGCATTGCTGAATTTCACTCACTGACTTGGCGATAAATGCCATGATTATCTCATCGAAGGCCGAGGTCTAGATATTCCTCCGTCGCCGCGACGCTCCCCGCCACGGCCCAACGGAAGGAACAAGATATGCGTACCTGGTTCATCACCGGCGCCTCGCGCGGCTTTGGCGCCCTGATCGCTCAAAAGGCCCTGGCCGCCGGCGACGCCGTCGTCGCCACCGCCCGCAACCCCGCCTCGGTCAGCGAGCGCCTGGGCCAGCATCCCAACCTGCTGGCCGTGGCCCTGGACGTCACCGACGAAGCCCAGGCCCACGCCGCCGCCAAGGCCGCCGTCGAGCGCTTCGGCCGCATCGACATTCTCGTGAACAACGCCGGCTACGGCCTGCTGGGCGCGGTCGAGGAAGCCACCGGCGCGGAGGTCGAGGCCCTGTACCGCACCAACGTCTTCGGCCTGCTGGCCGTGACCCGGGCCGTGCTGCCGCATATGCGCCGCCAGCGTTCGGGCCGGATCCTGAACCTGTCGTCGGTGGGCGGCCTGCGCTCGGGCGCCGGCTTTGGCGTCTACTGCTCAACCAAGTTCGCGGTCGAGGGGCTGACCGAGGGTCTCGCCGCCGAGCTGGCCCCACTGGGCATCTTCGTCACCGCCGTCGAGCCGGGCTATTTCCGCACCGACTTCCTAGACGCGACCTCGCTGAGCGTCAGCCCGGCCAGCATCGCCGACTACAACGAGACGGCCGGGGCCGTGCGCGCCCATGCGGCCGTGGTCAGCCACAACCAGCCCGGCGATCCGCAACGCCTGGCCCAGGTGCTGATCGACTTCGTCGACGCCCCCAACCCGCCCGTCCGCCTGCCGCTGGGCAGCGACACGGCCGCGGCGACTGAAGCCGTGGCAGCCGCGCATCTGGCGCTGCTGAAGGACTGGCGTGACGTAGCGGTCTCGACGGACTTCCCGGTCGAGGAAGCGGCCGCCTAAGGGGCGATCCGCAAGACCAGGATCTGGTTGATCTGGTTGGCGTCGTAATTGTCGTCCGAAGCCAGCACGAGCGTGCGGGCCCCGTCCTTGAGGCGCGGGCCCCACGCCATGGCTTCCAGATTGTCGATCCGGATCCCCAGGCTGTCGAAGTTCAACAGCAGGCGCTTTTCCGCCGCCCGGACCGGCGTCGCCGACAGGCTCTCGATCTTCGAGACATCCTGGGCCTTGGCCAGGTCGGCCACATAGAGGCGGATGTGGTAGCTGTAGCGCCCGTCCGCGCCCTTGATCCCCGAGCGCTCGAGCACCAGCAGGCGGTGATCGTCCAGGGTGAGGATCTCGCTAATGCCGTTGTCGCCGACACCCAACGGCGAGGCGACCTGCACCGGGTCGACACGATAGGCATACTGGGCCAGCACCTTGCCCGCGCGATCCAGCTTGGTCAGACGCGCAAGGCCGCCCTCGGCCACCGAGGGGATTGGGCCGTCCTGGGCCAGGGGCCACTCCATCGACAGCCACAAAGACCGTCCGTCGACGGACCAGCTCATGCCTTCGGTGGTGGCGTTCTTGCGCGCGCCGGTCTCGCCGCCGTCGTGAAAGGTCAAGGCCTCGGGAACGACCAGCCGCGCGACCGGTGTCCCGTCGGCCCTCATGCGCCGCACCGACGGCGGATAGCCGTGGTCGAAGTCGCCCTCGGTGGACCAGAAAAGATCAGCGTTCAACGGATCGAAGCGGATGGACTCGCCGTCGGCGGCCTCGGTTCCCGCCTTGCGGTCGGGGAAGGTCGAACCGTCCTCGCGACGCAGCGGGATCATCGTCTCCAGCGCCAGGTCGCAGCGCCCGTCCTTCAAATCAAGCTTGCCGAGGAAGGCGTGCGAGGGTCCGTGCTCGGACTTGTCGTCGCTGATGAAGGCCCACTGGCCCAAGCGCTGGTCGAAGTCGATGCCCGAGATGCCGCCATAGCCGCCGCCCTGGAACTCGATGCCCTTGGGGACCTCGCAGGTCTTGAACAGGGAGACGCGCGGCTCGGCGATGGCTGGACCGGCCAGCAGCAGGGCCGCCAGGACCAGCGCCTTCACAGCCGCAGCTCCGGCATGGCGACCGGGCCGTCGTCCCAGCCGGCCATGGCCGCCTTGGCGTCGGCGCGTTCGACGGCGATCGCCAGCTTGGCCCGGAACTCGGCGGGATCGATCATGAAGGGCTGGTTCTCCTGCGGCCCGGTCGTATGCAGGCGGGCCCGCCCGTCGGCCGGCAGGATATAGCCGACGTCCTGACGGCGGAAGTTGGCGATCCGCGACTGCACGTCGACCAGCCAGTTCAGCGACACCACTTGGCAGCCCGCCGGCGACAGCAGGGCGTTGTGCAGGCCCGAGCCGAACTCACCGGCCACCACGCGGGCGCCGGAGAAGATCCTGGCCTGCTCGGCCCAGGGCAGCGCCTCGGGCCGCACCAGGGTCAGGCCCAGTTCCTCGGCGACGCCCTCGACCTCGGCTTCGTTGGTCAGTTCGCGGAAGGCCTGGGCCGTGCGCACGCCGCTGCGGCTGACGAACACCTTGTCGGGCGCGCCGCCACGCGGCCAGGCCAGGGCCTCGCGCTCCAGGCTCCAGCGCAGGAAGTCGTGGAAGTGATACGCCTGGTGCAGCATGTGCGGCAGCAGGACGGTCCCGATCTCCACGGCCTCGTCGCGCGGATAGTAGGTGATGATCTCCAGGCCCGGGACCAAATCCCGCGCGATCGTGGTCATGTAGCCCGGCGCGGTGACCGGCAGCAGCAGCGGCGCGACGATCCCCGCCTCCGCCAGCGCCCGGATCAGGAAGAGCTTGGGGTACATCTCGGTCAGCCAGTGACCCCAGACGTAGTTGAAGTGGGTGATCACGAAGGCGCGGTCCAGGCGCTTGCGGACCGGTGCGTCGAAGCGCCAGCCGTCGGCCTGGATGTCGTGCTCGTAGCGGTAGCGGATATAGCTGGGATAGGCCTCGTCGGCGTGCAGATAGGCGCCGTCCAGCTTCAGCTGCGCGCCCGGTCCGCCCGCCACCGCCCGGTGGACGACGACCAGGTCGATGTCCGGCGCGACCGCGTTTTCCAGGTCGTGCATGCCGTTCAGCAGGTCGCCGGCGCACGGCCACGACATTGGACGCGGCGGGATCGGCCCGCTGGACCCCATCAGCTTCACCCGCGCCACGCGTTGGCCGCCGCCCAGCGCCTGGGTCATCGAAAGCCGCTCGGCGCCGGTGATGTCGACGTGGGCGACCACGGCCCTAGAGCGCTTCGTCCAGGAAGGTCAGGAACCCCGGAAGGTCCAGCCGCCAGCGGAACTCGGACGCCGGCCGCGGCTGGCCCTCCATCAGGATCTCGGTCTCGCTCAGCGGTGACGGCGCGAAGAAGGCCCGCCAGTCCACCCCGACCAGCAGGGCGACATTGCGCACCCATACGCCGATGAAGTTGCTGGGCTGGATCTCGAAGACCTTGGTCCCCGGCTTGCAGAACAGGACGTTGGCCAGGGCCGCGCCCGCAGGCGCGACCACGATCTCGGCGCGATGGAACAGGGCGATCTGCTCGCGGACCGGCAGGACCTCGGGCCGGACGACCGTGAAGCCGCGCGCTTCCAGGGCGGCCTCCAGCTCGGCCTCGTTGACCAGGACGCGTTTTAGCGAGCCCAGGCGGCTGACATAGATGCGCTTGGGCGCAGCCGGGTCGTCCGGGATCGCGGCGTTGGCCAGGATGCGATCGCGCACCGCGTCCAGAGGCGGGCCCGGCGCGTGCAGGAAGTGATCCATCGGCGTGGCGAACACCACCTCGTCGATGCGGACGATCGGGGCCTCGACGATGCGCGGCTTAGGCGCATCGCCCATGGCCAGCGCCAGCAGGTCCGCCTGCCAGGGCAGCAGCGGCGGCGTTATCGGCGGATAGGCCTCCAGCGCGCCGGCCTGCTGGGCCGCGACCAGGGCCGAGAGGCAGTCGATCAGGAAGTGGCCGTAGTTGTGCACCCCGCCCCAGGCCACGAACACCGTGGCGCGCGGAAAGGTCGGCGCGTCGGCGGGCAAGGCGAACAGCGTCTGGTCGCCCTCACGCCTCGCGTTCGGCAGGGCCGCCAGGGTCGGGGTCAGGTAGATCGCCTCATGGACGGAGGTCTTGAAGGTCCGCCCCGCGTCGTCGAACACCGCGCCGAACGCCGGCGCATGCCAGACGTCGCGCACCCGAACCAGGTCGACGGCCGAGCGCAGCACGCCGTTCTCGCCGTGCGCCCAGCCGGGGGTATCGACGCCGCCGCTCTTCTGGCCCAGGGCCGCGCGGGTCTCGGCCTCACCCAGGATCGCCGCCGGGATGACCGAACCGATCACGCCGGGCCCGTCCAGCGGTTCGGCCAGGGCGTCGGCGACGCGCGGCAGGACCTCGGCGTCCTCGACCAGCGTCAGGGTGATGGTCGGCGGCGGAGGCGGCGGTGGCGGCTTGGGCAGCAGGCCCTTCAGCTTGCGCACCGTCCGCCGGGCCAGGCTCTTGACCTCTCTCACAGCTCGAAGCTCGCCCGGTAGCCGGCGCGGGCGACGATGGCGGCGGTCAGGCGCTCGATCGCGTGGGCCGTGGCGCCGTCGACACGGCCGAGTTCCGGCTCGAAGCCGATCTCGACGTCCGACAGGTCCGACAGCGGCGCGAAGGCTTCGGTCCGTCCCCAGAACATCGAGCCGGCCGCGAACGGCGTCTCGGGCGCGGGCTTCAGACCCATGCGGGCCGACAGGCGCTCGACGGCGGCGGCGTTGTTGGCCATCACGTCCGGGTCACCGATCCGCATGCGGGCCTCCGACGAGGCCAGCAGACCCAGCTTGGGATCCTGGGCGAAGGCGCGCAGGGCCAGGCTGGCCGCCTCGCCGCCCAGCAGGCCGTCGAACAGCTCGGCCCGCCATTCATCGCCCTTGGCGCGGTGCGGCGAGCGCTTGGAGTGCAGCTTGCAGAAGGTCGAATAGCCCAGGGCCTTGGCCCGGCGCAGGGTCTCGACGAACGGCCGGATGTCGCGGCCACGGTTCTCGGCGATGGCCAGATGTGCGCTCGGGAAGGCGGCGCGGACGCGGGCCAGGTCGGCCTCGTTCCAGCTCTCGGGCACGGTGATCATCACATCCAGGCCGCTGGCCGTCGCCGCCAGGCGCTGGGCGAACCAGTCGATCAGTTCGGGATAGAAGAGGTGCAGCAGCACGACGGCGTCGGCGCGCTTCTCGAACGTGCCTTGCGCCT
Organism: Caulobacter sp. GW821-FHT11E11; assembly: GCF_058808315.1. Classification (NCBI taxonomy): domain Bacteria; kingdom Pseudomonadati; phylum Pseudomonadota; class Alphaproteobacteria; order Caulobacterales; family Caulobacteraceae; genus Caulobacter; species Caulobacter sp. GW821-FHT11E11. Next base: position 280,213 of record NZ_JBXARO010000004.1, read on the forward strand.
GCGCCACCAGCGGATGGGCGTCGGTCAGGCGCGGGACATAGGCGCCCAGGGCCGTGCGGGTGGCGTGCAGATAGCCATGGCCGAACCAGCGGTCGGGCTCCAGATAGGCCCCCTCGCCCCACTCGTTCCAGGCATTGACGAAGACCATGGCCTGGCCTTGCGGATGCTTGGCCTGCGCGTGTTTCAGCGCGCCCGACAGCCAGGTCAGGTAGCTTTCCGGATCGGCGTTGTGGAAGGCGTGGCCGGCCCAGGGCTTGCGGGCCTGGTTGTCCCAGCCCGGCATCACCCCCGGCACGAAGGCGGCGGGCGCGGCTTCCAGCTCGTCCAGCTTGGACTGCACGACCACCGGATAGTCGTAGACCTTGCCAGTGAAGTTCGCATGCAGCGGCGTCACCGCCTTGGTGATCTCGCCCTCGACGATGGCGTGCGGCGGGAAGTCGATGATCCCGTCGAAACCGTGCGACGCGTAGTCCTGGAAGCCGAAGGCCGTGGTGCACAGCAGGTGCAGTTCGCCCAGGCCCATGGCTTTGGCCTGCTCCCGCCAGCGGTCGGTGGTGGCCTTGGAGTCCGGCAGGATCTCGGGCCGATAGAGCACCAGCACCGGCTTGCCGCCGACCTTCAGGTAGCGCGGGTCACGGATGTAGCGGGCCATGTCCTCGAACGCGGCGCGGTCGTCCTCGGGCGAGTGCTCCTGGCCCATCAGGACGTTGCTCTCGTCGCCGTCCCAGCGCCGGGTCCAGTTCTCGTTGGCCCAGCAGAGGGCGAACGGGAAATCCAGGGTCGGATCGGCCAACACCAGTTCGATCGGCCGCTCCAGCAGGCGCTTTCCGGCGAACCAATAGTAGTGGAAGCAGAAGGCCGAGACGCCCGCGTCCTTGGCCAGGTCGATCTGCTGGGCGATCACCTCGCGCTGGCGCAGGTCGTAGAAGCCGAGGTCGGCCGGCAGGCGCGGCTGGTAGTGGCCCAGGAACTGCGGCTGGGCCTTGGAGACGTTGGTCCACTCGGTGAAGCCCTTGCCCCACCAGAGGTCATTCTCCGGGAACGGATGGAACTGCGGCAGGTAGAAGGCCACGACCTTGGGGGCGTCGGCTGGCAAGACGATCGGCGTCGCGATCGGGGCGGCGAAGTGCGGGCTACGCAGGTTCTTCGAGACCGCGATCGCATGCTGGTAAGTCGCGCGGACCGGACCAGCGTCGCCGGCGACCGCGCGGGTCCCGCGCGAGCGCTGCAGCATCGCCCGGCCACGCCGCCAGGCCGCGCCGACCGGCTGGCGCAACGGTCCCAGGGCCGGCTTCAGCGCCTGGATCACCGCGCCCCGCAAGCCGCGCGGATCCTTGCCGAGGTCGCCGATGCGCGTGACCTTGAAATCGCTGACCGTGAACGTGCATTCGCCCTCTGACGGATCCAGGCGCACGCCGGTCAGCTGCCAGCTGCGCGCCGGCAGCGAGGCGAACCAGCCGTCCGGGCCGGCCTTCAGGCGCGTGTAGGAGTCCTCGGAAAAGCCGTCACCCCAGTCGGCATAAAGGGCCGGGCCGACCAGCTGGCCCTCGACCGCTTCCAGCTTCAGGTCGATGCGCACGGCCTTGGCCGCCTTCAGCCCGGCTCGCTCGGCGCGGGTCGGGCTCCAGAGCATCTGCGGGTCGCCGCCGGCCGCCGCCAGGATCGTCCGGCCCCGGGCGTCGACGCCCTGGACCGTGACATCCCTGCCGGGCTTCAAACCGCCCAACGTCATTTTGGGCGACCCGCTGCTCATGCCTTGCCCGAAAGGCGGGCCAGGAGGCGCGCGAAGAAGCTCGGCTGCTGGTTCGGGTCACGCTTGCGGATGACCACCGCCGCCTGGAAGAACCGCGACGGATCGTCGATGTAGCGCACCACCTCGCCGCCGTGCGGTGCGGCTTCCTTGGCCACGAACTTGGCGGTCACGGCCGTGTCGCCATAGACGTCGGACTCGCGATAGGCGCCGCCGCCCGAGGGCAGATAGGCCACGCCGTCCTGGGCCAGCTCGGCGCGCATGCGCGGCAGCTGGTCCTTGTAGGCCGAGAGGGCCACGTGCCAGGCGTTGTCGGAATTGGGATCGGCCGCGTCCATGAAGTCCAGGAAGCGCGGCGGCTCGACCGTGAACACCAGCAGGCCGCCGGGGGCCAGCACGCGCAGCAGCTCGGCCAGCCAGGCGCGGAACAGGTGCGGCGGCAGGTGGGTGAACACCGAATAGGCCGTCACCAGCCGGAAGTGGCCGTCGGCGAACGGCAGCGGCTGGCCGTTGACGATGGTGTCGAAGCTCCCCGGCAGGCTGGCGCCCGCGCAGAAGGCGACCATGTCCGGATCGATGTCGGCGCCGACCATGTCCTCGGCGCGGAAGTCGCGCAGGAAGAAGCGGCCGATGCGACCCCAGCCGCAGCCGAAGTCCAGATAGCCCTTGCCGGCCGACCGCTGATAGCTGCGGTCGTTCATGCTCTCCTGGGCGAAGCGGTAGAAGCGGCCGGCCTCGTCCAGCGCGTCCTCATAGGCCGAGCCGACGAACTGGCGCTGGATCTCGGCCGACGGGAAGTCGGGGTACAGGACGCCGTCCTGGACCCGCTCGCCGACCGAGCGCTTCAGGCGCGCGAGCCAGGCGTCGGCGCCGACACCGTTGAGGTCTTCGTGCGCGAGACGGCGGACGGTATCGGTCATGCGGCTTGAGATTCCCGGTAGACGAGCCAGTCCTCAGTCGTGCCGAGGAAGGCGATGCGGCCGGCCTGCAGTTCGCAGACGCGGTTACAGACGCGGCGGACCAGCTCATGGTCGTGGGTGGCCAGCACGACGATCTTGGCGTCCTCGACCATGCGCTGCATGCGGTCGGCGGCCTTCTGCACGAAGGCGGCGTCGCCGGCGCTGAGCCACTCGTCCAGCACCAGGATGTCGGCCTCGAACTCGGTGGCGACGGCGAACATCAGGCGCGCCAGCATGCCGGCCGAATAGGTGCGGACCGGCAGGTGCAGGAAGTCGCCCAGCCCCGAGAACTCGGCGATCGAATCGACGCGGCTGTCGATGACCTTGCGCGAGAGCCTCCGCATCAGGCCCAGCTTGTGGATGTTGCGAAGGCCGGTGGCCTCCATGTCGATGCCGGCGTTGATGGCGATCATCGAGGTGATGTCGCCGTCGATCGACAGCTCGCCGCGCGTGGGGCTGTAGATGCCGGCGATGACCTTGAGCAGGGTCGTCTTGCCCGAGCCGTTGTGGCCCACCAGGGCGATGCGGTCGCCCTCGACGATGTCGAGATTGATGTCGTGCAGCGCCTTGACCGCGGCGACGTCGCCGGCGGCCTTGTACATCTTGCCGCCGACCGCGAGGTTGAACACCGCGCTGCGCAGCGACTGCGAGCGCAGGCTGTAGACGAAGTAGTCGAGGTCGACGTTCGTCAGCTTGATCTGGTGCGTCATCGCCGTCTCCTACAGCCAGAAGACCACGCGCTTGCGGAACAAGGCCAGCAGCGCGAAGGCGATTATGGCCAGGACGCCGGTGGTGCCCAGGGTCCAATACCAGTCGATGAGGGCCGGCGCGTGGCCGGTCAGCGGGGCGCGCAGCAGCTCCACCTGATGGGTGAACGGGTTCATCTCGACCACCCAGCGGTTCTTGGCGCTGACATTGGTGGCCAGCCAGAACACGGGCGTCACATAGAACAACAGCTGGACGACGTAGCTCATCATGTAGGCCACGTCGCGGAAGCGGGTCGAGGGCACGGCGATGACGAAACCCTGCAGGCCAACGATCAGCAGCATCACCACGACCGCCGGGATCAGCGTCCAGTGCGGCACGACGAACCGGCCCATGACCAGCATCACCGCCCAGAATGCGATCGCCTGGAACAGGAAGTTCGTCGCGGCCTTCTGCACGTGCAGGAAGACGTAGAAGCTCAGCGGCAGGCGCTGGCTCTGCATCAGGCCGGCATTGTAGAGGAAGATCGCCTGGGCCTCGGCCATGGCCGTGCCCACCAGCGACCAGGCCAGCAGGCCAGCCACCACCTGCGGATAGCTCCCCATGATGTCGGCGCCCATCATGGCGCTGACCAGGAAGGCCAGGGCGAAGGCGACGACCAGCAGGTTGCAGGCCATCCAGAACGGACCCAGGATCGACCGCTGGAAACGCGAGGCCGTCTGGTCCAGGCCGAGCCGCCACCACAAAGGGGCGAGACGGAGACCGTCTCCCACGTCCTTGAGCGCCGCCATCACGGGACTCGGCATTCGCGACCTTCCAAAACGCCACGTCGGGCGACCAGTAAGGCGCCTGCTTACAGAGCCCTGAGCCGCCCGACAATTGCTTTGGAAGGTCGATGAACGTCGTGTTGCGTAAAAACTTTAGTCGAGCGCCTTGAAGCGCACCGCCGCGCCGCCGCCGGCCGCCATGTCGAGGTCCAGGCTGTCCTTGGCGGTGACGACCTTTTTCTCGACGGTCAGGGCGGCGGGGTTGGTGCGGAAGTCGGCCCAGGGGCCGTCGCGATAGATCTGGGCCTCATAGCGTTTGCCGGGCGCCAGGAAGTCCAGCTTCTGGGTCAGCTTGCGCGGCTGCTCGTCGGTCAGGGCGCCCAGGAACCAGTCCTTGGCCCCGCGCTGCTGGCGAGCGACGACGACAAAGTCGCCGACCTGGCCCTGCAGGGTCTTGGACGTCTCCCAGTCGGTGGGCACGTCGCGCACGAACTGGAAGGCGTCGGGACGGGCCTCGTAGTTTTCCAAGAGGTCGGCGGCCATGTGGATCGGGCTGTAGAGCACGACATAGAGCGCCAGCTGGGTGGCGATGGTCGACTGGCCGCGGCGGGTCAGCTCAGTCTTGCCGTGCACCACATCGAAGACGCCCGGCGTGAAGTCCATCGGTCCGGCCAGCATGCGCGTGAACGGGATGATCACGGTGTGCTCGGGCGGATTGGTCGGATCGCCCCAGGCGTTGAACTCCTGCCCGCGCGCGCCTTCGCGGCTCAGCATGTTGGGCCAGGTGCGGCGCAGGCCGGTGTCCTTGACCGGCTCGTGGGCGTCGATCGAGATCTTGTGGCGCGCCGCCACCTCGGCGACGTGCAGGTTGTGGCGGACCATATATTGGCCGGCGAACCACTGCTGCTGGCCGTCCTGGTCGACGATCGTGCCGCTGTGGCGGACGTAACCCGTCTTCACCTGGCTGACCCCGACGCTCTCATAGAGCTTCATGGCGTCTTCCAGCTGGGCCTCATAGTTGGGCACCGCGCCGGCGGTCTCGTTGTGGCCGATCAGCTTCACACCCTTGGACTTGGCGTAGTCGGTGATCGCCTTGATGTCGAAGTCCGGATAGGCCTGCGTGAAGCTGAACTTCTCCCCATTGCTGATCCAGTCGCCGTCCCAGCCCTTGTTCCAGCCCTCGACCAGCACGCCGTCAAAGCCGTACTTGGCGGCAAAATCGATGTAGCGCTTGGTGTTCTCGGTCGTCGCGCCATGGATCGGGCCGCTGCCCCAGGTCGACTTTTGCAGGTGCATCTCCCACCAGATGCCGACATATTTGCCCGGCTTGATCCACGAGGTGTCGGCGATCTTGCTGGGCTCGTTGAGGTTCAGCTCGATGCGGCTGTCGGCCAGGGCGCCGGCGGTGTCGCCGATCAGCACGGTGCGCCAGGGCGTGGTGAAGGCGCCGGTCTTCCTGGCCAGGGTCCCGTCCGGCCACGGCATCAGCTTGGCCTTGTAGGTCCCGGCCCCGTTGCCGGCGAGCAGCATGCTCGGGAAGTCGACCAGCGCCGCCTCGTGGAATGACAGGTGCAACCCGCCCTTCTCGCGCATCGTCAAAGGCGTCTCGGCCAGGGTGATGCGGCGGGCGTCGGTCTGCTTGTAGAGGTACTCGTCGCGCTCCTGGCCCAGGGCCTCGTACCACCAGGCGTCATAGGCCCCGACGGGCTTGAACTCGGTGCGGTCGTCGGTGACGGCCACGGCTTGGCCGGCCGGGATCGCGGCGTAGGCGTAGCGGAAGCCCAAGCCGTCATCGAACAGGCGGAAGGTAACGTCGACGCTCTTGTTCAGCGGCGTGTCGCCGACCAGTGAGACGGTCAGCTCCGAATGATTGTCGCGGATCACCCGCTGCTCGCCCCAGGGCTGCTCCCAGGTCGCGTCCGAGGCCGAGCGCTTGGCGGCGGTGATGGCCGAGTAACGCGCCTGCGCCTCGCCGGCGAAGGTCAGGCCCATCGGCGCGGCCGACAGCACCGGCTTGCCGCCCTTGCTCACCTCGTAGAAGGCCTGCCCGTCCTTGGTGAAGACGCACACCTCGATCACCTTGCCGGGCGACTGGGCGCACTCGCGTTCCGCGGCCTGAGCGAGCGCCGGCGAGGCCAGGGCGGCCAGCAGGGCCAGGGTTCGGAAGCTCATCGAACAGTCTCTTTCGAAAAGGGCGCCCCGGCTCCGCAGGACGGGAGCCGGAGGCGCAGGGGGAGGACTTGGATCGGCCCAGCACGCGGGCCGATCGAACGCAAAAGGGCTTCGGAGCGCGTGCCGGATTGCCCGCGCCAGGACGAAGTTCGGACGAGGGGGTGCGAGGCAGGCGCTATCCGGTGTCGACCGCCTCGATGAAGCCATTGGCCGTCAGCCGGCCCGTGGCGGGATCGGCCGCGCCGCCGCCTTGGCCCAGCAGGCCGGCGTGGAGGACGTGGCCGCGATAGACGATCAGCCGGTTGAAGACGGGCTCGATCGCCTCGATCAGGTCATAGCCGGGGGTGTCAGCGCCGGCGAAGGCCTGACGCTCCTGGGCCAACTCGGCCTTGAGCGCGGCGGCATAGGCGTCGGTGCGTGAGGCGTCGACGGACTCGAAGCCTGTGGCCTCATGCCGGAAGAAACCGGTGCCGCCGAAGTCGCCCTGGCAGAAGTAGTGGACCATGGCCAGGCGGCTGGGGTCGGGCCCGTCCAGGTGCGGGAGGGTCTGGACCGGTGTGGCGGCCGAGGCCGGCGTGGTGGCCAGGGCGAAGAAGCCGAAGAATTCCAGCACCGCGCTGGCCGAGACGCCGAACGCCGCCTCGATCGGGCCGCGCAGGGCCGTGACCACCGTGCGGTAGTAGGCCTCGGGCAGGTTGGCGTTGAGGCCCGGATAGTTGGTGTGCGGCGGCCGGTAGAACGCGGCGGCGCGGGCCGCGTCGATCATGGCCCACGGATCGGCCAGCACGTCATCGACGACCAGCAGCGGTTGCTGCTCTTCGCCGACCTTGCGCAGGCGGACGCTGATGTTGGGCCCCAGCAGCAAGGGTTTGACGGCGGCCTGGACGGTCATGTCGGCGACCTCAGCACGGCCATCTTCAGCTGCTGCTTCAAGGCGTTGCGCTGGGCGGGGCTCAGCGTGCCGAGCGCGCCGCGCAGAGCCTCGGGAATGTGCGCCGTCGCCTCGCCCCGGTCGCCGAAGACATAGGTCGCGAACATCTCGCGCCAGTAGGCCTTCTCGCCGTCGGGCAGGTCCTTCAAGGCCAGTAGGGCGATCTGGAAGACGTCGACCGGGCGCTCCAGACCCACGGCCGTGTCGCCCCACCAGTAGTTGACCATGGCGTTGTAGGGCTCGAGCGAGGTGACGTGGTGCCACCAATGCTTGGGCATGAAGAGCGCGTCGCCCGGCTCCAGCCACGCCACCCGCGCGGCGGCGTACGCGTCGCGGTAGCGGGGGAAACGCGCCAGGTTCGGAGCCTCCGGATCGACCAGCGACAGCGGCGGCGGGTTCTCCAGCGGGCCGACATAGAGGTTGCTGACCTGCTCGGGCGGGAACAGCACGAAGCGGCGACGGCCGGCGAGCACGCAGGCCAGGTTGTGGTCGCGGTCGTTGTGGGTCTGGGTGCGCAGCGGTCCGCCGACCCACAGGCGCGGCATCACCTTGGGCGAGACCAGCGGCATCGGGTTCTGGCGCACGAACTCGGGCATGTGGGTGGCCAGCGGCAGCATCTGGATGGCGACGAACGGTGCGTTCGGCTGACCGAGCAGAGCCTCGATGCGGTCCAAGGTCTGGCTGATGCCGGCGTTGCGCTTGGAGAAGCTGAACTCGCGCAAGTCGGGGCCATAGGCGTACCAGCCGTTGGTCGAGGCCGGAGCCTCCATGACCGGGCCCGGCAGGCCTGAGTCCATGGCCTTGAGGTAGGCGTTCATCGCCCCCGGCGAACGGCCGGCGGCAAGGGCCGGCCAGGTGTCGACCAGGCCCTTGATCACCACCGGGGCTTCGGCCGCGATGATCCGCTCGAAGGCCTCCGGCGACGGCGCGGCGACGGCGGCCACGCGCGGCAGGGCTTCCAGGCTCAGGGTCGGATCGATGGAAAGGCCGCTATCCATGGACAGGCTCCCGGCCGCAGAAGCTTGCCAGATAGAGGTCGTGGGTCGGCTGGCGTTCGACCTGGTCCTTAATGAAGGACAGGATGCGGCGGAACTCGTGCTTCATCAGCTCGGGCGAGGTCGCGTCGATGATCGGGGCGTGGCTGTCGGGCGTTACGCCATGGCCGACGAACACCGCCCGCCAGCTGTCGTTGGAGAAGCTGTCATGCTCGAACGGCGCGATCTCGCCGCGCGCCATGAAGGTGGCGATGCGATGGGCCAGGTCCGGCGAGAGCGGCGCCTGACGGGCGCGGGTCCAGAAGTCCGAGACGCCGTAGCGGTTGACCGCATAGTGCAGCTGCTGGAAGTCGCGCACCCGCCCGAACTGCTCGGCCATGGCCCGGTTGTAGGCGCCCTGCTCGTAAGCCCAGTCGCCGGAGACCGGGAACAGGGCGAGCAGCTGGACCAGACCCATCTGCACCGCGTGCAGGTCGACGCCGTGCAGCGGATCGAACACGCAGGCCGCCTCGCCGATCGCGACAACATTGCGGTCCCAGGCCGACAGGCGGCGACCGGGGGCGACGGCGCGCACCGAGGCGTCCTTGATCGGCAGACCGGAGGCGGCGCTGACGGCTTGCAGCGCCTCTTCGTCCGTACACAGATCGAAGGCGTAGGCCTGGACGATGTGAGTGGCGTTCTGGGCCGGATGCAGGGCCGTCCAGCCGCGCGCCCAGGCGCGGGTCTCGGCATAGGCCGGGATCGACGGGAAGGCCGGGGCCAGGGCGGTCAGCACGCGATCGGCCGGGAAGGCCCAGGCCTCGCGCGGGCTGTCGATCAGGCCCTCGAGGTCGATGAAGAGATCGCCGGTCACGCTACGGCCTTCGCCGAGGTCGAGGGCGGCGACGTCGCCCGTTTCGGCGCGCTCGACCGAAACGCTCAGCGCCTGGTGCGCCTCGACGCCCCGGCGAACCGCCAGGCTCTTCAGCGCCCCGGCATAGGCCAGGGCCGGCAGGTGGTAACCGTAGTCGGCGCGGCCGAAAACCTCGGTCTCCTCGTCCGGCATCAGGAACCGGCCGTGCTTGGCGACGGCGGCGGTCAGCGAGAAGTCGGCGAACTCGGCGTTCAGGCCCAGGGCCCGCGCCTTCAGCCAGAACGGGAAGAAGTCGCGCCCATCGATCGGCGCGCCGTGGGCGCCGTGGGCGTGGAAGAAGGCCGGGGCCTGGCCGGTCAGGTCGACAAAATTGCCGCCCAGCGAGAAGGTCCCGCCGACGCTCTGCATCAAGGCGGACTCGTCCAGGCCCAGCAGCCCATGCAGCGCCTCCAGGGCCGGCAGGGTCGCGTGGACGCTGGCGGGCGTCAGGCGGCTGGGCAGCTCCACCGCCGTGACCGCCACGCCGGCCGGCTCCAGGGCGGCGCGCAGGACGGCGGCGGACAGCCACAGCGGGGCGTCGCGGCCCACAACCACAACCTTGTTCGGCGCGGCGCTCATTGGGCGACCGCCTTTCGCGGCGCTTCGACGGCGCCCGGGGCATACCGCGCGATGAAGTCCGCGTGCGAACTCATCGCCGCGACGTTCGTATCGATCCGGGTCTTCAGGTCCGCCAGCTTCGTACCCAGCACGTCCAGCGGCATCGTCTGCGCCAGACGATCATAGGCGCGCGGCGCGATCCCCTGCCCTTCCAGCACCGACAGCCAGCTGTCGCGCGAGAACAGGCCGTACTTGTAGTCCGGCAGACCGGCGCGGCCTTCGAACAGAGCCAGCTTCTCTTCCAAGCTGGCCGGGATCTCCATGGTCCGCACGTGGTCCCACAGCGGCTGCCCGACCCGCTGGTTCAGGCGGTAGTGCAGGATCAGGAAGTCGCGGATCCGGTCGTACTGGATCTCGAACAGGCGGTTGAACTCGGCCGTCAGGCGCGGATCCATGCCGGTGGCCTTGGTCGGCATCAGGTTGATCAGATCGATCACGGCGGCCTGGATCAGGAAGATGCTGGTGCTCTCCAGCGGCTCCAGGAAACCCGAGGCCAGGCCCATGGCCACGACGTTGCGGGTCCAACCGGCCTTGCGGCGGCCGGCGGCGAAGCGCAGCAGCTTCGGCTCCATCTGGGCTGGGCCGTCCAGCTGGGCCAGCAAGGTGTCGCGGGCCTTGTCCTCGTCCATGAAAGCGCTGGAGAACACATAGCCATTGCCGGTGCGGTGCTGCAGCGGGATGCGCCAGATCCAGCCGCCCTCCTGAGCGGTGGAGCGGGTGTAGGGGCTGAAGTCGCCGGCGCGGCCGCAGGGCACGGCCAGGGCGCGGTCGCACGGCAGCCACTTGGTCCAGTCCTCCCACTGCGCCTTCATCAGCCCGCCCAACAGCAGCGAGCGGAAACCCGAGCAGTCGATGAAGAGATCGCCCTCGATGCGCTGGCCCGACCTCAGGGTGATGGCGGTGACGTCGCCGCGTTCGCCATCCTGGGCGATGTCGGTGACGAGGCCCTCGATGCGGGTCACGCCCCGGGCGGTCGACCATCGCCGCAGGTAGGCCGCGTAAAGGCCGGCGTCGAAATGGTAGGCGTAGGCATAGGTCGAACGGATCGACTTCTGGTCCTCGTTCGGAAACTCGAAGGCGTTCGCGCGGGCCGCGACCACGGCGTACGAATAGGCCTGCAGCGGCGCCGGCTCGAGCCCGGCCAGCTTGGCGCGCGCCCAGTGGTGCTGGAAGTCGACGCCCGCCCACGGCTCGCCGAACGTGCCGAACGGATGGTGATAGAGGTCGCCCGGCTTGCCCCAGTTGCGGAACTCGATGCCGAGCTTGAACGTGCCTTGGGTCTCACGCAGGAACTCGACTTCGTCGATGCCCAGCATGTCGTTGAAGGTCTTGATGTGCGGCAGGGTGGCTTCGCCCACGCCCACGGTCGCGATCTCGTCGGACTCGACCAGGGTGATGGCGTAGTCGCGCGGGTCCAGAAGCCGCGACATCCCCGCCGCGCACATCCACCCGGCCGTTCCGCCGCCGACGATGACGACCTTGAAGGCCGCTTCTGAGTTGCCTGTCCGCATGGTCGGACCTCGAACGGGTCCGGCGCCGCGACGGTGATCGCGGCGCCGTTCCTCTAGACTAGTACTTCACGCGGACGCCGAACTGGATACGGCGATCGTTGCGGATCCAACCCGTGTCCTTGACGACCGGCTTGGCGTTGGGCGTCAGGCCGCTGTCGCCGAACACCTGCTGCTGGAACACCGAGGTGGTGTTGAGCAGGTTCGACGCTTCCATCGACACCTCGACCTTGTCGTTGACCGACCAGCGGATCGACCCGTCCAGATAGCCGGCGGCCTTCTGGTAGATCGGCATGCCGATGCAGCAGTCGAGGTTGTTGGTCAGGAACTTGGACCGCCAGTTGTAGGCCAGGCGCATCGCGATCGGGCCTTTCTCGTACAGGCCCACGATGTTGTAGGCGTTGTCCGAGATGCCGGCGAGGCGGTGGCTGTCCATGACCTGGCCGTTGACCTGCAGGCCGCCGCCGAAGGCGACGGTGCCGCCGGCCGCGTAGCCCGGCTGGTTGGCGAGGTTGGAGTTGCTGATCCCCGACTGCTTGGTGTGGGTCCAGTTGGCCTGGACGCCCAGGCCGCTCCAGATCCCCGGCAGGAAGTCGAAGAAGGTCTGGTAGGCCAGTTCGAAGCCCTTCAGCTCGCCGCCGCCATTGCCGTTGCGCGGACCGCGCACCAGCACGTTCTGGGTCGAGCCGTTATTGGTGAACTCCCGCAAGAACTCGCCATAAGCGATGCTGCCGTTCAGCTTCTTGTAGAACACCGCCGCCGTCAGCGAGCTCGAGGCCGTGAAGTAGTTCTCATAGGTGACGTCGAACTGGTCGGCGGTGATCGGCTTGAGGGCCGCGTAGCCGGAGTCGGCGTTGAACTGGAAGTTATAGCCCTTGACGTTGGCCGCGGTGCGCGGAGCGTTCGGGTCGTTCCAGATGATGTACGGCGAGTCCGGACCGGTGTTGATGGCCGGGCTCTGGACGCCGACATAGTTGCGCAGCAGGCCAAAGTCCGGACGCGACAGGGCGCGCGAGGCGGCCAAGCGGACGAACTGCTTGTCGGTCAGGCCGAAGCGGACGTTGAAGCTGGGCAGCCAGTTGTCGTGCTTCTGGCCATAGTCGTTCAGCGACGAGCCGCCGTTCGAGAAGGCCAGCAGCTCGGGCTTCAGCCAGCACGAGATGTTGGTGACGTTGTTGCCCGACAGCGGCGTGGAGCACGGGATCGCGGCCGCGGTCGTGTACCAGGTGTTGACCGGGAAGGCGACGCCGCCCGAGCTCTGGACGTCGGTGCGGACGAAGCGGATGCCGACATTGCCCTGCACGGTGACGCCGTCGAAGATCGTCTTGTCGTCGCCGCCAAAGCGCAGCATCGCGTAGGCCGCCTTGGTCTTCTCCTGCACCTTCAGCATCTCGGGCGGAATGAAGCAGCCCTCGGTGTTGGCGGCGCGCTCGCACAGCGGGGTCCACTGCATGGGCGAGTTGGTGGTCTTGCCCGACAGCGCCTTGATCAGCCCGTCGTGGTCGGCCAGCGTGTCCTTGCTGAGGAACACCAGGTCGCCGTTCGGGAAGACCTTGCCGTTGTAGAAGTCGTCGAGGCCGGTCGAGGTCCAGATGCCCGCGCCGTAGCCCTTGAAGGTGTCGGTGCGACCGCAGGCGGCCGGGTACGGGGTCGGCGCGGTGTTGTCGATGTTGAAGCCCGGGCCGTTACAGTTCCACGGCGCGGCCACCGGCGACCAGTTGTAGGTCGAGTAGCGGACGTTCTGCTTGCGGTCGGCGAAACGCACGCCCACCTTCAGGGAGTTCAGCCAGCCGCCGCCCCCGAAGCTGTATTCGGCGTCGCCGCGCAGGGCCAGTTCCTTGGCGTCGTTGTCCTCGTAGTGGTCCTGGATGAACGGGATCCAGTAGTTGTGCGGGTTGGCCAGGCCCCCCGGCGCATAGTTGACGTTCGAGCCCGGCAGCAGGGTGATCTGCGGCGTGCCGTCCTTGTTCACCGCGTACTTGGCGTCGGCCATCGTGCGGTTGGCGACCAGGATGTCGTAGTTGTTGGTGTCGGCCTTGATGTACTGGCTGTCGAAGCTGGTCTTCAGGTTCTCGCTGACATCCCAGTCGAGATGCATCGAGAAGTCCTTGGTGCCCTCGGAGTGGTTGAAGTTCCGGGCCTGGTTCTCGATGTAGAGGCCTTGGCGCTGGGTAGCGCAGGTCGCGCCGGCGCCGCAGTAGTTGACGAACGGCAGGCCGGCGACGGCCGAGCCGCGCGCGATGTTGTCGGCGGTGCTGCCGCCCCAGTCGCCGGTCGGCTGGGTGATCACACCCGAGGTCAGCATGCCGTCGGCGCCGAAGGTGAAGGCGGGCGTGCCCTGGGCCGGGGCCAGGAAGGCCGTGGTCTGCGGCGAGAAGGCCGGCGATGCCCACAGGCCAAAGCCCACCACGTTCACGCTGCGCTCGAGCCAGGCGTTCTTGTAGTAGCTGTCGTTGTACTGGGCCGTGAAGCGGACGTTGCCTTCGTTGTTCTCGTACTGGAAGGCCAGCGCCGTGCCATGGCGCTTACGGTCGTAGACGACCTGCGAGTAGTTGACCTGGTCGGGGATGAACACCCAGCTCGACCCGCCGTACGGGTTGGCCGTACAGGCGATCGTGCCGTCCGACTTGACGATGGGCTTGCCCGAAGCGTCCTGGTAGCCGGCCGAGCAGAACGTGCCCAGGCGCTGCATGACCACGCCTTCGGTCTGGGTCAGGACGTGCGAGTTGGCGTAGTTGGCCATCAGGCCGATCCGGCCGATGCTGGTGTCCCAGCTGTCGGAGATGATGCCCGAATACTCGTAGGTGACCTTCTCGGACTTGTCGCCGTAGTTGGCCTTGCCGGTGAGCGAGATCACCCGGTTCTTGCTGTCGAACGGCAGGCGGGTGCGCAGGTTGACCGTGCCGGCGATGCCGCCCTCGATCATCTCGGCCGTCTGGTTCTTGTAGCTGTCGACGCCGGCCATCAGCTCGGGCGAGATGTCGTTGAAGTTCAGGCCGCGATTGGCGTCGGCCGAGAAGCTGTCACGGCCGTTGAACTCGGTGCGCACCTGGGTCAGGCCGCGGATCAGCACGCTGGCCGGCTCGGCCGAGAAGTGCGAGCTGTCGTCGCTGGACTGCAGGCGCGAGACGGTGATGCCGGGGACGCGCTGCAGCGCCTCGGCCACCGACTTGTCGGGGAACGCCCCGATGTCGGTCGCGGTGATCGAGTCGACCACCGTGTCGGAATTCTTCTTGATGTTCTGCGCGGTCTCCAGCGACTTGCGCACGCCCACCACGACGACCTCGTCGACGGTGTCGGCCGGATCGCTCTTGGCGGTTGCCTGCGCATAGGCTTGACCGGCAACGCCGAGCGCGCACAGCGCCACCAGCGAAACAGTCCCCCGCAGGACGGTCTTCCGGCCTGGGCCGAAATCGATCTTCCTCATCCCTCTGCTCCCTAACGTCTTGATCGCCCGCGCCTGAACCGCGGGTCTCGCTGTCGTTTCGCGCCCGCCCACCGATCGAGTCGGGCGCGTGGCTCGCTTGTTTTTCGTTGGTCTTCAAATGGCCCGGTCGCGGTCGTGATCGCGTACCTGGGCGCCTGCCACCCGCGCCCTACGGCGCCAGATCCCTCCTCCGTTCCCCCCGGCGCCCCGCGCGCCGCCCTCGAAAGATCGCTTCACGCAATTTTTGCGTAATTCGTGGCCTCGGCGATGGCGCTAAGCCATCGGTCGCGGCGCCACCGCGCTTCCGTGTTGCGTCGTTTTTGCGCGAATTTGCGCGCCTTGCAATAGCAGCGTTACGGAAATTTACGCAAAAAGCCGCGCAAAGACACGCAATATCCTTGCCCAGCAAGGGTTTGCGACCCGTGTTACGCAAAATGGTTGCGCAAATTTTGCGTTGAGTTGATAGTGACGCTCGATGAAGGGGCTCACCGCAATCGGACGCAAGACCAGCGCCGCTTCCGCCACGCGCGGGAGAGGCTCAGCCGCGCTCTGCGTGGTCGCAGACGGTCAGGGCCAGGACGGCCGCGACGGCGAAGGCGCCGCCGGCCAGGGCCAAAGCCAAGATCGCCTGGCCGCCCAGCACGCGGGCGACCAGCGGGCCCAGCAGGGTCGCGGCCACCATCTGGGGGATCACCAGAAACAGGTTATGGATGCCCATATAGACGCCCATCTTGCCGGGCGGCACGGCGCTGGAGAGCATGGCGTAAGGGGCCGACATGATCGACGCCCAGGCCAAGCCGATGCCGACGATCGGAACCCACAGCAGCACCGGATCGTCGATCAGCACGAAGCCGGCGAAGCCCGCCGCGCCCAGGGCGAGGCAGATGGCGTGGCTGGCGGGCCGCCCGACCCGACGGGCCAGCAGCGGCAGGGCCAGGGCCGCCAGGGCCGCCACGCCGTTATAGCCGGCGAACAGCACCCCCACCCAGTCCGCGCCGGTGTTGTAGGCGGCGGAAGACGTGTCGACGGTGTCGTAGTGGCGCGCGGTCACCGCCGGGGTGGCGTAGATCCACAGGGCGAACAGGCCAAACCAGGTGAAGAACTGGACCACCGCCAGGCGCTTGAGCACCTGCGGCATGTGGACGATGTCCTCGACCACTTCCAGCAGGCCGACCGACGTCTGGCCCCGGCCGCGCTGCCAACTGGTCGCCAACTGGGCCAGGCCGAAGATCAGGGCCAGGATCGCCAGCACATAGATCTCGCGCCCCCAGTGGCCGAGGAAGGCGCACAGGGCCACGACGACCGCGCCCGCCATCCACAGCAGGCCACTGTTGCGCATCCAGACCACGGTCTCGGGCGAGGGCGTGCGAACCGCAATGGCCGGCGCGCCCGAGGCCAGGCGCTCGGGCGGGGTCTCGGTGGTAGTGAACACGGTCCACAGCACCGCGACCATCAGGCCGGCGGCCCCGACATAGAAGGCCGCGTGCACGGACGGCGGCAGCACGCCCGGCGCGGCTTGGCTCGAAACGCCGAAGCCGTGCGACAGCAGCCACGGCAGGGCCGAGGCGAACACCGCCCCCGCGCCGATGAAGAACACCTGCATGGCGAAGCCCGCCGTGCGCTGCTCGTTGGGCAGGGAGTCGGCGACGAAGGCCCGGAACGGCTCCATGGCGACATTGATCGAGGCGGTCAGCAGCCACAGCGCCAGGCTGGCGGTGACCACGGTCGGCGCGTTGGGCATCAGCACCAGGGCGATGGCGGTCACGATCGAGCCGTACAGCAGATAGGGCCGACGGCGCCCCAGCCGGCCCCAGGTCCGGTCGCTCAAGTGGCCGATGACAGGCTGCACCAGCAGGCCCGTGATCGGCGCGGCAATCCACAGGATGGCCAGTTCGTTGACGTCCGCGCCCAGGGTCTGGAAGATCCGGCTGGTGTTGACGTTCTGCAGGCCCCACACGATCTGCACGCCGAACAGGCCACAGCACATGTTCCAGATCTGAAGGAAGCTGAGGCGGGCCTTGGCCGGCGGCGCGGTCACGGCCGCGCCCGCAAGGTCTTGCGGCTCTCCTGGCAAAGCTTCCGTTTCCCCCGGCCTTACGGCCTTATTCTTGTTAGCTAGAGCGCGATGGCCAACGATAACAGCAACAACATCACGCTTGAAGACCTGGCGGCAATCGCTGGGGTTTCGGTCTCGACGGTGTCGCGGGCGCTGAACGATCACCATTCGATCAGCACCAAGACCAAGCAGAAGATCTGGACCCTGGCCAAGGAGCGCGGCTACTCGTTCCGCCGCTACATGCCGGCCGCGCCGATCGGGGCCGAGGGCGCGATCGCCATCGTCATGCCGCGCACCCACGGCCGCCCGCTGCCGCTGTCGCACCCGTTCTTCCTGGAGCTGCTGGCCAATATCGGCGAGGCCGCCCGCGACCGTGGCTGCGACTTCACCGTCAGCCACACCGCCCCGGCCAACTATGACGACCTCTATCTGGCCGCCACCGCCAGCCGGGCCAATGGCACGATCTTCCTGGGCCAAGGCGACCTGCACGAAGCCTTCAACCAGCTGGCCGCCACCGACGCCCGCTTCGTGGTCTGGGGCGCCCAGCTGCCGGGCCAGAAATACTGCTCGATCGGTTCGGACAACGTCCTGGGCGGCCGCCGCGCGACGCTTCACCTGGCGCGCCTGGGCCGCAAGCGGATCGTGTTCCTGGGTGAGACCCACCCCGAAGCGGCCCAGCGCCGCGAAGGCTATCTGGACGCCCTGCGCGAAAGCGGCCTCGAGCCCGAGCCGTCCCTGGTGCTGCCGGTCGATTTCGAGATGGAGTCGGCCGAGGCCGCCGTCAGCCGCCTGCTGCGCCGCGGCGCGACCTTCGACGCCATCTTCGCCTCGTCCGACCTGATCGCCCTGGGCGCCATCCGCGCTTTGCAGCGCGCCGGCATACGCGCGCCGGAGGACGTCTCGGTGGTCGGCTATGACGACATGCTGCTGAGCCGCCTATCAACCCCGGCGCTCAGCACTATCAAGCAGGACACCTCCAAGGCCGGTCGCCTGCTGGTCTCGCGCATCCTCGACCAGGACGGCGACCACGACCCCGAGACGCTGCCGACCGACCTGATCGTCCGGGAGTCGTGTGGGGGCTAGAACCAGCCCGCGTCCTTCAGAACCGGCGCATGGGTCCGGCTGACCGGCGCTTCCAGGCCGCCGGCCAGGCGGACTTCGCCCGCGCCGCGTCGCCAGCGCACGCCTTCGACGGCTTCGGCCGCAACCCACCACGAGCGGTGGACGCGCCAGCCGTGGACCTTGGCCAACTCGTCCAGGGCGTCGGCGAACCGCAGGGTGATCAGTTCCTCGCCGGCGTCGGTGTGGACCTTGAGGTAGTGGTCGTGGGCCTCGACGGCGATCAGCCTCGCGCCGCGACGCTTGGCCGACAGGCGCTTGCGGAAGGCGGCTTCGGCCTCGGGCAGGGGCGGTTCGACGACGGTGCGGGTCTCTATCCGGTGCGGCCTTGGGATCCAGACCAGGGCGCGCACGGCCATCACGGCCAGGGCGATCGGGAACACCTGTGGCAGCAGCTTCCAGACGGCGCTCCAGCTGTATCGATCGTGGAAGATGACGACCGAGCAGGTCATCACCAGCAGAGTCGACAGCGGCGTCATCAACGCCGAGACCACAGCCACGCGCGACCAAGTTGCCGGCAGACGCCGCGCCAGCAGGTGATCCAGCGCGACGCCGATCACGCCGCTGCCGACCATGCAGGCCATCCAATAGACGTAGCCGCGTAGCAGCGGCCTGCCCTCGGTTCCGAAGGGCCCGAGGAAGCCCATCAAGAGGCCCATGGCGACCAACATCGCCAGGTCGACCACCCATCGCCGGCTCGTGTTCAGGCCTTGCCCCATCTCGCGATCCCGTTCGCGCAGCCCCGGCGCCATTCGCGAAGCAAGGCCTAGCGAGCCGGGACGATCGCCGCAACGACGTTCGGCGAGACCAGCCTTGAGGATCCGCCGTGACCGCCACCGCCTCTACCCCGACCGCCTGGCCCGCCCGCGTCTTCTGGCTGCTGGCCGCCGCGTTGTGCATCGGCGTCGCCGGCTATTCGGCCCGCTACCTGCTGCATCCGCCGACCACGCCGGCCCAGGCCCTGGGCAATCCGCTAGGCGTGCCGTGGCTCGTGGTCCACATCGCTGGCGCGGTCACCGCCCTGGTCCTGGGCTCGTTGCAGTTCCTGCCCGTGCTGCGCCGCGCCGGAGCGCATCGCTGGATCGGCCGGACCTATGTACTGGGCTGCCTGGTCGGCGGCGTGGCGGGACTGATCCTGGCGCCCGGCTGCAAGGCCGGCCCGATCGCCTCGGCCGGGTTCGGCAGCCTGGCAGTGCTGTGGATCGCCGTGAACCTGCTGGGCTGGCGGGCGGCGCTGCAAGGCCGCTTCGCCGAGCATCGCCGCTGGATGATCCGCTCGTGGGCCCTGACCCTGGCGGCAGTCACCCTGCGGCTTTACCTGCCGGCGGTCCTGATGCTCGACCTGCCATTCCTGCCCTGGTACCGCGCCATCTCGTTCCTGTGCTGGGTTCCCAACCTGGCGATCACCGAGGTTTGGCTGCGCGCCCGCATAAAGTGAAACGTTTTTTCTTATTCAATCTTGACATGGAATTTGGCTTCCATACACCTGTCCTCATAATCAAGGCGATGCCCAAGCATCCGATAATTTAGGACGAGGACCCCATGACCCGCCCCCTGCCCTCGCGCCGGCGTTTCTTCGGTCTGGCGGCCGGGGCTGGAGTCGTCCTGCTCGGCGCCTGCCATCGCGGGGGCAACGAAGCCGAGGTCGTGGTCAGCTTCAACGACCTGTCGCAGCCGTTCTTCGTGGCCATGCGCCGCGAGCTGGAAGACGAGGCGAGCAAGCTGGGCGTCAAGGTCCAGGTGCTGGACGCCCAGAACAACTCCTCCAAGCAGATCGCCGACCTGGAAGCGGCCGCCGTCCAAGGCGCCAAGGTGGTGATCGTTGCCCCGACCGACTCCAAGGCCCTGGCGACGGCCGCCGACGAGCTGGCCCAGCAGGGCGTGGCGGTGATCTCGGTCGACCGCAACATCGCCGGCGCCAAGGCGCCCGTCCCGCACATCGGAGCCGACAACGTGGCCGGCGGCCGCGCCATGGCCGATTGGGTCGTGAAGACCTATCCGGCCGGCGCCAGCGTGGTGGTGATCACCAACGACCCCGGCAGCTCCAGCTCGATCGAGCGGGTCAAGGGCGTGCACGAGGGCCTGGCGGCCGGCGGCGCCAACTTCAAGATCGTCACCGAGCAGACCGCCAACTCCAAGCGCGACCAGGCCCTGACCGTAACCCAGAACGTGCTGACCTCGCTGCACGAGACGCCGCCCGACGTGATCCTGTGCCTGAACGACGACATGGCCATGGGCGCGCTGGAGGCCGTGCGCGCCGCCGGCTTTAGCGCCGACAAGATCAAGGTGCTGGGCTTCGACGCCATCCCCGAGGCCCTGGCCCGCATCAAGGCCGGCGAGATGGTCGCCTCGGTCGAGCAGAATCCCGGCCAGCAGATCCGCACCGCCCTTCGCCAAGCGGTCGACAAGATCAGGACCGGCGCCGCGCCCAAGAGCGTCAGCCTGATCCCCGTGCTGATCACCAAGGACAACCTGGCGCAGGCCTCGCGCATCGCCGAGGTGAAGTAGGCCGCCATGACGCTGCTGGACGTCAGCCAGGTCAGCAAGCGCTTCCCCGGCGTGCTGGCCCTCGACCAGGTCCGGCTGCAGGTCGGACAGGGCGAGGTCCACGCCCTGCTGGGCGAGAACGGCGCGGGCAAATCGACCCTGATCAAGATCCTGTCGGCGGCCCACGCGGCCGACGGCGGCGTGGTGACCTTCGACAACCAGGCGCTGGATCCGCGCGACGCGCCCCTGCGCCGCCAGCAGCTGGGCATCGCCACGATCTACCAGGAGTTCAACCTGTTCCCCGAGCTCAGCGTCGCGGAGAACATGTTCCTGGGCCGCGAGCCCAAACGGCTGGGCCTGATCGATTGGCGCCAGCTGCGCCGCGACGCCCAGGCGCTGCTGAGCGAACTGGGCCTGCCGCTGGATCCGGACGACACCGTCCGCCGCCTGACCGTGGCCGAGCAGCAGATGGTCGAGATCGCCAAGGCGATGACCCTGAACGCCCGGCTGATCATCATGGACGAGCCGACCGCCGCCCTCTCCAGCCGCGAGGTCGACCGCCTGCACGCCATCATCGCCGGCCTGAAGGCGCGCGGCGTCAGCGTCATCTATGTCTCGCACCGCCTGGCCGAGGTGAAGGCCATGTGCGACCGCTACACGGTGATGCGTGACGGTCGCTGGGTGGCCAGCGGCGACGTCGCCGACGCCACGGTCGACGACATGGTCCGGCTGATGGTCGGCCGCTCCGTCGAGTTCGCCCGCCGCGCCCGTTCGGGTCCGCCCGGCCGCGTGGTGTTGAAGGTCGAGAAGGTCACACCGCGCCAACCGCGCGTTTCGGCGCCCGGCTACCTGGAAGACGTCAGCCTGGAGGTCCGGGCCGGCGAAATCGTGGGCTTGGCGGGTCTGGTCGGCGCTGGCCGCACGGACCTTGCCCGGATGATCTTCGGCGCCGACGCCATCGCTTCGGGCTCCATCCATCTGGACGACAAGCCGCTGAAGCTGAAATCGCCGCGCGACGCCATGCGGGCCGGGATCATGCTGGTGCCCGAGGACCGCAAGCAGCAGGGCTGCTTCTTGGATCACTCCATCCGCCACAATCTGAGCCTGCCGGCCCTCAAGCCGCTCAGCGCCCTGGGCCAGTGGGTCGACGAGACGGCCGAGCGCGGCCTGGTCGAGACCTATCGCCAGAAGCTGCGCATCAAGATGGCCGACCAGGAGACCGCGATCGGCAAGCTGTCGGGCGGCAACCAGCAGAAGGTGCTCCTGGGCCGCTCCATGGCCCTGGCCCCGCGCGTGCTGATCGTCGACGAGCCCACCCGCGGCATCGACATCGGCGCCAAGGCCGAGGTGCACCAGGTGCTGTCGGACCTGGCCGCCCAGGGCGTGGCGATCGTCGTCATCTCGTCCGAGCTGGCCGAGGTCCTGGCCGTCAGCGACCGGATCGTCGTCTTCCGCGAAGGCGCGATCGTCGCCGACCTCGACGCCGAAGCGGCCACCGAAGAGGGCCTGATGGCCTATATGGCGACCGGTCTCGGCGCGCCATCAGGAATGGAACACCGTCCGCAATGACCGCCTCCCCGACCCTCGACCCGGCCGTCCCGCATCAGGCCGCGCCGCCGCCCAGCAAGCGCTTTGACCTGCTGGCCTTCGCGCGCAAGCACCGGACGATCCTGTTCCTGCTGCTGCTGATCGCCGTGTTCGGGAGCGTCAACGAGCGCTTCCTCACCCTGCGCAACGCCCTGAACATCCTCAGCGAGGTATCAATCTACGGGATCATCGCGGTGGGCATGACCTATGTGATCCTGATCGGCGGCATCGACGTGGCGGTCGGCTCGCTGCTGGCCTTCGCGTCGATCGCGGCGGCCTATGTGGTGACGGCCCTCGTCGGCGACTCGCCGGCCGCCTGGCTGGTCGCCCTGGCCGTCTCCAGCCTGGTCGGCCTGGTCGGCGGGCTGATCCAGGGCAAGGCGGTGACCTGGCTGCACGTGCCGGCCTTCATCGTCACCCTGGGCGGCATGACCGTCTGGCGCGGCGCGACCTTGCTGCTGAACGACGGCGGGCCGATCTCGGGCTTCAATGACGCCTATCGCTGGTGGGGCACAGGACAGATCCTGTTCGTGCCCGTGCCGATCGTGATCTTCGCCCTAGTCGCGATCGCGGGCCACGTGGTGCTGCGCTACACGCGCTACGGTCGGCAAGTCTATGCCGTCGGCGGCAATGCCGAGGCCGCGCGGCTGTCGGGGGTGAATGTCGATTTCATCGTCACCAGTGTCTATGCGGTGATCGGCGCCCTGGCCGGCCTGTCGGGCTTCCTGCTGTCGGCGCGCCTGGGCTCGGCCGAGGCCGTGGCCGGCACGGGCTACGAGCTGCGGGTCATCGCCTCGGTGGTGATCGGCGGGGCCAGCCTGACCGGCGGCTCGGGCAATGTCGGCGGCACCATCCTGGGCGCCCTTCTGATAGGCGTCCTGTCTAACGGTCTGGTCATCCTGCACGTCACCTCGTACTTCCAGCAGGTGGTGATCGGCTTGATCATTGTCGCCGCGGTCGCCTTCGACCACTACGCGCGGACCCACAAGGCCTAGCGGCCAGTACAGTCAGGATGGCGCCGATGCGTTCCTTTCGAGCCCTTCTCCTCGGCGCGGCCATGCTCGCCCTGCCGCTCTCCGCGCACGCGCAGTCGGACCTGATCGCCAAGGTCGATCCGTTCGTCGGCACCGACGGCGGCGGGGTCACCGGCGGCAACACGGTGCCGGGCGCGGGCGTGCCGTTCGGCTTCGTGTCGCTGAGCCCCGACACCACCAATGCCGACACCCACGGCTACGACTCCAAGAGCCCGATCATGGGCTTTTCCTACACCCACGTCAGCGGCACCGGCGGCTCGGGCAAGTACGGCAACTTCCGCGTCACGCCCTCGGTGGGGCCGCTGCGGGTCAACCACCTGCACTTTGGCAAGACCAACGAACGCGCCGCGCCCGGCTACTACGCCGTGGGCCTGGGCAACAGCGACGCCGAGCGCATCGAGGTCGAGCTGACCGCCTCGCGCCGGGTCGGCTTCCAGCGCCTGACCTATCCCGCCGCTGCCGACAGCCAGCTGATCTTCGACGTCAGCTCGGTGATCGCCATGCGCGGCCGTGGCCAGCGGGTGCGGCTGGCAAAGGTCCAGCTGATCGACGACCACACCCTGGCTGGCGAGGTCACGGTCGAAGGCGGCTGGAACCCCGCGCCCTACACCCTCTATTTCCACGCGGTCACCGACCGTCCGGCCAAGGCCTTCGGGTCGTGGAAGGCGGGCCAAGGCTGGATGGAGACCAAGCCCGGCGTCGGCGCCAGCGAGGGCGGCGTCCAGGTCAAGAGCGCAGAGAACCGCCAGGGCCTGATGATCGAGTACGACACCGAGCGCGAGTTCTCCAACCGCCTCGGCGCCTGGCTGACCTTCGACACCACGGCGAACCGCCAGGTCCAGATGAAGCTGGCCGTGTCGTTCATCAGCGCCGACCAGGCCCGCGCCAACCTGGCCGAGGAGATGCCTGGCTGGGACTTCGACGCCTGTCGCAAGGCGGCCGAGGTCCAGTGGGGCGAGGCGCTCTCCAAGATCAAGGTCGAGGGCGGCAGCGACGAGCAGCAGCGGATCTTCTATTCCGCCCTCTACCGTTCCCACACCATGCCGCACGACCTCAGCGGCGAGAACGTCTGGTGGACATCCGACGAGCCGCACTACGAGGACTTCTACACCCTGTGGGACACGTTCCGGACGCTGCATCCGCTGCTGACGGTGATCCAGCCGCAGCGCCAGCGCGACATGCTCCGCTCCCTGATCGACACCTACAAGCACACTGGCTGGATGCCCGACTCGCGGATCGCGGGGGCCAACGGCATGACCCAGGGCGGCTCGAACGGCGACATCCTGGTGGCCGACGCCGTGGTCAAGACGCTGGGCGGCTTCGACCTGCCCCTGGCCTACGAGGCGCTGCGCAAGAACGGCGAGGTCGACAGCGACCAGCCCTTCATCCAGGGCCGGGTGCTGAAGGACTATCTGAAGCTGGGCTATGTGCCCTTCACCCAGACCCGCTCGGCCTCGCGGACCCTGGAATACGCCTATGACGACTACGCGATCGGCGTGGTGGCCAAAGCCCTGGACAAGACCGAAGACGCCAAGCGCTACCTGGCCCGCAGCGGCAATTGGAAAAACATCTGGGACGACAAGCTGGGCTGCGTGCATCCCCGCTATCCGAACGGTGACTGGGTCGAAAACTACAGCTGCACCTACGAATATCCCGACCGCTCAGGGCCGTGGTGGGACGCGGTGTTCTACGAGGGCAACGCGCTGCAGTACTCGACCTATGTCCCGCAGGACGTGGCCGGGCTGATGGCCAAGATGGGCGGCGCCCAGGGCTTCGTGACCTGGCTGGACCATCTGTTTGACGGCCACTACTCGCAGGGCAACGAGCCCGACATCCTGGCGCCGTATCTCTACATCCACGCCGGCCGGCCCGACCGCACCGACGAGATCGCCCGCACGCTGATGGCCAAGCACTACAGGCTGAGCCGCACGGGTCTGCCGGGCAATGACGACGCCGGGGCGATGAGCAGCTGGTATGTCTGGAACGCCATCGGCCTCTACCCGAACGCCGGCCAGCCCTACTACTACATCGCCTCGCCGCTGTTCACGCGTAGCGCCATCGCGCTGGAGGGCGGCAAGACCTTCGAGGTGTCGGCTCCGGCGACCTCGGAAACCAACCGCTACGTCACGGCCGCCAGGCTGAACGGCAAGGTCATCGACCGCGCCTGGATCACCCACGACGAACTGGCCAAGGGCGGGGTGCTGGAACTGACCATGGGCCCCAAGCCGACCGGCTGGGCGACGACCTTCACGCCGCCGCCCAACGGCCAGTAGCTAGCGCAGGCGGTATAGACCCGAGCCGTGCAGTGGGAGCTGGACGGCGAACCGTCCGGCCGCCTTGCCGATGTCGCTGCGGTTCCAGAGATCGCGCACAGCGACCGAGGCCGGCAGGCCCGCCGCCTTGAGGTCGACGCTCACCTCGCGGGGTTTGCCGCCGGTGTTGAAGAGGGCCAGGTACGCATCGCCATTGGCCGCCTTGGCGGTCCAGACGCGGATGCCGTCCTCGACGAAATGCGGGCGGTTGCCGCTCGAGGCCTGGTTCACGGCCAGCACCTCGGGATTGGTCAGTAGCGCCTTGGTCGGCGCGCCCAGGTGGCGCAGGTCGCCGCCCATGATCAGCGGCGAGCGAGCGATCGACCACAGGGTCATCAGGGTGCGCTGTTCGTCGGGCGTGAACTTGGTGTCGCGATCGCCCAGGGCCAGGCGGCCCAGCGGCAGCATGTCGGCGTCGGGCCAGCCGCCATCGCCGATATAGGGCGACCAGTTCTCCAGCCGGGTGAACTGGGCCTCCAGCATCTTCCACTCATCCCAGAAGTCGTCGGAGATGCGCCACATCTGAGCGTGGGCCTTGGCGTGGGCGCCGCGCACGACCGGGGTCTCGCCCGGCGACATCGACAGGATCATCGGCCGGCCCGTGCGGACGATGGCGCGGTGGATGCCCTGGATTTCGGCCGCGTGGGCGTCGTAGGGACGCGACAGGTCGTCGACCTTGACGAAGTCCACGCCCCACGACGCCAGCAGCTTGAAGACGCTGTCGTAATAGGCCTGGGCGCCGGGCCTGCTCATGTCGACCCCGTACATGTCGGGGTTCCAGGAGCAGACGCTTCGCCGGTCGACGATGTCGGCGATGGCGATGTTGGTCCCCACGACTTTCAGGTCCCGCTCGACCGCCAGGCGCGGGGCGCCGCGCATCAGGTGGACGCCAAAGCGCAGCCCCTGGGCATGCACCTTGTCAGCCAGCGGCTTGAAGCCCTTGCCGCCGGCGCTGGACGGGAAGCGGTTCGGGGCCGGCAGCAGCCGGCCGTGATCGTCCATCGTCGGGACGGGCGTCTTGGCATATTCGTAGCTGCTGGCGCCGGGCTCGTACCACTGGATGTCGACGGTCAGGATGTCGTAGCCGGCCGGCAGAAGCTCGCGGGCCATGATCGCCGCCTGCTCCAGGGTCTGGGCCTCGGTGATCGTGGTGGCGAAGCTGTTCCAGCTGTTCCAGCCCATCGGCGGGGTCGGGGCCAGCAGCGGCGTCTTCTTCGGCGCGCGCTTCTTGGTCGCCGCGGCGGCGGGCAGGGCGGTGAGCGCGGCGGAAGCGCCCAAGAGGCCGCGGCGGCTGAGGGTCGAGGTCATCGGCGGCGCTCCTAATGGTTCTCGTGGGTGGCGACGACTTCGGGGGTGACCAAGCGCAGCTGGTCCAGCCCGACACGGCCGGTGCGCGCCGTGACGGTGACCGTATGGCGGCCGGGCGTCAGCACCGGACCGGCGGTCGCCTTCAGCAGGTTGTCGAGCACGCCCTGCGCCCAGGCCGGCGAGCCCACGGCGCGGGGCCAACGCACGCGCTGGGGCGCGGCGCCGTCGAGGCTGACATCGACCTCGATCTGCTGGGCCTGGCCGTCGGGGAAGATCGGCAGCACGCCCAGCTGGACGCTGCGGTCTTCTGCGGCGACGTCGAGATTAAAGCTCAGCACCGCGCCCGGCGCGTCGGCGATCATCACGCCCTTGCCGCGCCCGACACCCTCGACCAGCCGCCAGCCGGCGTTGGTCGTGAAGGCCTCGGCCTCCGTGATCGGCGAGTTGGCCGGCGCATTGCCGTCGACCACCGCCAGGAACTTGGCCGGATCGCTGATCAAGCCGCCGCCCGGCATCGGCACCGGGCGGGCGCGATAGATGCGCCACTGGCTGTCGGCCGGCTCTTCCGGCATCAGCCAGCGCCATTTTCCGTCGGCGACTTGGTTGTTGAACTTGTCGGTCAGGGCCGTGATCTCGGCCTGGGCCTCGACCGCCGCGCCGCCGGCCGAGCGGGCCATGACCTGGTTGTTGTCGATCAACTCGTTGTAGCGCTCGGCGGCGAAGAACCGGACATTGGCGGCGGCCGAGACGCGGATCGGGAACTCGACCAGCTCGAACCAGGCGTCAGCCAGGTCCGGCGGGACCTGAGCGCTGGTCGCCTTGGTCTCGGCCGCCAGCTTGCGGAAGGCGCGCAGGCGGTCATTGACCTCGTCGGGCGTGTAGTCCGACAGGTGCCGGCTCTCGGCCTTGGGCTGCCATTCCAGGTGCTCGGGACGCCGCTCGAAGTTCAGGCGATAGTAGCTGTCCATCAGCGCGGCGGTCTGGCCGGCCAGGGCGGGGCCGAAGGCGCGGCGGCTCCAGTCTTCCAGGAACTGGCGCTGGCTCTTACCCCGCCAGCGGTCGATGTCCCAGGCCATCTCCAGGAAGTGGCTGGTCCCGATCTCCGCCGGCTTGATGTCGCCGATATTGGCCACCCAGACATTGCGCGCGCCCTTGTCCCAGGCGTGGATCATCTCCTCCTGGACCAGGGCCGGCGGGGTGGTGCTGAGCCACAGATAGGACAGCGGGAAGCCCAGGTACGACAGGTGATAATAGACCCCCGCCCCGCCCTTGCGGCCGGCTTCCTGCTCGCTGGCGAACTGGCGGATGTAGCCGAAATTGTCGTCGGGCCAGACGATGGTGACGTCGTCGGGGACCTTCACGCCGGCGCGGTAGATCTCCAGCACTTCCTTGTAGGGCACGAAGATCTGCGGGACCTTCGTGACGTCGGGCGAGACGTTCTTGGCCAGCACTTCGCGCTGGTCGCTGATGATCTTGTCCAGCAGGGCGACCTTGTCCTGCATGGTCTTGGGGCCGACCATGCCGGTGTCATGGATGCCGCGCATGCCGACGGTCCAGAGGCTCTCGTAGGCCGCATTGGCCTTGGCGCGCTCTTCCCAATAGGCCTTCACGCCGTCGGGATTGGTCGCGTAGTTGAACTTGGCCGGGTCGTCCTTCCACTCGCCGACATTGTTGCGCAGCATGGCCTCGGCGTGAGACGAGCCCATGACGATGCCGTACTCCTGCGCCAGCTTGGCGTTGGCCGGGTCGTCGTTGAACGGCGCGGTCGTGTGGTGCATGGCCGGCCACAGGGTGTTGGCCTTCAAGCGCAGCAGCAGGGTGAAGATCCGGCGGTAGGTCTTCACGCCGATGTCGCCGCGCTCGGGATCGAAGGTCTTGGCCGCCCACGGATAGAGGCCCCAGTCCTCGTCATTGACGAAGACGCCCCGGTAGCGGACCGACGGCGGGCCGAAGCGATGGACGCCAGCGCGGACGAATAGCCGGTCGCGATGCTGGGGCGTGACGTCGGCCCACCAGGCCCAGGGCGAGACGCCCATGCCTTGCGCAACCTCGTAGACG
The DNA here is from genome assembly GCF_058808315.1 of Caulobacter sp. GW821-FHT11E11. Taxonomy (NCBI): domain Bacteria; kingdom Pseudomonadati; phylum Pseudomonadota; class Alphaproteobacteria; order Caulobacterales; family Caulobacteraceae; genus Caulobacter; species Caulobacter sp. GW821-FHT11E11. The sequence goes on from NZ_JBXARO010000004.1 coordinate 308,898, forward strand.
CCGAAAGCCGTGCCGCGCCGGTCGCTGCCGACCACCACCAGGGCCTTGTCGACGCCGGGCAGCGGCCGGTCGACCGTGGCGATGACGAAGCTTTCCCAGGCGCCCGACAGGCGCGAGACGTCGACCTTCCTGGCCTTGACCAGCTGGTCGATCAGCGGGCTTTGGCCCAGGGTCCCGACCAGGATCGCGGTCTTGCCGGCGGGGGCCGAGGCGACGGTCGCCGACTGGCCGGTGACGGTCTTGATGTCGTCGGCCAGGTCGTCAGCGGCGTGGCGCACGACGGCGGCGTCCGCCGCGTCGACCACGATGGTGGGCGCTTTGCCGGGCTCGACGAGGACGAAACCGCCACGCGCGAGAGCGTCGCTGAAGATCGGCTCGGCCTCGATGGCCGTGCGCGAAGGCTTGGCCGCCCAGGCGCCGGTCGCAGCGCCCAGGCCCAGGGCTACGCACGCCCCCAGGGTCGCGGCTCGAACCCACTGCATCGACTATTCCTCCGACAAATACTCTTTTAGTCAAGCTAACGGACGCGGGGTCCAGATCAACGACAGTTCGATCCGTTCGCCGCGATCAGCTCGATGTCTGCGACCTGAACGGCCTGGCCCTTCGTCACCTCGAACCGGTAGCGGGCATAGGCCTTGGCCTTGAGCGCGTAGGTCTTGGTCGCGTGACGATGCTCGAACCGCTCGCCAGTCCGCGTATCGAGCGTGACCCAACGCTTGCCGTCGAAGCCGCTGAACCGCCAGGCCGTCGGGTCGGCTTCGCTGGCGCCGACGCTGACGGTGTAGGCCTTCAGGCAGGTCGCGGCCGGACGGGTGAAGGTCGCCGACTGGCCGGCCGAGGCGGTCCAGACGGTCGAGGTCTTGCCGTCGATCAAGGCCGGGACATCGGCCTGCGCTTTCAGCACCGCGCCGTCATAGGCCCACTGGCCCGGCGTCGCGCTCATCGTGAAGTCCAGCACCCCGCCGCCCAGCAGCTGGGCCTGGGAGACGAACGGCCCGGCCAGCGGCTTGCCGTTCAAGCTGGCGCTGGCGATGTAGGGCCGATCGGCGCTGGCGTTCGCGGCGCGGATCTCCAGCGTCTTGCCGCCTTCCAGGTGCAGCACGCTGCGGGGATGCCGCGGGCCATGCAGGTAGAAGAGGTCGCTGCCCAGCTTGGGGAACAGGCCCAGGCGGTTGAAGACGTAGTTGGAGCTCATCGCCCCGGCGTCCTCGTCGCCCGGATAGGCGGTGGCCGTGAAGTGCTTGAACACCTGCTCGGCCCAGTAGGACGACAGGTCCGCGCGGCCGATGGCGTGGAACAGCCAGGGCGTGGCGAATGACGGCTCGTTGGTGATGTCGATCAGGCCGGCGTCCAGGGCGTGGTTCAGGCGCTCGTTGAAGCGCACCCGTCCGCCCATGGCCTCGACCAGCCCCGGCAGGTCGTGCAGCACGCCATAGGAATAGATCCAGGCCGTGCCCTCGTAGTAGCCGACATTGTTGTGGACCTTGCCATCCCAGCCGAGCTTGGGGTCGATGTCCTGGAACTTGCCGTCCGGATAGCGCGGCATCAGGAAGCCCTGGAAGCCGTCGCTGGCGGTCTCGGGATTCCAGATCTTGCGCCAGTTCTGCGCGCGCTCGGTCAGCGCCTTGGCCTCTTCGGCCTTGCCCGCCTTGGCCGCGACCTGGGCGGCGAAGAAGTCGTTGAGCGCGAAGCCCAGGGTCGAGGAGCCCGACTTGGCGCGCTGGTTGTTCGGCTCGGGGCTGCGGTCGCCGACGCCGAAATAGCCGCTCTCCAGATAGCGCGGGCGGCGGCGCTCATAGGCGTTGAAGTGGGTCAGCCGCCAGGCGCTGTTCCAGTCGACACCCTGGGCCCCACGCAAGGCCGCCTCGCCCAGCACGTTGTCGACCTCGTCGCCGCCCTGGCCGACATGGTAGTTCTGGCCGCCGATGATCGCCGTGTCGGCCGCGCCGAACTTGTCGAAGGTGTGGATCAGCGAGTTCAGGTTGGCCGCATAGTCGCTGGGTCGTAGCACCGACATCAGCGGGAACAGCGTCCGATAGGTGTCCCACAGGGTGTAGTGGTCGTCCCAGTTCGGACGACCCAGCGCCTTGGCCGGCTGGTCCAGGCTGCGGTCCCGGGGATGGGTCGAGGCGTGGTAGAAGGCGGTGTAGAACCGCCGGGTCTCGGCGTCCGGCAGGCCCGCGACCTCGATCTCGCCCAGCCGGTCGTTCCAGGCCTTCTGCGCGCCCTGGCGGACGCGGTCGTAGTTCCAGTCGGGGATCTCGCGGTCCAGCAGGGCCTCGGCGGTCTGCGCGCTCGTGAAGGACACCGCGATCTTGACCAGCAGCGGCTTGCCGGCGGTCGTCTTGAAGGTCAGCCAGGAGCCCAGGCGCTCGTCGGCGCCGGTCTTGCCTTCGGTGGCGCCGGCGCGTCGCTCGGCCTTGTCGAAAACGCCCCAGGCGCTCGGCGCCTGGTCGAACTTGGCGACGAACCAGATGTCGATCAGGGCCGGGTTCCAGTAGCCCTTGGCCTTCACATGGCCGACGACCTTGCCCTCGCTCGGATAGAGCTTCACGTCCGCCTGGTCCGAGGCGACCAGGCCGCCGACCTTGCGGGTGATATCCAAGACCAGCTGGGCTTGGTCCGTCGTCGGAAAGTCCAGGCGATAGATCGCCGAATAGTGGGCCGGGGTGACCGCGGCGCGCACGCCGTAGCGGGCCAGGAGCACCGAATACTGGTCGGCGGCCAGGACCTCGTCGGCCTTGGGCGACAGGTGCGCGGCCTCGTCGAACTGGGCCTGCCCCACCTGGGGCGACAGCAGGAAGGTCCCGTAGGTCGTGACCCCGCCCGAGCCCTGCGAGTGCAGCTGGGCAAAGCCGCTGATCGGCTCGGCGGCGTTGTAGCCGGCGTTGCTGGGATTGGGCGTCTCGGGCGAGGGATGGATCGAGCCGTTGGGCCGGGTCGGCCCGGGAATGGTGTCGCCTTCGTTGTCGTTGCCGAGGCCGACGCTTAGGGCGGGCAGCTTGTAGAGCGCGGGATCGGGCGCGGCTTGGGCCGCCCCCGCCGCGAAGGCGGCCAGGACCAGCAAGGACGTCAAGTGCGCGCGAAGTCCCGGCATCGATGTTCTCCAACGCTCGAAAACATAGCCGGTCCACGAATGGACCGGCTATCAAGTGGCTTCACAGGGGAGGAAGATTAGAAGGTGGCGCGCGCCGTCAAGGTGAGGGTGCGGCCGTCGTAGTCGACCCAACGCGAGACCTGGTAGTCGTTCTCGTATTCGAAGCGGACCGCGTCGGTGAGGTTGTAGACGTCCAGCGACAGGGTGACGGCGTCGTTGACGTTGTAGGACGCCGACATGTCCAGCTGGCCGCGCGGCTTCACGGAACGAGACCCGCCGCTGTAGGTGCCGTTGGCGTTCAGCCCGTAGTCGGAGCGGTAGTTGTAGACCATCCGCACGCCGTACTTGGGCGTCTCGTAGTAGCCGATCAGGTTGACGTTGTGCTTGGAGATGCCCGGGAACGGCGCGATCGAGGGGCTCTTGGACGTCGTGTAGGCGTAGTTGAAGCTGCCGCCGAAGTTCTTCCAGAAGCCCGGCAGGAAATCGAGGTTCTGCTGGATGTTGAACTCGACGCCCTCGACCGTGGTCGGCTTGTCGAGGTTGTAGGCGCCGCTGGCGTTGACGTGCACCGTCTTGGTGACGCTGCCCAGGCTGGTGGCGTTGCAGTAGGTCCCATCCCACGACAGGGCGCCGAAGCCCCAGGTCGAGCCGTCCGACGGACAGATGATCGACGGATCGGTGGTCGTGGCGATGCGGCCGGTGATGTTCTTGCGGAAATAGGCCAGCGAGACCAGGCCGTTGGGACGGTTGTACCACTCCAGCGACAGGTCGAAGGACTCGGCCAGATAGGGCTTGAGCTTGTTGTTCCCGATGGCGACCGAGACATCGTAGACGCTGGTCGTGCCCGAGCTCAGGCTGTTGTTGAGGATCTGGGTCGGGCTGATCTTGGTCGACGGCGAATACTGGCGCGGGTGCGGACGGACATAGGTCTTGTAGTAGGCGCCGCGCAGAATGAGGGTGTCGGTGACGTCGGCCACGAAGATCGCCGACGGCAGGAAGTAGTGGTACTTGTTGACGTATTCGTCGGTCTTGAACGCCGTCGACGAGCCGATTGAGTCGGTCGGCGGGGTCGTGCGATCCAGCGTCGTGATGGTGTTCTTGGTGTCTTCGTAGCGGCCGCCGAAGTTGCCGCGCACGCCGTGGCCCAGGATCTCGGTGTCGTACTTCGCCTGGATATAGAACTGATTGATGTCGTTCTCGTTGGTGAAGTTCTTGTCGTAGTAGCTGCTGTCGGCGTACTGGATGTTGAAGCCCTGGGTCGACAGGCCGCCGCTCTGATAGGCCGTGACCGGACGGACCGCGTTCAGGAACTGACGGATGTTCAGGACCTGCCAGTTGCGATTGTAGTCGCCGCCCGCGCCGCCCATGAAGTCGTCGACGAAAGGCGCCGTGACCATCATGTCGGACTTGATGTTCTGCAGCTGCGCGCCGTAGGCGTAGACCCGGTAGCCGGTCGACACGTACTTCTCGCGCTCCAGGCGCACGCCGCCCTGGATGCTCTTGACCGGGCCGAACTTGACGAAGCGCTCGACGTCGAAGGCGGCGCTATTCAGCTCGTTCTTGGCGAAGCTCTCGGTGCCCTGGATTTGGATCTGGTTCGTCGAGTTGGCGCGCGTGCCGTTGTTGTAGAACGCCGTCGGATCGCCCGAGCCGCCCCAGGTCCAGGCCTGGCCCGTGGTGATCGTGTTCTGCGGCGTCGGCGTCGTCACGTAGTGGAAGGCGCCGATGTCCGAGAGGCCGGTGGTCAGCGAGCCGGAGACGCCGTTGCCGCCCGCGCGGGTGTAGTTGGCGACGTCGACCTCGGTTTCCACCGAGGCGTTCGAGCCCGACGACAGGGTCAGGGCCGCGGCGATGCGCCAGTCGTCGTTGCTCCAGTCGATATTGCCCAGCACGCCGTCCGACTTCTGGTGCTGCGAGTACAGGCGCGTCGACGAGAGCGCGTTCATGTTGGCGAACGAATAGCTCTGGTACAGGTAGCGGCCGTCATTGGTCTGGACCGGCGAGCCCGTCGGCGTGATCACCGTGCCCGCGCCGGCGACGGCCGACGGCGTGACGGTGTTGATCAGGAAGTACTGGACGGTGTCGGGCAGGTTGCGGTCGGTCGAGAAGCCGATCAGGCCGATCTTGGTGTTGTCGTTCGGCTTCCATTCGACACCGGCCGAGCCCGACCAGACCTTGCCCACGTTCATGCGGGTGTACTGACGGATCTGGCTGTTGGCCCAGACGCCGTTCTTGCTGGTCGAGCCGGTGTTGCTGGTGACGAAGGCCTGGGCGGCGGTGTCGCTGATGCCCAGGGCGTTGCCCAGCGAGCGGCAGTACGAGGTCGCGCTGGTCGGGCAGGCGCTGGCCGAGAAGTACTGGCCGTAGGTCGCGTTGAACTGGGTCGGCGTCAGGCCCGTCATCGCCGACGTCAGGTAGTCGTAGCTGTTCAGACGGATCGTATCGCGGCGGAAGTTTTCCTTCTTGTAGGCGAGCGTGCCGAACACCGCGAGGTCGTCCGTGAGGTGCTTGTTGTAGCCGATGGTGCCGGCCGGCGCGCCCAGGTCGCCCAGGGTGTTGTACTCGTAGGACGCCTTCACGAAGCCGCCGTCCTTGCGCGACAGCGCCGGGGCGATCTGCAGGTCGACATTGCCCGACAGTCCGCCCGAGGTGGTGTTGGCCATCGGCGACTTGGCGATCACGAACGCCGAGAAGATGTCGGAATTGAACGCGCCCAGCGGCGAGCCCTGGTTGTCGCGCAGCAGCGCGGGGCCGGCGAACGACTGGCCGTTCAGCGTGGTGCGAGCGTACTCGCCCGGCATGCCGCGCAGATTGATGGTGGCGTCGCGGCCCTCGGCCTCGCGGTTGATCTGCACGCCCGGGATGCGCTGCAGCGCCTCACCCACGTTCAGGTCCGGAAAGCGGCCCAGGCCGTCCGACGAGATGCCGTCGGTGATTTCGATGGCTGCCTTCTTGGACCGGACCGCATTGGCGTAGCTCTGCTTGAAACCCGTCACGATGACGGCGTCCAGCGTGTCGTTGGACGCCGCGGCGGCCTCCTGCGCGACGGCGAAGCCCGGCAGCCCCCCCATGACGGTGGCCGACAGCAGCGCGACTTTCAGGACGCGCGCGGGGCTGATCTTGCTCACGATATTCCCTCCTCCTTGATGTCTTTTTTGGCCGCCTTGGATGGCGACTTATTGGCCTGACCTCTTCAGCCGTATCAGGTCAGGACAGTCACTTCAATTTGTCGGACGAATAAGATTGACGACAACGTTGTCGTGCTGCCAATATGCAACACGCCAATCAATCCATTGTTTTATAACGGATTATTTCATAAAAATGCTTTGGTTGGCATATTATTTCGCAACTTTACGTTAGAAAATAAATTTCGATCACGCAAAGTGGTCAGGCCAAACAATCGTTTGGATTCCAGCTTTGCCATTCCCGCTAGCGCGGCGGCGGCGCCGCTTCGGGCCAGGCGAGTGAAAACGAATGCACGGGGTCGGGCCAAAGAGCCCGCCGAGTCAGGGAGTGAGCGGATGCGTCGGGGTTTGTTGGTGGGCGTGGCGTGGCTGGGGATGGCCTCACTGGGCGTGACAGGGGCCGCCCAGGCCGAAGAGGTTCAGGTCCAGCCGGTGCAGGTCGACGCCGCGCGGCCCGACTGGGAGAACCCGGCGGTCTATGCGCGCGGCAAGCTGCCGGCCTCGGCGACGCACTTCCCGTTCGAGAGCCGCGCGGCGGCCCTGGCCGGCGACCCGGCGCGGTCGGATCGCTACCAGTCTCTGGACGGTCAGTGGTCGTTCCAGTTCTCGCCGTCGTCGGACGCGACGCCTGAAGGCTTCGAGAAGCCCGGCTATGACGTCAGCGGCTGGAAGACCATCAAGGTCCCGGCCATGTGGCAGGCCGAGGGCTACGACCAGGCGCGCTACAACAACATCACCTATCCGTTCCCGGCCAACCGCCCGCTGATCCCGCACGCGACCAATCCGGTGGGCTCATACCGACGAACCTTCGAGATCCCGGCGGGCTGGTCGGGCCAGGACGTCATCCTGCACATCGGCGCGGCCGGCTCGGCCTATCGCGTGTGGGTCAACGGCCAGGAAGCCGGCTATTCGGAAGACTCCAAGCTGCCCAGCGAGTTCGACGTCACCAAGCTGCTGACGCCAAGTCAGGCCAACATCGTCGCCATCCAGATCCACCGCTGGTCCGACGGCTCCTACCTGGAGGACCAGGACTTCTGGCGCGTCTCGGGCATCGAGCGCTCGGTCTATCTGAAGGCCGCGCCCAAGACGCGGCTGACCGACCTGTTCGTCCATGCCGGCCTCGACAAGGCCTATCGCGATGGCGTGCTATCGACGGATGTGGCGCTGACCCGGCGCGACCAGCCGGTCACGGTCCGCATGACCCTGCTGGACGACGACAAGACGGTCCTGACCCAGGAGACCAAGGTCGCGGCCGGCGCGGCCAGGACCCAGACTCTGTCCGCCCCCGTGCCCGGCGTCCGCCACTGGACCGCCGAGACGCCCAACCTCTACACCCTGCTGGTCGAGGTGCTGGACGCCAGGGGCGGCGTCATCCAGGCCACGCCGCAGCGCATCGGCTTCCGCACCGTCGAGATCAGGGACGGCCGGGTGATGGTCAATGGCCGCCCGATCGTCATCCGCGGCGTCAATCGCCACGAACATGATCCCGAGACCTTCCACGTGATGTCGGAAGCCTCGATGCGCCGCGACATCGAGCTGATGAAGCGCAACAACTTCAACGCCGTGCGCACCTCGCACTATCCCAATGCCGAGCTGTGGTACGCCCTGGCCGACGAGTACGGCCTGTACGTCATGGACGAGGCCGACATCGAGAGCCACGCCTATATGGGCTGGGGCAACGCCGATCCCGCCCAGCGCGACAAGCGCCAGATCGGCTTCGACCCGGCCTGGGAAGGCGCCCATGTCAGCCGCGTCCTGAACATGGTCGAGCGCGACAAGAACCACCCCTCGGTGATCTTCTGGTCGCTGGGCAACGAGGCCGGCATCGGCCAGAACTTCGAGAAGGCCGCGGCCGCCGCCCGCCAGCGCGATCCGGGCCGGCTGATCTCGTACCTGGGCTGGGGCGCGGTGGCCTGGGAGCACAAGCCGAACACCTATGTCGACATCTACGCCCCGATGTACGACGACGTGACCAAGATGGTTGATTGGGCGCTGGACCCGACCCGCACCCAGCCGATGATCCAGTGCGAGTACGCCCACATGCAGGGCAACTCGGGCGGCAATCTCAAGGACTATTGGGACACCATCTACAAGTACGACAAGCTGCAGGGCGGTTTCATCTGGGACTGGGTCGACCAGACCATGTACCGCTATACGAAGGACGGTCGCCGCTACTGGGGCGACGGCGGCGAGTACGGGCCCAATCCCGGCGGCGACATCGAGTTCGGCGACGGCCTGATCCAGTCGGACCGCACGGCCAATCCCCAGGTCTACGAGGCCCAGAAGGTGCTCTCGCCGATCCAGTTCGAGGGCTTCGACGAGGCCGGCGGCAAGGTCACCGTCATCAACCGCCACGACTTCCGCGACCTGTCGGGCTTTGCCTTCGACTGGGTGCTGGAGGAGGACGGCGTCGCCATCGCCTCGGGCGCCCTGCCCGATCTGGCCACGGCGGCGCGCGGGCGCCAGGCGATCGCCCTGCCCCTGCCCAGCGCACGCAAGCCGGGCGCGGAGTACTTCGTCACCCTCCGCGCCAAGGCCAAGGCCGGCGCGGTCCCGCTGACGCCGGAAGGCTATGTCGTCGGCTGGGAGCAGTTCGCCCTGAAGTCCTCGGCGCAGGCGCAAACGACCCGCGCTGGCGCCGTGACCGCCACCGACGGCAAGGACGCCGTCACCCTGGCGGCCGCCGGGGCGGTGCTGAAGATCGACCGCGCCACCGGCCTGGTCGACAGCTACGCCAAGGACGGCGTCGTGCTGGCGCGCGGCGGCCAGCCCAACTTCATGCGGGCCGAGACCGACAACGATCTGGGCACCGGCCTCTCGAGCCTGCAGCGCCCCTGGCAGCAGATGACCCGGCAGCGCCAGACGCGCTCGATCAGCGTCGACACAAAGGCCGGCCGCATTGTCGTCGAGCATGCCCTGGGCGCGGGCGCGGCGCGCTTCGTGACCACCTATGTGATGGCCGGCGACGGCACGGTGGCGGTGACCGGCGACCTGACACCACTGAAGGACGATCTGCCGCCGCCGGTGCGGGTGGGCCTGTGGTTCACCGTCCCCTCGGCCCTGAAGACCGTCGAATGGTACGGCCGCGGTCCGCACGAGACCTATGTCGACCGCTATACCTCGGCCCCGATCGGCCTGTGGCGCGGGGCGGTGGCGGCGCAGGATCACGACTACATCCGGCCCCAGGACACCGGCAACAAGATCGACGTGCGCTGGATGGAGCTGTCCGGGGCCGGTCGCGGCGTGCGGGTCACCGGCGAAAAGCCGCTGATGATGGCCGCCCTGGCCTTCCCCTACGAGGACCTCTATCGCCGCCCGCCCGGAACCAGGAAGTCCACCGACATCATCCCGCATGGCGACGGGACCCTGCTGGTCGACGCCGTGCAGTGGGGCGTCGGCGGCGACACCACCTGGAACGGCTTTGGCCTGCCGCACATGAAGTACCGCCCCAAGCTGGAGCCGACCCGCGTCAGCTTCCGCCTCGAACCGTTCGCCGGCGACGGCACGACGCCCGACAAGGCCCGCCCCGCCCAAGCCACGCCGCCGCAATAGGAGCCGCCATGAAGTCCCTTCCCCTCCTGCTCGCGGCCTTGATCGCAGGTCCCGCCTTGGCCGGCGAGCCGATCAGCCAGCGCTTCAACGCCGACCCGTCGCCGCATGCCTTCAACGGCGGCTACTACCTCTACGCCACCGACGACGCCTCGAACTCGGGCAAGTACTGGGACTCGACCACTTGGCGGCTCTACACCTCCAAGGACTTGAAGACCTGGACGGATGGCGGCGCGTTCCTGGGCGTGACGGTGTTCAAGTGGGCCAAGCCCGACGCCAAGGCCTGGGCGCCCGAGGCGGCCTACCGGAACGGCAAGTACTATTTCTACGCCCCGGTCGGCGGCGACAAGATCGGGGTGGCGGTGGCCGACAAGCCCGAGGGCCCATTCACCGACGCCATCGGCGCGCCCCTGGTCGACAAGGCCCGTGACGCCAATGCCGGGGCCGAGCCGATCGATCCGCAGGTGCTGATCGACGACGACGGCCAGGCCTACATGGTCTTTGGCACCCGCGTGCCCAAGATCGTCAAGCTGGGCGCGGACATGAAGAGCCTGGCCGGCCCCATCCAGGACATCGCCGTCACCGGCTTCCCGGCCGCTGACCCGAAGAAGAAGTACGGAGAGGCTCCGTTTCTGCACAAGCGAGACGGCCTCTACTATTTCAGCTTCTCGACCGGCTGGCCGGGCCAGATCGTCTACGCAACGGCCAAGAGCCCCATGGGCCCTTACGCCTATCGCGGCGTGATCCTCGACTATCTGAAGATCTCGACCAACCACCAGGCGATCCTGCGGGTCAGGGGCAAGACCTGGTTCTTCTACCACGACACCCTGCTGCCCGGCGGCGGCGACCATCGCCGCTCGATCGCCATCGAACCCCTGGCCTACGGGCTGGACGGGTCGATCCTCGAGATCAAGCCGACGAAGTAGGTCTTACTCCGCGCCGCCATCCTGCGCGGCGCGGAGCTTTTTGTTCAGGGCCACGCTGGCGTCCATGCGGGCCAGCTGCTCGGGCGTCGCCGCCGTCTGGTGGTTGGCCTTCCACTCGGACATCGGCATGCCGTAGACCGCCTCGCGCCCGGCTTCCTTGGTCAGAGCGCCGTCCGAGGCCTCGCTGACCCAGTCGCCCAGGCAGTTGCGACAAAAGCCGGCCAGGCCCATCAGGTCGACGTTCTGGGCGTCGGTCCGCATCCGCAGGTGCTCGACCAGACGGCGGAAGGCCGCCGCGGCGATACGGTCGTCGATGTCGGTCATGGGCGTCCTGCGGGATTCGAAGAGCGCCGAATGTGGGCGCATGCGCCGGCCGCAGCAACGCCCCCGCCTGTCGGCTTGCGCACTTAACGGTCTTTTCAGCCAAGCGTGAGCCTATGCTGGTCCGGAAGTCGCAGGCGCCTTATGTCGCAGCCAGAATTTGAACCCGATCCTCGCGCGTCTTCCGAGTCGACCTGCGCCTACGGTTATCTGAACATTCTCGAGGCCAACCAGGACAGCGCCTGGATCCTGCGCACCGACGGCGTCGTCGAGCACGCCAACCAGAATGCCCTGACCCTGTTCGGCGAGCCCTCCGGAGTCGCCGCCGACTGGCGCGCTTTGTGGCCCGAGGAAAGCCGCTTCTCGCTGGACCGCTCGTTCAACCTGGCCGCCGACGGCACGGTCGCCCGCTTCCGCGCCTTCCTGGGCGGGGCGTCCAAGGCCCGGGTCTATTGCGACACCACCATCGCCCCGGTCCGTGACCCGCAAGGGCACATCGTCCGCCTGCTGGCCACCGCCCGCAACGTGACCGAAGAGGTGGAAACCCAGGGTTTCCTGCGCACCGTGCTGCAGCTCCTGCCGCTGCCGCTGACGGTCAAAAACGTCGAGGACCGCCGCTACGTCCTGATCAACCGCGCCGCCGAGGACGCCCTGAACCTGGTCGCCGACGAGTCGATCGGCAAGACCATCGACCAGGTGCTGACCCCCGAACGCGCCGCCCGCGCCCGCGCCGTCGAGGCCGAGGTCCTGCGCAGCGGCGAGATGCAGGTGCTGGACGAGACGCTGCAGGTCGGCGACGAGACCCGTCACCTGGTGATCAAGACCCTGGCCACCTATGACGATGTCGGCGCGCGCCACCTGATCACCCTGGGCGAGGACATCACCGCCCGGAAGGCCGCGACCGACGCCCTGGGCGCGGCCCTGGAACAGGCCGAACAGGCCAGCCAGGCCAAGAGCGCCTTCCTGGCCAATATGAGCCACGAGATCCGCACCCCGCTGAACGGCATCCTCGCCGGGGCGGACCTGCTGTCGAAGACCTGCACGGATCCCCGCGCGCGCGAGCTGGTCGACATCATCTCGGCCTCGGGCCGCAGCCTGGAACGCCTGCTGTCGGACGTGCTGGACCTGGTCCGCATCGAGGCCGGCCAGATGATGATCGAAGACGCGCCGTTCGCGCTAGGCGACATGGCCCGCTCGGTGGCGGCGCTGTGCGCCCTGCGCGCCGACGAAAAGGGCGTGCGCATGAGCGTCGCGGTCGAGGTCGGCGCCGACCGGGCCGTCACCGGCGACAGCGCCCGCCTGCGTCAGGTGCTAACCAACCTGCTCAGCAACGCCGTCAAGTTCACCGACCGGGGCGAGGTCTCTCTAGCCGTGACCCTGGACGATCAGGGCCGCACCCGCTTCACGGTCACCGACACCGGCATCGGCTTCGACGAAACCACCAAGGCCCGAATCTGCGAGCGCTTCCAGCAGGCCGACGCCTCGTTCACCCGGCGCTTTGGCGGCACGGGCCTGGGCCTGGCCATCTCGCGCGAGCTGATCGAACTGATGGGCGGCGCGCTCGACTGCGACAGCACCCCCGAGGTCGGTTCGTCCTTCTGGTTCGCCCTGCCCCTGGCGGCGTGCGAGCAGACCACGCCCCAGAGCGACGACGCCGTAGAGGCCCCGTCCGGCGCGCCGCGCGTGCTGGTCGCCGACGACCACCCGACCAACCGCAAGGTCGTCGAGCTGATGCTGGCCGACGTCGCCGACATCGTCTCGGTCGAGAACGGCCTCGAGGCGGTCGAGATGTACGGCCTGTCTCCGCCCGATCTCGTCCTGATGGACATGCAGATGCCGGTCATGGACGGCCTGGAAGCGGTCCGCCGGATCCGCGCGCTCGAGATTTCGATGGGGGCGCCACGCGCGCCGATCATCATGCTGACGGCCAATGCCCGGCCCGAACATGTCCGCGCCAGCCGCGAGGCCGGGGCCGATGTCCACCTGCAGAAGCCGATCACCACCGCGGCGCTCTTCGCCGCCATCGGCGAGGCCATGGACGCGCGCGCCGACAATGATCAGGACACGGCGATCAGCGCCTGAACTGCTGAAATTTTCCGCTGATCTTTACCCCACCTTCGCACATCGACGCGATACTGGGGGCTGAGAAAAACAGCCGGCGAATTCATGGGCTTGTCAGCAGAAGCGACGGTCTCGCAGACCACGACCTCGTCCAGCGAGGGCGCACGGATCAGTCAGCGTCTGGAGTCCGCCCGTCAGGTGGTCGAAAGCCGTTTCCTGGAAGCCGGTGACGTCCTGTCGCGCGCGGTCGACGGCGTCAGCGCCCTGATCACCGGCCTGGACAGCATGCGCGGCAATCTGGACGCCGAGACGGTGTCGAGCACCACCGCCGACCTGGCCCGCGCCGCCGAGTCCCTGAAGTCCCTGCCCGACAGCCTGGGCGCCCGCCGCGAGCGGGTCAGCGAACTGGTCAAGTTCGGCGACCGCCTGGGCGCGTGCATCGAGGAGATGCGCCAGCACCTGGCCTATCTCCGGGTCTTCGCCATCAACATCAAGATCACCTCGGGCGGCATCGCCGCCGCCGGGCCGGAGTTCGCGATCTTCGCCCAGGAGATCTACGACTGCATCGACCTGGGTCGCACCCAGCTGGACGCCTTCGCCGGCGAGCTGGCTGGCCTCGACCACACCCTGCGCGGGGCCCTGTTGCATGAGCAGGATCTGGCGCGCGACTGCGTGGCCCTGCTGCCCGCCGTGCCGGACGCCCTGACCGCCAGCGCCGGCGCCATCGCCGACCACCACGCCAAGATCGCCCAGGTCGCCACCAGCGTCGCGGCCCTGGCCCGCGACGTCCAGAAGAAGGTCGGCTCGGGTCTCGCGGCCCTGCAGATCGGCGACATCACCCGCCAGCGGATCGAGCACGTCCAGGCGGGCCTCAAGTTCCTCGACGAGTCGCGCGAGATCGCCGCTCTGGACGCCGAGCCCCGCGCCCGCGCGCACGCCTTCGTCCATCGCCTGCTGGGCGCCCAGACGAGCGCGACGGCCGAAGACTTCCACCGCGACGTCTCGCGCATCGGCCAGAACATCATCGGCATGGCCGCCGACGCCACCGAGCTGCTGCGCCTGCGCGACCTGGCCTCGGGCCAGACCGCGAACACCGCCGGCGGCGCCGAGACCAACTTCCTGCGCAACCTGGAAGGCAATGTCGGCCAGGCCCTGGAACTGGTCGGCGACATGACCGCCGGCGAACAGGCCGCCGAAAACGTCAGCCGCTCGGCCGCCGTCTCGGCCCGCGAGCTGACCGAACGCATCGCCGGCATCCAGAACATCCGCGCCGACGTGCAGATGATGGCGCTGAACACCACGCTGAAGTGCAGCCGCATCGGCGAGACCGGCAAGCCGCTGGGCGTCATCGCCATCGAACTGCGCCAGCACGCCATCCACCTGGAGAAGTCGGCCGGCCACACGACCAGCGCCCTCGAAGGCCTGTTCAACGCCGCCGAGGCCCTGGGCCAGCGCGAAGCCGCCAAGGATGGCGAGGACGGCAAGGCCGCCGCGGCCGCCAACGTGCTGAGCGACGCGGTCGCCCGCATCGGCAAGGCCGGCGACGGCGTCGACACCGCCCTTAACGCCGTGGCCCGCCAAGGCGCCGAGGTCGTCGACATGCTGCGCCGCGCGTCCCAGCGCTTCGACTTCCACAAGCAGATTGGCTCGGTGCTGGACGCCGCCGCCAACCAGCTGCTGGACCTGGCCGGCGACGACGAGATCTACACCGCCGACATCGCCGCCGCCCTGCGTCCGCTGAGCGACAAGCTGGCCAAGCAGTACACCATGGCCCAGGAGCGCGAGGTCCACCGCGCGCTGACCGAGGGTCTGGGCGAGGCGCCGGTCGAGGTCGAGGTGGCGGAAGCGGTCGAGGACGACGACCTACTGTTCTAAATCCTGCCCTTCTCCCCTTGCGGGAGACGGTGTCGCCAAAGGCGACGGATGAGGGGTCGCACAAACAGAAACGCCGCAACTAGCCGATGGGCGGTCGCGGCGTTTTCTGTCTTCAACCCCTCACCCGACCCGCTTCGCGGGCCACCCTCTCCCACAAGGGGAGAGGGATGTGCGGCGCGGCCCTACCGGTTCGCCGCCCGCAGCATCTCGACTGTCAGGTTGTGCAGCGGAACCACCCGATCGACACACCCCAGCGCGATGGCTTCCTTCGGCATGCCGAACACCACCGAGGTCGCCTCGTCCTGGGCGAGCGTGAACGCCCCGGCCGCCTTCATCTCGGACATGCCGCGCGCGCCGTCGTCGCCCATGCCGGTCATGATCACGCCCACGGCGTTGGAGCCGGCCGAGCGGGTGGCCGAGCGGAACAGCACGTCGACCGACGGCCGGTGGCGCGAGACCAGCGGGCCGTCCTTGACCGTGACGTAGTAGCGGGCGCCGCTGCGCTCCAGCAGCGTGTGCTTGTTGCCCGGCGCGATCAGCACCCGGCCGCGACGCACGGTGTCGCCGTCCTCGGCTTCCTTCACCTCGACCGCGCACAGGCTGTCGAGGCGCTTGGCGAACGAAGCGGTGAACTTCTCGGGCATGTGCTGGACGATGACGATGCCCGGCGAGTCCGGCGGCAGGGCTTCCAGCAGCACGCGCAGCGCCTCGGTCCCGCCCGTCGAGGCGCCGATGCAGATGATCGATTCCGTCGTGCGGGCCATGGCTTTGACGGCGCCCCCTTTAGAAATTGGGAGCGGCGGCAGCATGGCGTCGGCGGTCAGCTTCTTCTGCGGCTCGTGGTCCGGGCGCGCGATCTGCGGGATCACCCGCTTGGAGCCGGCGATCTTGGCCCCGGCCGCGGCCTTCACCGCGTCGCAGATGCGGATCTTGGATTCCAGCAGGTGGTCGGCCACGCCCATCTTGGGCTTGAGGATGATATCCATCGCCCCGGCCTCGAGGGCCTGCAGCAGGGTCTCCGACCCCGCCTCGGTCAGGGACGAGCACATCACCACCGGGATCGGCCGCTGGGCCATCAGCTTGCGCAGGAAGGTGATGCCGTCCATGCGCGGCATCTCGACGTCCAGGGTGATGACGTCGGGGATTTCCTCGGCGATGCGCTTGGCCGCGACGAACGGATCCGACGCCACGCCCAGCACCTCGATCTGCGGATCCTCCGACAGGATCGAGGCCAGGGTCTGCCGCACGGTGGCGGAATCGTCGATGATCAGAACTCGGATCTTCCGGGCCACGACCATGCTGACTCCTACCGCTTCTGGAACACGGTGTTGGCGATCTGGACGACCGGCAGGTCGATGCCGACGATCGATTCAGAGTGCCCCAGGAACAGATACCCGCCAGGGGCCAGATGGTTGCACAGGCGCTTGAGCACCTTGGCCTGGGTCGGCTTGTCGAAATAGATCAGGATGTTGCGGCAGAAGACGATGTCGAGGTCGGTCTCGATCGGATAGGCGTCGTCCATCAGGTTCAGGCGCGCGAACGACAGCTTGCTGCGCAGGTCGGCGCGGATGCGCACCTCGTTGCGCGAGGCGTCGCGGTTGCGCATCAGGTAGCGCTGGCGGCGGACGTTCGAGACCGGCTCGATCATCTGTTCCGAGAAACGGCCGGCGATGGCCTGGTCCAGCACCTCGGTGCAGATGTCGGTGCACAGGATCGAGTAGTCGACGCCACGCTGCTTCTCGCAGAACTCGTCCATGACCATGGCGATCGTGTAGGGCTCGGCGCCCGTCGAGCAGGCCGAGCTCCAGATCTTGATCTCGCGCTTGCCCTTCGCCGCCAGGGCGGGAAGACCCTTGGCGATCAGGAAGTCGAAGTGGGCCGGCTCGCGGAAGAACTCGGTCTTGTTGGTCGTCACCGCGTCGATCAGGTGGATCGTCTCGGAGGCCAGGCCGTCCTCCTCGAACAGGAAGCGGCAGTACTCGTTGACGTCGCCGATCCGGGTGGCGCGCATGCGGCGGCGCAGGCGGCCTTCCAGCATGGTGCGCTTGTTGGCCGGCATCTTGATGCCGCTGTAGTCCTGGATGAACGTCGCCAGGCGCTGGAAATTGCGCGCGCTGAGCTGTTCGATTTCGGTCGCCTGAAGTGCGGCGGCGGATTGTCTCGACACGGGTTTCTCCGTTCGCGGCGTCTACGCGCCGTCCTTTACGAGCGGCCCCTTCTGGGCCGCCGGGACTGGCGTCAGGCCGCCTGGCTGAGGGCGGCGGCGTCCTGGGTGGTCAGCAGGCGGGCGAGGTCGAAGATGACCACGAAGCCCCCATTCCCAGAGGAAGAGTCGCGCCGCACCACGCCCTGGATGTATTCCGAGCGCCACGGCACGCCGATGTCCGGCGCAGCCTCGATCTGGCCTTCCGAAAAGGCCACGACCTCGATGACGCGGTCGGCGATCAGGCCCAGCGACAGCACCCGGTCCTCCAGCTGCACGTCCAGCACCAGGATGCGGGTCGCGCCGTTGGGCGGGACGGGCGGCAGGCCCAGCTTCATGCGCAGGTCGATGGTCGGGGTGCCCCGGCCGCGCACATCGGTCAGGCCCATCAGGTAGCTGGGCCCTTCCGGGATCGCGAACGGCGCCTGATAGTCCAGGATCTCGCGCACGTGCGAGACCGACACCGCGAAGACCTCGGCGCCGAGGCCCAGGGTGACGAACTGGTGGTCGGAAGCGCCAGCCATTAGGCGTACTCGCGGAAGTCGGCGTCGTCGGCGTCCGGGCCGCCGTTGGTCAGGTCCAGAGCGAAGCCCGTGGCGCGGGCCTGCTGGGCGGCGACCGTGTTGCGGGTCGGCGCGGCGGGCTTGCGGGCGGTCGGCGCGGCCGGACGCTTGGCCGCCGGGCGGGCGGCCGGGCGACGTGGCGCGGCATGGCCGTTGGCGCTGGTGCGGAAGTAGGCGATCGAGGTCTGCAGCTCTTCGGCCTGGGCGGCCAACTCTTCCGAGGTCGCCGACATCTGCTCCGAAGCCGAAGCGTTCTGTTGGGTGACCTTGTCCAGCTGCTGGATGGCTTCGTTGATCTGCGAGGCGCCGATGTCCTGCTCGCGGCAGGCGGCGCTGATCTCCGAGACCAGCTCGGCGGTCTTGCGGATGTTGGGCACCAGGGTGGTCAGCATCTCGCCGGCCGACTGGGCGGCCTTGACGGTATCCGACGACACGGCGCTGATCTCGGCGGCGGCGGTCTGCGAGCGCTCGGCCAGCTTGCGCACTTCCGAAGCGACGACGGCGAAGCCACGGCCGTGCTCACCGGCCCGGGCAGCCTCGACGGCGGCGTTCAGGGCCAGCAGATCGGTCTGGCGCGCGATCTCCTGCACGATGCCGATCTTCTCGGCGATCGTCTGCATGGCGTCGACGGCCTTGTTCACGGCCTGGCCCGAGGCCTCGGCGTCCTGGGCCGACTGGCGAGCGATCTTCTCGGTCTGGGCGGCGTTGTCGGCGTTCTGCTTGATGTTGGCGGCCATCTCTTCCATCGAGGCCGAGGCCTCTTCGGCCGACGAGGCCTGCTCGGTGGCGCCTTGGCTCACCTGCTCCGAGGCGGCCGAGAGTTCCTGGCTGCCGGCCGAGACGTTTTCCGAGGCCGAGATGGCGTCGGAGACCACGCCGCGCAGGCGCTCGATCATGACGTTCACATGGCCCAGCAGGTCGGCGATCTCGTCCTTGGTGGTGATGTCGATGGTCTTGGTCAGGTCGCCCTCGGCCACGGCGCGGACGGCGTCCGAAGCGCGGTTCAGGCCCTTGCTGACCATGGTCGAGATGTAGACGGCCGCAGCGGCGGCGATCAGCAGCGAGACGACGGCCAGGGCGATCAGGCTGGTGCGGACCTTCTCGAAGTCGACATCGGCCTTATCGGTGGCGGCGTTCAGCTGGGCTTGCGACAGCTCGACCAGCTCCTGCACCTGGGCGGCGGCTTCGGTGACGGCCTTGCGGCCTTCGCCCATCGATACGGCCGTGGCGGCCTCGTCGTTATTGCTCAGGGCCAGGCCGTAGACCGTGTCATGCGCGGCGACCAGGCGCTCGAACGCGTCGCCCAGCGACTGCCACTTGGGCTTGCCTTCGGCGGTGGCCAGGCCCTCGGCCTTGGCCAGCAGGGTCTCGAACGACTTCTTTTCCTTGTCGACCGAAGCCTCGAGGGCCTTCACCTCCTCGGCAGTGTCGACCAGGACCATGTTCTTTTCGAACCGGACCACGTTCAGCAGGTGGATGTTCAGCTGCTGGGCGGCCTGCAGGCGCACCGCCGGACCGTCGACCATCGCGTTCATGTCGCGATTGGTCGAGGAGAGGCTGTTCACGCCAAACAGGGTGGCGGTGATCAGAAGGGCGATGATCAGGCCGAAGGCCAGACCAAGCTGAAGTTTAATCGTAAAGCGCATGGTCTGGATCCTTCGGCGTGAGCGGGTCGAGGGTCAGTGAACTAGTATTCGGTGAATTCGCGGTCGTCGGCGTCCGGGCCGCCCTGGCTCAGGTCCAGGGCGAAGCCCTGGGCGCGAGCCTGCTGAGCGGCGACGGCGCGCGGCGCCTTGCGCGACGGGGCCTTGGACACGGCGGCCGGCTTCGCAGTGCGGGCCGGCAGGCGAACCACCGGCGCGGCGGCCTTGCGGGCGCCCTGGCCCGAACCGTTCGACAGGCGGAAGTAGGCGATCGAGGTCTGCAGCTCTTCGGCCTGGGCGGCCAGCTCTTCCGAGGTCGCCGACATCTGCTCCGAAGCCGAAGCGTTCTGTTGGGTGACCTTGTCCAGCTGCTGAATGGCTTCGTTGATCTGCGAGGCGCCGATGTCCTGCTCGCGGCAAGCGGCGCTGATTTCGCTGACCAGCTCGGCGGTGCGACGGATATTCGGCACCAGGGTGGTCAGCATCTCGCCGGCCGACTGGGCGGCCTTGACGGTATTCGACGACACGGCGCTGATCTCGGTGGCGGCGGTCTGCGAGCGCTCGGCCAGCTTGCGCACTTCCGAGGCGACGACGGCGAAGCCGCGACCGTGTTCACCAGCCCGGGCAGCCTCGACGGCGGCGTTCAGGGCCAGCAGATCGGTCTGACGCGCGATCTCCTGCACGATGGCGATCTTCTCGGCGATCGTCTGCATGGCGTCGACGGCGCGGTTGACCGCGTCACCCGAGGCCTCGGCGTCCTGGGCCGACTGGCGAGCGATCTTCTCGGTCTGGGCGGCGTTGTCGGCGTTCTGCTTGATGTTGGAGGCCATCTCTTCCATCGAGGCCGAAGCCTCTTCGGCCGACGAGGCCTGCTCGGTGGCGCCCTGGCTGACCTGCTCCGAGGCCGACGACAGCTCCTGGCTGCCGGCCGAGACGTTCTCCGAGGCCGAAATGGCGTCCGAGACCACGCCGCGCAGGCGCTCGACCATGCGCTGCAGGGCGATGCCCAGGGTGTCCTTGTCCGACAGCGGCTTGGTTTCGACGGTCAGGTCGCCGTCGGCCACCTTGTCGGCCACGGCGGCCGTGGCGCGCAGGTTCTCGGTCATCTTGTTGACCGTCTCGACCAGGTCCTTGATCTCGTCGTTGGTCGTGACGTTGACGCGCTGGTCCAGGTCGCCCAGGGCGACGGCGTCGGCCAGGCTGGCGATCTTGCCCAGGCCCTTGCTGATGGTGATCGAGATCCAGGCGGCGGCGGCGGCGGCCAGCAGCAGCGAGCCGACCAGCACGCCGATCAGGAAGTTACGCGAGCCGGCGAAGGTCTTGTTGCCGTCCTCGTCGGCGTCCTTCAGCTGTTGCTCGTTGAAGGCCACCAGGTCGTCGACGCGCGCGGTGACGGCGTTGGTCAGCGGGCGCTGGGTGGTCGCCATCATGCCGACGGCTTCGGCGCGGTGGCCGCTCATCATCAGGTCGCGCATCTTCAGGTCGATGGCGGCGTAGCCTTCCCAGTCCTGGTTCAGGGCGACCCACTTGGCCTTGGACTCTTCGCTGCGGGCCTGGGCGATGCCCTCGTCGATCAGCGACTGGACCTGCTTGCGCGCCTTGTCGGCCTTGCCGTTCTGGCCGCGCAGCTCTTCGTTGTCGGACGCCAGGCCCATGTTCTTCTGAGCGCGCGTGATCTGCAGCAGCGCGATGTTGGCGGCCTGGACGCGCTGCATCTGGGCCATCGGGCCGGTGATCATCGCGGTCTGGGCCGAGTTGATCTTGTTCAGCGAGTTGATGCCGAGCAGCGTCGAGACCGTCATCAGGACGATGAGAAGGCCGAAGGCGAGGCCAAGCTTGAGTTTGATCGTGAAGCGCATGATGGGGTTCCGGCTCAGGCTTGCAGCGCGTTGATAGGGGTGACGGTGGCGGTCGACTGGCCGCGCGCCGCGAAGATCTGGTCGAGGTCGGGAATGACGATCACGTCACCGTCCCGACGGGCCAGCAGGCGAATGAAGTCCGCGCGCCACCGCAGGCCGACGCGGGGCGCGTCCTCGGTGATGGCGCGATCGATGGAGGTGACCTCGTGCACCTTGTCGGCGCGCAGGCCGATCAGGGTGGGCTCGCCGTCCAGGGCGTGCTCGATCACCACGATGCGGCTATCGATGGTCGGCTCGCGCACGTCCATGTCGAAGGCCACGCGCAGGTCGACCAGGGGGATGACCCGGCCCCGGAAGTTGATCACGGCGCCGACGAAGGCCGGCGCGCCGGGCACGCCGGTCTCGGGCAGCAGGTCCAGCACTTCGCGCACCAGACTGGCCTCCAGGGCGAAGGTCTCGCCATAGAGGTCGAAGGTCAGGGCTTCGATCGGACCGGTGGAGAGTTCGGTGTTCATGTCAGCCCCCTCAGCCGGCGGCGCGCAGCTGCGCGTCCTGGCGTTGGCCGGCCGCCACCAGGCAGCCGATGTCGAGGATCAGCGCCACGCCCCCGTCGCCCAGGATCGTCGCGCCCGAAAAGGCGCCGACGTCGGCGTGGAAGGGCGACAGCGGCTTGATGACGGTCTGGTGGTCGCCCAGGATCTGGTCGACGACCAGGCCCACGCGCTCCTGGCCCGTGGAGACCACGACGATCTTCTGGTGCGGATCGGGGGCCAGGCCCGTGGCGAACATCTGCCGCAGGCGGATGAACGGCACCAGCTGGTCGCGCAGGGTGATCAGGCTGCGGCCGGCGGACCGCAGGTCCTGCTCGACCGGCAGCTCGACGCATTCCTCGACCGAGGACAGCGGGATGACGTAGCGGCTCGAGCCGACCCGCACGAGCAGGCCGTCGATGATCGCCAGGGTCAGCGGGATGCGCAGCGACACCACCGAGCCATGGCCCGGCGTGCTGTTGATCTCGATCGCGCCGCGCAGGCCCTCGATGGTCTTCTTGACGACGTCCATGCCGACGCCGCGACCCGACAGGTTGGTGATCGCCGCGGCGGTCGAGAAGCCGGGGGCGAAGATCAGCTGCAGCAGCTCGTTGTCGCTCAGCACCTGACCCGGCTGGATCAGGCCGTTCTCCTCGGCCTTGGCGCGGACGCGCGCACGATCGACGCCGCGGCCGTCGTCGGTGATGGTGATCACCACCTCGGCGCCCGACTGGCGGGCGGCCAGCACGATGTGGCCGGTCGCCGGCTTGCCGGCGGCGACGCGTTGTTCGGGGGTTTCCAGGCCGTGGTCGGCCGAGTTGCGGATCAGGTGGATCAGCGGATCGGCCAGGCGCTCGATGACCGTCTTGTCCAGCTCGGTGGCCTCGCCCTCGGTCGAGAGCTCGATGGTCTTGCCGGTGTCGCGGGCCAGGTCGTGGATCAGGCGGCGGAAGCGACCGAACAGCTGGGCGATCGGCACCATGCGGACGACCATCATGGTGTCGCGCATTTCCGAGGCCAGGCGCTCGATTTCCTCGGCGACGGCGCGAAGAGCGATGTCGCTGCTGCTGGCGGCCAGCTGCTTGAGGCGCGACTGGGCGATGACCAGTTCGCCGACGCGATCCATCATCTCGTCCAGGCGCTCGGCCGGGACGCGGACGGTGTCGCCGCCGGCCTTGGCGGCGCGGCCTTCGTTGGCGGCTTCCGGCGCGGCGGCGGCGGCTTGCGCGGCGACGGCGGTCGGCGCGGCTTCGACAACGGCCTCAACGACAGCTTCCACCGGGGCGGCGGTCAGATCCTGGATCTCCAGGGTCATGTCGTCGATCACGAAGATGAATACGTCCTCGATCGCGTCGCGACCGTGCTTGGTGACCAGGGTCACGTCCCAGGCCAGGTGGCATTCGGTGGGGACCAGGGCGTCGAAATCGGGAATGGCGTCGGTGACGGCGACGACCGTGCATTCGCCCAGGTCGCGCAGCTCGTCCAGCAGCGGCAGGGGGCGGGTACCGTTGACCAGGGCGTCGGCCGGCAGGCTGAACGTCACGCGCCAGGTGTTGAGGCCCGGAGCGGCGGGAGCAGCGGCGACAGCGGTCGCGGCGGCCGGGTCGCCGGCGCTGGCGACCACGCGGTGCAGCTCGGCCAGCAGGGCTTCGCCGGTCGCCTGTTCGGCGGGACGGCCCTCGGCCAGGGCGCGCATGTGGTCCTGGCAGGCCAGGACGGCGCCGACCAGCTCGGTCGTGGCGGCGACCTCGCCCTTGCGGACGCGGTCGAAGGCGGTTTCGCAGTGGTGGGTGAAGGCGGCCAGGGCGTCGAAGCCGAACATGGCGCCCGAGCCCTTCAGCGTGTGGAGCCCGCGGAACACCGCGTCGACCAGGTCGCGGTCGCCGGGGCGATGCGCCAGGTCCAGCAGGCCCTGCTCGATGTCCTCGAACAGCTCCTGGGCTTCCTGGCGGAAGATTTCGACGGGATCCTGGCCGCTCACTTGGCGAGGACCTTCTTGACGACCCGGACCAGCTGTTCAGGGTCGAAGGGCTTGGTCAGCCAGCCAGTCGCGCCGGCGGCCTTGGCCTGCGCCTTGATCTCGGCGTCGGATTCGGTGGTCAGGAACAGGATCGGCACGCCGGCGCCGGCCGGGCGCTGACGCAGCTCGCGGATCATGGCCAGGCCGTCCATGACCGGCATGTTCAGGTCGGTGACGATCAGGTCGAAGCCGCCGGCGCTGCCCTTGTCCAGGCCGTCCTGGCCGTTGACGGCCTCGGTCACGGCATAGCCCTCGCCGCTCAGGGCGATCTTGATCGCCTGGCGGATGGAGGCGGAGTCGTCGACGGTGAGGATGGCGGTCATTGAGCTGCCCCTTGAAGCCAGAACTTGGCGCGGTCCGAGGTGTTGTCGTCGAGGAACCCACCGCGCCGGAGGACTTCCAGAAGGGCGCCGGCGGCCGGCTTGTTGAGCGACAGGCCGACGCCGCTTTCGCCCGCCTTGCGGCGCGCGGATTCCAAGAGCTGGACGAAGGTAAGATCAGTCTCGGTCAGGTCTTCGACGTCGATGACCACGGCATCCTGCTCGCGCAGCAAAACGCCGAGCTGCTCGTGAGCCTCACCGATATTCGAAATCGTCACCTCACCGGCGAACGAAATCGTTCTTTCTCCGACCTCAGACAATACAGTCGCCCCCACAGCAAATATATATCGCCGTTATGCGGAATATTCGCTTGTGGAAACTTTGTGGGTTTCAGCCTTAAATTAAGGTAAATGAGACAACCTGAGGCGGAGCGGCAATTTGCCGCCGCACCCGGAAAAACGCCCGGCTGACGGGTCTCAACGGCCAATGGGGCCTGGGATCACCCTTCACGGTTGCGCTTGCGCCCGCCCTGTGCGGCCGAATGACGCAGAGAAGGTAAACGCCGGCCAGAACCCGGAATGAGTCGCGTTAACGCGCCAGAGCCCAGCGCTAGGAGGCGCTGTCGCGGTAGATTTAAGGCTTAGGAGAAAATGGCGCCCGGAACGATTCGAACGTCCGACCCTCAGATTCGTAGTCACCGGATTCCGGGCGGGGATTCAGAGAGTTGGGCTTTTCGGAATGGAAACGGCCGAGCTCCGAATTCGGGGGCCGTGGGGCGGGGGAGCGTGATAAATCAAACCCCAAACCGTTAGAACGAAGCTATCAGTCTCTTCTCCCGACGTCGAGAGGAGCCGCCACCATCGACTAGCGAGGAGACTTCGTCGTCGGCTCTCAACCCATCAAAAGCCGCCCCTGTTGCCACGACGGCGAATCCGCGAAGCTTGGGTATCCAATTCTGAGATATCCAGCGCACCTTCGCCCTACCGGAACCCTGATCGCGGCAAGCCCATGTTCGACAACCTGCCGTCTGAAACCGCTGCTTTAAAGACACTCCTTGGAGATCTGCACGACGACCTCGACGATCGCGTCGAGCGCTTTCGCCGTCTATTTGCCTTAGAAGTGGATTTCGGCGGCGGCGGCTCGTTGATGATCCCGGGGGGCACGACCGCCTACATGGCTTACGTAGAGGTCCGCCACGCCTACGTATGCGGAAACTTTCTTTCAGTCGTCTTGCTGTCGCAATGCCTGGTCGAGAACTTGTTGGCCGCCCAAATTGGCTTGGATGCCCTCTCAGCGGAAATTCGTGGTGCCGAGCCGTATGAAGCGGCCAAACGGCCAGCCTTCAAGCAGACGATAAGTGCTGGACGAAAGTCAGGCCTGCTGGATGAGGCTGATGAGCGCGACTTGCTCCGACTCGTCGACCGTCGGAACGCCATCGCGCATTTCCGATCAGTCAGCGACGCGAACCAACTGGATCGGCGGGCGATGACGCAGAGGATGCCTGCCGTGGAACTGTGTGAAATTGATGCTCGCCACGCTATTGCTTTGCTGGTGCGCATACTGGGTAAACCCGCCTTCAGACCAGCAAAGGGTATTTATCCGGGCCCACAATCTCCCTAGATTAACCAAAACCCCAAGATATAGAAAGTTCAGGAATAAATGTCTACAGAATCGACAATTATTCCTCGCCATGAAACCGTTGTATCAGCGCTGCTTAACCTTGGGGGTCAAGCTCGACCTGTAGAAATTGCTGATACAATCAGGCGCATGTTCCCAGGCCCTCATCCAGAAAGCTTGTTGCAGAGTGTTCGAGGGCGGATCCAAGAATGCTCGTCTGACTCCAAGATTTGGAAGGGCAAGCGCGATTTATTTTATAGCGTGCATGGCATTGGCGGGGGTGTGTGGGGCCTTCGAGCCATGGACCCTCTAAGCCCGACAAACACTGACGGGTTTTCCGACTCCGTAGAGCCCTACCTGGCGTGCGAGGGCGCAGCCGTTCTGAAAACCCACCTACGACGGGAGCGATCGCGATTGCTCGTCGAAAGATTTAAATCTCAACTTGAATCGTTTGCTTGCGCGGTATGCGAATTTGATTTTTTTGAGAAGTATGGAAACCTCGGCCGAGGCTTCATTGAAGCACATCATAAAGTTCAAGTTTCGCGTCTTGAACCAGGGTCTAAAACTAAGATCGAAGATCTAGTAGGTGTTTGTTCGAATTGCCACCGAATGCTTCATCGGTCCGGCGGCATCACAGTCGAGGAGTTGCGGCGACGCGTAGGAGATCGCGCGCCGAAGCCCTGAAACGGTTTGCGATCGGGCTGCGATTGTATAAAGAAGGCTATGTCTAAGCTTGGCCCCGCTCGATTCGCTCTTTGAATGAGCACATGACGGCAACGCCCCTTCACATTGAGCCCGCCCTCCAAGATCGCGCGCTGAAGGAGCGACGCAAGCTTGGTGCCTACTACACACCTGAACGCCTTAGCCAGATCTTGTCAAACTGGGCAATCCGTAGCGCCCGTGACAATGTGCTCGAGCCGAGCTTCGGCGGCTGCGGCTTTTTGGCCGCTGCCCGCGACACACTAAAACGACATGGCTGCGAGGCACCGGTTAAGCAGATATTTGGCTGCGATATTGATGAAATCGCGTTCCAATATCTGTCCTCGGTGTTTGGGGGGCCAACGGATGCTGACGGCTTCGTCTTGGGTGACTTCCTCGACTGCGTGAACGTCGAAAGCTGGCCGGCGCGGTTCTCTGTAGTTTTGGCGAATCCGCCCTACATTCCGCACCATCGCATCGGTATGGCCAGGGTTCGTACGCTATGGAAGCGGCCGCAGGGGATCGCCGATGTTGGGGGCCGCGCAGGCCTCTGGGCGTATTTCATATCTCACGCGGTTAGCCTCCTAGAAGAGAATGGCCGAATGGCGTGGGTTTTACCTGGCGCCTTTTTGCAGGCTGACTATGCGGAATCAATTCGCCGCTATCTTGGCGAGCGCTTCGATCGCTGCGCCGCATTTTTGGTGCGCGAGCGCTTGTTCCTCGACGAAGGAACTGATGAAGAGACCGTGATTCTTCTTGCTGATGGTCACCGATTAACCGCAACGCCCGGCGCAATTGAGGTCGGTGATGCGGGAACGTTGGACGAATTAGAAGAGCTGATCGCACGATGGAGCAATTCATCATGGAGCGGCGTGAAACATGGTTTCTCTCCGGCAGCCTTAAGCATGCCAGCGAAGGCACAAGTCCTTCACGCAAACCTTGCCCAGGCTGAATGCGCGACCACAATCGGCAGCATTGCCAAAGTTCAGATCGGCTTAGTCACTGGTGACAACCGCTTCTTTGTGCTGGACAGGACTGCGTGCTCAGCAGCGAAACTTCCTGAAGCTGACTGCACCCTTGTGCTCTCCAAGTTCCGGGCGGCGGTTGGAATTAGTCTCACCACGGACGACCTGGGCAATTATGCGAAACAGGGTGGGCGAGTGTTTCTGGTCTCGGCGGAGAATCCTCAAACGGGTTCGCCAATTGCATCCTATCTCGACACATATGATAGAGTTCGGCGCGAGACAGTAAGCACCTTCCGGAAACGGCGGATTTGGAGCGCTCCTTCAGACGGCCGCATCCCCGACGCTTTCTTCCCGGTGATGCATCACACAGGACCTCGGCTGGTACTCAATCCAGATCGGCACAATTGCACCAACACCATCCACCGAGTTTTCTTCAACGAAGACACAACCTTAGCGCAGCGTCGATTAGCGGCTCTATCGCTCATCACAACATTCTCACAGTTGTCGGCTGAGCTTTGCGGCCGCAGATATGGCTCTGGGGTTCTCAAGCACGAACCCCGAGATGCCGAGCGTATTCAATTGCTCATGCCAAAAGCTACGGATAGCGCGATCGATTCCGTCTACCATTCCGTAGAAGAGAAACTCCGAAACGGAGATGCTGATGGTGCGCGCCTCGAGGCCGATCAGGCAATCCTAGCTTGGGCAGGACTTTCGACGGTAAAAGCCGACGCGGCGCTCTTATCTCAAGCGCTAGTCGAGATGCGCAGTCGACGGCGCCCAGACCGGCGATCTAGGCCCAGTGACCGTTCCACATCTGCGAAAGTGCCGTCGAACTGCTGACCTCGAGACAGTCGCTAAGCCTCCTGGCATACGCCGAGTAGCAGAGCTTCTGGAGCTTCTGGATAGCGTCGCACCATGCCGGGTCCTCCCTCAAGGAGGACATCCATTGGCTCATATAGAAATTCGCAGCGATGACTTCGCATAGAAGCCCTAGCTCCATCGGCGGGTGACACCATCGAGGCTCGGCGATCGGCAGCTCACGATCACGAAACCCCGGCAGGTGTCCGCCGAACTGGAGATGGAAAAGGGGACCAGGCTGATTGAGATTCGCTCGGTCGATATGCCAGCGACACACTGGCTCACCAGTGAGATGATTTAGCTCAATGGAAATATCAAGATTTGAGAACGGTGGAAGCTTTTCATCATCTTGATCAACAACGATCCGATCCGCCGATAATAAAATCGTTACAGGATCGCCATTATCATCATTCAATCTCTCAAAGACTATCGGCCTCGCACGAGGTACCGTCGTTTTCCATGAAGTACCTTTTCTGAGCTTGGTAAGCTTGTAAGATTCTTCAGCAAGAACCGCTGCTCCCTCTGGAGTTAAGATGCCGGCACCCAGCATCTTCTCTCCAATCACCCGAATGGCTTTACCGGCTGCCTCTGCAGTTATTTGAGACATCGCCGATCAAATCTTCCGATCGCGATGCTTGATATTCTCGACCAGATCTTGGTCCGTTTCCTCGACAATCAATCGCGCGGGTGGTTCGAGATAGCGATCTGTCTGAATGCAATCCCAACAAATGCGACGACGCGCGGCGAACTTCGGCGCTTTGGGGTCAAATGCAGCGAGCGAGTGACGCATCTCAGATGGGCGGCGACAGCACGCACATGCAAACGACGGGTATTCATCGGTCCTGCCATTCCAAGGCGAAGCCGCAGGTACAAGTTTAAGCTCTAAAACCTCTGACAAGCGCTTCGCCCGATCTTCGGCAGTCATCGACAAGAGTGGCGCTCCAACCTTCTCCTCTGCAAACTCTTCAACACGATGAGTCCACCACCGCCGCCAACCCTCACTAAACAGGCCGCGATAATCAATACCGGCATCGATCAATTTCTCTGCAGCCAACGCAAAGGAAGCACCGTCAACCCCGAGTCTTGCGGCAACGTCACAATCATCCAATAACAGTCCAGGGCGATCTATAAAATTTCGCAAAATAAACTTGGAAACGATATGAGGCGCAGATGCTTTTCCAAGTGAAACCAATATTTCTTGAGAAGAAACGCGTTCACGCTCGTCCTCATTAGTCGCCAGAATTTCCACCGGATCGTATTTTTCCTTTAGCGTGCGAAGTGTAACGTAGCCATTGCTAAGCGCAGCAACCTCTTTCGATATTTGCAACCGGCGCTGCGTTACTTCCTCTTTGGAATAAACAATATCAAATAGATCGTGAGCCGTTTTATCGGGAGCATATAACTCCTTGAGCTTCATCTCGTTAGAAACAAGAATAATAGAAAAATCAGATGCGGGATTTGATATCGCATGATCGCGTAACATTTGGGCTAGCGCGCTACCCTTGTAGGTATGCGCAGCATCGATATTCGGCGTAACCTCATCTAGACGATAATCCAGCGCGACAATTGTCGGCTCAACTTCACGAATAGCAATTGCCTGGTCGGTAATCGGCAAAACTTCCTGATACTCGAACTTCAGCACATCGCGCGTACTAAGTAATTGTGCGTATTCGCGATCTTCGTCGTCGACGAAGACTCCTTTGGCCGGCATGCTACCGCTCCTCGTCGATCTTCGCTAAAATACTAAATTCCATACGGCACGTGTAGCCATCACTCGGCACCCCCACCCTCACCTCGCCGCCATAGCTCTCAGCGATGTCCGAGACGATCTTCAGGCCCAATCCGGTACCAGGACCTGCGACCCCGTCGTCCTCCGCCGCCATGGTTGTCGTGAAGAATGGGTCGAAAATTCTATCTCTAATGTCTGTCGGGATCCCCGTGCCATTATCCTCAAAGGCCAAGCTTACATGCCGTCCCACGCGGCGCGCTTCGATACGAACCTGCTTCTCAGGGACCTTGGCATTTTTCATTGATTTGATTGAGTTTGTGAGAAAATTTAACAATACAGAGTCGAATTCAGCGCCGTGCATTGGCGTTGTTCTCAGCTCTGGTGGGTCGATATCAACTTCAAATTCGACATTTTGCTTCGACATATAGCTATTAAATTGTCGGGTAAATCGATCCACAGCCCCCTTAACAGATAGATCGCGCATGTCTCGACTTTCGGTGCGAGACATCAACCCGCCAATATATCCACCAATATCGAATAGCCGCCCCGTCGCCCTATCGAGGTTGGCATGCTGCTCTCTCAACTCGTTACGGATCGGCTCATCAGAGACTTCCGATATAAAATCATCAAGAAGCAGCAAATTAGCGATAACGGCTCGCTCGGCGCCCTTTATCTCATGTCCAAACACGCTAATGGACAATCCAAGCGACGCTAGAATGCGCAACATTTCCTCATATTCGATCGATGCCGCGATCTTTGCTTCAACAACCTCCTCATAGTCCTTCACTACCTGAGCAAATTGCGACAGAACAACATCATCAACTACTGCGGCAGATGGATCTCGCGCGTCGGGATGGGACGTGCGCTTGTCGAGAATTTCTTGGAAGAAGACCGATGGTTTTACTCGCTGAGATGTAAATCCGCGATCACCAGCCCTTTGCTTTCGATTGCGAGCCGCCGCAACGCGAAGCGCGGACCATTCGACAGCCCATCGTGTAAATATACGAAGCTCTTTAAACGCCTCGTTGTCGATCAAGCCTTCTCGGCTGCTCGTTTCCTCGAACAAGGGGTTCTCATCTTTGGACAACGACACGTGACCAAAGAAATTGTGCGTGTTTGCCGGGATTAGAAGGTTTCGGCGGCCAGTGTCGTATGCAAGCCCAAGCCAGTCATCGCTCGGCTCGCCATAAGGCTGAACTCGGAACCCGTTATTATAAATACGAATTCCACCGAATTCACGCCCCATTTGCGAAGCTTGGGAAGCTTTCATTCCCCCAAGTAGAGCCGAATCGTAGATAAAATATCGACTCTCGAGATTTACAGGGCCGGTTAGAAGAAATTCCCCAGTGTATTCTCCAGATTCGTCTATATCGAGCTTCTTGGAAACCAACCTGACGGTTGCGCGCCCAGATTCGTCAATATCCGCCACGATTTCGGCGACAGCTTTGTCCAAGAATGACTTTTGGATCGAAAACAGCTCAGCTTGCTGTTCCCGAGAAATATCGTTGATGAAGACCTGGAAGCCTGGATCGGCATCGTTCCCAGGCGGTGGCTCGCCGATTGGAAATGGTGACTGCAACAACACAACAGCTTTCCAGACGCGTTCGATCGCGACCTGGGGCCAGGGATCTCTCAAGTCCACGATTTCGAGAATTGTGCCGTGCTCGTCGGCTTCCTTCTCGAATCTTTCGATCCGACTGAAGACGTCCGACAATGCGACACCGGGCTTGAACGCCTGATCCCAATCGAAAACGACCTTGTATCCTGTCGTCTCCCCCGCAGGCTTTGACGTAAAGTTCAACTGCTTTCCAAGGCGTTGGACTGAAAAGCGTCCTATCCCCTTACGGCCAGCCCGAAGCCGCCTAAATACGGGCGAGCGTGGCTCTTCTTCTTTATTATTTGTCGATATCCGCATCCACGACGCACGTATGACAGTTTCCGTCATCCCCACGCCGTTGTCGGTAATTTTTAACGTTCCGCCGACCTTTCCATGGCCGGAAAACTCCAGATTGACCTGGGTTGCATCTGCGTCGAAGGCATTTTTGATCAGCTCTGAAAGAGCCGTTTCCTGCTTACTGACAAGCTGCTCACCCAGGCGCTGGATGTGGGCTGCATCCACCGTAAACCTGATCGAGTCTGGATCGCTGTCGATTGCGTCACGGGTAGCAGCCTCAATGGCCTTCCAATTTGGAACGCCCTTCTCCAGCTCCGCCGCGATTTTATTTTTCCACGCCACGGATTCCGCCGACGCTTCAGCCTTCGGCAGAGCCCCGGAAGCTCCCCCAAGGGGCTTCACCTCTCGTGAGTGGACCGACACCAGGCGTCCGAGATGGTCTCTGCTAGCGTAACCATCAATGGTGACCGATCGCCCTTCGCCGAGCTGAGCTAGAAGCTGCTTATCGGCTTCCAGCTTGACGAGGTTTCCACCTTCACCGAGCAAACGGATGTACCAGGTGCCATCAACCTTAAAGATCGTACCCGTGAGTTCCTGCGACGGCATCCTGGCCCATCAACTATCGCGGGCAAGCGCCCCCATTTGGGCAAACTAGTGGGTTCCAACGCTCCTCGCTACGGGGAAGCGACGTTGCAACAGCAGCACCAAGAACCACTATCTATTAGACCTTGATCGAAGGCGTGAGCAGGACAAGCGGATCAACTTCAAGCGCCGCCGCGAAACGTTCGACTACAGCAAGCGTCGGGTTGCGCTTACCGCGTTCAAGTTGGCTGACATAGGAATAGGCGAGGTCGACCTGGTCGGCGAGCGCTTCGAGCGTTTGCCCCCGTTCGAGACGCAAGCGCCTGACATTGATTCCGAACGTCTGCCCCAAATTCATGGGGCAAGCGCAACGAATCCTAAACGCCTGACCATTCTCTATAGTGAATATCTACTATAGTGAACCGGAGGCGATGATGTCCTATGGTGACGTCAACACTTTCTACGCCTACGAGCGACGCTCCGTTGGCCCCTGGCTAGCGATCGGCATTTTCGCGGTGCCGGTCATCTTCGTCTGGTTCCTTCTGCGCCCAGGCTATACCGCTCTTACTAGGCTCGTGTCGTTCGGATGGCTCGGCCTTTTGGCCTCCGGCACGTTGATCGGCGCGATACTACCGTCGAGCAGCGCCCCACCGGGGCAGGCCGGAATAGCGACCGCCGCTCCAGCAGCGTCCAAGAACCAAAGCACCGAACGGGCGCGGGTGACCGAAGCGGAAGCCAAGGCGCGCACCGAGAAGGAGGCGGCGGAGCGCAAGGAAGCTCAGGCATACGCATCTGCCAAGGAGGCGCTGAGTTCCGTTCGATACTCGCTCGCGGATCCCGACAGCGCGTTGTTCAAGGACGTCTGGGCGGTCCGGGCTCAGATCGCCGACGCGCCCGACGGCGTCTTCGCCTGCGGTACGGTGAACGCCAAGAACGCCTTCGGCGGGTACGTTGGCTATATGCCTTTCGTAGCCGTGGGGTCGACGGTCCTGACGCCGCAGGATCGGATCTTCGAGGGCGTCTTCCGACACGTCTGCCTGGATGGGAAGAAGCTGTTCCCAATCCAGGTCTAGCGTTCGGACCTCACCCAATCACCACCGCGAAGCCTTCGAGCGGCACGACCCGAACGATATCGCACTGGCCCTGCGCCTCCCCAAAACCCAAGGGAACGGGGTCCAGCCTCCGCTGGTACCGCTCTCGCCATTCCGGGTCCGAGATGTTCCTGTCGCTCCAGACCCAGCCGCAGAGGCTCTGGCCGACCCGCACGCTCCGAACCCAACCGTCGCGGCGAAATTGGGCAAGAGCGATGCGGGCGCGGGTTTTGTCCATGTCGCGCCCGAGGCTCGTGGGCTCGCGGCCCCGATCGTTCATGGCCTCGATCATCTCGTCGGAGGTCACGGGCCATTCGGCATCGTCCAGCAGCCTTTCAACGACGGCGACGTCCCTCCGGAGACCTTCCTGTTCGGGCGTCGGACGCGGATCAAGGTCGACGTAGAAGCGGAACGTCGCGATCGGAAGATCATGCATGTCCGAGGCACCTTGGCCGTGCATGATCTTCCGATCGAGCATGGCACTGTCCACCAGCCGGCTCACCTCGCCCTCGATGTGAACGCGAACGGCGCCGGAACCTCGCCCGTCAGGCCGGCGCCCCTCGGCGTCGAAAGGCGTCACCGTCACCTTGGTGATAAGGCTCCTGAGGATATCGCGCGCGCGGGCGGCGTCCCTTTCGTCGCCTTGCAGAGCCGCCCCCAGGTTGCTCAGCAAGTCCTTGAAGCGCGAGGCCAGCTGCTCCTTCGTCATCGCCACCGAGACGGGCGGCGGGCCGGTGCGGACTTCCCGCTCCAAGCGATCGCGTTCGGCACCGGCTGTATCGAGGTCGTTGTTCAGAAGTTGCATGGCGAAGCCCGTGGCACCGGCCTTGGCTTGCGCGAGCAGATTTTGGATTTCCCGTTCGACTTCGGCCAAGCGCTTAACCGCCCGCTGATGGCGATCCGCTGCCTCGCTCCCGGCCGAGCCCCTTTCGCTCAAGTATTCGGGAATGAACAATTCCAAAATTTCCGGCTGCGCGAGGCGCTGAGCGAGCCCGTCCAGAACGGCCCTCTCCAAATCTTCGCGCCACACCCGACGTTCGTTGGAGCAGGCTTTCAGGTGCCGAGCCGAGCACCCCATCTTGGTCGAGACCTGGACGAAGGGACCTCCACAGACGCCGCACTTGACGATGCCGCTCAGCAGATAGGTCGGCCTACGACGATCACGCAACTTCGACGGAGGCCGTTTCGAGAGCCGCTCCTGGTTCCGATCCCACACGTCTTGCGGAACGATCCGCAGCTCAGGTTGATCGTGCTCGATCCGGTCCGCCGCCGCCCCTTTTGTCTTAGTCACACGCCCAGTGCGCTCGTCGTAGTGCGTCTTCACCTTACCGTGGATGACCCTACCGACGATGATCGGGTTGCGCAGCAAACCGGACAAAGATCGGTCGACACCGATAATGGTATTCGGATGCCACAGCTTCCCGCCCTGCGGCGTGGGGATTCCTCCGGCCGTGAACGCGGCGGCGATCTGGTGCGGACTCATGCCAGCGTCAAAATCGAGGTTGGCGCGAAGGACGACCTTCGAGGTATCCGGATCGACTTCGACCCGCCGGACCCGATTGCCGCGACTATTGAGGATCGGCTCACCCTGGGCGTCGAGTTCATCGACCAGGCGATAGCCGTAAGGGACGTCGCCCATGATCTTGCCGCGCGCCGCGGCGGCGCGACGCCCACGGCTGGTCCGTTCCGCGATGCGTTCGCTTTCCATCTGCGCCATTTCGGCAAAAAGCGCGAACTGGAGCCGGTTCATCACACCTTGATCATGTGTGAAGATGACGGCGTTATTGTCCTTGAGGCGGTTGGCGGCATCGTGCAGCTCGCGCGCGTTGCGGCCCAGCCGATCAAGTTGAAAGACGCAAATGACGTCCGCTTGGCCTGCCTCGACCGCAGCCATCGCTTCGAGGTAGCCGGTGCGGCCCGCGACAGAGCGCCCAGATTTTCCCCTATCCGAGTAAGCACCCACGACGTCCCAGCCGTTGCGCGCGCAATCCGCTCTCAACACATCGATCTGGTCATCTGCCGACAAAGGGTTTTGCAGGTCGTCGGAATATCGCCCCAGCAGGATCGCGCGCGATCCGGGCGGCGGCAGGGCGCTGTCGAACATCGCCATGACTAGCCCGCCGCCCTCGAGTCGTGTTGAGCGGCCAACCGTGCAAGGCTGAGGACGAGCGGCAACAGCCGGCGATCGTCGTCCGCCAGGTCGGGATGAAGCTGCGCCTCCCTACGACTCTGGGAACGCCGCCACAGCTCATCGGTAAAAGTGGAAGCCGAACGCACCTGACCGGCGATTGCTTCGCCAGCCGCGTTCGCACCCAGGGCCGTCTCGGCAGCCTTCATCCTACACCTCTCTAATCATCTGGACCCGTTGGGCCGGGATCAGAAGCCGCCCGGAGCAGTCGCCGATCACGCCGCCGGCGCAGTCGGTGACCTCCGACCGGCCGATCAAGGCCCGTTCGCGGCGCAGCAGCTCGGCCACATCCTCGAGTGTGTTCGCATCGAGAGACATGCGGACAAATCCGCCCCCCAGCAGGTTGATTTCCAAATCCATGCCGGCCTGATAGAGCATGACGGATAAATTCGTCAAGCGCTTCTTCGCATTCTCTACTGCCATGCATTACGACATTACTTCTTAAGTCACGAAACTACGGAATTTATGACTTAAGTTTTTTGAATACGAATCACCTCTTTTTGTCGATTTCCCTTTACGGAAGCCACTTCCCCGGCCTATCGGCGATTCATCGTGTCCCCCTGACATGAGATTCTGACGCCCGAAGGCCGAGCCATGCCGCTCCCCGAACACAAATCGCCGCCCAAGGTCCGCGCTCCCCGCCGTTCGTCGACACGGGTCAGCCCTGCCATCGTCAACCGCGCCGAGGCTCACGCTGCGGGCGATACCCGCACGCTGATCGGCGGCATCCCCGAAGCCTGGCCCGCCCTGCTGACGCGTGAGCAGGTCTGCGCCTACGTCGGCATGTCCGCCGACAGCATGACGCGCGTCTGCCCGGTCGCTCCCGTGGACATGGGCGTGAAGCTTCTCCGCTGGCGTCGGAAGGATATCGACGCCTGGGTCGAGGGGCTGCCGAGCCGCCTGCTTCGGAATGGCCGCGCAACTACAGAAATCGACGAGGCGCCGCCCCAGCCCCTCAAGCTTGCTGGTGAGGAGCGCCGGAACGGCGCCTTGGCGCGTGCGAGCCAGCGAGCGCTTAAGCGCGGAGGCGCGCGGCGGTGAACGATGCGCCCATCCCCTTTGTTCAACGGGTCAGGTCAGCGACCGGGATCAAGCTCTACTTCCGGCGCGGTTCGTTCCGGCGGCCGCTGAAAAGCCCCGACAATTCGCAGGCCCTTCGCGACGAGGTCGCCGCCATCGTGGCGGAACTGGACAAGATCGACCGCGCCAAGATCCCATCGGCAGGCACGCTCGGCGGCGTCCTCCACGCCTACAACCGCTCGCAGGAGTTCCTGAGCTTGGCGCGGTCCACCCAGTCCAGCTACCAGCGCTGCATCGACGAGATCGTCGAGGACGCGGGCGACATCCTCCTGATCGACATCGACATGGCGTTCGTGAATGGCCTCAAGGACGCGTGGGCTAAGCGCGGGCATCGCGTGGCCAACATCAACATGCAGGTCCTCAAGAACGCGCTTCGGCCGGCGATTATCGACGAGCGGCTCAAGGCCGACCCGTTCACCCACGTGAAGAAGGTCCGGCGCCCTCACGGCGCGCCGGAGAAGAACCCGATCTGGGAGGAGCACGAGGTCGCCGCCGTCATCGAGCTGGCGCTGGCGCGGAAGATGCCGGGTCTCGCCCGCGCTGTGGCGCTCGGCCGCTGGGGTGGATTCCGGCGCGGAACCATCTGCCGCCTGCCGGTCGCGGCTCGGGTGCAAGGGCACGACGCCGATGGCCAGCCGCAACGTCGGCTCTACTGGCTGACCGAAAAGCGCCGCGTCCAGTGCGACAAGCCGGAAGACGCGCGCCTCACCGCGCTTCTCGACGCCACGCCCGATCGCGGGCCGATCCTGACCTACAACCGGCGCGGGGACCGGTTCCAAGAACGCGCCCTCAATCAGGCCATCGACCGCTTGATCGAACGGCTGGCCGAGACAGGGAAGGTCAGGCCCAACCTGACCCTCCATGGCCTGCGCCACACACGGGGGGTCGAGCTGGCGATCGCCGGCGCCAGCGATTCCGAGATCATGAGCCAGCTCGAGCACACCTCGACGCGGGCGGCCGAGATCTACCGCCGGCAGGCCAATCGCCGGAACCTGGCGGATTCCGCCCAGACCAAGATCGATGCGGCGCGTCGGAAGCAGGAGGCCCGGAAGGCGAATACGTAAGGGAGAAGAGGCGCGAAAACGCGCCAAATCCGGGATTGTAAATCCCGGTGTAAATCACCTGTAAATTCAGGAGCCAATCACAGCCCACTGGGGCCTAAGTGATTGAAGTAAATGGCGCGCCCGGAACGATTCGAACGTCCGACCCTCAGATTCGTAGTCTGATGCTCTATCCAGCTGAGCTACGGGCGCGCATTGCCTTTCGGCGAGGCGGGGGAAGTAGCCCGTCCGTTTCGGGAACGCAAGCCCGGTTTGAAGGATAATGTGGAAAAGTTTGGCGCAACCGCGTTCGACCATCGCCAAACCCTTGTGCGGCCTGGGTTCTGGTCGCGGAATTAAGGCCGGCGCCAGAGGATCTGGGCGTGACAGCGTCGCGCGATTGGTGTCCATGGGTCGCTTCCGGGACGGCGGGCAGGCTGTCCCCAACGTCTGCCTGAGGATCCGTATGCGTCGTCTCGCAATCCTGCTCGCCCTTTCCTCCGCCATCTCTCTGACCCTCGCGCCCGTCGCGGCCTTGGCCGAGTCGATCCCGCTGAACCTGCCCGCGACCAAGCCGGTCGCTGCGTCGACCGCCGCCAAGGGCATGGTCGCCGCCGCCAATCCGCTGGCGGTCGAGGCGGGCCTGCGGGTGCTGCGCGATGGCGGGTCCGCCGTGGACGCGGCGGTAGCGATCCAGGCGGTGCTGGGCCTGGTCGAGCCGCAAAGCTCGGGCCTGGGCGGCGGCTCGTTCCTGGTGTTCTACGACGCCAAGACCGGCAAGGTGACGGCCTATGACGGCCGCGAGAAGGCTCCCGCCGGCGCGACGCCGGCGCTGTTCCTGGGCGCGGACGGCAAGCCCCTCCCCTTTGTCACGGCCCTGCTGTCGGGTCGCTCGGCGGGCGTGCCGGGCGCGGTGGCCATGCTGTCCATGGCCCAGAAGGAACACGGCAAGGTCGCCTGGAACACGCTGTTCAAGGACGCCGAGAAGCTGGCCGACGACGGCTTCGTGGTCAGCCCGCGCCTGGCCGGCATGATCGTCAGCCGTGCGCCGCAGGCGTCGCAGCCGGACGCGGTGAAGTACTTCACCAAGCCGGACGGGACCCGCTACCAGGCCGGCGACGTGCTGAAGAACCCGGCCTATGCCGCAACCGTCCGTAAGATCGCCGCCGAAGGGCCGGCGGGTCTGCTTGAGGGCTCGATCGGCCAAGCCATCGTCGACCGCCTGCACGAGGGCGACCTGCCCAGCAGCATCACCCTGGAAGATCTCAAGAGCTACAAGCCGCGCTCGGCGCCCGCCCTGTGCCGGCCGTGGAAGATCTATACCGTCTGCGTGCCCAACCCGCAGTCGTCGGGCCTGGCGGTGATCCAGGCGCTGCAGATGCTGGAGCACACCGACATCGGCAAGCGCGGCCCGACTGATCCGGTCGCCTGGACCCAGCTGGCCCAGGCCGAGCGGGTCATGTACGCCGACCGCGACCGTTATGTCGGCGATCCCTCGTTCGTGACCGTGCCGGTCGCGGGCCTGCTGGACCCGAAATATGTCGCCGAGCGCGCCAAGCTGATCACCGACAAGGCCGGGGCCGCCCCGCCCTTCGGCCGCCCCAAGGGCGCCCCCAACGTCGGCGTCGACATGACCCACGAGCCGGGCGGCACGACCCACCTGGTCGTGGTCGACACCGCCGGCAACGTCGTCTCGATGACCACCACGGTCGAGAGCATCTTCGGCAACGGCCGGATGGTCGGCGGCTTCTTCCTGAACAACCAGCTGACCGACTTCTCGTTCTCGCCCAAGGAGAAGGACGGCGCGCCGGCAGCCAACGCCGTGGCCCCGGGCAAGCGCCCGCGCTCGTCGATGGCCCCGCTGATCGTGCTGGACAAGAAGGGCAAGCTGGTCGCGGCGCTGGGCTCGCCCGGCGGCAACGCCATCCTGTCCTATAATCTGAAGGCCATGGTTGGGCTGTTCTACTGGAACCTGAACATGCAGCAGGCTGTGTCGCTGCCCAACGTGGTGGCGCGCGGCGACAACTATTCCGGCGACGCCGACTGGTTCGGGCCGGAGATGCTGGCGGCGCTCAATGCGCGCGGCGTCAATATCAAGGTCGGCCAGATCGAGGGGTCAGGCCTGCACGGCGTGATCGTGCGGCCGAACGGCGTGCTGGAAGGCGGCGCGGATCCGCGCCGCGAAGGCGTGGCCAAGGGCCTCTAGGGAAGCCTCAGGTGTGGGCCTGGTGCTCGCCAGAGGGCGTTCGCGCTCTGGTCTCTTGCAAGAGGGACGCCCTGATCCTCGATCAGGGCTCCAGGCCCGCCTCGACCTCGGCGCGGGAGAAGACCTCCTCCTGGCCGTCCAGCAGCAGCTCGGCGTCGGACGCTTCCTGCACCGCAATCAGCCCCGCCACGCGGCGCAGGGCGGTCGGGGCGTCGGGGGCCTCGACGGTGATCTCGTGGATCGGCGCGAGGCTGGGAGAGGCGCCGAGTTTCACCGCGATGGTCCAGGTCGTGGTCATCGCAATTCCTCCTAGGTAGCCGAGGCGTCGGCCTTGTCGTCCGATTCCGGAAGCGGATCTGGCACGCCGGCCAGGGTCAGGTCGAACACCGACCCGCCGGGACCGGTCTCGACCAGCGCCAGATCGCCATGATGACCCTGCGCCAGCTCGCGGGCGATGGCCAGGCCCAGGCCCGTGCCACCGCGACGCACCGAGCCGACGAAAGGCTGGAACAGGTTGGCGCGGGCCCGCTCGGGCACGCCGGGACCGTCGTCCGACAGGCGCAGGATGCTGTGGCCGTCGGCGCGGCGCAGCTCGACGAAGACCTTGCCCTTGCCGCCCCGGTCCGTCGCGCCCTCGATGGCCTCGCGGGCGTTGCGGAACAGGTTGGTCAGGATGCGGTGCAGTTGGTCGGGGTCGGCCAGCACCTGCTCGCGGCCGTCGACCACGGTCTCCAGCCCCACGCCTTGCGGCATCAGGCCAGCGTCCTCGGCGGCCATGTCCAGGGCAGGGCGCAGCGGGATGATCCGCGTCACCGGCTCGGGCTCCTTGGACTTGCCATAGGCCATGACGTCCGAGGCCAGGGTGATGGCGCGGTCCAGGGCGCGTTCCAGGCGGGGCAGCGCCTGGGCCACCTTGGGATCGCCCAAGGCGGCCAGACGGTCGGAGGCCATCTGGGCGCTGGTCAGCATGTTGCGCAGGTCGTGATTGATCTTGGCCACCGCCTCGCCCAAGGCCGCCAGGCGGGCCTTTGAGGCCAGGGCGGCCAGCAGATCGGCCTGCATGCGGTCGAGCTCGGCCTCGGCGCGGCCGATCTCGTCCCGACGCTTGGAGACGGTGATGCGG
Organism: Caulobacter sp. GW821-FHT11E11; assembly: GCF_058808315.1. Lineage (NCBI taxonomy): Bacteria > Pseudomonadati > Pseudomonadota > Alphaproteobacteria > Caulobacterales > Caulobacteraceae > Caulobacter > Caulobacter sp. GW821-FHT11E11. The sequence continues at coordinate 350,122 of NZ_JBXARO010000004.1, forward strand.
GCCGCCGGGTCGTCGGGATCGCCGCGGAAGGCTTCCATGGCCCGGGTGATGCGCTGCATGGGCCTGACGAGGAAGACGTTCAGGAAGGCGTAGACGAACAGGCCCGCCAGGGCGGCGACGAAGATGGTCACCCCCGCGAGGCGCCAGAAGTACTCGACCAGCGCCGCCTTCAGGGGCGCGTCCGGCACCACCACCTCGACGAACTCGGCCTTGCGGAAGCGCGGCTCGGCCATCACCCGGACCATGCTGCCCTTGGGGCTGGTCAGGGTGAAGAACGGCGCGGCCAGCCAGGAGCCGGGGTTCTGGCGGCGCAGGTCGACCAGGTAGGGCGTCTTGAACGGCTGCTTGGGCGGCAGCACCAGGCGGCGCGCGCCCTCGGCCTGGACGGCGACGGTGACGGCCCCGGCCTGGTCGAACATCTGGTTGGCGACCGCGTCGCTGACCCGCAGCTCGGGATCGGACTCGGCGATGGTCGAGGCCAGTTCGCCGGCCCGCACGCGGTCCAGCAGCCACTGCTCCTCATAGGCCGCCAGGGTCGGCGGCACGATCAGCAGGCCGCCGAACGCGACGACGATGGCGGTGAACAGCAGCAGGCGCGCCGACAGGCCGCCGGGCCACGGAAAACGCTTCCGGGGCGGGGCGGTCTCAGTCTCCGACGGCGAAACCGTTTCGACCATCCGGGGCGGCTACTTCTCGTCCAAAGGCTTTGGCAACGGTTCGGCTCCGCGCCCTTTGCGCCAATGGCGCCACAACGGCGGCAGAAAGGCCAGAACGCCCATGCCGATGATGGGAAGATAAATGCGTGGCGAGAACAGGGTCTCCAGCGTCACGGGGCCGCCTTGCGCGAAGAGATGGCCAAGTCCCGCGCCGATGCCGGCATAGACGAACGAGCTCGGGATCATGCCCAGCACCGAGGCCAGGACGAAGGTGCGGACGGGAATGTTGGCCATGCCGGCGGCGATATTGACGGCCAGCAGCGGAAACGCCGGGATCAGGCGCAAGGTCAGCAGGTAGTTGAAGGCGTCGCGGCGCAGCCCCTCGGCCATGCGCGCCAGGAAGGCGTCGGGCTTGCGGCGCAGCACCTCGCCGAAGGCGGTGCGGAAGACCAGATAGGTGACGGTGGAGCCACCGGTCGCGCCGGTGACCGCCAGGGCGCCGCCCATGGGCCCGAACAGGAAACCGCTGGTCAGCGACAGGATCAGGGCGCCGGGCAGCGAAACCGCCACCGAGCCGATATAGATGGCCAGATAGACCGCCGCGCACAGCACGGGCCTCTCACTGGCGAAGGCCTGCAGCTCGGCGCCGCGCAGGCGCAGCTCTTCCAGCGACAGGTGACCGGCCAGGCCGCTGGCGAAAGCGGCCACCGACAGGATCACGATGATCGCGAGCGGCCCGAAACGGCGCAGAAGAGTCAGCACCCGTTCGCGGGTCATGGGGCGCCGACCGCGTCCTCGACCGCCGTGAAGCCGTCGGCGCGCAGGCGGGCGGCCAGGTCGCGCTTGATGCGGGTGACCAGGCCTGGGCCGCCATAGACCAGGGCCGAATAGAGCTGCACGGCCCGCGCGCCGGCGCGGATCTTGGCGTAGGCGTCCGCGCCGCTGGCGATGCCGCCGGCCCCGATCAGGGCCACGCGGCCGGCCGCGGCGGCATGGAAGCGTTTCACAACCTCGGTCGACGCCGTTAGCAGCGGTGCGCCGGAGAGACCGCCACTCTCGCCGGCATGGGCCGACTTCAGGGTGTCCGGACGAGCGATGGTGGTGTTGCTGACGATGATGGCGTCCAGGCCTGCCCCGACCACCGCCTCGACGATGGCCTCGACCTCGCCGTCCTCCAGGTCGGGCGCGACCTTCAGGAAGATCGGATAGTCGGCGCGCGAGGCGACCTTCAGCGCTTCACGCGTCTCGGACAGACGGCCCAGCAGTTCCTCCAGCGCCGCCTTGGTCTGCAGGGCGCGCAGGCCCGGCGTGTTGGGCGAGGAGATGTTGGCGGTGAAATAGTCCGACAGGCCCCACAGACGGGTCAGGCCCGTGACGTAGTCCTGGATGCGGTCGCCGGCGTCCTTGTTGGCGCCGATGTTCGCGCCGACCACACCGCCCTTGTTCTTGCGGGCCGACAGGCTGCGGGCGAAGGGCTCGAGGCCCTCGTTGTTGAAGCCCATGCGGTTGATCACCGCCTGGTCCTGCGTCAGCCGGAACAGGCGCGGGCGCGGATTGCCGGCCTGGGCCAAGGGCGTGACGGTGCCCGCCTCCACGAAGCCGAAGCCGGCGGCCAGCATGGCGTCCGGGACCTCGGCATTCTTGTCGAAGCCGGCGGCCAGGCCCACGCAGTTGGGCAGGTCGAGGCCCGCCAGGGTCACGGCCAGGATCGGATCGTCAGGACCGGCCTCGCGCGGACCCAGGCCCCACTTCAGGCCCCGGATCGCCCAGCCGTGCGCGTCCTCGGCATCGAAGACGTGCAGCGCGCGGGCGGCGATGTCGTGAAGGCTCATGCGAGATGGTCGCCCAGCTGCGGCACGCCCTCGGCGTCCAGATGCAAGTCGGCCTCGCTGAGCACTTCGCTCACCAGAAGCGGACGGAAGAGATGCGGGAACAGCGCCCCGCCGCGCGAGGCCTCCCACTTGAGCGCGTCGCCCAGGGCCTCGGCCTCGACGCCCAGCAGGACGAGGTTTGGCTGGCCCTTGAAGTAGAGGGCGGCCGTCGTCTGGGCCTGGTCGGCGGCCGACAGGTGGATGTAGCCGTCCTGATGGTCGACGGCCGAGCCTTCGAACCGGCCGGCGGCCTTGGCGGCGTCCCACTCGGCGCGGGGCAGGATCTTGTAGATCAAGGTCATTCGCCGCCGGCTCCGCCGTTCTCGCTCGCCAGGAGCACGTGTTCGAGGATCGGCGGACCACCGCCGCCCCAGTTGAAGACCACGACCGTCGAGGTCGGGAAGCGGCTGCGCAGCTTGTTGGTCTGGATCGGCGAGGCGCCGCCCGTCAGCGCCAGGCGCAGGGCCAGCTCATGCATGCCGGGATTGTGGCTGACGACCATCACCGTGCCGACCGCGTCGCCCTGGTCTTCCAGCGCCTGGACGATCTCTTCCGGATCGGCGTGATAGAGGTCGCGCAGGTGCTCGACCTTGGCCTTCGGAAAGCTGGCGGCGACCTGCTCGGCGGTCTCGCGCGTGCGTCGGGCCGAGGAGACCAGCAGCAGTTCGGGCGCCAAGCCCAACCCGGCCAGCACTTCGCCCATCCGGGCCGCGTCTTCACGGCCGCTCGGCGCCAGCGCGCGCTCGAAGTCGCCGCCGGTCTGGGCGTGCCGCTCGGCCTTGCCGTGGCGCATCAGGATCAGTCGCTCCATGAGTCCTCCATAGCCGTCCGTCGCCTCGGCAGGAAGCGCGCGGTTGACACCTTCTGCGCATAGCGGTCCAAGGCGACATGACTGCGCTCGATCTGGTCACGCCCGCTGCGGGAGGAACTTGGCGGTTTCCCGCCGACGAACCGCTGCGGCTCGATTCGGGAGCGGTGCTGGAAGGCCTGGAGATCGGCTACCAGACCTATGGCCAGCTGAATGCCGACAAGTCCAACGCCGTCCTGATCTGCCACGCCCTGACCGGCGACCAGCATGTCGCCTCGCCGCATCCGGTGACGGGCAAACCCGGCTGGTGGACCCGGCTGATCGGCCCCGGCAAGCCGCTGGATCCCGAGCGCCACTTCGTCATCTGCTCGAACGTGATCGGCGGCTGCATGGGCTCGACCGGTCCGGCCTCGACCAATCCCGCTACTGGCAAACCCTACGGCCTGACCTTCCCGGTCATCACCATCGGCGACATGGTTCGCGCCCAGGCGATGCTGGTGAAGGCGCTGGGCGTGGAGACCCTATTCGCGGTGATCGGCGGCTCCATGGGCGGCATGCAGGCTCAGCAGTGGGCGGTGGACTATCCCGAGCGGGTGTTCAGCGTCGTGGTGCTGGCCTCGGCCTCACGGCACTCGGCCCAGAACATCGCCTTCCATGAGGTGGGCCGCCAGGCGATCATGGCCGATCCCGACTGGCGCGGCGGGGCCTATGCCGACCACGGCGTGCAGCCGGGCAAGGGCCTGGCCGTGGCCCGGATGGCCGCGCACATCACCTATCTGTCCGAGCCCGCCCTGCAACGGAAGTTCGGCCGCGAGCTGAAGCGCGACGGCCTGTCCTGGGGCTTCGACGCCGACTTCCAGGTCGAGAGCTATCTGCGCCACCAGGGCGCCAGCTTCGTCGACCGGTTCGACGCCAACAGCTACCTCTACATCACCCGGGCCACCGACTATTTCGACATCGCCGCGGGCCATGGCGGAGTGCTGGCCAAGGCCTTCACCCGCGCCCGCGACGTGCGGTTCTGCGTGCTCAGCTTCACCAGCGACTGGCTGTACCCCACGGCCGAGAGCCGCCACCTGGTGCGCGCCCTGACCGCTGCGGGAGCACGCGCCGCCTTCGCCGAGATCGAAAGCGACAAGGGCCACGACGCCTTCCTGCTGGACGAACCGGTGATGGACGCGGCCCTGGCGGGTTTCCTAAGCTCGGCCGAACGCGACCGGGGGCTGACTTGACCACTATCCGTGAGGACTTCCGCGAGATCCTGCGCCTGGTGCGCCCGAGTTCGCGCGTGCTGGACGTGGGCTGCGGCGAGGGCGCGCTGCTGGACCTGCTGGCCCAGGAAAAACAGGTCGACGGCCGGGGGTTGGAAATCAGCGCCAGCGGCGTGGCGGCCTGCATGGCGCGCGGCCTGTCGGTGGTGCAGGGCGACGCCGACCAGGACCTCGACCACTTCCCCGACCGCTCGTTCGACTACGCCGTGCTGTCCCAAACCCTGCAGGCCACGCGCAATCCGCGCCACGTGCTGGACGAGCTGCTGCGCATCGCCGACCGGGCCATCGTCTCGTTCCCCAATTTCGGCCACTGGCGGGTGCGCTGGTCGCTGCTGAGCCGGGGCCGGATGCCCGAGACCAAGGCCCTGCCGATGCCGTGGTGGTCGACGCCGAACATCCACCTCTGCACCCTGGCCGACTTCATGGCCCTGACGGACGATCTGAACCTGCGCGTCGACGCCAGCGCCGCCTTCGCCGGAGCGGGCGCAGCGCGGCCGATGAATCCCGCCAGCGCGCTCGAGAACTGGCGGACCGAGACCTGCCTCTTCATGCTCAGCCGCAACGGCGCGGCGCCCACCAGGGAACCTCTGCCCGGCTCGGGCGATCTCTTCGACGGATGAAAACCCTTCGTCTCATGACCTACAATGTCCACCGCTGCGTGGGCACCGACCGTAAGCTCGACGTCGAGCGTGTGGCCGAAGTGATCGCGGCTGAGCGGCCGGATGTGGTGGCCCTGCAGGAGCTGGACGTCCTGCGGGCTCGCACCAAGGGCATCGACCAGGCCCACCGCCTCGCCGAACTCTTGAAGATGAGCTTCCACTTCCACCCGGCCATGACCGTGGAAGAGGAACTCTACGGCGACGCCATCCTGACCGCCCTGCCCGAGCGCCGGATCAAGGCCAAGGGCCTGCCGCTCTACAAGCGCGTGCCGGGCCTGGAACCGCGCGGCGCCCTGTGGGTCGAGGTCGATGTCGAAGGGACCAAGGTCCAGATCATCAACACCCACCTGGGCCTCGTGCCCCAGGAGCAGAAGCGCCAGGCCGCCGCCCTGCTGGGTCCCGACTGGATGGGCGACGACAAGTGGCTCGCGCCCGGCGTGGTGCTGGGCGACTTCAACGCCACGCCCTATTCCGCCACCTATCGGATGCTGCGGACCGCCCTGCGCGACGCCCAGGCGCCGACGCCCAGCTGGCCGCGACCAGCCACGGCGACCTTCCCGTCCAGCTTCCCGTTCATGCGGATCGACCACGTCTTCCTGACCAAGGGCCTGGAGACGCGCGGCGTCAGTTCGCCGTTCAGCCCGATGGCCCGCGTGGCGTCCGACCACCTGCCGCTGGTGGTCGAGTTGGAGATCACGGCTGAAGGTGGTCCGGCGGGAGCGGCGGCGGCTCGGTAAGCCGGGCGATGTCGCGCTTCAGGCGCTTGCGCCGGCCCCAGGGCCGCCAAGCGTCGTCGGGCGCGATGGCGTCGCCCAGGCTCCAGTCGGCGATGAACTGCTGAACGCCGGTGAGGCGCCGCGTCGGCACGGGCTGCAGCCGGCGCGGCGGCCCCCCTCGCACGTCCAGGGTGTTGATGGCCGCGCCCAGCCCGCCTTCGCGCTCGATGGCGTCCAGCACGTCGCCGGTGTCGCGGTCGATGAAGTGGCCGACAAGCCGTCCCAGGAACGCCCGGACCGTCTCACGCTCCAGGTCGGACTTCGCCTCGAAGGCCAGGTCGCACTCGCTGTCCAGACCGATCGAGCGGTTGTTGAGGTTGGCGCTGCCGATCCGCAGCAACCAGTCGTCCATGATCGCCACCTTGGAGTGGACGATGATCGGCGCGCCCTTGGGCGTATGGGCCGAGAAGGCCGAGAACCGCTTGTGGACGTCGACCTCGCGCAGGCGATTGATGGCCGCCGTGCGGGCGCTGTCCATGGTCATCTGGTCGAAATAGCTGGGACTGCGGGCCGGACCGATCGTCACCACTTCGGGACCGTCCGGCTCGGCCAGGCGCTCGGCCAGGGCTTCGATGATGATCGGCGAGGTCAGGTACTGGTTTTCCAGATAGATCAGCCGCTTGGCCCGGCGGATGGCCGACAGGTGCAGCAGCATGCACTCGACGATCTCCGGCCGGCCCTGCCAGGCCGCCGAGGTGCGGGCCACCGCGATCGGCATGCGGCGCAGGTCGGGCAATAAGCGCTCGGGCCAGGGCGTCTCGTCCGGACGCTCGGGATGCTCGATAGGGTCCCCGCCCGAGGCTTTCCAGCGATCCATGAACAGCTCGGCCATCGCCTCGCCCGCCCGGCCGTCGACCAGCATCGAGACCTCGTGCCGGGCCGGATAGTGGCGCCCGGTCGGCAGGCGGCGCAGCGGGTTGTTGTCCAGGTGCCGGGTGTCGTCCCAGCGGTCGACGCCGATGTCGCCGCCACTGATCAGGGCCGTGACGCCGTCGATGATTACCGCCTTCTGGTGATGGCAGGCGCTGGCCGGCAGGGTGGCGTCCAGGCGGTACTTGACCCGCGAACCGGCGAAGAAGGCCGCGCCGCGGTGGGGGCCGAACAGTTGCGAGGCGGCGATCGGGAACGGCATGTCCCAGGTCAGCACCCGCACATCGAGCGCCGGGTTCAGCGCCGCCTGCCGTCGCAGGATAAGGCCGATACGGTCAGCGCGGGTAGGATCGCGGCTCCGGCGCACGCGATCGGGATCGAGCCGGGTCAGCGGGTCGAACACCCAGGCCAGGATCCAGATCGACTTCTTGGCCGACAGGATCAGGGGTTTGAGCGAGTCGAACGCCTCGTCGTTGTCGATGAACAGGGCCACGCGATCGGCGGGCTCGACCCGCCAGCAATTGTATCCCGGTTGGAAGACTGAAGAGCTGGAACTCATGTCACCCTGAACGCCGTGAGATGCGACAACGCGCGGACAGTGTTATGGCTCCGCTTAGGGACCACGTCCCCAACAATCAGAGCTGAAGCGCCATGACCACGATCGATCCGTCCAAGGCCCCGCATGTCCTGTCGGACCGGCAACGGTTGTGGGCCTTCTGGCTGGGCTGCCTGGTGGTCACGGCGGGCGTCGTCCTGCACATCCCGATGTACCTGATGGGCTCCAACATCGGCTACAAGCTGGCCGGCATGCCGATGGACTTGGGGATGACGATCGGCATGCTGATCATCCCGCCCGGCTGCGCCCTGGCCGGCTGGGGCCTGCTGCCGCGTCGCGGTCACGACCACAGCCACGATCATCACACCGTCGACGTCACCCCGCCCGAGGACGCGCCGCTGTCGCGCGCCCACTGGGGGCTGATGGTCACCCTGGTCGTGGCCCTGATCATCGACATCATGAAGCCGGCCAGCCTGGGCTTCGTCGTGCCCGGCATGATCAAGGAGTACGGGGTCTCCAAGGCCATGGTCGCCTGGCTGCCGTTCGCGGCCCTGACCGGCACGGTGGCCGGCTCGATCATCTGGGGGATCCTGGCCGACATCTTCGGTCGCCGCGCCTCGATCCTGCTGTCGGCGGTGATGTTCGTCGGCACCTCGATCTGCGGGGCCATGCCCGATTTCTGGTGGAACGTCGGCATGTGCTTCATGATGGGCGCGGCCGCCGGCGGCCTGCTGCCCGTGGTGTACGCCCTGCTGGCCGAGACCATGCCGTCCAAGCACCGCGGCTGGAGTCTGGTCCTGGTCGGCGGCCTGGGCGCGGTGGGCGGCTATCTCGCATCGTCGGGCCTGTCGGCCCTGCTGCAGCCCGAGTTCGGCTGGCGGATCATGTGGTTCCTCAACCTGCCCACGGGGCTGATCCTGATCGCCCTGTCGGGCGCGATCCCGGAGTCGGCCAAGTTCCTGATGACCATCGGCCGGATCGACGCGGCCCACGCGATCATGAAGCGCTTCGGCTCGGTCGTGCGCGAGCGCGACGAGACGCCGGTCGAGGCCGCCGACCACCACCATGTCCTGACCGCCCCGCCCGTCGAGCGCCGCTTCGCCGGCATGACCGTCGCCTTGAGCATCGCCGCCGTCGCCTGGGGCCTGGTGAATTTCGGCCTGCTGCTCTGGCTGCCGGCCGAGCTGGTGGCCAAGGGCTACAGCATGGGCGTGTCGAGCCAGTTGCTGGCCAAGTCGGCGCTGATCGCCTTTCCGACGGTGTTCGTCTGCGCCTTCCTCTACAGCCGCTGGAGCACCAAGTGGTCGCTGGTCGGCACCATGGCCGTCAGCGCCATCGGCGTGGCGGGCGTCCTGACGATCGAGAACGGCGCCAGCCCGATCCTGCCCGTGGCCCTGATGATCATCGGCACGAACGGCCTGCTGGCCATTCTCCTGCCCTATGCGGCCGAGAGTTATCCGCTGCGGGTGCGTGGCCGAGCGACGGGCTGGATCGCGGCCTGCAGCAAGTCCGGCGGCCTGATCGCCCAGCTTCTAGGCATATTGGGCGCGGTGCCGGCGCTGAAGGTCGCGGCGCTGATCATCATCGCGCCCCTGGCCGTGGCGGCGCTGCTGACCGCATGGTTCGGAACCGAGACGCGCGGCCGGGACCTGCGGGAGCTGGAGCGCTAGCCGGCGATCGCGGCCGCGTCGCGCTCGCCCGTGCGGATGCGCAGGGCCTGTTCCAGGTCCATGACGAAGACCTTGCCGTCGCCGATCTTGCCGGTGTTGGCGGTGCGCTGCAGGGCCTCGATGACGGGCTCGAGCACGTCGGTCGGCACGGCGATCTCCAGCTTGACCTTCGGCAGCAGCTTCACCTCGTACTCGGCGCCGCGATAGACCTCGGTCTTGCCTTTCTGGCGGCCGTAGCCACGCACTTCGGTGACGGTCAGACCCGACGCGCCCGCCTCGGTGACCGCTTCGAGCACCGCGTCGAGGCGGCTCGGCTTAATCACGGCGACGATCATCTTCATGGCGGTGTTCCCGGGGAGCGAACGGTTGTTACGACTCCAAGCTAGGCGTCCCGGCGCTTCGCTCCAAGTAAGATCAGACTTCCCACGTGCTTGGCGCCTTATGAACAGGCGCCTTTGCCACAGGAATGGGGCGCCCCTCGGTGTGACGCGCAGGTGTCGGTCCCGCCGGGCTTGGCAGTAGAACGCCTGGCGCGAAGACTCGAGCCCGCGCCCGGTGACCACGAGGCTTGACCGCGAAGGTCTGCTTGATCGCCTCCATCAGGATCACCCCGGCGAAGCGCGGCCACAGGCGCGCGCCGACCTGTTCGAAACCCTCGGCCCAGCCGGCCATGGCCCCGAACGGCGGCACATAGAGGGCGCGGGTCCAGCCGGCCGGCTCCAGACCCGCCTCGCGGATCAGGCTTTCCAGCTGGCTGCGGCTGTAGGGGCGGCCATGGCCGAAGGGCGTGGTCTCGGCCCCGGTCCAGACGCCGTCGCGCGACGAGGCCGCCACGATCAGCCGGCCGGTGGGCGCCATCACCCGGCCTATCTCGGCCAGCAGGGCGGCCGGGTCGTCGGCCTCCTCCAGGGCGTGGACGGCCAGGACGCGGTCGAACATGGCGTTGGGCAGCGGCAGGGCGGTCTCTTCGACCAGGCAGGCCTGGTTGCGACCGCCGTGCGGCCAGACCTCGACGCCCTGCTGGGCGGGCATGGCGGCCACAACGCGGCGAGCGTTGCCGCGCGCCGCGTCCAGGAACGGGGTGGCGTAGCCGACGCCCAGGACATCCAGCCCGCGCGTGTCGCCCCAGGCCTCCTCGACCTTGCGGGTGAGCATCGTCCGCGCCGCCCGTCCCAGGGGCGAAGCGTAGAAGGCTCGCAGGTCCAGCACGTCGCGGCGCATTGTGTCTCCCGAGCGGCAAGGCCATCCTTGTATGCGCGCGTGCGCCGCGACGATAGAGCAAGCCGATGACCCTGACCGTCCACCAGTTCCCCTGCCTGTCCGACAACTACGGCTTCCTGATCAGGGATGAGGCGACAGGCAAGGTCGCGACCATCGACACGCCGGACGCCCAGGCGATCCTCGGCGAACTGGCCAAGCTGGGCTGGAGCCTGGACCTGATCCTCAACACCCACTGGCACCCCGACCACGCCGGCGGCAACGAGGCCCTGAAGACGGCTACCGGCGCGACCATCGCCGGCCCGGCCGAGGTGACCCGGATCGCGCCGCTGGACCGGACCTTGAGCGGCGGCGACACGATCGCGCTGGGCGAGACGACCTTCGACGTGATCGACAGCGGCGGCCACACCCTGGGCCACATCGCCTATCACGACGCCGCCGACGCCATCGCCTTCGTCGGCGACACCCTGTTCGCCCTGGGCTGCGGCCGCCTGTTCGAAGGCACGGCCGAGCAGATGTGGGACTCGCTGGGTCGCGTCGCCGGCCTGCCCGACGACACCACAGTCTATTGCGCCCACGAATATACCGCCTCGAACGCCCGCTTCGCCCTGTCGGTCGACGACGATCCGGCCCTGAAGGCGCGGGCCGAGCAGATCTTCGCCGCCCGCGAGCGTGGCGAGCCGACGGTGCCGACCACCATCGCGGTCGAGAAGGCCACCAATCCGTTCCTGCGCGCCCCGCTGCTGAGACCCGACGCCGCCTCGCCGGCCAAGGCCTTCGCCGAGATCCGCGCCGCCAAGGACAGTTTCAAAGGGTGAGTAAAAGCGTGACCGACAAGGCTATCTCCGGCGATCTGGGCGCCAAGGAAATCATCCGGATGCTGGACCTGGCGCCGCATCCCGAGGGCGGCTGGTACAAGCGGACCTTCGAGGACGAAGCGGGTCCGGACGGCCGTGCCAAGTCGACCTGCATCTACTTCCTGCTCGAGGCTGAGCAGGTCTCGGTCTGGCACCGGGTCGACGCGGTCGAGACCTGGCACTGGTACGCCGGCGCGCCGATCTCGATCAGCCTGTCGCCGCCCGACGCCAAGGGCGTCACCGCCTATGTGCTGGGCCCCGACCTGCGGGCCGGCTGCCGGCCCCAGGTGGTGGTGCCGAAGGACTGGTGGCAGACCGCCGTCAGCCTGGGCGCCTGGACCCTGGTGGGCTGCACGGTCGCGCCCGGATTCCGTTTCGAGGGCTTCGAGATGGCGGCTCCCGACTGGAGCCCGTCGAAGGGGTGAGCGGCCACGGAAGCCGCGCTCCCTCCGCCCCCGCGTCAACCTGTCGCGGGTCCCCAAACAGGGTCCCCATAGTGGGTAACTTGGTCGCATGGCGTCGTTCTGTGAGCCATGCAATCCTTTTCTGGTCGCGCTATAGCGCTGGCCCAGGGGAACCAAGTAACCAATGTCCGAAGAGTACATGAACGCTCGCGCAGCCACCCGCTACGCGACGGATTACATCCTGCGCTGGGTCGAAATCGCCAACGAAGTCCACGGTTCGGACCTCCTGTACGCCCTGGTTTTCACCACCCTGTGGGCGGGCAACTGCTCGCACATCCGGGGCGGCGTCTATGCCGATGTCGATGACATTCCACCGGACCACGAGCGTCGTCCGCTGACCGTGCGCCAGGTCGCCGACTCCCTGGGCCTGCCCTACGAGACCGTGCGCCGCCGCTTCGTCGAGATGCTGGAAAAGGGCATGGCGCAACGCGTCGGCCGTGAAGGCTTCATCGTCCCCGCCGCCGCCCTGGCCCGCCCCGAGGTCCTGCACGGCCTTAAGCGTTCGCACGTCAGCCTTACCCGCTTCCTCAAGGAACTGAAGACGATCGGCGTCGAGGCGGCCTAAGACCCCCTCGTGCCGACCGCCGACCGCGCCCTGCGGGGCCTTGCCTGGCTGATGTTCCTGGTCACGGCCATGACGACCAACGTCGTGGGCGTGCTGATCCCGGAAGTCGCCAGGGCGCACGGCCTGAACCTGACCCAGGCCGGCGGCCTGCAATACGCCACCATGGCCGGCATCGCCCTGGCCGGCCTGTTCCTGGGGGGCATGGCCGACCGGCGCGGACATCGGACGACGGTGCTGATCGGCTTGGCGCTGTTCGCCGTCGCTAGCGTCCTGATCGCCTTCAATCGCAGCCTCGCGCCGCTGCTGGCCTTGCTGTTCGTCAGCGGCGTGGCCATCGGCGTCTTCAAGACGGGTGCGATCGCCCTGATCGGCGACCTGACCCGCACCCCGGCCCAGCACGTTCGCGAAATGAACATCGTCGAGGGCTTCTTCGCGCTCGGCGCCATCGCCGGCCCGCCGATCGTGGCGCGGCTGCTGGCGGAGGATCTGCCGTGGACGGCGCTCTACGGCCTGGCCGGCGCCCTGACCCTGGGCCTGCTGCTGCTGGCCCTGGTCGTGCGGTTTCCCGCCGCCAAGCCGTCGGCCGAACCCAAGCAAGCCGGCATGATCGCCACCCTGGCCATCGCCCGCGACCACCGCGCCCTGGGCTATGGCGCCTGCGTCTTCCTGTATGTCGGCGTCGAGACGGCCGTCTATGTCTGGATGCCCGCCCTGCTGGCGGACGAGGGCGCCAAGACCCTGCTGCCGGGCGCCTGGGCTCTATCAACCTTCTTCGTGCTGCGTGCCGTCGGACGCTTCGCCGGCGCCTGGACGCTGGAACGCCTGGGCTGGGCGCGCACCCTGGCCGTCTGCGGCGTCGCGGTGCTGGCCTGTTTCGCGGGCGCGTTGGCGGGCGGAGCGGCGATCCTGCTGCCGCTGTCGGGCCTGTTCATGTCGGTGCTCTATCCGACCCTGAACTCGCGGGCGATCAGCGGCTTTCCGGCGCAGCGGCACGGCGCGGCGGCGGGCTTCATCCTGTTCGTGACGTGTTTGTCGGCAGTCTTATCGCCGCTGGCGATCGGCGCGGCCAGCGACGCGTTCGGCGGACCGCGCGTGGGCTTCGTACTGGCGACCGGCATGGCGCTGGCTTTGGCCGGCGCGCTGGTCTTCAACGCCGCGAAGGCGCGCGCCTAGACGCTGCTGCCGCGCACCACCAGTTCGACCGGCGCCAGGACACCGGCCGCGTCCTCACCGGCCATGCGGCGGAACAGCAGGTCGACCATCGCCCGCGCGCCGAACGCCAGGTCCTGGCGCACGGTGGTCAGGGGCGGATTGCTGTGACGGGCCAGGACGATGTCGTCGAAGCCAACCACCGCTACGTCGCCGGGTACGGTCCTGCCGGCCTGATGAAGCGCCCCGACCGCCGCCAAGGCGATGACGTCCGAGAAGGCGAAGATCCCGTCGAACGGAACGTCCATCGCCAGGAAGGCGCTAGCGGCCTCCTGGGCTTCTTCCATCGTATAGGGCGTGGCAACGACCAGGGCCGGATCGAACGGCAGGCCCGCCTCGGCCAGACCCTGCTTGTAACCTTCGAACCGCAGGGCGGCCTCGGGCGCGTCGACCGCGCCGAAGAAGGCGATGCGCTTGCGGCCGGCGGCGGCCAGGTGGGTGACGGCCAGGCGGCCGCCCTCGACATTGTCGCTGCCCACCGCGCAATAGCGCTGACCCGGCAGCTGGGCGCCCCAGACCACCATCGGCTTGTAGTTGTCGGCCACGGCGTTCAGCGCGTCGTGCTGGGTGCTCTGGCCGATCAAGACGAGGCCGTCGGCGCGGTGCGATTGGATGATGCGATCCAGCCAGCCGGTTTCGGTGACGATCACCTTGTTCAGCAGGACGGAGTAGTTGCGGCGGGTGATCTCGTCGGCCAGGCGGCCCAGCATCTCCAGGAAGAACGGGTCCGAGATCAGCTGCCCGGCCTCGTGGGCCAGGGGGATGATGACGCCGATGGTGTCGGTCTTGCGCAGGCGCAGCGACCGGGCCGACTGGTTGACCACATAGCCGTGGGTCTGGGCGATCTCGACGATCTGGTCGCGCAGGGTCTTGGGGATCAGCGGATTGCCGGCCAGGGCGCGCGACACCGTCGAGATCGACACCCCGGCCATGCGGGCGATGTCAGCCATCTTCAGGCGGCCACGTTCGGGCGCCTCGGCGATATCGGGGCTATCCATGAGGCGACAATAGAACCTTGCGTACGCGCGAAAAGCCTCGCTGGCGTCGCATTACGCGCGGTTGTGCGCGGTAAGCGGCGCCAGGAGGCCGAGAACAGCGAACACTGCTATCCGAGGCCGGTAAACGGCGACTGAGCGCTTATGGTTACGCTTGCAAGATTTGCAAAGCCATACCCGCCGGCGGTTGATCAGCGGTTGATCACCTTGATGATCCGCTTTGACGACGGCCGACCGGCCACGCCCTGGTCGGGGGAATAGGTGATGGTGAGAGAGCCGTCCTTCAGCGAGGCGGCGGGCTTGTGGCCCTCGGCCAGCAGCACTCGGACGATGCGCGAGATCACCGAGCGATCGCCCTTGCGGGCCATGCGCTCGAAGGCCTCGGCGACGACGGTGGCGGAATCGGCGGCCAGGACCGAGGTCTCGGGCCGCACATCCTCGACGGTCGAGAACTCGATGTCGCGCTGGGCCGCGCGGCTGGCGCGGGCGGTGGCGATGCGCACGCGCTGGACGAAGACGCTGAACGACAGGATCGACGGCGGCTGGATCGAGGTCGCCCGGCCCGACAGCGCCGCCGCGGCGCCCATCGGCACGTCGTCGGTGAACAGGATCACGCCACCCAGCTTGGTCACCCGCAGCACGGGCTCGCCCAGGTCGTTGCGATAGATGACGTCGCCGCGCGAGGCGGGTTGGGCCGACAGCACCCAGACCTCGGCGCTGTTGTCGAACTTCATCAGCGGGCGCGGCGCGGCCTGGTCGAAGATGAAGCCGCCGCCGGATTCGGAGACGTAGCGGGCCACGGGCGGGGCTGTGAGTCTGCGCGCCTCGGCCGGGCCCTTGTGGCCGAGCAGAGCATCCCGCAACGAGTGCGGCAGCTGCTGGGCGTTCGCTGACGCCGCCATGACCATCAGAGCCGCGATCGTGAGGGATGCACGCGCACCCCAATCGCCTAGCTCCGCCTTACAGAATTTCATGCGATCCGTACTGCCCGCCGACTGGGGCGAATCTTGGACGTGTTAACGGCCAAACCCCGAAGCCACGCGCATGAGGCCAAACCGCAACAGTCGGCGTCAAGTGCGGGCTTCGGGAAAGGTCGTTCGGCCCGGATCAGGCCATGTACTGGCCGCCGTTCAGGCTGAGGGTTGCGCCGGTCACGAAACCGGCCCGCTCGCCCGACAGGAACGAGACCATGTCGGCGATCTCCTCGCCCTTGCCCAAACGTCCCACCGGGATGCCGGCGATGATCTGGGCCAGGACGTTCTCCGGCACCGCCGCCACCATCTCGGTGTCGATATAGCCGGGGCAGATCACGTTGACCGTCACGCCCTTCTTGGCGTTCTCCAGCGCCAGGGCCTTGGTGAAGCCGATCAGGCCGGCCTTGGCGGCCGAATAGTTGGTCTGGCCCATCTGGCCCTTCTGGCCGTTGATCGAGCTGATATTGACGATCCGGCCCCAACCGCGATCGCGCATGCCCTCGATCACCGGGCGGGTCATGTTGAAGGCCGAGTCCATGTTGACCCGGATCACGTCCGACCACTGCTCGTAGGTCATCTTGTGCAGCATGCCGTCACGGGTGATGCCGGCGTTGTTGATCAGGATGTCGACCGGGCCGAGTTCCGCCTCGACCTTCTTCACGGCGGCGGCGCAGTCGTCGAACGAGCCGACATTGCCCTTCACCACCATGACGCCCAGGTCCTTGGCGCAGGCCGCGGCCGCTTCCTCGTTGCCCGAATAACCCGCCGCCACCTTGTGGCCGTCGGCGATCAGCCGTTCACAGATGGCCCGGCCGATACCGCGGGTGCCGCCGGTCACGAACGCAACTCTCGTCATCTGATCTCTCCCGATCGCGATTTTTCTTATGGTTCACGTGATCCGCGCGCCCCAGCAAGAGGAAGCGCGCGGTCACGGCTAAGGTTGCGCGACGTTTTTGTCTCAGAGTGCTTCGATGCACATGGCGACGCCCATGCCCCCGCCAACGCACAGGGTCGCCAGGCCCTTCTTGCCGCCCGAGCGCTTCAGCTCGTGCACCAGGGTGGTCAGGATCCGCGCGCCCGAGGCGCCGATCGGGTGACCGATGGCGATGGCGCCGCCGTTGACATTGACCTTGGCCGGGTCGAGGCCCAGCTCGCGGACGACGCACAGCGACTGGGCGGCGAAAGCTTCGTTGCTCTCGACCAGGTCGAGGTCCGAAACCGACCAGCCGGCCTTTTCCAGCGCCTTCTTCGAGGCCGGGATCGGGCCGGTGCCCATGATCGCCGGATCGACGCCCGCATTGGCCCACGAGGCGATCCGCGCCAGGGGCTTGAGACCGCGCTTGGCGGCTTCGTCGGCGCTCATCAGCACCAGGGCGGCGGCGCCGTCATTGAGGCCTGAGGCGTTGGCGGCGGTGACCGAGCCTTCCTTGTTGAACACCGGCTTGAGGCCCTGGACGCTTTCCAGCGTCGCGCCGTGGCGGATGAACTCGTCCTTGTCGACGACGGTGTCGCCCTTGCGGCCCTTGATGGTGACCGGGACGATCTCGTCGTCGAACTTGCCGCCCTTCTGGGCCGCCTCGGCCTTATTCTGCGAGGCGACGGCGAAGACGTCCTGGTCCTCGCGGGTGATCTGCCAGCGGGTGGCGATGTTCTCGGCCGTCTGGCCCATGTGGTAGCCGTGGAAGGCGTCCCACAGGCCGTCCTTGATCATGGTGTCGACGAACTGCAGGTCGCCCATCTTCTGGCCGCCGCGCAGGTTCTGCGCGTGGGGGGCCTGGCTCATGCTCTCCTGGCCGCCGGCGACGACGATGTTGGCCGAGCCGTCGGCGATCTGCTGGGCGCCCAGCGCCACGGCGCGCAGGCCCGAGCCGCACAGCTGGTTCAGGCTCCAGGCCGGGCTCTCGACCGGCACGCCGGCCTTCACCGAAGCCTGGCGGGCCGGGCCCTGGCCGGCGGCGGCCTGCAGCACCTGGCCCAGGATCACTTCGTCGACGTCGGCGGGCGTGATGCCGGCGCGGGACACGGCGGCCTCGATGGCGATCTTGCCGAGCTCGGAGGCGGGCAGGCTGGACAGCGCCCCGTTGAACGAGCCGACCGGGGTGCGGGCGGCGGAGACGATGACGATGTCGCTCATTGGATAGCTCCCGTGACGTTCTAGAGGTGGCGCCTTCGCGGTTGCAGCGTCACCGTTTTTGCAGCGCGGCGCCAAAAGTGCACATCCGGCCGCGTGCGTCACGGGCACATTTTCACGCCTTCGCGACAGCTCCAAGTCATCAGACCACTGGCGCCATGCCTTTGCATTAGCGATAGTGCGATGCGAAAGAGGATGTAACCTCTGGACTAGGGAACGAAATGTCCGAGAACCCGGAAAAAGGCGAAGCGACCACCGGCGCCGAAAAGTCGGCCGGCCAGCGCGTGATCATCAAGAAATACGCCAACCGTCGCCTCTACAACACGGCGTCCTCGTCCTACGTGACCCTCGAACACCTGTCGGACATGGTGAAAGAGGGCGTCGACTTCGTGGTCTATGACGCGAAGTCCAATGACGACATCACTCGCTCGGTCCTGACCCAGATCATCTTCGAGGAAGAAAACCGCGGCGGCGGCCAGAACCTGCTGCCCATCCAGTTCCTCCGTCAGCTGATCGGCTTCTACGGCAACTCGATGCAGGCCTTCCTGCCGTCGTACCTGGAAATGTCGCTGGAGAGCTTCTCCAAGCAGCAGGAACGCATGCGCGGCCAGTTCGCGGGACTGGCGCCCGGCAAGATCCCGGGCATGGGCGTCTACGAAGAGCAGATCCGCCAGAACATGGCCCTGTTCGACCGGGCCATGAAGATGTTCTCGCCATTCGCCTATGTGCGTCCCGAGGACGGCGGCGCCCAGGCTGAAGCCCCGCCGGCGCCCGCGCCCGCCGCCCCGGCCAGCGACGACTCCCTGACCGAGTTGAAGCGCCAGATGGAAGCGATGCAGGAGCAACTCGCGAAACTGGCGAACAAGTCTTAACCCCACACCGTCTTAACCAAGTCAGTCCAGGCGATCTTAACCGTCCTGGCTCTACGATTTCGGGTATGAACGGCCCGATTGATCCTCTTCGACGCCCTGGTCCCGCACGCCGCGCCTTGCCGGCGCCGCGCGATGGCCAACGTCCCGAGGGCGAAGAAGAGGTCGTCTTTGTCGTGGAGGAAGACGCCCCCCCACCGCGTCAGGAGCCGCCGCCTCGCCGCGACAGCTTCGCGACGTTCGCCGCACACGTCATGGGCCAGTCCGGCCAGAAGCGTGGCCTGCGCGGTGGGCAGGAAGTGCTCGATACGGCCAGATCGACCTATCTCGGGACAGAATATTCCGGTCCCGCCGATCGCCGTCCGCAAACGGGCCTGCTGAAGAAAACCAACATCTAGCCTTTCAGGCGGGCCAGCTCGGCCTCCAGGGCGGCGACCCGCGCCTCCAGCGCCGCGATGCGCTGAGCCTCGCTCACGGGCGGCGGCCGCACGCCCGCGCGTGACGCGGCCTCTGCCGGCGTCACGCCCAGAAGTTCAGCGAACACAGTCACTTCCCGCAACGACAGCTCGCGCTGGTCCTTGAAGGCCAGGGCCAGATCGGCCTCGCTCATGCCCGCCGCCGCGGCCAGGACCACGCGCGACAGACCGCGCTCGGCGAGCCGCTCGTCGTACCAGGCCGCGTCGAAGAACAGCGCCATCAGCTGGAACCGACGGGTTGGCGCCGGTCTTGCTTAATCGAAGGTGAATTCAACACCGCGAGCCCGCCATGCTGTCCGTCGCCATCCGCATCTTCGACGTCGCCGTCGTGGCCCTGATCTTCACGGCCCTGACTTAAGCGCTTTCGAGCAGCATCATCGTGCCCTGACCACCGTCAGCGCAGATGCTGACGATGGCGCGCTCGCCCTTCGGACGGGCCGCCAGCTCCTTCACCGCCTGGCTGAGGATCCGCGCGCCCGTGGCCCCGAACGGGTGGCCCAGCGCCAGGGACCCGCCGTTCGGGTTCATCCGCTCGCGCGGGAACGCGCCCAACGCCGACGTGACTCCGGCCTTGTCGGCCAGGAACTTGGGGCTCTCCCAGGCGGCGATGTGCGACAGCACCTGGGCCGCGAAGGCCTCGTGGATCTCCCATAGCCCGACGTCGGCATAGGTCATGCCGTTGCGCGCCAGCATGCGCGGCACGCCATAGGCCGGCGCCATCAGCAGGCCCTCGTGGCGCAGGTCGATCGAGGTGACCTCGTAGTCGACGATCTTCACCTTGGGCGTCTCGCCCGGCAGGCGGGCCATGCCGGCCTCGGACCCGACCCAGATCGCCGCCGCCCCGTCGGTCAGGGGCGAGGAATTGCCGGCCGTCAGCGTGCCCTTGCCGCTGGTCTTGTCGAAGGCGGGACCCAGCTTGGCCAACTTCTCCAGCGTCGAGTCCTTGCGCGGGATGGTGTCGCGCTTGGCGCCGCCGATCGGAATGACCAGATCGTCGAAGAAGCCTTCCTCCCAGCCCTTCACCGCGCCCTGGTGGCTGGCCAGTGCGTGGGCGTCCTGGTCGGCGCGCGACAGGTTCCATTCCTTGGCGGTGATCTCGGTGTGCTCGCCCATCGACAGGCCCGTAACCCGGTTGGCGACCTTGGGGATGAAGAGCTTGACGTCCTTCAGGTTCAGCGCGCCCAGCGCCTGCAGGCGTTGCCCGCCGGTCTTGGCGCCCTGGAACTTGCGGATCCAGTCCGACAGGGCGACCGACAGGCCGATCTGCACCCGGCTCATGCTCTCGACGCCGCCGACGAGGGCCAAGTCACGGCCGCGTCCGTCGACCATGCCCGCCGCCTCGATCGCGCCGATCATGCTGGTCGAACAGGCCATGATCGTCGAGAAGGCCGGAATGGTCGGGTCGGCCCCGGCGTCCAGCAGCACCTCGCGCGCCAGGTTGCTCCAGGTCAGGTTCGGAATGACCGTGCCCCAGACCGCGAAGTCGGGCCTGGCGCCTCCCCCCTTCCCATCTGGCGCCAGCATGGCCTTCACGACCGGCACGGACAGCTCGATCGCGTCGTACGAGGCCAGCGGCCCGTCGACCTTGGCGAAGGGGGTGCGGACGCCCGAGGCGATCCAGACATCAGTGGATTTGGAAGCGGCGGGCACGGGCGAACTCCAGCTAGGCAACCCTCACCATATGGGGAGGATTCGGCCGAAGTCTTGAACGCTCCCGCCGCCCCCTCGGCTCAGGGCCATTCCGGCGGGAAAGTGCACTCGAACAGGTTCTGCTCGAAATAGGGCGTGGTCGTTCCCCACCATTGATGCTGGTCGCCCGAGCAGTACAGCGTGCGCTCCCCGACTTCCTCGGTGTGCGACGCGTCGGAATAGTAGATCCGGTCCCAGCCGTTCTTCAGCGCCGCCGAGGCGGGCAGCGACAGGCTCAGCACCAGCAGCGCGCCGGCGGCCGCTGCCTTCATGATGGTCTTCAATTTCATCCAACCCTCCATGTCGCGCGAATGCGCAAAACAATTGGAAGGTGTATTTTGCTTGAGACAATCTAGAATCTATATTTCACTCACAGGAAAGCAGCGGGCCGCCTCCCTGCCGCCATGCGCTATCGCAAGTTTCGGCTCCGGACCGTCCCTTAGGCGCGGCGCCCTATTTGCGCAGCGACGCCGAGCGGCTTAATCCGACGACATGAGCACCGATCAAGACCTCGAAACCAAGAAGGCCCGCGCCAAGGCGTGGTTCGAAAGCCTGCGCGACCAGATCTGCGCCGCGTTCGAACAGCTCGAGGACGAGGCCCCGGCGGACCTCTATCCCGGCGAACCCGGCCGCTTCGAGAAGAAGCCCTGGGACCGCGCGGCGGGCGGCGGCGGCGTCATGAGCATGATGCATGGCCGCCTGTTCGAGAAGGTCGGCGTCCACGTCTCGACGGTGCACGGGACCTTCACGCCCGAGATGGCGAAAAACATGCCCGGCGCGACCGAGGATCCCCGGTTCTACGCGACCGGCATCAGCCTGATCGCCCACATGGTCAGCCCGCGCGTGCCGGCCGTGCACATGAACACCCGCTTCATCGCCACGACCAAGAGCTGGTTCGGCGGCGGCGGCGACCTGACACCCCTGCTCGGCTATCAGCGCCAGCAGGAGTTCCCGGACGCCATCGACTTCCACGCCGCCTATCAGCGGGCCTGCGACAAGTACGATCCGACCTGGCACGCCAAGTACAAGGCCTGGTGCGACGAGTACTTCTTCCTGCCCCACCGCAACGAACCGCGCGGCATCGGCGGCATCTTCTACGACCATCACGACAGCGGCGACTGGGAGCGCGATTTCGCGTTCACCCAGGACGTCGGCCGGGCGTTCCTGGAGATCTATCCCGACCTGGTCCGTCGCCGGATGAGCGAGGCCTGGACCGCCGACGAGCGCGAGCAGCAGCTGGTCCAACGCGGCCGCTATGTCGAGTTCAACCTGCTCTACGACCGCGGCACGATGTTCGGCCTGAAGACCGGCGGCAATGTCGAGTCGATCCTCAGCTCGATGCCGCCGACGGTGAAGTGGCCGTAGGAGAACGCGCCTCCGCATCCTCGCGCCATCCGGCTGCGAGGGGGTAGAAAGGGATGCGGAGCGCCGGACAGCGTCCGGAGTGTTGAGCAGTGAATACCGTTTCGACGAAGCCAGAGCGCTCCGCGCAGCCGTTATCCGAAAGCCTCCGGAGCGCGGGGTCTTAACCCGCTCCGGAAGAGGCCTTCGACGGGCGGAGGGATTGGCCATCCCGTCCGGAATGCCCAGGCGATTTCAGCCCGGACCTGTCGCTCTCATCAGCCTTCGTCCAACGTCGTTTCTGTGTTCCAGGGTCGACTACCGCCAGATGGACGAAGTTGCGGGTGTTATCCCGCGCCGACGAGCGCTACCCGCTCGACCACCCCCGACAGCCGTCACGATCGCCGGCCGGACGTCCCTTCCAAGCCATCGGGTGCAGTCAGTATTGCGGCGGTTTTGAACGCGGATCATTCAGCGGCGCGTAAAATCGACAAGCGATTGATTTTGCTGCGTTCGGCCTCGCAAACTCCGAGGACAGAGGCGGCTGACGCTCATAAGTTCCCTCTCCCCCTGCGGGAGAGGGTGGCCGCCGAAGGCGGTCGGGTGAGGGGGTCGCGCTCCGCTCTCCGGACAGGCCTTTCAACCCCTCATCCGTCAGCTTCGCTGACACCTTTTCCCTCAAGGGGAGAAGGAAAACCTCAAACCGCCTTCGGGCACTTGGCCCCCGTGTCGATCCACGCTTTGATCAGCTCGCCGAACTGCGCCTGCGTCCCGGGCGCGGGAAGACGTCCGGCGCCGGGGTTCCAGGCCCAGCCGACCAGATGATCCTGCGCCATGTGGTGGTGCAGCTCTGTCATCGACTTGCCGCCGTTGGTCGCCGGATTCTTGATCTGGGCGCAGATCTGGCCCAGCGACTTGCCCTGCCAGGCCATCTCGGCCGGGGCCAGGGCCCACTTCGGATCGCCCGGGATGCTCTTGATGTCCTGACCCCAGGTCGGGACGTTCTTCTGGCCGTGGCACGAGAAGCAGGCCAGGCCGGCAGGGCCGTGACCGCTGTCGCCGGCCACCATCGGCGGATTGTGCGGATGCAGGTCGTCGCCCTGGGTCGGGGCGCGCTGGACCGGGTGGCAGTTCAGGCAACGCGGGCTCTGGATCACCTTGCCCGCTTCCTGGAACAGGGCGACCGAGCGCGCGGCCGGATCCTTGATCGACTGGAAGCTGGCGGCGGTCTTCAGCACGACCGGCGCGGGCTTGGCCGCCGTTTCGGGCGCGGCCTGGACGCCGGCAGCGACGGCGCCGGCGACAGCCAGCGCCCCGGCCAGAATGACGACAGTAGCGGCGCGCATCAGCGTTCCTCCGGAAGGGTCCGGATGGAAACGCTCCAGCTTATCCTTGAGTTTCCTGGGCCAGGAATCGGCCGATCCACTCGGCCATCCGGGTGCGGTCGTTGTCGGCGCCCAGGCTGGCGATCGCCGCGTCGGCCTGCTCGTCGGTAAAGCGGGTCCCGCGCCGCGCCTCGATCAGCGCCGTGGCATAGGCCGGCGAGAATTCCGGGTGGAACTGCATCGAGATCGCCTTGGCGTCGTCGTACGCCAGGATGCCGTAGGGGGTGAAGGCGCTACCGGCC
Source organism: Caulobacter sp. GW821-FHT11E11 (assembly GCF_058808315.1). Taxonomy (NCBI): domain Bacteria; kingdom Pseudomonadati; phylum Pseudomonadota; class Alphaproteobacteria; order Caulobacterales; family Caulobacteraceae; genus Caulobacter; species Caulobacter sp. GW821-FHT11E11. The sequence continues at coordinate 373,671 of NZ_JBXARO010000004.1, forward strand.
AGCACCCGTGCGCCCTCCGGCAGCTCGACCACTTGGTCCTGGTGCGAGGCGGGCACCGACACGTGGTGGGCGTCGTCCATCCACGGCTCGCGCGCCTCGACCTCATAGGCTTGCAGGCCCACGCCCCAGCCCTTGTCGACCTTGATGACCTTGCCGCCGAACGCCTCGGCCATGATCTGGTGGCCAAAGCACACCCCAACCAGCGGCTGCTCGCCCTTGGCCTCCAGCAGGAAGGCCTTCAGCGGCTCGATCCAAGGCAGCGGGTCATAGACCCCGGCCGCCGAGCCGGTGATGACATAGGCGTCGTTCTCGGCCGGATCGGCGGGCAGCTCGCCCTTCTGGACGTCATAGACGCGGTAGCTGTGCTCGGGCCCCAGCAGCGCCTCGAACATCGCCGAATAGCTGCCATAGGTCTCCGCGAGGTCGCCCGGCGGATTGCCGGTCTCGAGCAGGCCGATCTTCAAGACACCCCTCCGAACTCTTGAACCTAGTAGACCATGCCTTGCGCCACGGCCTTCAGACGCTCGATAGCGCTGAACTTGTCCTCGATGAAGTCCTGGTCGATCCACCAGATCTCGATCTCGCGCATCACTTCCCCAACAAGGGGTCCTTTGGGCACGCCGGCCTTCATGATCTCGTCGCCCGACAGCGGGAAGGTCGGCGGGGTCCAGGTCTCGGCCAGGGCGAGCAGGGCGCGCCATTGCGGGGCCGTGGAGTCGCGGCCCGAGCCGGCCCAGGCCAGCTTGATCCGGTCACTGAATGCCCGCACGCCCAGGCCGTAGACGGCGCGGCGGGCCTCGCGCGGGCTCATCCACGAGACGACGCGGGGGTTCTTGCCCACGGCGTCGACGAGGCGATCGCGGACATTGTTGGGCAGGCGCAGGCGCTCGGCCACCTGCTCGGCGACCTTGGCGTCGTCCGGGATCAGCGCGGCCAGGCGCAGGTCGGGATCGTTCTCGAACAGTTGCTCGGTCTCGATGGCGACCAGGGCCTCGAAGCGGGCCAGCGACTTCACCGACGGCAGGATCGAACCCAGCACCGCCGTGGCGGCCATCAGGCGGAAGGCCGGACGCGGATCTTCCGCGGCCAGCATCTTCATCAGCTCCTTCTGGGTGCGCTCGGCGGCGCGGCCCGAGACCATGCCCTTCAGCGCCTTGCAGGCGGCCAGGCCCTTCTGGTCGGCCTCGCCCTTGCCGTACCAAGCCTGGAACCGGAAGAAGCGCAGGATCCGCAGATAGTCCTCGCGGATCCTGGTCATCGGATCGCCGACGAACACCACCCGGCCTTCGCGGGCGTCGGCGATGCCATGGCCGGTCGGGTCGAACAGATGACCCTCGACGTCGGCATAGATGGCGTTGAAGCGGAAGTCGCGGCGCTCGGCGTCCTGGCCCCAGTCCTGGGTGAAGGCCACCACCGCCCGGCGGCCGTCGGTCGAGACGTCCTTGCGCAGGGTGGTGATCTCGTAGGGCTGGCCGCCCGACAGGGCCGTGATCGTGCCGTGGTCGACGCCGGTCGGAATGGCCCGCAGGCCCGCCTGCTCCAGGGCGTCGATCACGAGGTCGGGCGTCAGGGTCGTGGCGATGTCGATGTCATCGACCGGCTTGCCCATGATGGTGTTGCGCACGCAGCCGCCGACGAACCGCGCGCAGCCCGGATAGCCGCGCGCCTCCAGGGCGGCGATCACCGCCTTCGTCTCCGGCGAGGTCATCCACGGCGCGGGGCCGATGGTCTCAGTGTTCAAACGCCTGACTCCCACTCATGCGTTAGGTCCTCCTTCCGGAGGGGCGACATTGTTAGGTCAGCAGACCCCGACTCCGCCAGCCGTCAAACACCCTGTTCGGAGGGGTGACGACCGCTTTCGTCGTAAAGCGCCTCGTACAACGACCGAAGCATGCCCGCCGTCGCGCCCCAGATGAACCGATCGTTCCACGGCATGGCGTAAAAGTGGCGGCGCGCGCCGTCCGGCGCCTCGCGATGCTGGCGCTGGTGGTTGGCCGGATCCATCAGGAACTCGAACGGCGTCTCGAAGACGTCGGCCACCTCCTCCGGGCTCGGCACGAAGGTCGCCTTGGGATCGACGAAGCCGACCACCGGCGTCACGTAGAAGCCGGTCACCGTCTGGTAGCCGTGCAGCAGGCCGGCCAGCGACACGAACGCCGGGTCCAACGCCACCTCTTCCTGGGCCTCGCGCAGGGCCGTCTCCCACGGCAGCTCGCCGGGGTCGCAACGACCGCCGGGGAAGGCGATCTGGCCGGTGTGGCTGCGCATGGTGTCGGACCGGCGGGTCAGGAGCACCGTCAGGCCCTCCTCATGCTCGATCAGACCCACAAGCACCGCGGCGGGGCGCAGGGCGTGCGGATTGTCGACCTTCAGGCCCGGATTGAGGTCGTAGTCGGACCGCATGGGGTTGGCCAGGCTGGGATCATAGTCCGCGATCGGATGCAGCCGGCTCATGATCCAGGCGCGACGTTCTGCAACGGTCATGCCGGCGCCGATCCGGGCGGGGCGATCGGGAAGAAGGCGCCATTCGAGCTCACGCCCCAGGTGTCACCTTCGAGGCCAGCCATCTCGGCCAGCTCGTAGAACACCGGGCGGGCGATCAGGGCCTCCAGGCCGCGACGGACGTGGACGTAGGGACGCGGCTCGCCGGTCGCCGCATCGATCTCGACCCGGATGGCGTTGTCGGGTCCGGCCTCGACCGTGTCGCCGACATTGGTCTGGAAGATCAGCGCCTCCCCTTCACGGTCGACCCGCGTGGCGATGAACGGCGCGTCCTCGACCGTGATCTTCATCTTCTCGACCGGCGTGACCAGGTGGTAGCCGTCCGGATCGAGACGCAGCACGGTCGAGAACAGCCGCACCAGGGCCTCGCGGCCGATCGGCGTGCCCTCGTGGAACCAGACCCCGTCCTTGCGGATGCGGATGTCGATCTCGCCGCAGTGGGGCGGGTTCCACAGATGCACCGGCGGCAGGCCGCGCGCGCCGGCCGCCTTCGCAGCCTGCGCGACACCTTCCAAGCCGGGCTTCGGTGTGTCGGTCATCACTGATCAGTTAGGCCGTACCGGCCCGCCACTCAAGCGCGCGGATCGATCGAAACGAGACCCGACAGACCCTCGTCTCCACCTTGCCGTAGGGGCAACAGCAGCACGCGACGCTGGTCCACCGGGCCCGGCATGACGACGCCGGCGGTGTGGGCGTTGGTGAAGCCGACCCGGCCGAAATAAGGACCGTCGCCGACCAGCAGCACCGCGCGCCAGCCGGCGGCGCGAGCAGCCTCGACGGCGCTCTCGACCAGGGCCTGGCCCAGGCCCGCGCTGCGCTCGTCAGGATCGACCGCCAGCGGGCCCAGGAAGGCGACCGGCTCGCCGCCGATCGTCACCGGCCACATGCGGCAGCAGCCGACGGGCGCGCCGTCGCGGACGGCGACGAACGAGCAGTCAGGCAGCAGGGTGTTGCCCTCGCGCAGGCGCTCGGACGACTTGGCGAAACGGCCGGGGCCGAAGACCCGGTCGATCAGATGGGTGACGGCGACTTCCATCTCCGGGGTCTCGAGGACCAACGGCGGATAGGCGATCGCGGGAGGAATGGACTTCTGTACGGGAGTCATCGGCCTTCGGAATGCGAGAGGACGTCGGGTGGCTCCCGACGCGAAGGCGCGTGGGAGGGCTTCAGGTCGTGGCGCGTTCGCGCTGAATTCGTCGCAGGCGTCGCATGCCTGAAAACTCCCAAAAGATGCGCGCGCTGTAGGGCCAAGGCTTTCTCAGGTCAATAACGTTGCGGTGCGACAGCTTGGCCCTATGTTCGGCGCCATGTCCGACCCAGCGTCCCAGGCCGCCGAGCCCGCCCCCGACACGTCTACCCGCGCCCTATTGCGCGAGCGTGACTTCCTCCTGTTCTGGGTGGCGCGGTTTGTTTCCACCCTGGGGGTGCAGATCCAGTCGGTGGCCCTGGGCTGGCAGGTCTACGCCATCGCCCGCCTGACCCACTCGGTCGGCGAGTCGGCCTTCATGGTCAGCATGATCGGCCTCGCCCAGTTCGTGCCGCTGTTCCTGCTGACCCTGATCGCCGGCGAAACCGCCGACCGCCGGACCCGCAAGCTGATCGTGGCCGTGACCCTGGCCCTGGACGCCGTCAGCGCCAGCGTCCTCCTGGCCCTGGCCCTGATGGGCTCGCACCACCTGTGGCCGATCTTCGCCATCTCGGTGCTGTTCGGGGCCAGCCGCGCCTTCCTGTCTCCCGCCAGCAGCGCCATGGGGCCGATGCTGGTGCCGCGCCCGCTGCTGCCGCGCGCCATCGCCTGGCAGTCGTTGTCCTGGCAGGCCGGCTCGATCATGGGCCCGGCCCTGGGCGGCTTGCTGCTGATCCACTCGCCGGCCCTCGCCTTCGGCGCGTCGCTAGGCCTGTACCTGCTCGCCGCCTTGCTGGCGCTGGCGATCGCTAAGAACACCAAGCCCGAGGTCCAGCCCGGCTCGCGCGTCGAGCTGATCAAGGAAGGCCTGGCCTACGTCTGGAACAACAAGATCGTCTTCGGCTCGATCTCGCTGGACCTGTTCGCGGTGATCCTGGGCGGGGCCACGGCCCTGCTGCCGGTGTTCGCCAAGGACGTGCTGCACATCGGTCCCGGCGGCTTTGGCCTGCTGCGCGCCGCGCCGGCGATCGGCGCGACGGTGGTCGGCATCTATCTGGCCAGCACCCCGATCCGCCGCCATGCCGGCCGGATCATGTTCGCGGGCGTCGCGGTCTTCGGCCTGGCCACGGTGGTGTTCGGCCTGTCCAAGCTGGTGTGGCTGTCGGTCGTGGCCCTGGCGGTGCTGGGCGGGGCCGACATGCTGTCGGTCTATGTCCGCCAGACCCTGGTCCAGATCGTCACCCCGGACGCCATGCGCGGCCGCGTCGCCGCCGTCTCGGGCGTGTTCATCAGCGCTTCCAACGAGCTGGGCGAGGTCGAGAGCGGCGCGGCGGCCTGGCTGCTGGGTCCGATCGGGGCGGCGGTATTCGGCGGCGTCGGGGCCATGGCGGTCACGGCCGTCTGGGCCTGGCTGTTCCCCGACCTGCGCAAGGCCGACCGGCTGGAATAGCTAGACGCTCGCCAGCTTGCGGATCCCCTCGCCCGTCAGGCGGCGGATGATCCACTCGTCCATCGCGGCCGCGCCCAGGCTGTCATAGAAGGCGATCGACGGCGCGTTCCAGTCCAGCACCGACCATTCCAGGCGACCCAGCCCCTGGTCGACGCAGCGCCGGGCCAGATTGGCCAGCAGCGCCTTGCCTGCGCCCGAACCTCGCGCCGACGGCTGCACGAACAGGTCTTCCAGATAGATCCCGTGCCGGCCGACGAAGGTAGAGTAGTTGTAGAACCACAGCGAAAACCCCACCGGCTGGCCGTCCAGCTCGGCGATGTCGGCGAAGGCGCGGGGATTGTCGCCGAACAGGGCGGCGGTCGTGTCGGCCTCGCTCGCCGTCACCGTGTCGAGCAGCTTTTCATAGTCCGCGAGATCGAGGATGAACTGGTGGATCAGGCCGGCATCGGCGGGCGTGGCGGAACGGACGACAACGGGCATGGCGGTCTCTGCGGACTATCGGGACTTTGTTCTGGAGCAACTGGCCCCGCTGGGCCACATCACCTCGCGTTCCATGTTCGGCGGAGTCGGCGTCTATGCGAACGGTCTGTTCTTCGCGCTGATCGACGACGACACCCTGTACCTCAAGGGCGACGAAGCCCTGAAGGTCGAGTTCGAGGCCGCGGGCTCCCACGCCTTCGCGCCGTTCGGTCACGACAAGCCGATGGCCTACTGGACCGCCCCGGCCGAAGCGCTGGATGACCAGGACGTCCTGCTGGAGTGGTCGCGCAAGTCGCTGGAGGTTGCGGCGCGGAAGTCGGCCAAGAAGCGCTAGCCGATCTTCACTCCCGGCGGCGGCTCGCTGCTTTCCGGCACGAAGAAGTCCGGCATCAGGGTCGCGGCCGGATCCACCTTGTACTGGTCGAAGTCGCGCACGCCCTCGCCGTACAGGAACGTGTCGTCGATCAGGAACTGGCCCGTCAGCTCGCGCGACGGCTTGTTGAAGATCGCATAGGCCGCGTCGGCCATGATCTCGGGCGTGCGGCAGTGGCGCAGGCCTTCCTCGCCGGTGAGGGCGAACTGGATGGCGGCGGTGGCGATGCCGGTGCGCGGCCACAGGGCGTTGAAGGCGATCCCGTCGCTCTTGAACTCCTCGGCCATGCCCAGCACGCACATCGACATGCCGAACTTGGCCATGGTGTAGGCCACGTGCGAACCGAACCAGCGCGGCGACATGTCCAGCGGCGGCGACAGCATCAGGACGTGCGGATTGGCCGACTTCTTCAGGTACGGGATGCAGGTCTTCGAGGTCAGGAACGTGCCGCGCGTATTGATCTGATGCATCAGGTCGTAGCGCTTCATGTCGGTCGACAGCGTGCCGGTCAGCGAGATGGCCGAGGCGTTGTTTACGCAGATATCGATGCCGCCGAACTGGGCCACGGCCTTCTCGACCGCCTCCTGCACATTGGCCTCCTCACGCACGTCGACGACCAGCGGCAGGGCTTGGCCGCCCGCCGCCTCGATCTCCTTGGCGGCCGAGTAGATGGTGCCCGGCAGCTTGGGATGGGCCTCGGCCGTCTTGGCGGCGATCACCACATTGGCCCCGTCGCGCGCGGCGCGCAGGGCGATGGCCAGGCCGATGCCGCGCGAGGCGCCGGTGACGAACAGGGTCTTGCCCTTGAGGCTCATGCGGATTGCTCCCGAGTACGGATGAGGTCGACGCCGGTGACAATGAACCCAAGGATGAAGCTCATCTTCGCCACGTGCGCGATCGGACCGTGATCCTTCAGCGCCAGCCCCGCAAGGCCGATGACGAGGGCCGCGATCCAGAGGCCGGCGGAGATGCGGAACACCTTGGCCCGCAGCAGGTCGACCGACCAGATCACCATGCCGATCGACCAGAGGCTGGAGGCGATCATGTAGGACGCCGCGCCGAAGATTTCGGCCGACGAGGTCCGCACCAGCATCACGCCCAGCAGCGCCAGCACGAAGCCGGCCAGGCCCAGGGCGCTGGCGCTCCGCCGGCTGGCCGACCATACGCCCAGCATGCCGAAGAGCAGCAAAACGTCGATGAGCACGTAGACGAGGTGCGGCTGCGGATCGACCAGGCGCGGATAGATCAGGAACGGCGCGACGATGTCGATCGCCGCCCCGACGATGGTCGCCGCGCCCGCCAGGCGCAGCACAGTGCGGCTTTGCATCAGGCGCCGGCTCCGACGGTCTTCACCGAAAGGTCCCACAGGCGGTCAGCCGCCTCGGGGTCCAGGGCGTGGGGCATGACGCCGTTCCAGGGACGCTCCTGGCTCCACGGAACCGCTTGGTTGCAGTCCTCCAGATAGAGTCCGCCAACGCCGTCCAGCTCGTCGCCGACCGCGCCCCAGACGCTGGTCGCCGCACCCTGCTCGGTGGTCTTGAAGCCCTCGCGCGGCTTGTCGTTCTCGTCCAGCCAGCCCATGGCCCGCTGCTCTTCGATCGACATGTGCCGCTGCAGCGGGGTCATGATGCCGCCGGGCATGACGGCGTTGGCGTTGACGCCCTGGTCCTTGAACCGCTTGTCGAAACCGACCGCGAACAGGCTGTTGGCGGTCTTGGCTTGGCCGTAGGCCTCCCACTTGTCGTAGTCGCGTTGTTCGTAGTTCGGATCGTCGAAGTTCACGCCAGCCCGGCGGTGGCCGATCGACGACAGCGACACCAGCCGCGAGCGCTTGCCCGAGGCCTTGGCGCCGGCGACCAGGTTCGGGGCCAGCAACACCGACAGCAGGAAGTGGCCCAGGTGATTGGTGCCGAACTGCATCTCGAAGCCGTCGGCGGTGCGCATCAGCGGACTAGCCATGACCCCGGCGTTGTTGATCAGCAGGTCGACGGGCCGGTCGCCCCAGACGTTGGCGAAGTGGCGGATGGACGCCAGGCTGGCCAGGTCGACCATGCCGAAGCTGGCGCGCTTGGAACCAACTTCCTCATTGATCGCGTTGGCGACCTCTTCGCCCAGGTCCGGCTTGCGGGCGGCGATGATCACCTCCGCGCCCACCAGGGCCAGGGCCCGCGCCGTCTCGACGCCGATGCCGGTGGCCGCGCCGGTGACGATGGCGGTGCGGCCCGACAGGTCATGGCCCGCGACGACCTCGCGCGCCGTCGACTTCGCCCCGAAGGGCGAGGTGATGCGATCGCTCATGATGTTCCTCCCTCGTATTTTTCTTTGTGTGGAACGCTACATCTGGATGGCCAGAATCCCCAGAGCGATCGCCAGGCACAGCGGGCCATAGGCGCGACGGTTGAGGCGCCAGAACGGCGTGCCCTCGGCATAACGGAACACCGGCGGGACATAGGTCGCCAGGCCTCGGCCGGCGAACACCAGGAAGAGCGCCCAACGCGCGATTTGCAGCCAGAGCTCGAGCGGCGTCGGCGGAAAAGCGCTGGCCAGAACGAGGCCGCCGCCGATCACGAGCGCCAGGGCGACCGCCGCGCTGGCGACCAGGCCCGGCGCCTTCATGCCGCGCGTGCGGCCCACGACGTGCTCGACCATCGACGCCTCGTCATGCCCGGGCCAACGTCCGCCGAAACCCCAATAGAGGTGGACCGCCGCCAGCAGGAACAGGACGCCGGCGACCAGCCCGGCCAGCAGCACGGCCTAGCCGACCTTGGAGAAGTTGGGCGCCCGGCGCTCCATGAAGGCCATGAAGGCCTCACGGGCTTCGGCGGTCTTGAGGCGTTCGCCAAACAGCGCGCCTTCGGTGTCCATCAGTTCGGCGATCTTCTCGGCGTCGCGCATCAGGCGCTTGGTGGTCGTCAGGGCGCCCAGCGGACGGGTCGCCAGCTGGTCGGCGGCGGCGCGGGCGCGGGCCCGCAGGTCGCCAAGCTCGGCCGAACCGTTGGCGATGCCCCAGGCCACGGCGGTGCCGCCGTCGATCGCCTCGCCCAGGGCGAACATGGCGTAGGCGCGGGCATGGCCGATGCGGGCCGGCAGCAGCCAGCTGGACGCGGCTTCCGGCACCAAAGCGAGGTTCACAAACGGCACGGTCAGGCGCGCGTCGGGGGTCACATAGACCAGGTCGCAGTGCAGCAGCATGGTCGTACCAACGCCTACAGCCTGGCCATGGACGGCGGCGACCAGCGGCCGGGTGGCGTTGGCCAGGGCTTTGAGGAAGCGGATCACGTGGCGCTCACCCGTGAAGGCGCCGGTGGCCTGGCTGGCGAAGTCCTGCAGGTCGTTGCCGGCCGTGAAGCTGTCGCCATCGGCCTGGAAGACCACGACGCGGACGGCAGGATCCTTTTCGGCGGCTTCCAGGCTGTCGGCCAGCACGCCGTACATGGCGTTCGACAGGGCGTTCTTCTTTTCCGGACGCGCCAGGGTGAGGGTCATCACGCCGGCGTCGATCTCGACCTTCACGTGTTCGGTCATTGGGGGTCTCCCTTGGGAAGCTTGGTCTGCAGGCTGGAGAGCCAGCGCGCGACGACGCCGATCTCCTCGTCCGTGAAACCTTCGGTCAGGTGGGCGTTGATGCCGTCCAGGCCGGCCTTGGCGGCCTCGCGGGCGGCGCGGCCCTTGTCGGTGAGGTACAGGCGCATGGCGCGGCCGTCCTTGGGATCGGCGCGGCGCTCGACCAGCTCGCCCTTGGTCATGCGGTCGATGAGGCCGGTCATGGCCGAGGGCGCCAGGTCCAGGGCGTCGGCGGCCTCGCCGATCAGCGCCCCGTCCCGCTCACCCAGATAGAACAGCACGCCCGACTGGGCGGCGGTCAGGCCGCCCTTGGCCGCCATCTTGCCCTCGATCCAGCGCTGCACGCGCCGGTGGCCGGCGTTGAGCAGGAAGATCAGGCGACGGTCGGCGGGCACGGGCATGACCGCAGATTATGTTTCGTATGCGAAATGTCAAACGCCTGTTTCTAGGCGGCGCTAGAAATTGCCGAATACCAGGCGACACCATCCGCATCGACGTCACGCCGGATACGGTCACGGACGATCAGGCAGTTGAGGTGCGCCAGCGCCTCGCCCGTGGCCATGCCCAGCAGGTCCGGCCCGATCGGCCGCGCGAACAAGGCCCCAAAGGTGTCGACCACCCGCTTGGGCTCGGCCAGCTTCTTTTCCAGCCGGCCAAGGCCCCGCTCGTGCCCGGAGATCAGGCCGTCGATGCGGGTGTGCAGCCCTTCGAACGGATCGTTATGGGCCGGCAGCACGATGACGTCGTCGGGCACAGCGGCCTTGACCTTGGCCAGGGATCGCAGCCAGTCGCTCAAGGGATCGGCGTCCGGCTCGGTCGGGAACACCGAGACGTTGGACGAGATGCGCGGCAGCACCTGGTCGCCCGAGATCAACACATTGAGCTCCGGGCACCACAGGCAGGCGTGGTCGGGCGAGTGCCCCTGCCCCGTCACCACCCGCCAGGTCTTGCCGCCGATGTCGAAGTCCTCGCCATCGCTCAAGCGGCGATAGCTGTCGGGCAGGGCGTAGATCGCCTTGCCGAAGCCGCCGAAGCGGGCCTTGTAGTTCTCGATGGCGTCCTCGTCCCAGCCGGCGGCGTGGAAGAACTTCACCCCGTCCTCGGGGGCTTCCCGACCGGTGTCGGCCACCAGCATGCGGCACTGGAAGTATTCCAGCCGGGTCATCCACAGCCGGCAGTCGAACTTGCGCGTCATCCAGCCGGCCAGGCCGACATGGTCGGGATGCAGGTGGGTGCAGATCACTCGGGTGACCGGCTTGCCGCCCAGAGCGTCGGCGAAGGCCGCGCGCCAGGCCTGGCTGGTCTCCTTGGTCTGGACGCCGGTGTCGACCACGGCCCAGCCTTCTCCGTCCTGGATGGCCCAGACATTGATGAACTGCAGCGAGCCGCCCAGCGGCATGCGCAGCCACAGGACGCCCGGCGCCACCTCGACCGCCTGGCCCGAGCCCTGCTCCGGCGCGGTCTCGAACGGATAGACCAGGCGACCGGTCTTCTTCGGTTCCTGAGCCTCGCCGCTCGCCTCGTCTTCGAATCCGTCGCGCATTCCGTTCCCCTCAGACGCCGTTCAACCGGCGCTCATCCTTGATTTGACCCATTTTTTGCCTCCGAACCCAGTCATCATCATGCCTAGGTCGGACGGTATCTTGACCCCTAGTACCGGCACGCGCTTATGTCCGCGCGAGGAATCCACCCAGGAGACATTTCCCATGAAGCGTTTCGCGATCGGCCTGACGGCCGCCCTCGCGGTCGCCATTCTGACCCCTGCAGTCGTTATTTCGGCGCAGAAGGAAGAGAAGGGCAAGCCCGCCGCTGTCGACGCGAAATCGCGTGAAGCGGGCATGAAGGACGCCCCGGCCCTGATTCAGGCCACCGGCGCCGGCTGCACGGTTTCGGACGCCCGCTTCATCGGCGAGGACAAGAAGGCCGGCTCCAAGTACTACGAAGTCGCCTGTAACGAAGGCATGGGCTTCGCGCTGATCGCCAAGAAGGACGTCGCGCCGCAGATCTACACCTGTCTGGAATCGAGCCAGCCGGGTCCGGACGGCAAGGTCGGCGGTCTCGCCTGCATGCTGCCCGGCAACGCCAACCCCGGCTCGGGCCTCGCCGCCTACGTCAAGAAGGGCGGCGTGACCTGCGATATCGAGAACACCCGCGCCATCGGCTCGGGCGCCAAGAACTCGTACTTCGAAGTCGCCTGTAAGGGCGGCAGCGGCTACGTCGTCCAGACGGTCGCCCCGATGAACCTGAACGGCGAAGTCGTGGTCAACAGCTGCCTGCTGTACGAAGAAGGCGGCAATGTCAGCTGCAAGCTGACCAACCGTCAGACCCAGCTGGGCGTCGTCGACACCCTGAACGCGAGCGCCGGCACCAACTGCGCCATCAAGGACAAGCGCTACGTCCTCAGCACCAAGACCGACAACTACTACGAAGTCTCGTGCGCCGACGGTAAGGGCTACATGTACCAGCAGACGACGGCGACTAGCGCCTTCGCCCGCGCTATTCCCTGCGCCCAGGCCAGCTTCGTCGGCGGCGGCTGCACCATGACCGACGCGGTCGCGGCGCAGACCGAACAGGCCGGCTTCTACAGCAAGCTGGCGACCAAGGCCGGTTTCCCCTGCGACGTCGAGAAGTACGGCATGCTGCCGACCAACGACCCGAAGAAGGAAATCGTCGAGCTGAAGTGCAAGAACAGCGACGTCGGCGGCATCGCCGTCTTCACCGCCACCGGCGGCTCGGTGTTCGACTGCCTGACGGCCGAGTTCAACGGCTATCGCTGCAGCTTCACCAAGAAGGACAACCAGTACGCTCGCCTGAGCCAAGACCTGGTCGGCTTCAACAAGGCCTCGTGCAAGGTGTCTGACGCCCGCATCATCGGTTCGACCGACACCGAGGGCTTCGTCGAAGTCGCCTGCTCGGACGGTCTGCCAGGTTGGGTGCTGGGCTATCCGACCGGTGTCGCCAAGCCGGCGGCGAAGGAGTTCCTCTCCTGCGCCCAGGCCAAGGGCATCGGCGGCGGCTGCAAGCTGCCGACCAACAAGGTCAAGGGCTGATCCCAGCCAGGAACTTGAACAAGTCAGCCCGCCCGGAGCGATCCGGGCGGGCTTTCTTTTTGCGGTATGTCCTGGCTAGGCTCGGTCCATGCTTCGTCCGCTCATCATCGCCTTCGCCCTGCTCGCCTCGACCGCTCATGGCGGCGAGCGTTATGTCTCGATGGGCAGCTCGTACGCCGCCGGCCTGGGCATCGCGCCCTATCAGGACGGCGCGCCGGCGCGCTGCACGCGGTCGACGCGGAACTACGCCCAGCAGCTGGCGGCCAAGCGCGGCTTCTCCCTCGTCGATGTCGGCTGTAGCGGGGCCAAGACCTCGGCGATCCTCCAGCCGTGGGGCGAGCTGCCGGCTCAGATCGATGCGGTGACGGCCGACACGGCCCTGGTCACGGTGACCATCGGCGGCAACGACATCGGCCTGGTCGGCGGTCTCTACGGCGCCTCGTGCCGTCAGCGGGGCGAGGCCAATTGCGCGCCGGCGACCACGGCCAGCGAGGCCGACTACGCGGCGCTGAAGACGGCCATGACCGGCATGGTCGCGGCGATCCGGCAGCGGGCGCCCAAGGCCCAGATCGTGCTGGTCGAGTATCCGGCCATCCTGCCGCCGCAAGGCGCCTGCACCGCCACGCCGCTGAGCGACGCGGACGCCGACGCGGCCCGGACCAAGGCCGCCCGGCTGTCGGCCATCACCCGCGAGGCCGCCGCGTCGGGCGGCGCGACGGTGATCACCACCGCCGAGTTCAGCCGCGGCCACGACGCCTGCGGCGCGCAGCCGTGGATGAACGGCTATCCGGCTCCGGGCGCCGCGCCCTATCACCCGAACCTGGCGGCCATGACCGCGATCTTCGAGGCGCTCGACGCAACCCTGCCCCGCTAGAGCGCGGCTTCGATCAGGCGCGGACCTGGCGTGACCATCGCCCGGGCGAAGGCGTCATCGAAGGCCTGAGCGGTCTCGGCGCGCTCGGCGGCCATGCCCATGCCCTGCGCCACCTGGACCCAGTCGATGCGGGGGTCGCCCAGGTCCAGCAGCCGCGAGGCCGCTGGGCCGGGATTGCCGGCCCCGGTGCGGCCCAGCTCGATGCCCAGGATCCGATAGGCGTGGTTGGCAAAGACCACGACGGTGACGTCCAGCTTCTCGCGGACGATCGTCCAGAGCCCCTGCACCGTGTACATGCCCGCGCCGTCGCCGGTCAGGGCCAGCACCTTGCGGTCCGGGCAGGCCACGGCCGCGCCCAGCGCCAGCGGGATGCCCTGGCCGATCGCGCCGCCCGTGAGCGACAGCCACTCGTGGGCGCGGGCGGCCTTGGTCTGGGTGAAGATCGGCAGGCCGGCGGTGACCGCGTCGTCGGAGATCACCGCACCGGTCGGCATGTGCTTGGCGATCGAGGCCCCGATGGCCCAGGCGTCGAAGCGGCCGGCCGGCGGCTCGGGCGCGGCATAGGCCTCGACCGGACCGGAGGCCGGCGCGCCAACCGCGTCGGCCAGGGCGTTCAGCGCCGCCGCCGCATCGACCTCGCGGCCGCACAGGGTCTCGACCGAGCAGTGCTCGGGCACCAGCACGCTGGGCCGGTCGGGATAGGCGAAGAAGGCCACCGGCCGCTGGGTCGAGACCAGGATCATCAGGTCAACGCCGTCCAGGTCCTTCAGGGCCTGCTCGCCGAAATAGGGCAGCTTGTCGGGGCGGAAACGGCCCTCGCCCCGCGCCTGGCGGGCGGTGAAGGTGTCGGTCAGCACCCGCATGCCATGCGCCGCCAGCCGGCCGGCGGCGGCCAAGGCGGCCTCGCCGCACGCGCCCGAACCCAGCAGCAGGACGGGCTTCTTGGCGAAGGACAGCGCCTTGGTCACACTCTCGACGGCGACCTTGTCGGGCTGGGCGAAGGCGGGCGGCGTGACGACGGGTCCCTTCACCGTCGCCTCGTTCCAGGCCGCGTCGGCCGGCAGCACGAGACAGGCGTTGCCGCCCGGCGCGCCATAGCTGGCGACGATGGCCTCGGCGGTCAGCGGCCCGACGCTGTCGGCGCTCTCGGCCGACTTGACCCAGACCGAGTTGGGCGCGGCCAAGGCGGCGATGTCGCTGTTCAGCGGGGCGTCGAAGCCGCGATGATAGGTGGCGTGGTCGCCGATGACGTTGACGACCGGGGTATAGGCGCGGCGAGCATTGTGCAGATTGGCCGCGCCGTTGGCGTAACCGGGTCCCAGATGCAGCAGCGTGCAGGCGGGCTTGCCGGTCATGCGGCCATAGCCGTCGGCGGCCCCCGTCGCCACGCCCTCGAACAGGCACAGCACCGAGCGCATGCGCGGCTCGCGATCCAGGGCCGACACGAACTGCATCTCGCTGGTGCCGGGATTGGCGAAGCAGGCGGTCACGCCGTTGTCGGCCAGGGTGGTGATCAGGGCGTCCGCGCCGTTCATGGTCTTCTCCGTACCTGTGCCTCTTGTCTCCGACATTTCGGCAAGAACGCCAACCCAGTTGCGCTCGGCACGACAGCCATTGCAGTCTGGTCGGCAAAACGGGGGGAAAATCTGCCATGAAGGCCATGAGCCCAGCCGCGCGCTGGACGCTCGTCGCGTCCGTTATCGCCGGCGTCAGCTATATCGCCACCTGGATCGTCGAACTGCCGCCGCTGGTCGAGACCGCCTGGAAGGGGGCCGGCGTCGCGCTGCTGGCGCTGCATGCGGCGCTGCGGACCCGGAGCCTGGACGGCTGGCTGCTGGTCGCGATCATGGCCCTGGGCGCGGCCGGCGACGTGCTGCTGGAGACCCACGGCCTAAGGGTCGGGGCGATCGCCTTCCTGCTGGGCCATGTCGTGGCCAGCGGCCTCTATCTGCGCCACCGCCGACGCGCCTCGCTGCGGCCGCTGATCCTGATCCCGGCGGTGACGGCGGTCGCCTGGATGCTGCCGGCCGACCGCGCCGCCGCGCCGGGCATAGCGGTCTACAGCGTGTTCCTGGCGACCATGGCCGCCACGGCGCTGAACAGCCACTTCTCGATCCGGACGGTCGGCCGCGGCGCGTTGATGTTCGTGCTGTCGGACCTGTTGATCTTCGCCCGCCTGGGTCCCCTGCCCGACAACCTGGCGACCGGGCTGGCGGTGTGGGGTCTGTACTATTTCGGCCAGATGCTGATCTGCGTCGGCGTCGCGCGCACGCTGCAGTCTAGAGCCGCATGACCGCCGCGTCGGGCGCCTCGGCGAACAGGCGCGCCAGTTCGTTGGGACGCCGATCGCGGGCCAGGGCCTGGTTGATATAGCCCTTGTCGGTCAGCTCGCCGCTGGCCGCGTCGGGGGCGCCGTCCAGGATCAGGGCGCGCGCGATCTTGCCGCCGCCGCCCTTGGCCGCCGCGTTCATGCGCGAGAGGCCGTCGAAGATCTGACTACGGACGGCCTCGGCATCGCCCAGCCGCTCGGCCGCCTTGGCGTCCACGAACAGCATCAGGCCCACGCCGTCCTGGCCCTCGCCGCAGACTACCGCGTCGGCGACCACGCCGCCGATGGCCGACACCGCCGCCACCCGCAAAGCCCCGGCCGCCACGAAGGTCCCGCTGGCCAGCTTGAAGTTCTCCACGAGGCGCCCGTCGAACACCAGGCCCGCCGCCGGATCCTCCGGATCCGCCAGCCGCGCCGCGTCGCCCAGGCGGTAGAAGCCGTCCTCGTCGAAGGCCTGGGCGGTGGCTTCCGGCTGGTCCAGATAGCCCGGCGAGACCTGCGGCCCCTTCACTCGGATCTCGAACTTGCCGCCATCGCCGGCGGGGACCAGCTTCACGGACGTGCCCGGCGTGGGCAGGCCGACCATCCCCGAGCGCGCGTTTAGCCAGTGGATATTGCAGGCCGTCGGCCCGGTCTCTGTCGCGCCATAGCCGGCCGCGAAGGTGATCCGCTCGCCCACCGTCCGCACCGCCACGGCCTGGACGCGGTCCAGGATCGACTGGGCCATCGAGGCGCCGCCGTACTGGATCACCCGGACCTTCTCGAAGAACTTCGCCGCCAGGGCCTCGTCGCGCTCTAGCTCGCCCACGAACATCCCCCAGCCGGCCGGGACCATGTTGTGATAGGTCGTCGCCACCTCGTGCAGATTGCGCACAGTCTCGGCAAAGCGCCCCGGCACGGGCTGGCCGGCGTCGATGTACAGCGTCCCGCCCCGGTGCAGCACCATGTGCAGGATGGCGTTGGCGCCCAGGCTGTGGCTCCAGGGCGCGGAATTGACCAGCACCGGTGGCTCGGGATCGGCGTAACAGGCTTGGATCTGGGCCGCGTTCAGCGCGATGTTGGCGTGGGTGCAGACCACTGCCTTGGGCCGGCCGGTCGAGCCCGAGGTCAGCAGCAGCTTGGCGACATCGTCCGGGCGGGCGACAGGCTCCACCGGCTCGCTCTTGAGCAGCTCATCGAAGGTCACGTCGCCCGGCCGCGCATTGCGGCTGACCACCGTGGGCAGGCCGGCCAGGAACGGCGCGGCCAGGGCGTCGCCAAAGGCCTCGGCGTCGTCGGCATAGACGGCGGCAGGCTTCAGCCGCTCGACGGCTTGCTGCAGGCGGGTCAGGTCCGCGCCCTTCAGCCCGTACTGCGGCGAGACCGGCGCGGCCGGCGCACCCAGGCTCATGGCGGCATAGGCGATCAAGGCGTGGTCGATGCCGTTACGGGCCAGGATCAGCAGCGGCTGGCCGCGCGAGAGGCCGAGCTCAGCCAGCCCACCGGCCAGAGCCGCCACGCGGTCCTTGGCCTGGGCGTAGGTCACCGTCCGCCAGCCCTCGCCGTCGCGTTCCGCCATCCACACCCGGTCGGCTGCCTCGATCGCCCAGCGCGCCAACGGCTCGGTCACCGTCCGCACCGCGTCCGAATAGGGCATGGGATTGCGCAGGATCAGCGTCTCGCCATGACGCTCGACTTCCAGCGCGCGGGGCGCGTAGCGGGCGTCGCGGAAGGCGGCGGTGTGGGGGGCGGATCCGTCCATGGCCTGTTATGCGCCCCCCTCGACATTTTTTCCAAGACCTGTCGAATCCGCCCGAACCCGCGCGTCTCTCAGGTCGAAGCGTCGCGATGGCCGCGCGCTCATGGGAGATGACCGATGCAATACGCCCTGCTGATCTACGAAAACGAAGACCTCTATCGCGGCGACAACGGCCGGGCCCTGGACGAGATCATCACCGCCCACGTCGCCCTGGCCAAGGCGATGGAGGAAGAGGGCATTCTGCGGGGCGGATCGGGCCTCAACAGCACCGACACCGCCACCACCCTGCGCAAGAGCGGCGGCCAGTACGCCCTGCACGACGGCCCCCTGGCCGAGGCTCGCGAGCAGTTGGGCGGCTTCTACATCGTCGAGGTCCCCGATCTGGACGCGGCCCTGGCCGTGGCCAAGCGCATCCCGCTGGCCGGCGACGGCTCGGTCGAGGTGCGCCCGACCACCGACTGCGGTTGATTTCTCTCGACCAGACCGCGCGGGAGGCCGGGGGGCGGATCGTCGCCGCCCTGGCCGCGGCCTTCCGCGACCTGGACTTGGCCGAGGAGGCCTATGCCGAGGCCTGCGCGCGGGCCGCCGCCGTCTGGCCGGCGGCCCCGCCCCTGGACCCGGCGGCCTGGCTCTACGCCACCGCGCGGCGATACGCGCTGGACATGATCCGTAGACGGAGCGTTCGCGACCGCCTGGCGCCAGACACCCCCGAACCCGAGGCCACGGCCGAGGAGATTCTGGCCTCCGACGCCCGCCTGATCCCCGACGAGCGGCTGCGGCTGATCTTCGTCTGCTGCCACCCGGCCGTCGCGCCCGAGGCCCGCGCGGCCCTGACGCTGCGGCTGGTCTGCGGCCTGTCGGTGCAGGAGATCGCCCGCGCCTTTCTGGTCGCCGAACCCGCCATGTTCCAGCGCCTGACTCGCGCCAAGAAGAAGATCGCTCAGGCCGGCGTGTCGTTCGAGGTTCCGGGCCCGCACGCCTGGCCCGAGCGACTGGCGGCCGTGCTCTCGACCCTGGAAGTCGCCTATGCCCGCGCCCACGAGGACGCCGCCGGAGCCGGGCAGCATGCCGGCTACGCCCGCGAGATGCTGGGCCTGACCGCCGTCCTGGCCGAGTTGCTGCCCGAGGAGCCCGAGTGCCTGGCCTTCGCCGCCACGGTGCGCTTCGCCGAGGCCCGGCGGCCGGCGCGACTGGATGCGGACGGGGCGATGGTCGCCCTGTCGGAGCAGGATCCGAAACTGTGGACGCGGCCGCTGATCCACGAGGGCGACGCCCTGCTGCGCCGCGCGGCCCGGCTCAACCGCCCCGGACCGCGCCAGCTGCGGGCGGCCCTGCATGGGGTGTGGTGCGTGCGCCGCTCCCTGGCCGAGCCGCCGCCGTGGTCGGCGGTGCTGGCGCTCTACGACCTGGCTGACCAGGACGACCCGTTCGTGCGGATCAACCGCGCCGTGGCCCTGGCCGAGCTGGGTGGGCCGGCCGTGGCGCTGGCCGAGGTCGAGACGCTGGACGCCGCGCGGCTGGCGGACTTCCAGCCGTTCCACGCGGTGCGGGCCGACCTGTTGGCGCGGCTGGGCCGGCGCGACGAGGCGCTGACGGCCTATGACCGGGCGATCGACCTGGCGCCCGGTCCGGCGGAGCGTCTGTGGCTGCTCCGCCGACGGAGCGACCTCTAGCGGGCCAGGGTTTCCAGGAACCGCACCGGCTCGCCACGGCCCTCGGCGACAATCTCGTCGTCGCGCATGACCACGATGCCGCGGACAATCGTCGCCTTGGGCCAGGCCTTGGCCTCGAAGCCGTCGAACGGGGTCCAGCCGGCGCGGTTGGCCATCTGCTCGTGGGTGATGACCTTGCGGGCCTTCATGTCGACGATGGTGAAGTCGGCGTCGAAGCCCTCGGCGATGCGGCCCTTGTCGGCCAGGCCGAACACGCGATTGACGCCGTGGCTGGTCAGGTCGACGAAGCGCTCGAGGCTGAGCTTGCCGTCGACCACGTGGGTCAGCATCACCGGCACCAGGGTCTGGACGCCCGGCATGCCCGACGGCGAGGCCGGATAGGGACGGGCCTTCTCCTCGCGGGTGTGGGGGGCGTGGTCGCTGCCCAGCACGTCGGCGATGCCGGCCTCGATGCCGCGCCAGACGCCGGCTACGTGGTCGGCCGAGCGGATCGGCGGGTTCATCTGGGCAAAGCCCTTCAGGCGCTCATAGGCCTCGGGCGCCACCAGGGTCAGGTGCTGGGGCGTGACCTCGACGCTGGCGACGTCCTTGTTCTGGGCCAGGAAATCGATCTCTTCCTTGGTGGTCACGTGCAGGACGTGGATGCGCTTGCCCAGGTTCTTGGCGATGCGGACCAGGCGGTGGGTCGACTGCAGGGCGGCCTGGGCGTCGCGCACCTCGGGGTGGCTGGTCCAGTCGCCAGGGCGGGCCAGATGGCGGCGCTCGGCCAGACGGTATTCGTCCTCGGAGTGGAAAGCGGCGCGACGGTTCACATGTCGCAGCACGTTCTCGACGCCCTCGTCGTCCTGAACCAGCAGGCTGCCGGTCGAGGCGCCCATGAACACCTTGATTCCGCAGCAGCCCGGCAGGCGCTCCAGCTCGCCCAGGAAGTTGGCGTTCTCGTGGGTGCCGCCGACATAGAAGGCGTGGTCGGTGTGCATGCGGTTCTTGGCGCGCGAGAGCTTGTCGGCCAGGGCGTCCGGATCGGTCGTCGTCGGCTCGGTGTTGGGCATCTCGAACACGGCGACCACGCCGCCCAGGGCCGCGCCGCGCGAACCACTTTCCAGGTCTTCCTTCCACTCCAGGCCCGGCTCGCGGAAGTGGACCTGGCTGTCGATCACGCCCGGCAGGACGGTCAGGCCGGTGGCGTCGAAGATCTCGCCGGCGCTGGCCTGGCTGAGGTCGCCGATCGCGGCGATCTTGCCGTTACGGACGCCGATGTCGGTGAAGCCCCGGCCCGCGTGATTGACCACCTCGCCGCCACGCACGATCAGGTCGAAGGTCTGGGTCATGGGAGGGCTCCTCGGTGGGTTTGGGCGGTCGTAGGAGCCCTATTCGAACCCCGCAACAATTATCCGCTCATCCCCCGCGAAAGCGGGGACCCATGCAGAGGTCACCAGATCAGCCGAGCAAGCCCGTTTCGCTCAGCTTGGGTCCCCGCTTTCGCGGGGATGAGCGGTTGAGGGTGCGGCGTCTTCGAGTTCACGATCCTCGGCCAGCGTTTCGTCAACCACCGGTTCCGGCTCGACCTCCTCGGCCTCGACGACAGGCTCGAGCGCTTCTTCAACCACTGCCGCTTCCAGCGAAATCTCCGCTTCCGACTGTGTGCGCGCCAGCAGCGCCTTCGCCGCCTTGACCACCGTCGCCACCGGCAGGTCGCTCATGTGGCGGATGGCCTGGGAGAGGTCGGGGTCGATGGCCATGAACTGGTCGAAGCTGCGCGGGCCGCGCACGGCCTCGGCGCGGTCGCCCCACGGGCCATAGCGCCGCTCGTCCGAGGGGCCGAACAGGCCGATGGTCGGCGTGCCGGCGGCGGCGGCGATGTGCATCAGGCCCGAGTCGTTGCCGATGAACAGGCGCGCGCGCTTCAGGCAGGCATAGGCGGTCAGCAGATCCACCTTGCCGGTCAGGTCGATGGTGCGGCCGCGGGCCGAGGCCATGCGCAGTTCCTCGACCATGCGGGTGTCTTCAGGTCCGCCCAGGATCAGCAGGCGACCGCCGGCCATCGGGCCGTCCTTGTCCAGCAGCTGGGCCGCCGTCTGGGTGAAGCGCTCGATCGGCCAGACCTTGCCGATCCAGTTCGAGGCCGGCCCCACCGCCAGGATCGGACCGTCCCCGACCAGCAGCTCGTCGGCCAGGGCCTGGACGTCCGGCGAGATGTAGAGGTGCGGCGCGGGCGGATCGCCTTCCAGCTTCAGGGTGCGGGCGGCGTCGACCACCTTGTGCACCACGTCGCCGGGCAGCTTCTTCCAGATCGCCCGCTTCTCGCGGCGCAGGAAGAGGGCCGTGGCCGAGCCGCGCAGGTCGACGACCAGGCTCCACTTCTTGTGGCGCACCTGGTTCCACAGCTTGAACCAGTGGCCCTTGCCCTTCCCCTTGGCCTTTTCCATCACGATCACGCGGTCCAGGCCCGGCACATGGGCGAACAGCGGCGCGGCCAGCGGGCCGGCGACGATGGTGAAGCGGGCGTTGGGGATCTGGTCGGCCAGCATTTTGATCAGGCCGGACGACAGCACCGCATCACCGATGCGTGTGGCCGTGATGAAAAGAATCGGGAAGGCCCGCTGTGTCATCGGACTACCTATAGATCGGTCGGTGAGTCGGCGCATCCCGCTATAGCGGTTAAGCTTTTGCCTTCCTGCGACCGAACGTCGCGCGACCGCATTGGCGCGGCGGCGGGGGCGGGCCTATATCGCCCACATGACCTTCGTTGCCCGCCTGACCTCCCGCGCCGTCATCGCCGTCTCCGGCCCCGACTGGCGCAGCTTCCTGCAGGGCCTGCTGACCCAGGATGTCGAGACGCTCGCGCCCGGTGAGCTGCGCTTTTCCGGCCTGCTGACGCCACAGGGCAAGCTGCTCTACGACCTGTTCGTGGCGGGGACGGAAGACGGCGCCCTGCTGGACGTGGCGGCCGAGCATCGGGCCACGATCATCACCCGCCTGACCATGTATCGCCTGCGCGCCAAGGCGACGCTGGAGGCGGTCGATACGCCGGTGTTCGCGGTGTTTGGCGGAGAGGCCGAGGGCTATGCCGACCCGCGGCTGCCGGCCTTGGGCGCGCGGACCTACGGCGAGCGCGAGGCCAATACGGACGAGGCCGCCTACGAGGTTCACCGCCTGGCGCTGGGCGTGCCGGGTCCGTCCGACTGGGGCAGCGAGGCGAACTATCCGATCGAGGCCGACTTCGACCTGCTGGCCGGCATCGATTTCAAGAAAGGCTGCTTCGTCGGCCAGGAGACGACCAGCCGCATGAAGCGGCGCGGCACGATCAAGAATCGCATGCTGCCGATCACCTTTGACGGCCCCACCCCGGCCTTCGGCGCCGAGGTGCTGGCCAACGGTAGCCTGCGGGCCGGCGAGGTGCTGAGCGGCGCCGACGGCCGGGCCATGGCCATCCTGCGCCTCGACCGGATCGAAGACGCCGAGCTGACCGTGGAAGGCCGGCCGGTGAAAGTCGACCGGCCCTCCTGGCTTAGCTAGTTAGCGGCAGCTGCCGTAACGATCCGGCGACGCGCCGGGACCACCGCGCCAGCCGGGCGGGTTTTCCCAATTGGTGCCGGGACCGCCGCGCGGACCGGGCGGGTTGTTGTCGTTGTCGAACCAGCACTTGGCGCGCGGATTCCACCAGCCAAAGCGCGGATGATAATAGCCATAGGCGCGGTTGTAGTAGTAGCCGTCGCGATAGCGGAACTCGACCCGCTTACCTTTCCAGCGATAGTAGCGCCGGTCGGGCGAGGCGCCGGGGCCGCCGCGCCAGCCGGGAGGGTTCTCCCAGTTGGTGCCGGGGCCGCCGCGCGGGCCGGGCGGATTGTCGTCGCGATCATGGTGGCGCTGGGCAAGGACCGGCGTGGCGGTCACCGCCGCCGTGGCCAGGGCCATGACGACCAGGGTTTTGAGGCGCTTCATCGGCGTCTGTCCTCCGTGGGTTCTATCCCTCTGCACCTTCCAACGCACGAGACGGACAATTCAGTCGCTCCTGAAGCGATGTTCCCGAAAAGTTCTAGCCAGCCAGGCCTGTTCTGCTAGCTTCGCCGCATGACCGAGATCTCGCGCTGCACCTGGAAAGGCATGAACGGCGACCCGTTCTACGAGGCTTATCACGACCACGAGTGGGGCGTGCCCGAGTGGGACAGCCGCGCCCTGTGGGAGAAGCTGGTGCTGGACGGTTTCCAGGCCGGCCTGTCGTGGATCACGATCCTGCGCAAGCGCGAGGCCTTCCGCGCCGCCTTCGCCGACTTCGATCCGGAGAAGGTCGCCCGCTTTACCGAGACCGATCGCGCGCGGCTGATGGCCGACGCCGGCATCATCCGCTCGAACGGCAAGATCGACGCCGCCATCTCCGGCGCCCGCATCTATCTGGACATGCAGCAGCGCGGCGAGGACTTCGGCAAGCTGCTGTGGGACATGGTCGGCGGCGCGCCGATCCAGAACCAGTGGCGGGCCGGCGAGGTCCCGACCCAGACGCCGCTGGCCGTCGAGATGTCCAAGGCCCTGAAGGCCCGAGGCTTCAAGTTCTGCGGCCCGGTGATCGTCTACGCCTTCATGGAAGCCACGGGCCTGGTCAACGACCACCTGGTGACGTGCTTCCGCCATGACGAGTGCAAGGCGCTGGGACACCGCCACTGACGACGGGCGCTCGGAGGGCCAGGCTCAGAAGAGCCCCTCCAGCAGCGCCTCGATTTCCCGCAGGACGATGTCGGGATGCGAGTTGAACACGTCGTGGTCGGCGCCGGCGATCTCCAAGACCCGGGCCGCCGGGTGCGCGGCGCGATAGCGGGCGATCTGTTCGTGCTGCCACTTCAGCCTTAGCGCCTGGTCGGCATCCGCCGGATCGGCCGCGCCGGGGACGGCGTAGATGGCCAGGATCGGGATGCCGGCGATGGCGGGAAACTTCTCCATGTTCTGGCGGGTGATCAGCCGCCAGGGCGGCGCGGGAGGGCCGGCCTGGGCTTTCGACAACTGGCGGCGGCGCTGGGCGGCGGCGCGGATGTCCGCTTGCAGGTCGGCGAGATCCTTGGTCAAGACCTCGTCATAGAGGCGGGCGGCGTCCGCCTTCGCGCCGAAGCGCGCCGTCTGCAGCTTGTCGCGCAGGTCCGCCAGATCGATCTCGACATTGGTAGCGTCCGGGCTGGCGTTGCCCGGCGCGTAGAACGCGTAGCCATAGGCCGCGTCCATGTAGACCAAGGCGGTGACGCGGTCCGGGTGGTGGCGGGCGAGGCCGCTCAGTTCCGCGCCGCCGAACGACCAGCCGGCCAGCGCCGCCTTCTCGAGCTTCAGGCCGTCCAGGACCTCGACCACGTCCTGGACCAGGCGGGCAAGCGTGTAGTTGGCGGGATCCAGGGACGGCTTGCCCGACTGCCCCTCGGCGCGCCGGCTGAAGGCGAACACCCGGTGATGGGCCGCCAGGCGCGGGGCGAACGCATCGAAGGCATGGGCGTCCGCGCCGGCCCCGGAAAGCAGCAGCACCGGAGAGCCCTGACCGCCATAGTCCAGGACCTCCAGCTTCACGCCGTCGCTGGTGGTGATGAAACGGGTCTTGTACGCGGCAGCGCCGGCTTGCGGCGGATCCGGCCGCACGGCCGCGCCGGCCGTGGACCACGAGGCCACGCCCACGAGAACGGCCGCGGCCAGGACGATCCAACGCAACACGACGTCTCCTATTTGCCGGCGTTCTCGATCGCCGCGTCGATCTCGGCCAGGGAATGATAGCCCGGCTCCATCTTGCGGCCGTTGATCTCGAAGGTCGGGGTGGCGTTGACCTCGTGGGTCTTGGCGTTGTTCTGCACCCGCGTGTTCAGGGCCGTCATCTGGGCCTCATCACTCAGGCACTTTTCGAACTGGACGTCGCTCATGCCCACGGTCTTGGCGATGTCGGACAAGGTCTCGCGCGGCGAATAGAAGATGGCCGGCTGGGCGGCGAAGATCGCGTCATTGACGGCGAAGTACTTGTCCTTGCCCGCGCAGCGCGCCAGCAGGAAGCCGCCCGCCGCCACGGTGACCTCTTCGGTCCCGCCGACCAGCATCTCGCGGAACACGTAACGGACCTTGCCGGTGTCGACATACTTGGCCTTGAAGGCCGGATAGACGTCCTTCTGCCACTTGGCGCAGACCGGGCACCCGACCGAGGCGTATTCGACGACGGTGATCTTGGCGTCCTTGTTACCCATCTCCATGTCGTCGGGCAGCGCCTGATGCGCCTTGGGTTGTCCGCACGCCGCCAGGCTGAGCGCCATCAAGGCGGCGACCGCGATCTTCACGTTGCGCATCAAGTCGGATCCCTCGAAACCGGAAACGCCACCATACGAGGCGTTGAGTTCGCCGCAAGCACACGCGATGGCTTAGCCGGCGACCTGGGCCTTGGTGATCTTGCACGCCCACCGATCCCAAGGGCCGTCGACCTTGCCCAGGTCGATCGCGGCGAAGATCACCTGGCCGCCCGGCGGCACGGTCGCGTGGATCACGGCCGAGGCGATCCCGTCCGAATTGTCGCCGCTCAGCATGTTGCAGCTGATCTGCGGCTCGCGGATCGGCAGCCCCGTGGTGTTCGTCGCCGCGCCGGTGGCCAGCACCGATCCGGTCTTGCTCTTGATGATCGTGACCTGGCCCAGCCTCAGGTAGCTTTCGGGATGGGCGCGGACCAGGATCGGGTCAGGCAAGTTCGGCGTCGGGGCCGCGGGGACCGGCTTGGGCGGCGGCGCATCGTCTGGCCGCGTCACGGCGGTCAGCGCGCCGCCGGCCAGGAACACCGCCACGAACACCAGCAGCGCCCGCGCCGGCGTGGCGACCACTGGCCAGCCCGGCTGCGGCTTGAACACCAGGAAGAACGCCCCGGCCGAAGCGATCAGCCACAGCAACGGCACGGTGTAGGTCAGCAGCGTCATGAGAGGTCCCCCGACCCGCGCTTCTAGAGCGGTCGGCCTTTTTCCACTAGGGCCGCTGGCTGACCCGCACCCAGTCGACCTCCATGGTCGCCGGCAGGGCGGTCTCGTCGACGCCTTTGGCGTTCACGCCCTCGGGCCAGCGGCCGCCGAAGGCCAGGTTGAGGATCAGGTGGAAGGGCTGGTCGAACGGCGCGGCGCCTCCTCCCTCCTTGGCGGGCTGGTCGTCGCGCTTCCAGTCGGCGGCCTTGGCCTGGGCGTACTGTTGTCCGTCGACGGACCAGAGGATCGCCTCGGACGTCCATTCGACCGCATAGACGTGGAAGCCGTCCGGTGACGCCGGCATCGCCGCGCCGGTGCTGACCTGCTTGTGCGCCCCGGCCGCGTCGCCGGCGAAGTGGATGGTGCCGAAGATCCGGTTCTCGCGCCCGCCCTCGCAGGCCTCGGGGGCGCAAGGCGCGCCAAGGTTCACGGTCTCCAGGATGTCGATCTCGCCCGACTTGGGCCAGCCGCCATAGGTCGACAGCTCGGGCATCATCCAGATCGCCGGCCAGACGCCCTGGCCGCCAGGGACCCGCGCCCGCGCCTCGAACCGGCCGTAGCGCCAGCTGGCCAGGCCCTGGGTCAGGACCTTGCCCGAGGCGTAGTCGCCGGTCTTCATCGGCCCGGTCGGGCCGGCCCACGGATTGGCCAGGCCCCGCGTCTTGCGCTTGATCGTGGTCAGCCGCAGCAGGCCGTCCTTGACCGCCACCGTCTCGGGGCTGAGCTCGTAGCACTGGCGCTCGTCATTGCCCCCGCCGCCGCAGTCGGCGGCGTAGTTCCACTTGCCCGGATCCAGCCGGTCGCCGTCGAACTCGTCGGACCAGACCAGCTTCCAATCGCCCTCCTGGGCGTGGACGGGCGCGGCGACGGACAACAGGGCGAGGGCGACGAGCAGGGCTTTGAAGGTCATGGGCCGGGATGCTCAAGCGCCGCCCACCCCGCGTCAAGCCAGGCCGGCGCCAGGCGTCGCGCGCCCGAGGCGCTGAGGTGGTCGTCGTCGAAATAGATCGGCTCGCCGCCCATCATCGCCAGGCACCGGCCGTTGCGGCACAGGGTCTCGGACGGGAACACCGCCGCGACGCGCGGGCGATCCTGGATGGCGGCGCGGATGGCGTCCTCGGCCGGCAGGGCCCGCGACAGGGGGAGGCCCGCGGCGACATCGGCGCAGCGGCCGCGCTTCAGGCCCAGCTGGGCCGACTGGGCCAGGCACTCGGGCGCACCCAGGGTCAGCTCCGGGAAAGGACCGACCACCAGCACGCGCAGGTCGGGACGGCGTTTGGCGATGGCGTCCAATGTGGCCCTCAGGGCGGTCGACACCCGCTGGCGCTTCCCCGGCTGGCCGATCGCCTCCAGGATCACGCGGGGCGAGTTGACGTCGTAGAACGGCGGGGCGTCGCGATAGAGTGGCCAACGCCCCATCAGCACCACCAGCTTCAGGTTGGGGTCCGAGGCGATCCTGGCCATGGCCAGGTCGGCGCCGGCGGCGCATTCCAGCTTGAAGCGGTACATCGTGCGGGCGTTGACCCCGACCAGCGGCGGGCAGCCGCCCCGGGCGATCTCGCGCACACTCCAGCCCCGCGCCACCGCCCATTTCACAACGCCGGGAGTCAGGGCGTCGGCATGGGAGTCGCCCCAGACCAGGACATCTTCGCCCTGCACGCCGGGCGTCGCGCCGAAGCGGCAGGCGTCGCCCTGGCCGCGCTTTTCCATGCAGGCTTCCCGGGCCGGATTGACGTCGGTCTCCTCCAGGTCGGCCAGGGCCTTGGCGGCGGGGTTGAGTCGGCCCGGCAGGCCATGGCTGAAGAACAGCAGCGCGCCCACCGCGATCGGGACCGGCAAGGGCAGCAGCATCAGGCCCAGGCGTCGCCAGGGCCGATCAGTCGGACCGCGCCGGAAGGGCTGCTCGACGAAGCGCCAGCTGAGGATCGCCAGCACCAGCGCCGCGCCGACCAGGCCCAGGCGCTGGACCGCGCTCAACGGCTGCTCGGCAACGTCGGCCGCCAGGACCAGCAGCGGCCAGTGCCAGAGGTACAGGGAATAGGAGACCCGCCCCAGCCCGACCACCGGCGACAGGCGCAGCACGGCCAGCCCCGGCGCCGCGCCCGATCCGCTCCAGACCAGCAGGGCGGTCCCGATGCAGACGGGGACAGCCGACAGCCCCGGAAACACGCTGGCCTCGTTCAGCAGGGCCAGGCTGCCGGCGATCATCAGCCCGCCGATGACGCCCGCGAGATTGGCCGTCGTCCGATCCTGTGGTGGCTTGACCAGCCCCAGGGCCAACACCCCGCCGGCCAGGAACTCCCAGGCCCGCATCGGCAGGCCGAAGAACGCCCAGTTGCCGGCCACCGTCGCCTGGGCCAGCACCAGCGAGGCGACCAGCAACACCAGCGCCAGGGTCGCCCGCGCGCCCCGCAGCCGCTTCCACGACAGCAGCGCGATCAGGGCTGGCCAGACCAGGTAGAACTGCTCCTCCACGCCCAGCGACCACAGGTGCAGCAGCGGGTTCTGCTGGGCGCCCGGCGCGAAATAGCCGGCGGTCTGGGTGAACAGGATATTGGCCGCGAACAGGCCCGAGGCCGCCGTCGCCGCCCCGGTCATGGCCAGGAGGCGCGGCATCTCGATCCACGCCGCCAGGGCCGCCGTGACCAGCACCGCCAGCACATAGGCCGGCACGATCCGCCGCGCCCGCCGCAGGTAGAAGCCGCCCCACGAGAAGCTCCCGCCGTCCCGCGCGTCGGCGATCAGCCGGGTGATCAGGTAGCCCGAGATGACTAAGAACACGTCCACCCCGACGAAGCCGCCGGGCAGCAGCCTCGGAAATGCGTGGTGGATGACGATGGCCGCCACCGCCACGGCCCGCAGCCCGTCGATGTCGCGCCGATAGCCCAGCTCGCTGCTCATGCCGCCCCCTGGAATTACACTCGTAATCAACAGAGCGGCCGCGCGAGACGGCGTCAAGCGAAACTATTACGTCCGTAAACTTCTTTTCCACGAGCCCGAACGCGCCTAAACAGCGGCCATGCGCACCGGACCCGACATGATGCTGGAACTGGCCTGCGGACAGGGTCCTGTCTGCGGGGTGGACGAGGCCGGGCGCGGCCCGTGGGCCGGACCGGTCAGCGCCGGCGCGGTGATCCTGGATCCCGACCGCGTGCCCAAGGGCCTGAACGACTCCAAGAAACTGACCGCCAAGGCCCGCGCGGCCCTGGAAGAAGAGATCAAGGACGTCGCCATCGCCTGGTGCGTCGGCATGGCCTCGATCGACGAGATCGCCGAGCTCAACATCCTGCACGCCGCGGGCCTGGCCATGTGCCGGGCCATCGAGGGCCTGTCGGTCAAGCCGGCCATCGCACTGGTCGACGGCAACTACGCCTTCAAGCTGCCCTGCCCGATCAAGACCGTGGTCAAGGGCGATGCCCTATCGTGCTCGATCGCCGCCGCCTCGATCCTGGCCAAGGAAGCCCGCGACCGGATCATGGTCGAGATGGACGCCGTCTATCCCGGCTACGGCTTCGCCGGTCATAAGGGCTACCACGCCCCGATCCACGTCGAAGGCCTGATCAAGCTGGGCCCTTCGCCGATCCATCGGATGGGCTGGGCGCCGGTCAAGGCCGCGCTCGCCGGCGAACTTTCTCTGGGCGACGACCTAGAGGCCTGATCCGAAAGAGATTTTGAGTCTGATCGGACTCAAATAGTCGCTTTCCAGTCGAGTTAACGCCCCGCTAACCACGTCTGATCACCTGGCATTTACCAGCAAGACTCATGATTCCGTTCGCTTTCTAAAGGAACGGGACCATGAAGTTCGGGCCGGAAACCATCATTCTGGGCGACTGCATCGAGCAGATGAACGCCCTGCCGGAGAAGTCGGTCGACCTGATCTTCGCCGACCCGCCCTACAATCTTCAGCTGGGCGGCGACCTGCTGCGTCCCGACAATTCCAAGGTCGACGCAGTCGACGACCATTGGGACCAGTTCGAGAGCTTCGCCGCCTACGACAAGTTCACCCGCGAGTGGCTGAAGGCCGCCCGCCGCGTCCTGAAGGACGATGGCGCGATCTGGGTGATCGGCAGCTATCACAACATCTTCCGCGTCGGCGTGGCCGTGCAGGACCTGGGCTTCTGGATCCTCAACGACATCGTCTGGCGCAAGTCCAACCCGATGCCCAACTTCAAGGGCACCCGCTTCGCCAACGCCCACGAGACCCTGATCTGGGCCTCCAAGAGCCAGAACGCCAAGCGCTACACCTTCAACTACGACGCCCTGAAGATGGCCAATGACGAGGTGCAGATGCGCTCGGACTGGACCATCCCGCTGTGCACCGGCGAGGAGCGCATCAAGGGCGCCGACGGCGCCAAGGCCCACCCGACCCAGAAGCCGGAAGCCCTGCTCTATCGCGTCATCCTGTCGACCACCAAGCCGGGCGACGTGATCCTGGATCCGTTCTTCGGCGTCGGCACCACGGGCGCGGCCGCCAAGCGCCTGGGCCGCAAGTTCATCGGCATCGAGCGCGAAGCCGAATATCTCGAACACGCCAAGGCCCGCATCGCCAAGGTCGTGCCGATCGCGCCGGAAGACCTGGACGTCATGGGCAGCAAGCGCGCCGAGCCGCGCGTGCCCTTCGGCACCATCGTCGAGACCGGCCTGCTGTCGCCGGGCGACACCCTCTATTGCTCCAAGGGCAACCACGCCGCCAAGGTCCGCCCGGACGGCTCGATCACGGTCGGCGACCTGTCGGGCTCGATCCACAAGATCGGCGCCCTGGTCCAATCGGCCCCGGCTTGCAACGGCTGGACCTACTGGCACTTCAAGACCGACGCGGGCCTGGCCCCGATCGACGTGCTGCGGGCCCAGGTTCGCGCGGGGATGAACTAGGCCTCGTAGAGCTCCAGCGGCAGGCCGTCGGGGTCGGCGAAGAAGGTGAACTTGCGGTCGGTGTATTCATCGACCCGCACCGGCTCGCACGCGACACCCAGGGCGGTCAGCCGCGCGACCTCGGCCTCGAGGTCCGGCGTGGCGAAGGCCAGGTGGCGCAGGCCGCAGGCTTCGGGATAGCTGGGCCGCGGCGGCGGCGACGGGAACGAGAAGAGTTCGATCTGGGCGTTGCCGGCGTCCAGGTCGCATTTCCACGAGTTCCGCGCCTCGCGAAAGACCTCGCGGATCACCGGAAAGCCCAGGACCTCGGCATAGAAGCGCCGGGACCGGTCGTAGTCCGAGCAGATGATGGCGACGTGGTGGATGCTGGGCATGGTCAGATCAGCCGCTCCCCGGCCAGCGCCGCCTTCAGGAACACGCTGGGCAGGGCGCCGAGCCCTTCGCGCGGGGTCCAGACGAAGTCGCCGTCGTTCGCGCCCTGGGCGCTGAACACCCGCAAGGTCAGCGAGAAGTGGGTGAAGACGTGCTCCACCGCGCCCAGGTCGCGCCAGGCGGCGGACACCGGCGCGGCGGCCAGCGCCTCAGCGTCGGTGTAGGGCGTCGCGCGCCAGTCGCTGGTGGGCAGGCCCAGCATGCCGCCCAGCAGGCCCTTGGGCGGGCGGCGGACCAGGGCCATGTCGTCACCGCGCGTCAGGACATAGGCGACGCCGTGGCGGCGTGGACGGTCGGCCTTCTTGGTCTTGCGCGGATAGGTCTCGGGCGCGCCGCCCAGATAGGCCGCACACCAGGTCGAGATCGGGCAGCGGTCGCACAGCGGCGACTTCGGCTTGCAGACCGTGGCCCCCAGGTCCATCAGCGCCTGGGCCCAGTCGCCGGGGCGGTCGTCGGTGACGAGCTCGCCGGCCAGGGCCTTCAGCTCCGGCTTGGAGTCGGGCAGCGGCGTCTCGACGGCGAACAGGCGCGACATCACCCGCTCGACATTGCCGTCGACGACATTGGCGGCGCGGTCGAAGGCGATCGCGGCGACGGCGGCGGCGGTATAGGCCCCGACGCCGGGCAGGGCGCGCAGAGCGTCCTCGGTGTCCGGAAAGACGCCGCCATGGTCGTTGGCCACGGCCCGCGCGCAGGCCAGCAGATTGCGGGCGCGGGCGTAGTAGCCCAGCCCCGCCCAGGCGGCCATCAGGTCGCCGTCCTCCACCGCCGCCAGGTCCGAGACCGTCGGCCAGCGCTGGGTGAAGCTCAGGAAATAGGGCGTGGCGTGCGGCACGGTGGTCTGCTGCAGCATCACCTCCGACAGCCAGACGCGGTAAGGATCGCTGCGCACGCCGGCGCGGCGGTCACCGGGCGAGGTGCGCCAGGCCAGGTCGCGGGCCTGGGCGTCGTACCAGGCCAGCAGGGCCGAGCGGATCGCATCACGGTCTTTCATGCTCCCTCGCCTACCGCGAACGGCCCGCCGCGTGCTAGCCTTCCCGCATGCGCCGCCCCCTGCCCACCGCCGAAGAAGCGCTCGCGATCCTGCGCAGCAAGCGCACGAGGCCGCAGTTCCGCACTCCGCCGCCGGCCGGCAAGAACCTGGCGCCGCTGCTTAAGGACCTGGAGGCCCGCTTCGGCCAGGGCCCTGCCGTGCTGCAGGCCCGCTGGCGCGAGATCGTCGGCGACACCCTGGCCCGTCGGACCGAGCCGGTCCGCATCATCAAGGGCCGCAACGGCGAAGGCGGCGCGCTGGAACTGCGGGTCGACGGCCCGGTGGCCTCGCTGATCCAGCACCAGGCCCCACAGATCACCGCGCGCCTGGACATGCTGCTGGGCAAGGGCGTCGTCACCCGGCTGCGCATCGTCCAGGGTCCGGTCAAGGCCGCCGCCGCGCCGGTCTCGCAGGTTCGCCGCCGCAAGCCGCCGCTGGACGCCGCCCAGGAAAAACAGCTGACCGACAGCCTGGCCCACCAGCCGGACGGCGACCTGAAACAGGCCTTGCTGAAGCTGGGTCGCGGCGTGCTGCAATCGCAGCGTTGAGCCGGTTGACAAGCGCCGTTCGGTCAAGCTCATGCGCTAGTCACCGTTGCGCCTTTTTCGCTCGCTAGCGAGAATCGCGTTTAACTTCCCAATCGACCGCCGAAGGGCCATTTCATGCGTTCGCTGATCACCCGCGTCACCCTCGTCGCCGCTCTCGCGGCCAGCCTCGCCGCCTGCGGCCCCAAGGGCACCAAGGTCTCGGCCGAAGACATGACCCTGGGCAATCCGAACGCCAAGGTCACGGTCGTCGAGTACGCCTCGGTCGCCTGCCCGCACTGCGCCAAGTGGAACGAGGAAGTCTTCCCGGCCTTCAAGGCCAAGTACATCGACACCGGCAAGGTCAACTATGTGGCCCGCGAGGCCCTGACCGGCGAGCCGACCCTGGCCAATGCAGGCGCCATGCTGGCCCGCTGCGCCGGCAAGGATAAGTACTTCCAGGTCACCGACGCGCTGTACCACGCCCAGGCCAGCATCTTCCAAACCGGCGACATCCGCGGCGAGCTGCTGACCATCGCCCGCGCCGCCGGCATGAGCGAAGACCAGTTCAACAGCTGCCTCAGCGACGAGAACGCCGCCAAGTCGGCCCAGCGCCTCGAAAAGCTGATGAAGGACAACGACGTCAAAGGCACCCCGACCTTCGTGGTCAACGGCAAGAAGGTCGGCGGCGAAGACGGCGGCGAAGTCTCGCTGACCCAGCTGGACGCCGCCATCGCGGAAGCCTCGAAGTAATGACCCTGGACCGGCGCGCGCTGATCGTTTCCGGCCTGGCGGTGACCGCCAGCGCCTCGGCCGCGCGCGCCGCGCCGCTGCCGCCGGTTCCGGGCGAGATGGTGCTGGGCTCGGCCAAGGCGCCGATCCAGTTGGTGGTCTACGCCTCGGCCAGCTGCCCGCACTGCGCGCACTGGTGGACCACGGTCCAGCCGCAGATCCGCAAGACTTATATCGACACCGGCAAGGTGCGGCTGGTCTTCCGCGAGTTCCTGACTCCGCCCGTCGAGTTCGCGGCGGCGGGCTTCATCTTGGCCCGGCGGATCCCCGGAAAATATTTCGAGGTGCTGACCACCGTCTTCCAGAAGCAGGAAGAGATCTATCGCAGCGAGAAGCTGTTCGAGGGCCTGCAGGCGATCGGGAAGCAATACGGCCTGACCGAGGAGCAGTTCAAGGCGACCCTGAGCGACGAGGCGGCGCTGAAGGCGGTCAACGCCCGCATGGCCAAGGGTGTCGACGACGGCATCGAAGGCACGCCGACCTTCTTCGTCAACGGCGCGCCGTACGACCACAGCGCCGACTTCTCCGTGCTCTCCAAGGCCTTCGCCGCGGCGGCGAAGGGCTGAGATCCTAAGGGACCGCCTCCGTGCAGTTCCAGCGCCTCCGCCTCTCGGGCTTCAAGTCCTTCGTCGAGCCGACCGAGTTCCGGATCGAGCCCGGGCTGACGGGCATTGTCGGCCCGAACGGCTGCGGCAAGTCCAACCTGCTGGAAGCCCTGCGCTGGGTGATGGGCGCCAACTCGGCCAAGGCCATGCGCGCGGGCGGCATGGACGACGTGATCTTCGCCGGCAGCGGGGCGCGACCGCCGCGCAACCACGCCGACGTGGCCCTGACCATCGACAACGCCGACCGCACGGCCCCCGCCCAGTTCAACGACGACCCGGTGCTGGAGGTCGTGCGCCGCATCGATCGCGGGGCCGGCTCGACCTACAAGATCAACGGCCGCGAGGTGCGGGCCCGTGACGTCCAGCTGCTGTTCGCCGACGCCTCGACCGGGGCCAACTCGCCGGCCCTGGTCCGCCAGGGCCAGATCAGCGAGCTGATCGGCGCCAAGCCGCAGAACCGCCGCCGCATCCTGGAAGAGGCGGCCGGGGTCTCGGGCCTGCACACCCGCCGCCACGAGGCCGAGCTGCGGCTGCGGGCCGCCGAGAGCAATCTGTCACGACTTGAGGACGTGGCCCGCGAGCTGGAAACGGCGCTGAACCGCCTCAAGCGCGAGGCGCGCCAGGCCGAGAAGTACAAGCGTCTGTCGTCCGAGATCCGCGCCGTGCAGGGCGCCGTGCTCTACGCCCGCTGGACCGAGGCCCGCGACACCCTGGAGCGCACCCAGCGCGAAGCCACCGAGGCGGCTCGCACGGTCGAGGAAACGGCCCGCGCCAGCGCCGCCGCCCAGGTGGCCATCACCGAGGCCGAGGCCGCCATGCCGCCCCTGCGGGAAGAGGCGACCATCGCCCAGGCGATCCTGGGCCAGCTGGCCATCCAGAAGGACCGCGCCGAACGCGAGGCGGAAGCCGCCTCGGCCGAGTTCGAGCGCCTGAAGTCCGACCTGGCCCGGATCGACGACGACCGCGCCCGCGAAAGCCAGGCCAAGGACGACGCCGCCGCCGCCCTGGCCCGCATCGACGCCGAGCTGACGGAAGTCCGCGCCCTGGTCGCCGCCGCGCCGGAGCGAGGCCCCGAACTGGCCGCCGCCGCCAAGGCCGCCGAGGAGGCCCGCGCCGCCGCCGAGACGACCGTCGAACAGCTGGCCGCGCGGGTCGCGGCCGAGGAGGCCCAGGGCCGCGCCGCCGCCACGCGTCTCGCCGAAGCCGAAGCTCGCGCCAACCGCACCAACCGCGCCCTCGACCAGGCCAAGGCCGAGCGGGCCGCGATCGGTCCCGAGATCGACCCGGCCGCCGCCGACGCCCGCCAGCGCTTCACCAATGCCGAGGCCGCCCTGGCCGCCGCCCGCGCGGCGCTGGAGGAGGCTGAGAACGAACGGGTGAAGGCCGCCGAGCAGGAGGCCCAGGCCCGTCAGTTGGCGCGCAATGTCGAGGACCAGCTGGGCCGCCTGCGCACCGAAGCCCGGGGCCTCGCCCAGCTGACCGCCCCGCGCAGCAAGACCGGCCACGCCCCGGCCTTGGACAGCGTCGCGCCCGACAAGGGCTATGGCGCGGCCCTGGCGGCGGCGCTCGGCGACGACCTGGACGCGGCCCTGGACGCCAAGGCGCCGTCGTACTGGGGCGGAGCCGAAGCGCCGGCGCCGACCTGGCCCGAGGGCGCGACGCCCCTGGCGCCGCTGGTCAAGGCCCCGCCCGCCCTGGCCGCCCGCCTCTCGCACGTGGCCGTCGTGACGCGCGACAATGGCGATCGGCTGCAGAAGGACCTCAAGCCCGGCATGCGCCTGGTCTCCAAGGATGGCGACCTGTGGCGCTGGGACGGCTTCGTGGCCCGCGCCGACGCGCCCAAGCCCGCCGCCGTACGGTTGGAGCAGCGCACGCGCCTGGCCGAAGTCGAGGCCGAGATCGACGTCATGGCCCCGCGCGCCGAGGCCACCGCCATCGCCCTGAAGACCGCCGCCGACCGCATGCGCGCGGTCGAGGACCTGCTGCGCGACAAGCGCCGTGGCCCGCCCGACGCCGAACGGCTGCTGAACGGCGCCCGCGAGCAGGTCGCCAAGTTCGAGCGCGAACAGGCCATGCGCGCCGCCCGCGCCCAGTCGCTGGACGACACCATCGCCCGCTTCGAGGCCGAGAAGGTCGAGTCCGATGCGGCCTTCGCGGAGGCCCGCGAGGCTCACGCCGCCGCCCAGACCTCGGGCGACCTGCAGCCGCAGCTCGCCGCCGCCCGCCAGGCCTCGGCCCAGGCCCGCGAGGCCGCCAGCGCCGCCCGCACGGCCCTGGACGTCGAGACCCGCGAACGCGCCGGTCGCCAGCGTCGGCTCGAAAGCCTGGAGCGCGACCACGCCGACTGGGCCAAGCGCGCCGAGACCGCCGGCAAGCGCACGCAGTCCCTGGACGCCGACCGCGTGAAGGCCGCCGCCGCCCTGGAAGGCGCTCGCGAGGCCCCGGCGGCGCTGCAGGAGAAGCTGGTCGCCCTGCTGGACGAGTTCGGCGCCGCCGAGGCCCGTCGCGCCAAGGCCAGCGACGCCCTGGAAGCCGCCGAGACCCTGCGCCTCAACAACGACCGCGCCGCCCGCGCCGCCGAGCAGGCGGCCGGCGAGGCCCGCGAGAAGCGCGCCGCCCTGGTCGCCCATCTGGACGGCGCCCGCCAGCGCTTCGGCGAGGTGGCCTCGGCCATCCGCGAGCAGGCCCGCATGGAGCCCGAGGAGCTGGGCCGCCACGTCGCCGGCGAGGCCGTGGCCGTGCCGAAGGACGCCGCGGGCGTGGAAGCTCACCTTTTTGCTCTCGAAAGAGAACGCGACGCCATCGGTCCGGTAAACCTGCGCGCCGAGGAAGAGGCCCAGGAATATGCCGGCCGCCTGGAGACCATGCGTGTCGAACGCGTGGACCTGTCGGGCGCGGTGACCAAGCTGCGGGCTGGCATCGAGGAGCTGAACGCCGAGGGGCGCGAGCGCCTGCTGGCCGCCTTCGAGGTGATCAACGCCAACTTCCAGACCCTTTTCCAGGCCCTGTTCGGCGGCGGCCAGGCCGAGCTGAAGCTGATCGAGAGCGACGACCCGCTGGAGGCCGGCCTGGAGATCTTCGCCTGCCCGCCCGGCAAGCGCATGGCCAGCATGAGCCTGATGAGCGGCGGCGAGCAGGCCCTGACCGCCAGCGCCCTGATCTTCGGCGTGTTCCTGGCCAATCCGGCCCCGATCTGCGTGCTGGACGAAGTCGACGCGCCGCTCGATGACGCGAACGTCGACCGCTACTGCAACATGCTGGACGAGATGCGCCGGCGGACCCAGACCCGCTTCATCGCCATCACTCACAACCCGGTGACCATGAGCCGGATGGACCGGCTGTTCGGCGTGACCATGGCCGAGCGTGGCGTCAGCCAGCTGGTCAGCGTCGACCTGTCGACCGCCGAGAAGCTGGTCGCGGCCTAGAAGCCTATCGCCTGGCGGATGGGGTTGGCGGGGTCGGCCAGCAGCTTGATGGCCATGGCGCACGAGATCACCACCAGCAGCGGCCGGATCAGCTTGGGTCCGAAGCGCATGGCCAGGCGCGAGCCGACCTGGGCGCCGATGAAGGCACCGGCGGCCATGGCCAGGCCGATCGGCCAAACGACCGCGCCCTTGAGGATGAACAGGGTGAGGCTGCCCAGGTTGCTGGCGGCGTTGGCCAGCTTGGTGTGGGCCGTGGCCTTCAGCACGCCGTAGCCCAGCAGGGTGACGATCGCGACCATGTAGAAGGCTCCCGCGCCGGGGCCGAAGATGCCGTCGTAGAAGCCGACCAGCGGCGCGACGAAACAGGCGAACGGGATCAGCGCCATGCGGGGCGCGACGTCCTCGGTCTTGAGGGCGCGCGAGAAGCCGAAATAGAGGGCGATGGCGATCAGCAGCAGCGGCACGATCGCCCGCAGCAGCTGCGGCGACAGCAGGCTGGCGCACAGAGCGCCGCACAGGCCCGCCACGGCGGCCGCGCCGGCGACCGGCAAGGCGGTCTTCCACTCGATCAGGCCACGCCGGGCGAAGGCCGTCGTCGAGGACAGGGCGCCCATCGCGCCCTGCAGCTTGTTGGTGCCCAGCGCCTGGACCGGCGACAGACCCGCCAGCAGCAGGGCCGGCAGAGTCACCAATCCGCCGCCGCCAGCGATGGCGTCGAGCGCGCCCGCGAGGGCGGCGACCACGAACAGGCCAGCGAGGACGTCGAGATGAACCATCAGCGGCTCATGGTCCCGTTCGGGGCAAAGAAAAAGGGGCCCCGAAGGACCCCTGGATCTTTAGCCGAGCAGGTGGCCCCATTGTTGGGCGCGGGACTGCTTGCTGTTGGTCGTCTTGCCCAGGGCGCGAAGCTCATCGCGTTCCTTGGCCTTCTCTTCCTTGCGGACGCGCATTTCGGCAGCTTCCTGCGTCTTGCGTTCCTTACGCTCGGCGCGCTTGACGGCCATGATCGCCTCTTGGCGAGCCAGGGCTTCGAGGCGGGCGATTTCCTTGGCTTCAGCGCGGGCGGCGCGGACAGCTTCGAGTTCGGCGGCGCGTTGCTCTTCGCGCTTGTCGAAATCGGGATCCTGGACGGTCGGCTTGGCCTTGAACTTGGCCAGCATGGCCTTCTTGGCTTCCTGCTGCGAGGAAATACGATCGGCGAATCCGGTGTTCTTCAGGTGCGACATGAATCTTCGTGTTGTTTGGAGGCGGCGGCTCTAAAGCCCAGATTTACGCAAAAATCAATGCGTCATCGGGCCCGTCACCCCTTGCCTAGTGGGGGTGATGCCTGGAGAGCACGCCCAACATAGGAAGGGTTCCGCCATTTGTTAGGGCTGTTAACCCATCAGGAATGGGGATCGTTTTGCCCATCCTTGAAGCCGGCGGCTAAATCCTTAAGTATTCCCGTCACTTGCCCCGCAATGCGGCTGCCTTGACGCACCGCAGCGAGGTCTATAGGTTCCGCGCCGATCAAGCCGGCCGGAAAAGCGCCTTGTTTTGGCGCGTCCGCGGCGTTTTCGGACCTGCCGCTTCCCATGCCCAAGGCCGACGAACCGAACGACAAGGCCCTGCAAAGCCTCGACGCTCGGCTCGACGCATTTGAGGCGAAGAAGGCGGCGGAAAAGCCCGCGAAAGCGGCGACCGAGAAGGCCAACCAGGACGGTTACCGTCTGTTGGCGGATTTGATCGGGGGCGTATTGGTGGGTCTCGGCTTTGGCTGGCTGCTCGACCACTACGTTCACACGAGCCCCTGGGGCATGGTCGGCGGTCTGCTGATCGGCCTGGGGCTCGCGATATTCTCCATCGTCCGCAAGGCGATGAAAATGAGCGCGCAGGCGTCAGCGTCCTCCTCGGGGGGTCAAACTGGCGAAGACACGGGAGACGGATCAACCGTCCCCAAGCAGAAGAGAGACTAGGGCCAATGGCCGATCCGATGCACCAGTTCCAGATCACGAAGATCGTGGAACTGCCCACCGTGACCGTTCCCGGCCTCGGCGCGATCGACCTGTCGATCACGAACTCGGTCGCCGCGATGATGCTGGCCGCCCTGCTGGTCATGGCGTTCTACACCGCGGCCGCGCGCAAGGCCGTCATCCCGGGCCGCCTGCAGGCGGTGGGCGAGATGCTCTACGGACTGGTCGATGGGCTCGCGGAGTCGATCATCGGCCACGATGGCAAGAAGTTCCTGCCGTTCATCTTCACGCTGTTCGCGTTCGTGCTGTTCATGAACCTCCAGGGCATGTTCCTGGTGTTCACCGCGACGTCGCAGCTGGCCGTGACCCTGACGCTGGGCCTGATGGTCATCCTGACCGTGGTCGCCGTCGGCTTCGCCAAGAACGGCCTGAAGTTCTTCAAGCTGTTTGCCCCGTCGGGCGTGCCGTGGCCCCTGTACTTCCTGCTGGTGCCGATCGAGATCCTGTCGTTCCTGATCCGTCCGATCACCCTGGGCCTTCGTCTGTTCGGCAACATGCTGGGCGGCCACGTCGTGCTGAAGATCTTCGCCGGTTTCGTGATCGCCCTGGGCGGTCTCGGCGTGCTGGGCTGGGCCGGTTCGGTCCTGGCCCTGACCTCGGTCGTCGCCCTGACGGCCCTCGAGTTCATGGTGGCCTTCCTGCAGGCCTTCGTGTTCGCGGTGCTCGCCTGCGTCTACATCAACGACGTCGTGCACCTCGACAGCCACTGATCAACCTTTAGTCTTTCCAACAAATACCCTTCCAAGGAGTCTCTATCATGGACGCTGCTGCAGCTAAGTACATCGGCGCTGGCCTGGCCATGCTCGGCATGATCGGCGCGGGCGTTGGCCTGGGCGTGATGTTCGGCAACTACTTCCAAGGCGCCCTGCGTAACCCGACCGCCGCCGCTCAAGAGCGCCCGATGCTGTTCCTAGGCATGGCTCTGACGGAAGCCCTGGGCATCTTCGCCCTGGTCATCGCCTTCCTGATCCTGTTCTCGTAATCCGATCCCTGGAGCGCGGCGCTTCAACGGAAGCGACGCGCTCCAGTTCTGTTTTCTCGCGTCCTCATGATGCGGACCGGTTTCCGGTCTGCTCGTGGACGCTCTAGCTGAGAGGCGCCCTCGCCCATGGCGACGGAACATCACGGCACGGTCGAAACGACTGAAACCCCCAAGCACGAAAGCGGCGGCCTTCCGCAGCTGCAGTTCGAGCACTGGGGTGGCCAGATCGTTTGGCTGCTGCTCATCTTCGCCGTTCTCTACGTGGTGCTGTCGAAGGTGCTTCTGCCCCGCGTCAGCGGCGCGATCGACGAGCGCGGCGGCAAGATCGCCGGCGACATC
This sequence comes from Caulobacter sp. GW821-FHT11E11, assembly GCF_058808315.1. Lineage (NCBI taxonomy): Bacteria > Pseudomonadati > Pseudomonadota > Alphaproteobacteria > Caulobacterales > Caulobacteraceae > Caulobacter > Caulobacter sp. GW821-FHT11E11. The sequence continues at coordinate 414,805 of NZ_JBXARO010000004.1, forward strand.
GCCGACGCCCGTCGCCTGAAGGACGAGGCCGAAGTCCAGGCGCGCGCCGCCGCCGCGGAAGTCGCCGAGGCTCGCGCCAAGGCCCAGAAGACGGCTGCCGACGCCAAGGCCAAGGCCGCCGCCGAAGCCGCCGAGCGTCAGGCCAAGGAAGAGGCCGTCCTGGCCGAGAAGCTGGCCGCGGCCGAAGCTTCGATCCAGGCCGCCCGCGACCAGGCCATGAGCCAGGTCCGCGTGGTCGCCGAAGAGACGGCCGGCGCGATCGTCCAGAAGCTGACCGGCAAGGCGGCCACGGCCGCCGAGCTGAAGTCGGCCCTGGTCTAAGGAGCTGACGATGGAACACGAATCCCTGTTCAGCTTCTCGAACCCCGAGTTCTGGGTTCTGGTCGCTCTGGTGATCTTCTTCGGCCTGCTGGTCTTCCTTAAGGTCCTGCCGGGCGCGCTGGTCGGCGCGCTCGACGGTTACGCCGCCAAGATCAAGGCCGAGCTCGACGAAGCCCAGCAACTGCGCGAAGAGGCCCAGGCCCTGCTCGCGGACGTGAAGGCCCAGCGCGACGAAGCCGAGCGCCAGGCCACGGGCATGCTGGAAGCCGCCAAGGCCGACGCCAAGCGTCTGGCCGAGGAAGCCAAGGAAAAGCTCGAGGAGCAGATCAAGCGCCGCGCCGAGATGGCCGAACGCAAGATCGCCCAGGCCGAGGCGCAAGCCGCCGCCGACGTGAAGGCCGCCGCGGTGGATCTCGCCGCCCAGGCCGCCGAAGCGGTGCTGACGGCTCGCCTGGTCGGCGCCAAGAGCGACCCACTCACCGACGTCGCGATCAGCCAGCTGAGCGCCAAGCTGCAATAGCAGCCAGCTCAGCCGACAAGACAGAAGGCGCGGATCGCAAGGTCCGCGCCTTTTTCTTTTGGCGATTCGCGCCGTCTGGCATGTAGAACCAACCGGCCATGACCAAGCTGCTGCCCGGCGATCCCGCGCCGTCGTTCTTCGCCGTGACCCGCGGCAATCCACGCTATGCGTTCGATGTCGCCGCCGGGCGCTACCTGCTGGTGGCCCTGGTCGCGGACGGAGACGACGCCTTCGTCCAGACGGTCGAGCAGGTGCTGACGCAGCAGGGCGATCGCCTGGACGGCGCGAGCCTGGTCTTCTTCGGTCTGCTCCGCGACGCCGAGCGCTGGAACCGCCGCGAGGACCGCCTGCCCGGCGCACGTTGGATGCTGGACGAGGCCGGCGCGGCCTTCGCCGCCCTGGGGGCCGAACAGGCAGATTGGTCGGGCTGGATCCTGATCGACCCGAACTTCCGCGTGCTGGTCATCGCGCCGGCCGCCCAGACCGCGCATCTGGCGCCGATCCTGGCTGGCCTGCCGCCGCCGGCCGCCCACGCCGGGGTCGAGCTGTTCGCCCCGGTACTGGTCATCCCTCGCATCTTCGAGATCGAGCTGTGCCAGGCCCTGATCGCGGCCTACGCGACCGATGGCGGCGAGGCCTCCGGCTTCATGCGCGAGGTGGACGGCAGGACCGTCGAGGTCCGCGATCCCAACCACAAGATCCGCCGCGACCTGATGCTGCCGCCCGGAGAGCTGCGCGACGCGGTCCGGACGCGGATCCAACGCCGGCTGGTCCCTCAGATCGCCAAGACCTTCCAATTCGACGTGACCCGCATGGAGCGCGACCTGGTCGCCTGCTACGACGCGGCCGACAACGGCTTCTTCCGGGCGCACCGGGACAATACGACCAAGGGCACCGCCCATCGCCGCTTCGCCGTGACGATCAACCTGAACACCGAAGAGTACGAGGGCGGCGAGCTGCGCTTCCCCGAGTTCGGCCCGCGCAGCTATCGCGCCCCGACCGGCGGGGCGGTCGTGTTCTCGTGCTCGCTGCTGCATGAGGCCCTGCCGGTGACCCGCGGCAAGCGCTACGCCTTCCTGCCCTTCCTGTACGACGAGGCCGGCGCCCAGATCCGCGAACGCAATGCCGAGCACGTAGGCGTCGACGGCTACCGCTACACAGCCTGAATTGAGAAGCTCTGCTCGATCAGCTCGGCCCGGCCGAAGATGGTCATGAAGGCGATGTCGGCGGCGTCACGACCGGTGGCGACGCGGACCATGCCCTCGATCGGCGCCAGGCCGGTGGCGTCGATCAGCCGCCAGCGGCCGCCCAGATAGACCTCGGCGATGGCGTGCAGGTCCGGCGGCTCCAGCCGCCAGGCATAGGCGCTGACCGCCCTGGCGGGGATATCGGCGGCGCGGCACAGGCTGATGGCCAGGTGGGTGAAGTCGCGGCAGACGCCGGCCCGGTCGACCAGGGTGTCCACGGCCGTCGTCGTCGCGTCGCTGACCCCGAAGCAGTAGTCCACGTGCTTGGCGATCCAGTCCAGGATCGCCATGACCTTGCGGCCGCCCATCAGGTCGCCGAACTCGCGCTCGCAGAACCGCTCCAGCCTGTCGGACGGCGCGTAGCGGCTGGCCCGCAGGAAGGGCAGCACCTCGCTGGGCAGGTCGCGGATCGCCATGGCCGGGGCGTCGGCCAGGTCATGGTCGCGATGCATGATCTCGACCTGGGCCCGATAGAGCGCGTTCACCCGGCCCGACGCCGTGAACACCGTACGGCGTTCGTGGGTGACGGGATCGTCGACCCGCACGGCGTCGACATTGGGCCAGAAGGTCAGGGCCTCTAAGCCCACGGCCTGATCAGGGCCATGCGCCGCCTCGACCAGCAGCAGAACCTCGCAGGGGGTCGCGAAGTCGTAGGTCAACGAGGCTTCGACTTCGAACTTCATGGATGTTCCCGGAGGCAGGCCGCGCGGCCGGGAAGGTCGCGCCGGTGTATCAATCCCCATGGCCCGAATGGGTTCAGGCCTTGGCCATCTTCCGCGCCACGTACTTCTTCACGCGCTTGCGGGTCTTCTTCAGCAGCCGCCAGCGGGCCCGGCGCAGGACGAGCTTCTCGGTGCGGAGCATCTGCTGCCAGACGACCAGCAGCACCTCGGGCTCGCGGCGCATCAGGCGGCGGATCGGGAAGACCAGCTTGGGGTGGCGCTTCTGCCAACGGATGAAGGTCTTCCGCGCCTGGAACGAGTAGCGCAGCACGATCATCAGACCGATGACCAGCAGCGGCAGGCCCACGTGGCCCGGCAGCGGCGTCAGCACCGCGCCGGCGACGATCACCAGCGAGCCGAAGCCGATGGCGATCCAGCGGAAGGCGCGGGCCGCGGATTCACGCAGCAGCAGCGCCAGGCGCGCGCGGCGCCGGACCCTGTGCTTGATGTCGATCGTGGAAGCGGTTGCGTTCACCGTCCGGCTTGCTTCGCGGCGGCGCGACGCTTGAACGACTTGCGCCAGCGCGCGGCCATCCGCCACTTGCGCGGCACGATCAGGCGCTCGACGCGCAAGGCTTGCTGCCAGGCCACCAGCACCACTTCCGGCTCGCGGCGCAGCAGGCGACGCAGCGGGAAGATCAGCTTGGGGTGGGCGTGCTGGAAACGGACGAACTGCTTGCGCGCCTTGAACGAGTTGCGCAGCACCAGCATCAGGCCGACCACCGTCAGCGGCAGGCCCATCGGGCCCGGCAGCGGCGCGATGACGATGCCGCCGATGATCAGCAGCACGCCCAGCGACACCAGGATCACACGCAGAAAACGCGCGATGAGCTCGCGGGCGAGATCATCTGCGGTGCGGTGAGCGCGCGTCATGGTGAGGGCGAGAGCAGTCATTGGGAGGATGAAACGGACCTGCGCTCCGCTCGCTCCCTGGAAAAGCCAGATCGCCCCGACGCGCACCCCCGATATGTGGAGGGATAAGGGCGCCGTAAAGGCGCCCTCTGGTCGCAAGGGGGGTATGGAATTTGCTATTCAGCCGCCAGTGGCGCTTCTGCCACAGGTTTCCACCTCAACCGGGGCTTGCGGGCCGCCTGGGTCTCGTCCAGGCGCCTCAGGGGGGCGTGGAACGGGGCGCCCTTGAAGCGTTCGACCTCGCCGGCCTTGGCCGCGCCGGCCAGCAGACGCAGCGCCTCGATGAAGCGATCCAGCTCCTGCTTGCTCTCGGTCTCGGTGGGCTCGATCAGCATCGCGCCGTGGACGACCAGCGGGAAGTACATGGTCATCGGGTGGAAGCCCTCGTCGATCATCGCCTTGGCGAAGTCGAGCGTGGTCACGCCGGTGCCTTCCAGCCAGCTGTCGTCGAACAGGGCCTCGTGCATACACGGGCCGTCCGGGAAGGCCGGGCTCATCACGTCCTTCAGCTGGGCCTTGATGTAGTTGGCGTTGAGGACGGCGTCCTCGGCCACCTGGCGCAGGCCGTCGGCCCCGTGGCTCAGCATGTAGGCGTAGGCGCGGACGTACATGCCCATCTGGCCGTGGAAGGCGCTCATGCGGCCGAAGGCGGTCTTGGCGCCCTCCTCGCCGGCGTGCTCGACCATCGAGAAGCCGTCGTCGCCGTGGGTCAGCCAGGGCGTAGGCGCGAAGGCCGCCAGGGCCTCGCTCAGCACCACCGGACCCGCGCCCGGACCACCGCCGCCGTGGGGCGTCGAGAAGGTCTTGTGCAGGTTGATGTGCATGGCGTCGACGCCCAGATCGCCCGGGCGCACCCGGCCGACGATGGCGTTGAAGTTGGCGCCGTCGCAGTAGAAGTACGCGCCCGCCGCGTGGGTCAGGCGAGCGATCTCGACGACGTCGCGCTCGAACAGGCCGCAGGTGTTGGGGTTGGTGACCATGATCGCGGCCACGTGGTCGCCGAGCTTGGACTCCAGGTCGGCCAGGTCGACGCGGCCGTCATCGGTCTGGGCGATCTCGACCACGGTGTAGCCGACGAAGGCCGCCGTGGCCGGGTTGGTGCCGTGGGCGCTGGTGGGCGCCAGGACGGTCTTGCGGTGGCCGTTGCCAGCCGCCTCGTGGGCGGCACGGATGGCCAGCAGGCCGCACAGCTCGCCATGGGCGCCGGCCTTGGGCGACAGGGCGACGGCGGGCATGCCGGTCAGGGTCTTCAGCCAGTGGGCCAGGCGGTCCATCAGCTGCAGGGCGCCCTGCACGGTCGACTGGGGCTGCAACGGGTGAATGTCCGAGAAGCCCGGCAGGCGCGCCATCTTCTCGTTCAGGCGCGGGTTGTGCTTCATCGTGCACGAGCCCAGCGGATACAGCGCCAGGTCGATGGCGTGGTTCTTCTGGCTCAGGCGCACATAGTGGCGGACGGCTTCGGGCTCGGAGAGGCCCGGCAGGCCGATCGGCGCGTCGCGCAGCAGGCCGGCCAGGTCGCTCGACGGCGCGGCGGCTTGCGGCAGGTCGACGCCGGTCTTGTTCCAGCCGTCCAGTTCGAAGATCAGGGCCTCGTTCTGGAGCAGGCCCCGGTTGCCGGTCAGGGTCTCGTGACCACCAGCATCATTGGCGGTTTCAGGGCGCGTGGGGCGGCCGACGTTGTTCATGCTCATTGGCCCACCGCCTTGGTCAGGATCTTGGCGAAGAAAGTGATGTCGATGTCGAGCGTGGTCTCGGTGGCCGCGACCAGCAGCACGTCGTCCAGGCCCGCGCCGGCGTCCAGGCGCGAGAACGGCACGCCGGCGATGACGCCGTTGTTGGCCAGGGTCTCGACCACGTCGGCGGCGTTTTTCGGCAGGCGGATGGCGAACTCGTTGAAGAAGCGCGGGGTCAGGACCTCGACGCCCGGCACGGCCTTCAGGGCGTCGCGCAGGGCCACGGCCTTCTGGTGGTTCAGGGCGGCCAGCTGGCGCAGGCCCGTCTCACCCAGCAGGCTCATGTGGATGCTGAACGCCAGGGCGCACAGGCCGCTGTTGGTGCAGATATTCGACGTCGCCTTGTCGCGCCGGATGTGCTGCTCGCGGGTCGACAGGGTCAGCACGAAGCCGCGCTTGCCGTCGGCGTCGACCGTCTCGCCGCACAGGCGGCCCGGCATCTGGCGGACGAACTTTTCCTTGCAGGCGAAGAGGCCGACATAAGGACCGCCGAAGTTCAGGCCGTTGCCGATCGACTGGCCCTCGGCCACGGCGATGTCGGCGCCCATCTCGCCGGGCGACTTCAGCAGGCCGTACGAGACGGCCTCGGTGGTCACCACGATCAGCAGCGCGCCGGCGGCGTGAGCGGCCTCGGCGATCTTGGTCACGTCGGTGACCGTGCCGAACACGTTCGGGGTCTGGACGACGACGCAGGCGGTGTCGGCGTCGATCGCGGCGATCACCGCATCCTCGGCGTCGACGGCCGGGGCCATCGCCTGGGTCGAGACGCCGGCCGCGTGGGCCAGGGTCTCGATGGTCTCGATGTAGTGCGGGTGGACGCCGCCCGACATCACCGCCTTGTTCCGGCGGGTGACGCGCTGGGCCATCATCACGGCCTCGGCCGCGCCGGTCGAGCCGTCATAGAGCGAGGCGTTGGCCACCTCCATGCCGGTCAGGGCCGCGACCTGGGTCTGGAATTCGAAGAGTACCTGAAGGGTCCCTTGGGCGATTTCCGGCTGGTAGGGCGTGTAGCTGGTCAGGAACTCCGACCGCTGGATGATGTGGTCGACCGTGGCCGGCACGTGGTGGCGATAGGCGCCGGCCCCGCAGAAGAACGGTCCCTCCCCCGCCGAACGGTTGCGACGGGCCAGGCCCGCCATCTCGCGCTCGACTTCGATTTCGCCGGCGTGCAGCGGCAGATCGACGGTTCCGTCGCGGCGGGCCGAGGCCGGCACGTCGACGAACAGGTCGTCGATCGACTTCACGCCGATCGCGCCGAGCATCTCGACGCGGTCTTCGGGGGTCAGGGGGAGGTAACGCATTGATCTGCTTTCGTGGGTCCCGGCTCTACGCGCTGCGCGCTTGGCCGGGATGACAGGATTTTACAGCGTGCTCAGGAAGGCTTCGTAAGCGTCGCGGTCCATCAGGGCGTCGACCTCGGCCGGGTTCGACAGCTTGATCTTGGCGAACCAGCCGCCGCTTTCCGGCAGGGCGTTGACGGTTTCCGGCGCATCGCCCAGCTCGGCATTGCCTTCGACGACTTCACCCGACACCGGGGCGTAGACGTCCGAGGCGGCCTTGACGCTCTCGACGACGGCGAGGTTCTCGCCCTGCTTCACGGTCTTGCCGGCTTCCGGCACTTCCACGAACACCACGTCGCCCAGTTGCTCGGCGGCATAGGCGGTGACGCCCACGGTGGCGATACCGTCCTGGACGACGACCCATTCATGATCTTTGGTGAAACGCATCTCTGTCGGCCCTTGATTAGAGTTTGCGGACGTAACGGTTCGGCACGAACGGCGTGGCGACCACTTCGGCGGCCGCCTGCTTGCCTCGCACGATGACTTTCAACTTGGTCCCGACCGCGGCAAAGGCCGGCGGGGCGAAACCGATGGCGATGGGGAAGCCCAGGCTGGGGGCGAAGCCGCCGCTGGTCACCTTGCCGATGACATTGCCGTCTTCGTCGGCGATCTCAGCGCCTTCGCGGGCCGGGGCGCCTTCCAGCACCTTGAGGTTCACGCGGACGCGCGACAGCTCGCCGGCCAGTTCCTTGGCGATGCGGGCCGCGCCCAGATAGTCGCCGGCCTCGCGGCGCGACTTGCCGACGGCGAAGTTCAACCCGCCCTCGATCGGCGAAACGGTCTCGTCCAGGTCGTGACCGTACAGCGGCAGGCCCGCTTCCAGGCGCAGGCTGTCGCGCGCGCCCAGGCCGATCGGCTTGACGCGCTCGTCGGCCAGCAGGGTGTTCCAGATGCGCTCGGCGGCGTCGGCCGGGACCGAGATCTCGTAGCCGTCCTCGCCGGTGTAGCCCGAGCGCGAGATGATGGCGTCGACGCCGAAGGCGGTCAGGGCGACGGTGTCCATGAACACCATGCCAGCGGCTTGCGGCACATGGGCGGCCAGCACGGCGGCGGCCTCGGGACCTTGCAGCGCCAGCAGCGCGCGGTCCTCGAGACGGGTCACCGTGGCCTCGCCGGCCAGGGCGTCGGCGATGATCTTGTAGTCGTTGTCCTTGCAGGCGCCGTTGACCACCACGAACAGGCCGTCGTCGTCGGGACGCGCGGTCATCAGGTCGTCGATGATGCCGCCGTCGGCGTTCAGCAGCACACCGTAGCGCTGCTTGCCGGGCTTCAGGCCCTGGTAGTCGGCCGAGACCACCTTCTCGAAGCTCTTGGCCGGGTTCTCACCGCGCAGCCGGGCTTGGCCCATGTGCGAGACGTCGAACAGGCCGGCGTGCTCGCGGGTCCAGAGGTGCTCTTTCAGCACCCCGTCCTTGTACTGCACCGGCATGGAATAGCCGGCGAACGGCACCATGCGCGCGCCCAGCGCCACGTGGGCGTCGAACAAGGGGGTCTTCTTGAGATCTTGGTCAGACACGAGGCGGGCTCCTAGCGGGGTCGGCGAGACGACCGGCGTCCGCCGGTTGGTCGCGCCCCCGCTGTCCCTTGGACCTGAGAGATTCCGGCCTTCCCCCTCTGCTGTTTGGGGTCGGCCTTGCTCCTTCGGTGAGCCACCCTTTCGAGCGACTACTTTCCAGCGTTTCTAAACCCGAGCGGTCCTTTTGCCTGAGCGTTTCCGGGGCGGTTGCGCCTTCGGCCTCGGGAGCGAATCCCGATGTCTCCCGCTGGGGTCGTCGGGGTCAATGCGGGAGGGCTGCCGTGGAGTCAAGCGCGGCCTACAGATCCCCGAACCAATCGGTTTCGCCGATCGGCGGACCGGGCGGCGTGACGACCTTGGCCTTGCCGTCCTCGACCAGGCCGGCGAGACGGCCACCGCTCTCGTCGGCGACGATCCCGGCCAGCGCGCGGGCCTGGGCGCGGTCGGCGGCATCGCCGGCGGTGACGACCTTCAGCCCCTTGCCCCAGTCGGCCAGCCGCGCGCGGATCACGGCGGCGGCGGTCGGCGACAGGCTCTTGTCGGCCAGGGCGTCGGCCAGGCTGACCACCATGCGCTGGCGCACGCGGCGGGCCAACTCGGCCTGGCGCCCCGTGGCCTTGCCGTCGAAGGCGGCAAAGGCCAGGGCCTTGTCCAGCAGCCCCTCGACACCCGGCTGGATCGGATCGCGGCGCTTGGCCTCGACCAGACGGTTCAGGCGCGCGGCCGCGAACAGGTCGCTCCAGACCATGTCAGCCGCGACCTCCGCGGTGGCCGGCAGGTCGAACACCGGACCTTGCTGGAAGGTCTCGATCTCGTAGGCGTGGTCGGTCCCCTGCGACTGGCCCGAGGTCAGGACGTCCAGGGTCTTGTCCGACAGGTCCAGCGCGGCCGGCGTCACCGTCCGCAACAGAGCGTCAATGGCGGCGGACTGGCGCGCGGCCGGGACGATCTTGGCCGCCTCGTGGCCATCGCCCTCGGCCCCGTAGGTGAAGTCGATCCCACCGACCAGCTTGGCCGTGGCGTCGACTTGGTAGCGGTGGAAGATGTAGATCGGCACGACCATGCGGCGCAGGTCGGCGACCGACGCGCCCTTGGGCAGGTTGGGCAGACCGAAGCGATCCAGGGCGATCTTGCGCACCGCCATCAGGTGGTCGAGCTCGGCGACCGGGTCGGTCCCGTTGTCCCACACCGCGCCCAGCGGATGCGGTGTGTCGGCGGCCCGCGCGTCTTCGTCGGAGACGTAGCGCAGGCCATCGGCCTGGCTCTTGTCGGCCTTGGCCTTCAGCCAGGCCTTCTCGTCGCTTCCGGCCGGCGACGCGCTATACAGCCAGTCGATCGCGAACTTGTCCCACGCCCCCACGCCGCGCCCATAGGCATCGGCGAAGTCCAGCTGGCCGTCCTTGATGGCGATGCGGGCGTTCGGATAGTCCATCACCGAGGCCCGGTCGCCATAGGTGCTGGCGGCGAAATTGTGCTGCAGGCCGATGGAGTGGCCGATCTCGTGGGCCGACAGCTGGCGCAGGCGGGCCAGCGAGATCTGGATCGGATCGTTGGGGCCGCCCTGGCCGGTCTTGTCCGCCCCTTCCAGCCCCGCGAAGATCAGCAGGTCCTGGCGGATGCGGTCCGAGCCCAGGAGGACGTCGCCCTTGACGATCTCGCCCGTGCGCGGGTCGACCACCGCGTGGCCGTAAGACCAGCCGCGCGTCTGGCGGTGCACCCAGTTGACGACGTTGTAGCGAGCGTCCAGCGGGCTGACCCCATCGGGCAGCACCTCGACCCGGAAGGCGTCGACATAGCCGGCAGCCTCGAACGCCTGGTTCCACCAGCGGCCGCCCTCGACCAGGGCCGAGCGCACAGGCTCGGGCGCGGCGCGGTCGATATAGAAGACGATCGGCTTCTTGACCGGCGAGCGGGCGGCGGTCGGATCGGTCTTCTCCAGCCGGAAGCGATGGGCCAGGCGATAGACGACCGGCTCAGCCAGCGGCGCGGAATAGTCGGCCACCACGTGGTCGATGACCCCCACGCGCGGATCGTTCTGGCGCGGCGCGTAGCCGGGCTCGGGCAGGGCCACCAGCGAGTGGTGCAGCACCAGGGTGACGTTGCGCGGATCGGGCACGATGCCGCGAACCTCCGAACCCGGATCGTCGCTGACGAAGGTCTCGACCGCCTCCAGCTCGACGTTCAGCGGGAAGACGTTGACCTCGCCGGTGTCGGCATAGGACAGGCCGTCGTTCAGCCGGAAATCGCCCTGCTTGCTGCGCTTGAGGGTCTTGGCGACGCCCTGGGCGTCACGCACCAGGAAGCTGGTCACATCGACCAGCAGGCGGCCGTCAGCGTGCTCGGCCTCGATGGCGTTGGACCAGACGCTGGAGATCGGGAACGAGTCGGCCACCGCCTGCTTCTCGTCGGCCGAACCGCGCGCGGCGCTGAAACCCCAGTTCTCGAACTGGGCGATGACCTTCCCACCCACCCTGCGGAAGGCGATGATCTGGGTGTCGCCCGGCGCCGAGCGGTCCAGCCCCGTCGGGTTCGAGCCGAGGCCGGCGCGCAGATAGGTCTGGTAGAGATACCGCCCCGCGATCCCGTCCGCGCCGGGCTTGGGCAGCAGCAGGAAGACCTTGCCGTCCTTCTTGTCGACGAAGACCGGCGCCAGGCCGTCCTTGCGCTCGAGCCCCGCGGTGGCGTCGGCGAACTTGTCGGAGGGCTTGGATTTGTCGGCGGCCAAGGCCGGCGCGGCGATCGCGCTCACGCAGACGCTCGCCATCAACATGGCGACCACGGACGACTTCATGACCCCTCCCGAACGCATAAAAGCGCCGGGACTGTCCTGCGCCCTCGCGGCGATTGCAACCGCCGGAGGGCGCGAGGAGGGTTACATCCGTTCCGGCGCTTCGATGCCGAGCAGGTCCAGCGTCAGCTCCAGCTGGCGCAGCGTCGTCTCGGCCAGCGACAGGCGCGAGGCCCGCAGCTCTTCGGTGTCGGCGCTCATGATCGGGCAGGCGGCGTAGAACTTCGAGAAGGTCTGAGCCAGCTTGTAGGCGTGCTCGGCCACGAAGTTGGGGGCCTTCTTGTCGTAGGCCTCCTGCAGGGCGCCTTCGAAGGCGTCCAGCAGCATGGCCAGGTCGCGTTCGGCCGGTTCGTGGATCACGATGCGGCCGGCGACGGCGCCGGCTTCGGACGCCTTGCGCAGCACGCTCTTGATGCGCACCGACTGGTACAGCAGGTACGGGCCGGTCTTGCCCTCGAAGCTGGTGAAGCGGTCGAGGTCGAAGACGTACGAGGTGCCGCGGAAGTTCTGCAGGTCGGCGAACTTCAGGGCTGCGACGCCGACCTTGTGGGCGGTGTCCTCGAACTGGGCCTCGGAGAGTTCGGCGCCGAGGCCGGCTTCATGCAGACGCTCGCGGGCCTTCTCGCGGGCCATCTCGATCAGGTCGTGCAGCTTCAGGACGCCGCCGGCGCGGGTCTTGAAGGGCTTGCCGTCCGTGCCGTTCATGGTGCCAAAGCCGATGTGCTCCAGCGAGCCTTCGGTGGCGTAGTCGGCCAGATAGGCGGCGCGGAACACGGTCTCGAAGTGCAGGGCCTGGCGCTGGTCCACGCAGTAGAGGATCAGGTGCGGGTCGAACGACTTGCGACGATCCAGGATCGTGGCCAGGTCGGTCGTGCCATACATGGCCGAGCCTTCCGATGAGACGACCAGCAACGGCGGCACGTCCTGCTTGTCGCCCTCGCGGGCCACGCGGACGATGCGGGCGCCCTGGTCTTCGACCAGCAGGCCCTTGTGCTCCAGCTGGTTGACCATCGGCTCGATCAGGTCGTTGACGTCGCTCTCGCCCTTCCACAGGTCGAAGTCGACGCCCAGGGCATGGAACTCGCGCTCCAGGGCCACGCGACTGACATTGACGAAGTGGCGCCACAGCAGGCGGTAACCGAAGCGGCCGTTCTGCAGCTCGGCGGTGGCCTTGCGGGCCCGTTCCTTGAAGGCCGGATCTTCCTTCTGGCGCACCGAGGCGGCCGGATAGATGCGGTCGAGGTCGGCCAGGGTGATCCGGCTCTCGAACTCGGCCATGACCTTGGCTTCGTCGGCGGCGGAGAAGCCGCGCGGCGCTTCCGGCAGCTTGTCCATCAGGGCGCGGATGAAGGCGTCCTCGTCGACGATGGCCGAGATGAGCAGGCCCATCTGGAAGCCCCAGTCGCCGAAGTGGGCGTCGCCCACCACGTCGTCGCCGCGGAAGCGGTACAGGCGTTTGACCGACTCGCCGATGATCGAGGCGCGCAGGTGGCCCACGTGCATCGGCTTGGCCACGTTCGGGCCGGCATAGTCGATCAGGACGCGACGCGGCGTTTCCAGGAGCTGGGCGCCGACGCGGTCATCACCAGCGATCTCACGAACGCGGGCCGACAGGGCCTCGTCGCTGACGCGCATGTTGATGAAGCCGACCCCGGCGATCTCCACCGAGGCCAGGCGCGGGTCGCCCTTGAGGATGTCGACGACCTGCACGGCGATCTCGCGTGGATTGCGCTTGGCGCTCTTGGCCGCCGCGAGGGCGCCGTTGCACTGGAAATCGGCCAGGTCGGGTCGGTCGGAGGCGGTGACGCGTCCGAACTCGGGAGGAAGTCCGGCGGCCTGGAAAGCGGCCGCGGCCGCCTCGCTCAGGGACCGCTTCAAATCGTTCATTGCTTGGTAGTCGTCCCTGCTGGGGCCGGTTGGGCCTGGGCCGTCTGGCCGGCGTTGACCCGGAAGCGCTTGCCCTCACGGTTGAAGGCCGCCATTTCCGGCGTCACGTCGAAGCCGATCAGCACTTCGAAATTGCCGCCGCTGACCTTCACGTCGGCGCGCGGAATGGTGATCTGTTCGATGGTCTCACGCGCATAGGCGCGGTCCTGGCCGGCGGCGAACGTCACCGGCAGGTCGAAATATTCCTTGGCGATGACCGTCTGGTTGCGCTCGGTCACGGCCACCCAGTAGCGGTAGACGTGCTTGTCGCCCTGGGCCTGCGGGCCACGGCCCAGCTGGAACAGGACCTCGGCGCGGATCTTGATCGGCTCGTCGCTCTTGTAGGCGCAGCCCGAGCTTAGGCTCTGGATCTCGCCGGTGAAGCCGGCCTGACCGGCCGATTCCTTGGCTTCCTTGAACTCGACATAACGGCTGGCGTCGTACAGCACCTTCACATAGGGGCACGGGCCGGCGTTACGCAGCTGCGGCAGCGGGGCCTTGGGCTGGTTCCACTCTTCGTCGCGCTTCTTCTTCTTCGCGGCCTGGTCGCCGTCGTCCTGGCTGCCACCGCCACCGGGGCCTTGGGCGTGAGCGATCGTCGCCGTGGTCGCGGCGATCGAGACGGCCATCAGGGCGCTGAGGGCGAACGAAAAAGTGCGGCGCATGAAACGTCCGGTTCCAGAAAAGAAGAGCCAAGCGGGACCATGGAGCCCCTTCGGCGTCATGCAGCCTGATAAAGGCATATGCGTGACGTCGCAACGACGCAGACTCCTGGCGCCGAGGCCTTCGAGAGACTAGTTTCCGCGCCATGAACGCCCATACGCCCGCCCCGACGCCGGTCCGTCGCCCGATCTCGCTCGTGCTGGCCAGCCCGCGCGGCTTCTGCGCCGGCGTGGATCGCGCCATCCAGATCGTCGAGCGCGCCGTCGAGAAGTTCGGCGCGCCGGTCTATGTGCGTCACGAGATCGTGCACAACCGCCACGTGGTCGACCGCCTGAAGGCCCTGGGCGCGGTGTTCATCGAGGAACTGTCCGAGGCCCCCGACGATCGCCCGGTGGTGTTCTCGGCCCATGGCGTGCCCAAGTCGGTGCCGGCCGAGGCCCAATCGCGGCAGATGATCTATCTGGACGCTACCTGTCCGCTGGTCTCCAAGGTCCATGTCGAGGCCCAGAAGCATTTCGACGCCGGCCGCGAGATCGTGCTGATCGGCCATGCCGGCCACCCGGAAGTGATCGGCACCATGGGCCAGCTGCCCGAGGGCTCGGTGACCCTGATCGAGGACATCAAGGACGCCGCCGCCTGGACGCCCAAGGACGTGTCCAACGTCGCCTTCCTGACCCAGACCACCCTTTCGGTCGACGACACCGCCGACATGATCGCCCTGCTGCGCGAGCGCTTCCCCGACATCGCCGCCCCGCACAAGGAAGACATCTGCTACGCCACCACCAACCGCCAGGACGCGGTCAAGCACCTGGCCGAACAAGCCGAGCTGGTGCTGGTGGTCGGCTCCAAGAACTCGTCCAACTCGGTGCGCCTGATGGAGGTCGGCCTGAAGGCCGGCGCCACCGCCGCCTATCTGATCGACGACGCCAGCGGCATCGACTGGACCTGGTTCGACGGCGTCTCGCGCGTCGGCCTGACCGCCGGCGCCTCGGCTCCGGAAGACCTGGTGCAAGGCGTCATCGACGCCATCTCGGCCCGCTTCGACGCCACGGTCGAGGAACTGGTCGAGGCGCGGGAAACCATCACCTTCAAGCTGCCGCGCCTGCTCACCGCATAAGGGCGGCTTGACCGGAGGCCTCGCGTCGAGCAATCCGGCGCCATGGCCGTCTATACCGACATCACCGACCAAGAACTCGCGACCTTCCTGGAAGGCTACGACCTGGGCGCCGCGCTGGCGTTCAAGGGCATCGCCGAGGGCGTGGAGAACTCCAACTTCCTGCTGGAGACGGAGAAGGGTCGCTACATCCTGACCGTCTATGAGCGGCGGGTGAAGGCGGAGGACCTGCCCTACTTCCTCAACATGCTGACCTGGCTGGCCGATCGCGGCTATCCCAGCGCCCGGCCGATCGCGGATCGCAAGGGCGCCACGCTGTCGACCCTGCGCGGCAAGGCGGCGGCGATCGTCGAGTTCCTGCCGGGTCTGTCGGTGCGCAAACCCACCCCCGCCCACTGTCGCGAAGCCGGCGAGGGCCTGGCCTGGCTGCACTTGGCCGGCGAGGGCTATCCCGCCCGCCGCGCCAACGACCTGGGCCAAGCCGCCTGGGCTCCGCTGTTTTCCAAGCACCGCAAGGCCGCCGAGGACCTGAAGCCCGGCCTGTCTGCCACGATCGAACAGGATCTGGCGCAGCTCTCTTTGATGTGGCCCCGGAACCTGCCGTCGGGCGTGATCCACGCCGACTATTTCCCCGACAACGTCTTCTTCCAGCCGGATGGCAAGTTCGCCGCGGCGATCGACTTCTATTTCGCCTGCGAGGACAGCTACGCCTACGACGTGGCGGTGACCCTGAACGCCTGGTGCTTCGAGCCCGACGGCAGCTTCAACATCACCGCCGCCAAGGCCCTGCTGAATGGCTATGAGCGCCGTCGCCCGCTGAGCCCGGCCGAGAAGGAAGCCCTGCCGATCCTGGCGCGCGGGGCGGCGATCCGCTTCTTCCTGACGCGTCTGGCCGACTGGGGTTCGACGCCCGCTGGCGCGCTGGTCCGGCCCAAGGATCCGCTGGAATACGAGCGCAAGCTGGCTGTCCACCGCGAGGGCCTGGTGCTGTTCGCATGACGGCCAAGGTCACGATCTATACCGACGGCGCCTGCAAGGGGAATCCCGGTCCGGGCGGCTGGGGCGCCATTCTGTTCTATGGCGACAAGAAGAAGGAAATCTGCGGCGGCGAGCCGGCGACCACCAACAACCGCATGGAGTTGATGGGCGCGATCCAGGCGCTGGAGCTCTTGAACCGCCCCTGCAAGATCGAGCTGCATACCGACAGCCAGTACGTGATGAAGGGCATCCAGGAGTGGATCAAGGGCTGGAAGGCCCGCGGCTGGAAGACGGCCGACAAGAGCCCGGTCAAGAACGACGACCTGTGGAAGCGGCTCGACGCCGCGCGCGAGCGGCACGACGTCGACTGGCGCTGGGTCAAGGGTCACGCCGGCCATCCGCTGAACGAACGCGCCGACGCCCTGGCCAATGAAGGCCTGCGCAAGGCCAATCCGCGGTACTAGGCCGCGAGCGCGCCGGGTTCTGAGCCCGAGGCGAACGGCAGGCCTTCGTCTTCCCAGCCGGTGATGCCGCCGATCATCAATTTCACGGGGCGGCCCAGTTGGGCCAGCTTCAGCGCGGCGCGGTCGGCGCCGTTGCAGTGCGGTCCAGCGCAATAGACGACGAACAGGGTGCTGGCAGGCCACTCGGCCATCCGGTCGAAGGTCATCTCGGCATGGCGCAGGTGGATCGCGCCCGGCACGTGGCGGCGGGCATAGGCTTCGCGCGAGCCGACGACGTGCAGCAGGACGAAGTCGACCTTGCCGGCCTTCATGGAGGCGGCGACATCGGCGCAGTCGGTCTCCAGCGACAGACGCGCAGCGAAGTGGGCGGCGGCGTCGCGGAAGGACGCGGCGGGGATCTCGGATACGTGGCTCGACTTGGGGCTCATGGCACTCTCCAGCGGTTGATGACCGGAGACTTGCCCGATGGGTGCTGGTCGCGTTAGCTGGCGAGATCGACACCGACCGTAAAGATCATGCCAAAGCAGCCCCTCGTCGTCGCCCTCGCCTATGATGGCCTCTGCACCTTCGAGTACGGCGTGGCGGTCGAGCTGTTCGCCTTGCCCCGGCCAGAGATGGGTCCGGACTGGTACCGCTTCGCCACCGCCGCCGTGGAGCCGGGCGACCTGAAGGGCCTGGGTGGGGTGCGCATCGTCGGCGATGGCGGGCTGGAGCTGCTGAGCGAGGCCAGCGTCATCGTCGCGCCCGGCTGGCGGGGCATGGACGCGCCCGTGCCGGCGCCGCTGATCGAGTCCCTGCGCGTGGCGCACGCCAATGGCGCGCGGCTGATGTCGATCTGCTCGGGCGTCTTCGTGCTGGCGGCGACGGGACTGCTCGACGGCAGACGGGCCACGACGCACTGGCGTTATGCCGACGCCCTGCGCGAGCGGTATCCGGCGATACAGGTCCAGCCGGACGTGCTGTATGTCGACGAGGGTGACCTCCTGACCTCGGCCGGCAGCGCGGCGGGCATCGATCTTGGCCTGCACCTGATCCGTCGCGACTTCGGGCCCGAGGCCGCCAACACCGTCGCCCGCCGGCTGGTCGTGCCGCCGCACCGCGACGGCGGCCAGGCCCAGTTCGTCCAGCGGCCGGTGCCCGTGGCGCACGAGGCCTCGCGGCTGGGACCGATCCTGGACCGCATGCGCGGCGATCTTTCGAGGGCTCACACCATCAAGGCCCTGGCCGATGCGGCGGGGATGAGCGAGCGGACCTTCCTGCGGCGGTTCGAGGCCGCAACCGGCGACACGCCTGCCCGCTGGCTGCTGGCCGAGCGGATGAACCGGGCGCGCGACCTGCTGGAGACCTCGCCCGCCGGCATCGAGCAGATCGCCGAGGCGGTGGGCTTGGGCGCCCCCGCCCTGCGCCATCACTTCCGGCGGCAGTTCTCGACGACGCCGGGGGCCTATCGCGCCAGGTTCGCGCGGGCTTAAGCCGGCTCTTGAGCCACGATCCGTTCGATATTCAGCTCGATCCAGTCCGCCAGGCCGCGCACCCTTTCGGCGACCTCCGCACCCAGCGGCGTCAGGCTGTATTCCACATGCGGCGGCACGACCTGATAGGCCACGCGGCGCAAGAAGCCGTCGCCCTCCAGCTGCTGCAGGGTCTGGGCCAGCATCCGCTCGCTGACGCCGCCGATGCCGCGCCGCAGCTCGCTGAAGCGGTGCGTGCCCGTCTCCAGCGCCATCAGGACCAGCACGCCCCAGCGGCTGGTGACGTGCTGCAGCACGGCGCGCGACGGGCAGTCGGCGGCCATCAAGTCACCGCGCGCCAGCTTCTCGGAAAGGGGTGTCGAAGTTTCTTTCATACTTACATTCATGTATGTACTTACGGAAAGTAAGCAAGACGCCCAGATCGGTCCCGTCATCAACGGAGAACGATCATGACCATCGCCGTCACCGGAGCCACCGGCCAGCTGGGCCGCCTTGTCATCGAAAGCCTAAAGACCCGCGTGCCGGCCGGCGAGATCGTCGCCCTGGCCCGCGACTCGGCCAAGGCCGCCGACCTGGGCGTCGCCGTCCGCGTCGCCGACTACGCCAAGCCCGAGACGCTCAGCGCCGCGCTCGCCGGCGTCGACACCCTGCTGCTGATCTCCAGCAGCGAAGTCGGCCAGCGCCTGGCCCAGCACCGCGCCGTCATCGACGCCGCCAAGGCCGCCGGGGTGAAGCGGATCGCCTACACCAGCATCCTGCGCGCCGACACGACGCCGATCGCCCTGGCCGAGGAGCACATCGCCACCGAGGCGCTGATCAAGGCCTCGGGCCTGACCTACGCCCTGCTGCGCAACGGCTGGTACTTCGAGAACTACACCGGCTCGCTGGCCGGGGCGGTCGCCGCTGGCGCCGTCATCGGCGCATCGGGCGAGGGCAAGATTTCGGCCGCCACGCGCGCCGACTACGCTGAAGCCGCCGCCGTGGTGGTCTCCACGCCCGATGCGGAGAACCGCGTCTATGAGCTGGCCGGCGACACCGCCTTCACCCGCGCCGATCTCGCCGCCGAAGTCTCGCGCCAGACCGGCAAGGCCATCGGCTACACCGACCTGCCCGAGGCCGAATACGCCAGCACCCTGGAAAGCTTCGGCCTGCCCGCGCCCTATGCGGCGATCATCGCCCAGTCCGATGTCGGCACGGCCCAGGGCGGACTGTTCGAGGAGGGACGCCAGCTGTCGAACCTGATCGGCCGTCCGACGACGTCCCTGGCCGACGCGGTCGCGCAGGGCCTGAAGGCGGCCGGCTAGGAAGCTGTGGGCGGCTGGCCGGACGCGCGCGAAAGTCCTCGCCAACGGCCAGCCGGTTTGCCAAGCACCGTGGATGAAACTCGTCGGCTACTACCGCGTGCCGCCCGTGCGCGGGATCTTCTTCAGCCCCGCCCAGGAGGAGCGCCTGCTGCTCTCGGGCTGCGAAGAGGTGTTCAGCGACCGGTGCCTGGCTTCCGGCGTCGTGCGGCCAGGCCTGGCGCGGGCTCTGGAAGCGCTTGAGGATGGCGGCGCGGTGGCCGTGCCCAGCTTCCACGCCCTGGGCGGCGACATGGCCGGCCTGGTCGACGCGGTGCTGAAGCTGAAGGCGCGCGGCCTGCACCTGGTCGTGCAGCAGCCTCCGGTCGACACCCGGACCGATCCCGGCTTCTTCGAGACCTGCCAGATGCTGATGGGCTTCAGCCGCGAACGACCGATGGTTCGCGCCGCCGAGACGGCCCTGATCGCCAAGGGCGGCAAGGCCGGCGGCATGAAGGGGTTGAAGGCGGAGGCCACGGTCGAAACCGAGGACGCCCCGCCTCCTGCCGAGGACTAGACCTTCAGCCGGTAGCCGGTCTTGAAGATCCACCACACCGCCGTCAGGCAGACGGCCAGGAACACGGCGGTCATGCCCAGGCTGACGCCGACCCCGACATCCGACTGGCCGTAGAAGCTCCAGCGGAAGCCGCTGACCAGATAGACCACCGGGTTGAACAGGGTGATCTTCTGCCAGATCTCCGGCAGCATCTTGATCGAGTAGAAGCTGCCGCCCAGGAAGGTCAGCGGCGTGATGATCAGCGCCGGCACGATCTGCAGCTTCTGGAAGTTGTCGGCCCAGACGCCGATCACGAAGCCGAACAGGCTGAAGGTCACCGCCGTCAGCACCAGGAACAGCAGCATCACGAACGGGTGGGCGATCTCGAACGGCACGAACAGTCGGGCGGTGGCCAGGATCAGCAACCCGAGGCAGATCGACTTGGTCGCCGCCGCCCCGACATAACCCATCACCGTTTCGACCCACGACACCGGGGCCGACAGCAGCTCGTAGATCGTCCCGGCCCACTTGGGCATGTAGATGCCGAACGAGGCGTTGGAGATGCTCTCGCTGAGCAGCGACAGCATGATCAGGCCCGGGATGATGAAGGCGCCATAGCTGACGCCGTCGATGGCCTGCATGCGCGAGCCGATCGCCGAGCCGAACACCACGAAATACAGCGAGGTCGAGATGACCGGCGCCAGGATGCTCTGCAGCAGGGTGCGGAACCATCGCGCCATCTCGAAGCGGTAGATGGCCTTGATTGCAAAGAGGTTCATTGCGGGGCCCTCACCAGGCTGACGAAGATGTCTTCCAGCGAGCTCTGGTCGGTCTTCAGGTCCTTGAAGTCGACGCCATGCCCGGCGAGGCGCTTCAAGAGGTCGGCAATGCCGGTGTCGTCGGCCTGGGCGTCGAAGATGTAGACGAGGTCGGCGCCGTCGTTGATCAGGCTTAGCGAGGCGTCATCCAGGCCGGCGGGCAAAGCGCTAAGCGGCTCGCGCAGATGCACGGTCAGTTGCTTCTTGCCCAGCTTGCGCATGAGGACGGTCTTGTCCTCGACCAGGATGATCTCGCCCTTGTTGATCACCCCGATCCGGTCGGCCATCTCCTCGGCCTCCTCGATATAGTGGGTGGTCAGGATGATGGTGACGCCGTTCTCGCGCAGCTGGCGGACCATCTCCCACATGTCGCGGCGCAGCTCGACGTCGACGCCGGCCGTGGGTTCGTCCAGGAACAGGATGGTCGGTTCGTGGCTCAGCGCCTTGGCGATCATCACCCGGCGCTTCATGCCGCCCGACAGCGCCATGATCTTGCTGTCCTTCTTGTCCCACAGGGAGAGGTCGCGAAGGATCTTCTCGATCAGGGCGTCGTTGCGCGGCTTGCCGAACAGACCGCGCGAGAAGCTGACCGTGGCCCACACCGTCTCGAAGGCGTCGGTGTTCAGCTCCTGCGGCACCAGGCCGATCTTGGTCCGGGCGGCGCGGTATTCCTTCACCACGTCATGGCCGTCGGCCAGGACGACGCCGAGGCTCGGATTGACGATGCCGCAGATGATGCTGATCAGGGTGGTCTTGCCCGCTCCGTTCGGGCCCAGCAGGGCGAAGATCTCGCCCTTGCGGATGTCCAGGTCGATCGTCTTCAGGGCCTGATGGCCCGACGCATAGGTCTTGGTCAGACCCTTTACCGATATGATTGAAGTCACGCCGTCTCCCCTAAACGCGACGATGCCCAGAAAAGGTTGGGGCAGCGTCGCGCGTGCCCTGCAGGTGGCTGATGCGGCCGTAAATGGTGTCGCCGCCGCCGGATAACAGGGGCAGTCGCCGGGTTCTGTCAGCAGGTGTCGTCAGGTCGGGATCTTGCGGACCTTCAGCACCGCGCCGTCGACGCCGATGACCACCACTTCCTGGCTGATCGCCGGGATCGGCTCGTCGGTCTCGGCCGCCCAGTCCTTGCCATCGACGAAGACCCGGCCACGGCCCTGCTCGAAGGTCGACAGCACCTGCCCGCGCTGGCCGATCAGCCGCTGGGTGGAGTCGTTGAGGTCGGGACTATTGGGCTCCAGCACCGGTCGCAGATAACGCCGGGCCAGCAGGGTCGTGGCGATGGTCAGGGCCGCGAACAGGCCGACATCGGCCAGCAGGCCGGGATGCACGAACTGGGCGATGGCCCCGACGACGAAGGCGCTGGCCGCCGGCCACAACAGCCAGCCCGTACCGGTCGAGACCTCGACGGCCAGGATGGTGGCGGCGACCGCCAGCCAGACCCAGAACGGATGCAGCGCGTAGAAGCTTCCAAGCCCGTCCATGGTGTTAGGCCCCGCGCTTGCCGCCGGTCGGCGTGTTGGTGGAGGCCGCGCTCGACGAGGACGGCGAACGCGCCGCCGCCGGCGCCGGCGCCGCGCGCGGCGTGTCCGCGCCCAGGCTCTTGATCAGCTCGCTGACGCCCGCGACCGTCCCGGTCAGGCCGGAGAAGTCGGCCGGCACGATGACCGTCTTCTGCTGCGGGCTGCGGGCCAGCTCGCCGAACGCCTCGACGTATTTCTGGGCGATGAAATAGTTGATCGCGTTGACGTCGCCCTTGGAGATGGCTTCCGAGACGAAGGCTGTCGCCTTGGCTTCGGCCTCGGCTTCCCGCTCGCGGGCCTCGGCGTCGCGGAAGGCGGCCTCGCGGCGGCCCTCGGCCTGCAGGATGGCCGACTGCTTCTGGCCCTCGGCGCGGGCGATCTGGGACTGCTTCTCGCCCTCGGCCTCGGTGATCACCGCGCGGCGCTCGCGCTCGGCCTTCATTTGGCGGGCCATGGCGTTGGTGATGTCGGTCGGCGGCGTCAGGTCCTTGATCTCGATCCGCGCCACCTTCACGCCCCAAGGACCTGTTGCATGATCGATGGTCGAGAGCAGCCGGGTGTTGATCTGGTCGCGCTGGCTCAGCACCTCGTCCAGCTCCAGCGAGCCGACCACGGTGCGCAGGTTGGTCTGGGCCAGCTGGGTGATGGCGTAGATCAGGTTGTCGACCCGATAGGCGGCAGCCGCGGCGTCCATCACCTGGATGAAGACGATGGCGTCGACCTTCACCGACACGTTGTCCTTGGTGATGACCTCCTGCTGGGGCACCTCCAGCACCTGTTCCATCACATTGACCTTGCGGCCGATGGACTCGAAGAACGGGGTCAGGATGGTGATGCCGGGCTTGAGGGTGCGGGTGTAGCGGCCGAAGCGCTCGACCGTGAACTCGCGCCCCTGCGGCACGATCTTGATCGCGCTGAACAGCAGCACGAACGCAAAGCCCAGGAAAATCAGAACAACGATGCTGCCCAAGGCCAAGCTCCTCACCTACTTTGGGTGGAGCTTAGCGCGCGCCCTCGTCGTCCGCTACGGAATCCGGTTCCCGGTGCGCCTGGCGGACCGATTGCGAGAGCTTCTGGGCCTGGGACTGGCCCTTGCGCGAGACCTGCTGCTCGGCCTTGCGGCTGGCGTCGTCGCAGGTCGGATACTCGCTGCGGCGCGAGGCGAAGCCGGTGTTGAACCGCTCGCGCATCTGGGCGTCGAAGGCCTGATCGGCCTGTTCCACCTCGGTCAGGCGCACCATGCGCGAGCGCCAGTACTGGTCGGTCTCGCCCTGGCAGGTCTGGCGCAGGGCGTGGCTCTCGCCCAGCGTATAGGCCAGGTCCAACAGGCGCTGACGGTCCTTCGCATCCCGTTCCTGAGCCAGGACGGGGGTGGCGACAAAGGCGGCAAGCACCAAGGCGATTGGGGCGACGCCGATGAGGAACAGACGCGACATGCCGTCAGTTATCATCAAAGCCCCCTCCCCTGTCACGACCCCGCGCCCAAAAGGCGAGCGGCGGCGCGTCGAAGCTTGGGGCAAGCCTGGGGACAGAATGTCTCTCGGTGTCAAAAAAGCTTTGGCGATAAAGGCCTTGCGATCGCCACAGATCGGGTCTTTCCTGTGGATACTGCAAGGAGGTCAAGCTCATGACTGAGGTGCATTACGGTGTCGTGCGCGTCGGTGACCGCTGGTCGATCATCGGAGACAATCTGCGTTTCGGCGCTTACGAGACACGCGGCGAAGCCCGCGATGCGGCTCGCCGCCTGGCCGAACATCCAGCCGGCCTGGGCCTGCCCGTGATGCTTCACGTGCAGGAAGAGGACTGGGTGCTGCCCAGCCCGACACAGCTTAGCTAGGCTTCGGCTGTCTCTTCCTCATCCTCGCCGTACAGCAACGGCTTGATCACGCGCCACACCTGCAGGGCCGAGGCCACGGCGCCGACGACCGAGGCGACCACCTGGAACGCCTGCCAGACGAAGCTGATCAGCGGATCCTCGCCCAGCATGGCCACCAGCGGATAGATCAGGTTGCTGACCGTGATGCGGAACTGGGCGTAGGCGGTCGAATATTCGACCGACGCCCCGGCGATCGCGGCCGTGACCACCACCGCCAAGACCGGCGCCCACAGCAGCGGCAGGATCAGCAGCAGCGCCAGCGCCGTGATCAGCGACTTGGTCGTCAGGCCCACGTCCTTGACGACCGTGATCCCGACGCCGGCGATCACCGCCAGGCCCAGCAGGGCGAAGGCGACCGGCAGGGTCAGGTCGGCGGTCTGGGCCACGGGCATGCCGACGGCGAAGACCATCACCGTCATCACCAGCAGGGTGACGACGAACGCGCCCAGCCACAGTGCGCCGTATTGGCTGAGCCGTCGCCTCAAGTGCCGCTTGGCGATCATCGCTGTCTCTCCGATCGGCTGGAGGGTGCTTCGGAAGAGTCTCGCCGTCCACGGGAAACTAAGCTGTGAGCTACGCGCTTTAGCTGGCGAGCTTCACGGGAGATCCGCATGACCGCTTTCGCCCGCATTACCCGCAGCACCATCGAAGGTGACGCGGCCCCGCCCTATAGGTCCAACCGCCTGCTGGCCGCCCTGCGTTCGGACGCGCTGACGGCCCTAACGCCCTATCTCGTGCTGGTCGACCTGCCCGCCGACGCCGTCCTGTTCGACGCCGGCGACGACGTCGAGCACACCTATCTGCCGTGCGGCCCGACCCAGGTCTCGCTGCTGGTCGTCACCTCGGACGGTCAGGAGATCGAGGCCGCCAGCATCGGCTTCGAGGGCGCCATCGGCGGCGTGGTCAGCGCCGGCTTCAAGCCCGCCTATGGCCGCGCCGTGGTCCGCGTGCCCGGCCGCGCCTTCTGCATCCCCACCGCGCGGCTGGAGGAGGTCAAGACCCAGTATCCGGCCATAGCGGACCTGTTCGATCGGGCCGCCGACGTATTCATCGCCCAGATGATGCAGGTCGCCGCCTGCAACGCCCTGCACCCGATCGAGCAGCGCGCCTGCCGCTGGCTGCTGTTCGCCCACGACCGCTCGGGCAACGAGCCGATCCGCCTGACCCAGGAGACCCTGGCCCAGA
This sequence comes from Caulobacter sp. GW821-FHT11E11, assembly GCF_058808315.1. Lineage (NCBI taxonomy): Bacteria > Pseudomonadati > Pseudomonadota > Alphaproteobacteria > Caulobacterales > Caulobacteraceae > Caulobacter > Caulobacter sp. GW821-FHT11E11. The sequence continues at coordinate 439,762 of NZ_JBXARO010000004.1, forward strand.
TGCTGGGCGTGCAGCGCACGACGATCAGCGCCGTCGCCCGCGTGTTGCAGGACGCTGGGATCATCAACATCGGTCGCGGCAAGGTCGACATCCTGGACCGTCCGGGCCTGGAGAAGCGCGCCTGCGAGTGCCACGACTCGGTCGAGGCCCATTTCAAGCGGGTCTTGCCGAAGTTCGAGCAGGTCTAGATGCGGTAGGCGCTGGCCCGGTTCAGCGCGGCCTCCGCCTCGCTGACCAGTCGCGCGACGATCTCGCCGGCCGGCAGCACCTCGCGCACCCCGCCGGCGCTCTGGCCCATGGCGAAGCAGGACTTGTCCGGATCCAGCCCCTCGATCTGGCCGCCGATGCCGCCCATGGCGGCGTTGCGGATCGAGACCATGGCCTGCTGTGGGAAGCCCTGGATGTCGGCCGGCCGCGCCTCCCAGTCGTCGACATAGGGGTTCTTCTTCACCCGCATCGGCTTGCCCGAGTAGCATCGGGTGCGGACGGTGTCTTCGTCGGCGGCCTGCACCACCGCCTGGCGATAGAGCTCGCCGGCGTGGGCTTCGGTGGAAGCGATGAACCGGGTGCCCATCCAGACGCCCTGGGCGCCCAGCGTCAGCGAAGCCGCCAAACCCCGGCCGTCATAGAGCCCGCCGGCGGCGATCACCGGGATCTTCACGGCCTCAACGGCCTGGGCCACCAGCGGCAGGGTCCCGACCAGGCCCGTATGGCCGCCGCCCTCGCCGCCCTGGCAGATGACAGCGTCGCAGCCGGCCTGCTCGGCCTTCACCGCGTGCTTCACCGCCCCGCACACGACCATGACCTTCAGGCCCGCCGCCTTCAGGCGCGCGATGATCGGCAGGGGCACGCCCAGGCCGGCGATGAAGGAACTGGCGCCTTCCTCGATGATCACTTCGACGCTGGCGGTCAGGGCGTCGGGGGTCGCGGCCAGCAGGTCGACGCCGAACGGCTTGTCGGTGAGGCTTTTGACCTCGCGCATCTGGCTGCGGATGAAGTCCGGCGAGGTGCCGGCCATGCCCAGTACGCCATAGCCGCCAGCGTTCGACACGGCCGCCGCCAGCGGCGCGTACGAAACCCCGCCCATGCCGGCCAGCAGGATCGGATGTTCGATATCCAGAAGATCGCAGAGCGGCGTGCGCAGGCCCATGATCGTTCCTCCCTTGTTTTCAGGGAGGGTTTCGCGCCGCGCTCACGCCCGCAAGCGTGCCGCGAGGTTAGCCGTGGCTCTTACCTGTGTTTGGCCAACTCGGTCTCGACGTCCGTCTCGGCCGTCCAGAAGCAGCTGGCCATGGCCGTCAGGACCAGGGCGATCAGCATCAGGAAGCCACGCGGCGGGGCCAGGCTGACAACGTCTTGGGGCGTCATCGTTTTCGTTTCCTCGTCGGCGCCCGGATCTGATGTCCAGGCTGCCGTGGAGAAACCTTCCCACCGCCGGCGCGGTTCCGCAAGAGGCTGTTTTCCATAAGGTTTTCTTGGACGCAGGAGTCCAAGAAACAGAAGCCCTAGAAGATCGAGTATCCGCCGTCGATGACGATGGTCGTGCCCGACTGGTAGCTGGACGCGTCCGAGGCCAGATAGACGGCCATGCCGCCGAAGTCCTCGGGCTCGCCCCAGCGGCGGGCCGGCACGCGGGGAATGACCTTCTCAGCGAAGGCCGCGTTGCCTTGCGCGCCGGCCGTCATGTCGGTGGCGATCCAGCCGGGCAGGATGGCGTTGGCGCGCACCCCATAGCGGGCGTGCTCGACGGCCACCGACTTGATCATCGAGATCACCGCGCCCTTGGTGGCGGCATAGGCCTCGTTGCGCGCCGCACCCTCGATGGCGGCCAGCGAGGCGATGCCGACCAGCGAGCCGCCAGCGTCGCCGGTCTTGGCCCGCTCGACCATGTGGCGGCAGGCCTCGCGCAGGGTGAAGAACACGCCGTCCAGATTGACCGACAGCACCTTGCGATAGGTCTCGGTCTTCATCTCGACGAACGAGGGCGAGCCGTAGCCGATGCCGGCATTGGCGAAGACGCTGTCGACCCGCCCCATGGCGGCCACGGCCTCTTCCATACCCTCGCGGACCTGGGCCTCGTCGGAGACGTCGACCGTCTGGGCCTTCACGCGAACGCCCAGAGTGGTCAGCTGCTTCTCGGCCTCGAGATTGCGCTCGGGGTTGGAGCCCCAGATGACGATGTCGGCGCCGGCCTGGGCCATCGCCTTGGCCATGCCAAGGCCGATGCCGCGATTACCGCCGGTGACCAGGGCCACCTTGCCAGCCAGATTGAACGGCGCGTAGGCCATGGCGAACCTCCCTCATTCTTCTTGAAACGCTTGTTTGAAGAAGAAGCGGTCAGGCCGTCGCGGTCAAGAGCCCCAGAAGTGGAAGGCCTGCCAGCCGCCGGCGATCGCCTCGCGCGGCACGGCCATCAGGTCGGTGATCGTCAGGGCCGCGGCGAAGATGAAACGGCTGGCGCCGGGGACCCAGAAGATCAGAGCGAACAGCAGCAGGAAGCCGACCCGCTCGACCTTGACCATCGCCGCCCGCACGCCGTCGGGCAGGAACGGCCGGATGACGCCATAGCCGTCCAGGCCCGGGATCGGCAGCAGGTTCAGCACCAGGGCGCTGGCCTGCAGGAAGGCCAGCATCGACAGGGCGTTGCGCAGCGGCTCGGAGACCACGAACGGCAGGGTGACGGCCAGCACGACCAGCACCAGCAAGGTCCCCAGCGGCCCGGCCAGCGAGGCCAGCGACCGCCAGCTCCTGGACCGCATCAGGTCCTCACGCAGATAGACTGCCCCGCCGGGAAAGCCGATGCCGCCCAGGGCCAGGGCGATCAGCGGGAAGATGATGGTGGTGACGAGGTCGGAGTATTTGAGCGGGTCGAGGGTCAGGTAGCCCTTCTCGACAATGGTCGTGTCGCCGGCCTTGTGGGCGGTGAAGGCGTGGCCGAACTCGTGGATGCCGACGCTGAGGATCCAGGTCGCCACGACGAAGGCGAAGGTCAGGATGCCGACCGGTTGGACCTCGGCCGCCACGGCCCAGCCCAGGCCGACGCAGGCGGCGATCAGGATCAGGGCGTTGGGGCTGATCGGGGTGCGCGGCGCGCGGGCTTCGATGACGGTCATGGGTGGGGATTGAGCATAGGCACACCCCGTTATGCTAGACCCATCGCCTTACCCCCTATCCGCTCATCCCCGCGAAAGCGGGGATGAGCGGAGTTTGGCTTAGCCGCTAAACTTCTCAAAAGCCTCGGCGATCACCCGCCGCGTCTCGTCCCACTCCACGAGCACCATGGCTTCGTCCAGCGAGACGAACTTCGCCTCGGCCGCATCGTCGCCGGCCACGGGCTCGCCGGCGGTCCAGCGGGCGGCGTAGTCGATCATCACGTAGTGGCGAGATATCTCGCCGCCAGGCCGCGCCGGAAAGACGCCGTCGACCACGTCGAGCAGGCCCAGCAGCTCGGCGTCGACACCGGTCTCCTCTTTCAACTCGCGCAGGGCGGCGACCTGCAGGGTCTCGCCCCATTCCAGCCGGCCGCCGGGCAGGCTCCACTGGTTCAGCCGAGGCGGCTGGCCGCGCCGGATCAGCAGCACCTGGTCGCCCTTCAGGCAGACGACGCCGACGGTCGGGACAGGGTTGCCGCTCATGGGAAACCCACCTTCAGATTGACCGAGGACTTCACCCCGATGCAGTTGCCGCAGTCGGCCAGCCAGGCCTCCGCCGCCTTGCGGCCGCGTTCCTTCAGATCGGTCAGGAAGCTCCATTCGGTGTCGAACTTGGTCGACAGCGACAGGTCCGCCAGCGGCTTGTCGGCGGTGATGGCGTGGACCAGCATCCGGCGATAACGGCCCCGGGCGTTGTCCTTCAGCAGGCCCTCGTCCAGCAGCTTCTGCACGAAGCCGATAGCCCGCAGTTCCGAGGCCAGCGAGGCGTTGAAGGTGATCTCGTTCAGTCGGTCCATGATCTCGCCCGGCGTCTTGGGCGTCTCGTCGCGGACGAACGGATTGAGGCTGACGATCAGGATGTCGTCGGGGGTGTCCTCGTAGAACAACGGCCACAGCGGCGGATTGGCCAGGAAACCGCCGTCCCAGTAGGGCTCGCCGTCGATCTCCACCGCCTGGAACACCTGGGGCAGGCAGGCGCTGGCCATGATGTGGCGGGACGTCAGCTCGGTCTCGCGGAAGATCACCGACTTGCTGGTCCGCACCGCCGTGGCGGCGACGTAGAGCTTTATCGGGCTCTTCTCGCGGATCTGGCTGAAGGTGATCTCGGCTTCCAGCGTGTCGTGCAGCGGGTTCAGGTTGAACGGGTTGAACTCGTAGGGGCTGAGCGACAGGGCGAAGGTCTCGGCCATCCGCCAGCCTGGGGTGTTCTTCAGCCAGTCGGCCCCGCTGCCGAACGCGCCCCCGAAGGCGCTGGTCCAGATCGAGGTGTCGCCGAAGACATTGCGGCCGCCCTGCCGGTTCACCTGCCGCCAGAACGAGTCGAGCCGCTTGCGGGCTCCAGCCTTGCCATCGTCGATCAGGCCCTGGGCCAGGCAGACCGCATTCATCGCCCCGGCGGAAGCGGCGGTGACGGCGCGGATCTCGATATCGTCTTCCTCGAGCAGGCGGTCGAGGACGCCCCATTCGAAGGCGCCATGCGAACCGCCACCCTGGAGGGCGAGGCTCAAGCCCTTGGGGCCGGACTTCTTCTTGGTGAAAGGCGGTATCGGCATGCGGGGAAGCTCTCTCGAAAGGGAGCCCTTGGGCAAGCGCGCTTCCTCTGGTCGGCTTATTGAGCGACCCAGCCGCCGTCGACCTGGAACGCCGCGCCGTTGGCCGAAGCCCCGGCGTCGGAGACCAGATACAGCAGCATGCCCGACAGCTGGTCGAAGGTGACGAACTGCTTGGTCGGCTGGGCGGCCAGGATCACATCCTTCATCACGGCCTCTTCCGAGATGCCGCGGGCCTTGGCCTGGTCGGTGATCTGCGCCTCGACCAGCGGGGTCTTCACGAAGCCCGGGCAGATGGCGTTGCAGGTGATGCCGTTCTGGGCGACCTCGAGAGCCACCGTCTTGGTCAGGCCCATAATGCCGTGCTTGGCGGCGACGTAAGCCGCCTTGAACGGCGAGGCGACCAGGGCGTGAGCCGAGGCGATGTTGACGATCCGCCCGCGGCCCTGCTCCTTCATGATCGGCACCGCCGCCTTGGTGGCGTGAAAGGCCGAGGACAGGTTGATCGCGATGATCAGGTCCCACTTGTCATCCGGGAACTCTTCGATCGGGGCCACGTGCTGGACGCCGGCGTTGTTCACGAGAATGTCCAGCTCGCCGAACTCGGCCTTGGCCGCGCGGACCATGTCGGCGATCTGATCGGGCTTGGTCATGTCGGCGCCGTGATACAGCACCTCGACGCCATGCTTCTCGGCCATCTCGGCCCGGGCCCGCTCGATGGCGGTCATCTCGCCCAAGCCGTTCATGACGATGTTGACGCCCTGGGCGGCGAGCGCGTCGGCCAGCGCATGGCCGATGCCGCTGGTCGAACCGGTGACGATGGCGACCTGCCCCTGCAAACCGAAATCAACGGCCATGGGAACGCTCCTGGATGACGCCCTAATAATGTTGCGACGCAACATATAGCTCGCCATTGCGAGAGGCGAGCTTTTATAAATTCATCAGTAGGTGAAATTAAGGCTGAGGGCGAGCGAAAACCCAATCGGCCTCGGTCGAGAGATCGGCGCGGAAGCCGTAGCCATCCAGGTTGAAGCTCTTCAGGCCCTCGGCGCGGTCGACGCGGTTGTCGATGGCGTAGCGGGCCATGCGGCCACGGGCCTTCTTGGCGAAGAAGCCCAGCACCCGCAGCTCGTTGCCCTTCTCTTCCTTGAAGTGGCAGGTGACGACCGGCAGCTTCAGCGCCTTGGCGTCGACGGCGCCGAAATATTCCTGGCTGGCCAGGTTCACCAGGGTCGGGTCGGCCTGACCCTCGGCGGCGGCGTTGAGGGTCTTGGAGATCGTCTCGCCCCAGAAGTCGTAGAGGTTGTTGCCCTTCTTGGTCTTCAGGCGCGTGCCCATCTCCAGCCGGTAGGGCTGCAGGGCGTCGAACGGGCGCAGCACGCCGTACAGGCCTGACAGGATCCGCAGGTGGTCCTGCGTCCACTCCAGGGCCGGACGGTCCAGCTCACGGGCGGCGAGGCCGCCATAGACGTCGCCGTTGAAGGCGATCACGGCCTGCAGCCCCTCTTCCACCTGGGCGTCGAACACCTGGAACCGCTCGCGGTTCAGCTTGGCCAGGGCGTCGGAGATGTGCATCAGCCGCTTGAGGTCCGGCGCCGTCAGCTTGCGCGTGACCTTGGCCAGTTCGGCGATCTGGGTTTTGAGCTCCGGCGTCGTCAGGGGCAGGGCCTGAGTGGGCGCGGTGAAGTCCAGCGACTTGGCGGGCGAGATGACCATCAACATGGCCGGGGAGATAGAGGGTTCCACGCGGCTTCGCTAGCGGGGTGCGTACGGAGGTGGACATCCAGGCCCTCAGACCAGGGTCAGCACCAGCGGCCCGTTGCGGGTCGCGACCAGCGTATGTTCGTACTGCACCGTGGCCTGGCGCTGGGGCGGGCGCAGGGTCCAGCCGTCGTCCAGTTCCTCGACCCAGTCGGCGCCCAGCGACAGAAAGGGCTCGATGGTGAAGACCAGGCCCTCGGGAATGGTGCGGCGGTCGCGCGGTTCGTACCAAGTCGGGATCTCGCGCGGATCGTCGTGCAGCGAGCGGCCGACGCCGTGGCTGGCCAGGTTGCGGACCAGACTGTAGCCGTTCTTCTGGGCGAAGGCCTCGATCGAACGACCGACCTCGTTCAGCCGGCCACCCGGCTTCACCGACTGGATGCCGGCCCACATCGCCCGGCGGCCGTCGCGGCACAGGCGTTCGACGCGCTTGGTGACCGGCGGCACGGCGAAGCTGGCGCCGGTGTCGCCGAAATAGCCGTCCAGCTCGGCCGAAACATCGATATTGATCAGGTCGCCGGCCTTGACCACCGTGTCGCCGGGAATGCCATGGGCGCAGTCCGGCCCCACCGAGATGCAGGTCGCGCCGGGGAAGTTGTAGGTCAGTTCCGGGGCCGAGCGCGCGCCTTCCTTCTCCAGCAGGGCGCGGCCGAAATCGTCCAGCTCCTTGGTGGTCATGCCGGGTTCCAGGGCTTCGCCCATGGCCGCCAGGGTGCGAGCTACCAGGTTGCCGACGACGCGCAGCTTCTCCAGCTGGTCCTCGTTCTCGATGGTCATGGGGGCGCCTCCTAGGTAGTGGGCGCACGATGTCGGCTTCGACGGGTTGGCGCAACGCCCGCGTCCCGGCTATCAGCGACGGATGAACCAGACTCTAGGCCTGCTGGCCGCCCTTCTGTGGCCGCTTCCGATGTTTGTGGCCCTGTTCCTCGTCCTGCGCGACAGGACGCTGAAGCGCCGCATCGTGTTCGCGGTGGTGTGCTTCGTCGGCGTCGGGGCGTTCTGGATGGAACAGTCGACAGGACATTGGGGCTTCGTGCCGCTGGCGATCAGCCTGATGCCCAGCATGCAGCCCGGCTTCTACAAGGCCACGATCCCGGCCGGCGCGTTCGCCGTCTTGTTCGTGCTGTTCCTGCGCGCCCGCAAGCGCGCGTCCGCCGCTAAAACAGCACCCTCTTCAGAATAGAACTCTGGGATTCATGATCCGCTTGGGGTCCAGCGCCCCGCGGATCGCGCGCAAGGCAGCAACCTCGATCGGATCCTTGTAGGTCAGGGCCTCGGCCGTCTTCATCGCCCCCAGGCCATGCTCGGCGCTGATCGAGCCCGAGAACGTCGCGGTGATGTCGTGGACGATCTTGGCGCCCGCTTCGCGCAGGGCCTCGTGAGCGTCGCCATCGCCGCCGACCGGCTGCAGCACGTCGTAGTGGACATTGCCGTCGCCGACATGGCCGAAGGCGACGATGCGCGTGCCCGGGAAGGTCTTTTCGATCGCCGCGTTGGCCTGGCCGATGAAGTCGGGGATCTTCGAGACCGGCACGCTAACGTCGTGCTTCCACACCGCGCCCTCGGGCTTCTGGCCCGCCGAGTGGCCCTCGCGGATGTGCCAGAAGGCCTTCATCTGGGTTTCGGTCTGGGCGACCGCCGCGTCCGCGATCAGGCCGCGCTCCAGGGCGCCGGCCAGCAGGCGTTCCAGCGCCGCCTCGGCCACGCCGGGCTCGCCGCTGGCGATCTCGATCAGCACGTACCAGGAATGCACGTCCGGCAGCGGGTCGCGCAGGCCGGGCACGTTGCGGACGGTCAGCTCGAAGCCGAGACGGCCCATCAGCTCGAAGGCCTCGACCGCGCCGCCGGTCTCGTCCTTGGCGCGGGCCAGCAACTGGATGGCGTCGGCCGGCGAGGCCAGGCCCACGATCGCCACGGCCCGCGAGGCCAGCAAGGCGTGCAGCTTCAGGCTGGCGGCGGTGACCACACCCAGCGTGCCCTCGGCCCCGATCAGCAACTGCTTGAGGTCGTAGCCGGTGTTGTCCTTGCGCAGGCGTTTCAGGCCATTCCAGATCTCGCCATTGGGCAGGACCGCCTCGATGCCCAGCACCTGCTCGCGCATCATGCCGTAGCGCAGGACGGCGGTGCCGCCGGCATTGGTCGAGATCAGCCCGCCGATCGTGCACGAGCCTTCCGAGGCCACGCCGACGGTGAAGCGGCGGCCGACCTTGGCGGCCTGCTGGTGGGCCTCGTACAGGGTGACCCCGGCCTCCAGCACCATGGCGTCGTCGATCGGGTCGACGTCACGGATGGCGATCAGCTTCTGGGTGGAGAGCAGGATCTCGCCGTGCGGGATCTGGCCGGCGACCAGGCCCGTATTGCCGCCCTGGGGCGTGATCGCCACGCCCTCGGCCGCGCAGATGCCGACGACGGCGGCGACCTCGGCGGTCGAGCGCGGCGTGACCAGGATGGGCGTCTCGCCCTTCCAGCGGCCGCGCCACTCGACCAGCTTGGGCGCGATCACGTCGGGATCCTGGCTCCAGCCGCCCTCGCCGAGCACGGCCTTCAGGCGGGAGACGACATCGGCGGGAACGGGCTTGGTCATGGCGCGCAGTATAGGCGTCTCGCGGGCCTAGCCCAAGGCTGGGTCGGGCAGACCCCGAATGTCGCGCCAGTATTCCTCGCGCACATCGTCGTCGATCACCGGCGGATCCCCCGCGCCCTTGAAGAGCCGGTCGGCGCCGTCCTTGCGCGCCTTGGCGATCCAGTACGGCAGGCCCGTAGCCCTATCCTCGAAATTGGCCTTCAGGCCCGAATGGCGCAGCGTCGTGAACGTCTGGCCGGCGTAGTAGAGGGTCTCGCCGGTTTTGGACGACTCGACCCGCCCGATCCGCGCGGGCCCGTTTATGCCCTTGGACTTGTCCTCGACATACATGATCCGGGTTTTCATCGGTCTATCCTACGAAACCGGCGGCGCGACGCAGCCGGTCATTGATCGCTTCGCCCAGGCCGTCTTCCGGGATCGGCGCGACGGCGATGGCCGAGGGGCGCAGACGGTCGGCGGCGCGCAGGAACGCGAAAAGGTTGGCCGCGGCTTCAGCAAGATCGCCGGCCGGGCTGAGGTTGAAAACGCGCGGGCTTTCCGGCCAGTCGCCGAACGCGAGGTAGGCTTCGCCGGCCTCCGGCGTCTTGGCGTTGATCCGCACCGGGGCGTCGGGGGCGTAGTGCAGGGCCAGGCGGCCGGGCGAGCGCCTGGCGTCGTCCTCGGCTTCCGCCAGCGGGCCGACGATCTGCTGCAGCTGCACGCGGGTGACGGCGCCGGGACGCAGCAGGCGCGGATAGCCGTCCAGCACCGAGACGACGGTGGACTCCAGGCCGACAGCGCAGGGTCCGCCATCCAGGGCGGCGGTGGCCTTGTCGCCGGTCTCGGCGACAGCGTCGGCGAAGGTGGTCGGGCTGGGTCGACCCGAGCGGTTGGCCGAGGGCGCGACGACCGCGCCGCCGAACGCCTCGAGGACCGCATGCGAAACCGGGTGCCCCGGCACGCGGATGGCGACGGTGTCGAGCCCCGCGCGGGCCAGGTCGCAGACGGCGCTCGTGTCCTTGATCGGCGCGACGATGGTCAGCGGACCGGGCCAGAATTCGCGCGCCAGGGCGTAGGCGCGGTCGTCCAGGTCGGCGATCCGCGCCGCGGTCTCCAGGTCGGCGACGTGGGCGATCAGCGGGTTGAAGCGCGGACGGCCCTTGGCCTCGAAGATTGCCGCCACAGCCGCCGGGTTCGAGGCGTCAGCCCCGAGTCCGTAGACCGTCTCGGTCGGCAGCAGGACCAGCCCGCCGGCGCGCAGCGCGCCGGCGGCCGCTGCTATTTCTTCTTGGCGGTGATCGAGAAGCTGACCTTCACCTTCGCCGCAATTTCGTCCGTCGACGCCCATTCGCCCTGTCCAACTCCGAATGTCGTCCGGTCCAGGGTGGTTACACCCCGCGCGGTCGCCGTGTCGCCGTCGATCTTCAGGGTGAAGGGCAGGCTGAGCGGCTTTTTCACGCCGCGCAGGTCCAGCGTGCCGTCGGCGACGAACTTGCCCTCGCCGGTCTTGCGGAACTTGGTGGCGGTAAAGGTCGCCTTCGGGTGCTCGGCGGTGTCGAAGAAGTCGCCGCTGGGCAGGCTCTGGTCGCGCTGGTCGTCGCCGGTGGCGGCCGAGGCCATGTCGATGCTGACGCTGACCTTCGAGCGGTCCAGAGCCTCGGGCGAGAACAGGATGTCGGCGCTCCAGGTCTTGAACCGGCCCTCGATGCCGCTGCCCGACCAGGTGGCGGTGAAGGTCAGGGTCGAGCTCTTCTGGACGGTCCAGGCGACAGGGTCCTTCAGGGGGGATTCGGCCGGCGGCGCGACTGCGGTCTCAGCGGCGGGCGTCGGCGTGGTCTCGGCCGGCGCCGCGACCGGAGCGGGCTCCTCGACCGGCGCGGGGGCCGGGGTCGGGGCCTTCACGGCCGGCATGTAGAGGTAGCCGGCGGCGACCACGGCGGCCAGGCCCGCGGCGGCCAGCCACAAACGCGGCTCCTTGATCCCCGGCTTGGCGCCGACGGCCATGTGGCCGAAGACTTCGTCGCGATCCAGGATCTGGTGCTTGGCCACCGCGCCCAAGTGCAGGAGCAGCAGCAGGTAGGTGGTCTTGACCAGCACGCCGTGACCCAGCTCGCCGGCCTGATGCCAGGCGTGCTTGGCCCCGGCCGCCAGCTCGGGCAGGCCCGGAATGTGCGGCCACGGCACGGCCCCGTACAGCAGGGTTGGGATCGGCACGCGGCTGGTCGAGACGATGATCCAGCCCGTCACCGGCAGGCCGATCATGATGACGTAGAAGCCCCAGTGCACGACGTGCGAGGCGATCCGCTCCCACTTGGGCTGGCCCTCGGGTGGCGCGGGCGGCTTGTTGAACAGCCGCCAGGCCAGCCGCGCCAGGCTCAGCAGCAGGATGGTGATGCCGATCGACTTGTGGAGCTGGAACAGGGCGTAGGTGGTCGGCCCTTTCGGGCCATCCCCCATCCGCCAGCCCAGGATGATCTGGAAGATGATGGCCGCGGCGATCAGCCAGTGAATGACGATCGCCACCGTCGTGTAGCGCGTACGGCTCTCGGCCATGCAGGTCTCCCAGATCCCTGAACTCGGTCTAGCTTACTTCTTGTCGAACTCGACTTCGATGTTCAGCTGCACGTCGTCGCCGACCAGCGGAACGTACTTCGTCACGCCGAATTCCGAGCGCTTGATCGTGGTCGAGGCTGAGAAGCCCGTCTTGACGCTGCCCGGCACGAAGCCCGAGCCAACGCCGTTGAAGGTGACGTCCAGCACGATGGGCTTGGTCACGCCGTGCAGGGTAAAGTCGCCATAGACCTTGCCAGTCGCCGGCTCGACCTTGGTCGAGACGAAGGTGGCGGTCGGGAACTTGTTGGCTTCCAGCCAGCCGTCGCCAGCCAGTTCCTTGTTGAACTTCAGGCCGAAGGCGTCGGCGCCGGTCGCGGTGTCGACCGAGCCCGGATCGATGGTGACGCTGATCTTGGCGGCTTCCGGAGCCTTGGGATCGTAGTCGAAGCTGGCGTCCACCTTGGTGAAGCGGAACTGATAGTTCGAGAAGCCCATGTGCTTGATCTTGGCCACGACCGAGGCGTGGGTCTTGTCGAGCACATAGTGGCCGGCGGGCAGGTCGGCCGGCTTGGTCGAGGAGACGCCCGGCGCGGCCAGCGCGGCGGGGGCCGTCAGGAGGGCGACGGCGAGCGCGCCATAAGCGAGCTTGGAAACGGCGAACGGACGGGACATTGGGGGAAGGGCTCCAGTTAAAACTAAAACAGCAGCAGTTACTGTTTCCCCGACTTAGGAACTCCACCATGGGATGGAAGGGCCCAGCACCCACCATGTGATCACGAGACCGTGATCATGCACAGAAAGCCGACCTCGGCTTGGCGACGTAGCGTCACCCCGCCTAAACAGGTCGCCGAAAGTCTGGAGTTTTCGGCATGACCTACCGCGCGCCCGTTCGTGACCTTGCCTTCTCGCTGCGGCATGCGGCGGATTTCGGGCGGCTGGCCGACGCCTTCCCCGAGGCCGACGCCGACACAGTAGCAGCGGTGCTGGAAGCGGCCGGCGCCTTCGCGGCCGACGTGCTGGCCCCGCTGAACCGCCAGGGCGATCTGGTGGGCGCCAAGCTGGAGAACGGCGTGGTCCGCTGCGCCCCCGGGTTCGCCGACGCCTACAAGCAGTTTGCCGAAGGTGGCTGGGCCAGCCTGGCCGCGCCGGTCGAGCATGGCGGCCAGGGCTTGCCCAAGACGCTAGAGGTCGCGGTGCTGGAAATGGTCCAGGCCGCCAACATGGCGTTCGGCCTGTGCCCCATGCTGAGCCTGGGCGCGATCGAGGCGCTGGAGCACCACGGCACGGATAGCCAGAAGCATCTCTACCTGCCGCGCCTGGTCTCGGGCGAGTGGACCGGCACCATGAACCTGACCGAGCCGCAGGCCGGCTCGGACCTGGCCGCCCTGACCACGATGGCGACGCCCGACGGCGACGGCGGCTGGAAGATCACTGGCCAGAAGATCTTCATCACCTGGGGCGACCACGACGCGGCCGATAACATCGTCCATCTGGTCCTGGCCCGCACGCCCGACGCGCCTCCGGGCGTGAAGGGCATCTCGCTGTTCCTGGCGCCGAAGGTGCTGGTCAATGCCGACGGCTCACTGGGTGAGGCCAACAGCGTGCGGGTCGGCGGGTTGGAGCACAAGCTGGGCATCCACGGCTCCCCCACCTGCGTGATGCTGTTCGAGGGCGCCAAGGCCGAGCTGGTCGGCGGCCTGGGCCAAGGCCTGCCCAACATGTTCACGATGATGAACGCCGCCCGCCTGCAGGTCGGGACGCAAGGGACCGCCATCGCCGAGCGCGCCTATCAGCAGGCGCTGGCCTTCAGTCAGGAGCGCGCCCAGGGCCGCTCGGCCTGGACCGGCGCCTATCCCTCGCGCCTGTTCGATCACCCGGACATCCGTCGCACGCTCGTCCTGATGAAGGCCCATATCGAGGCCGCGCGGGGCATCTGCCTGTCGACCGCCGTCGCCGCCGACCTGTCGTGCGCCGCCACCGACGAAGCCACCCGCACCGGCGCCAAGCTGCGCGAGGAGCTGCTGACCCCGATCGCCAAGTCCTGGTCGACCGACGTCGGCGTCTGGGTCGCCTCGCAGGGCGTGCAGATCCACGGCGGCATGGGCTTCATCGAGGAAACCGGCGCGGCCCAGCACTATCGCGACGCCCGCATTGCCCCGATCTACGAGGGCGCCAACGGCATCCAGGCCATCGACCTAGTCGGCCGCAAGCTGATGCTGGGCGAGGGCCAGGCGGTCGGCGATCTGATGGACGACATCCGCGACACGATCGAGATCCTGGTCGCCGGCGACCTCAAGGCCGTCGGCCTGCGCCTGGAAGCGGCCCTGGACGCGGCCGCCTCGGCCACCGCCTGGCTGATCGAGCGCCGGGCCAAGTCGATGCCGGACGCGCTGTCGGGGGCCACGGCCTATCAGAAGCTGTTGGGCGATGTCGTGGGCGGCTGGATGCTGGCCAAAGGCGCCCTGGCGGCGGCCGGCGAGGCTGATGCGGCCTGGGCGGAAAGCAAGCGGGCCCTGGCGCGCGTGTTCGCCGAGAGCGTGCTGGCGCAGGTTCCCGGCGCGGCCGCCGGCGTGATGCTGGGCGCGGCGGACCTCAAGGCGATGACGCCGGAGGTCCTGGGGGCCTGATGCGCGAAAGCGCCCGTCCTCGCGGACGGGCGCTCGCATTGACGTCGAACCCTAGGCCTTGAAGAACGCCAGCAGGTCCGCGTTGATCACGTCCGGGTGCGTGGACGCCATGCCGTGCGGCAGGCCCGGATAGGTCTTCAACGTGCCCTTCTTGACCAGCTTGATGGCCAGGTGGGCGCTGTCGGCGATCGGGACGATCTGGTCGTCTTCGCCGTGCATGATGAAGACCGGGACATCGACCTTCTTCAGATCGTCGGTGAAGTCGGTTTCCGAGAAGGCCTTGATGCAGTCGTAGTGGGCCTTGGCGCCGCCCGTCATGCCCTGGCGCCACCAGTTGTCGATCAGGCCCTGGCTGACCTTGGCGCCCGGACGGTTGAAGCCGAAGAACGGGCCCTCGGGGATGTCGCGGAAGAACTGGGCGCGGTTGGCGACCAGAGCCGTGCGGAAGCTGTCGAACACCTCGATCGGCAGGCCGCCCGGATTCTTGGCCGACTTGAGCATCACCGGCGGCACCGCGCCGATCAGCACCACCTTGCCCACCCGGCCCGGCTTGGCGCGCGCCGCGTAGTGGATCGCCTCGCCGCCGCCAGTCGAGTGGCCGACGTGGAAGGCGCTCTTCAGGTCCAGGTGGTCGGCCAGGGCGATGACGTCGGCGGCGTAGGTGTCCATCTCGTTGCCGGTGTCGGTCTGGGTCGAACGGCCGTGGCCCCGGCGGTCATGGGCGATGACGCGATAGCCCTTCAGCAGGAAGAACATCATCTGCGCGTCCCAGTCGTCGGCGCTGAGCGGCCAGCCGTGGTGGAACACGATCGGCTGGGCGTCCTTGGGACCCCAATCCTTGTAGAAGATCTGGACGCCGTCCTTGGTGGTGACGAAGCCGCTCTCGGCGCGGTTCGCCGCGTGCGGCGTCGTGGTCGCTTTAGGGGTCGCGGCCTGGGCGGAAGCGCCCAGCGAGGCGGCCGCCACGGCGGCGAGACCGAAGCCGGCGGTCATCACGCCGCGACGGGAAGCTTGGTTCGACTGGCTCATGGATCAACCCTCATTTCTTGATTGCGATAATGATTATTGCGAGAACTAGAAGTGATCTAGACCGCGATCGCGGCGCTGTCCATCATTTTCTTTATCGCGATATCGTTTTTCGTGGTAAGAAGGATCCATGACGACCAAACCCCCATCCCCGCGCCCGCTGGAACAGCAGATCTGTTTCACCCTGTACGCGACCAGCATGGCGATCACCCGCGCCTACAAGCCCCTGCTCGACGAACTGGGCCTGACCTATCCGCAGTACCTGACGCTGAGCGTGCTGGGCGAGGCGGGCGAAGGCATCACCATCGGCGGCATCGCCGAACGGCTGGACCTGGAGTCCAGCACGGTGACGCCGCTGGTCAAACGCCTGGAAGCCGCCGGCCTGGTCGCGCGGCGGCGCGGACTCGAGGACGAGCGCCGGGTCGAGGTGACGATGACGGAGGCCGGGCGCGCCCTGCTGGTCCGCTCTGGATGCCTGAACGACACGCTGCTGGAGCGGTCCGGCATGGAAGGCGAGGACCTGGGCACGCTCAACAAGCGGATCCAGGCGCTGCACGAAGCGATCGTCAAAAAGTAGGTGAAAGTAGATGCTCCCCCGCGGTGCGGGGGAGCATCTATGTCTTACAGCTGTTCCAGCAGGTACTCGGCCGACGAGACCTTGAACTGGCCGGCTTCCTCGATGTTCAGCTGGGTGACGACGCCGTCCTTGGCGATCAGCGAATAACGCTGCGAGCGGCCGCCCATGCCGAACTTCGAACCGTCGAAGTCCAGGCCGATCGTGCGGGTAAAGTCACCGTTGCCGTCGGCCAGCAGCAGGACTTCACCGTCGATGCCCTGGTCCTTGCCCCAGGCCTTCATCACGAAGACGTCGTTGACCGAGACGCAGGCGATCGTGTCGACGCCCTTGGCCTTCAATTCGGCGGCCTTCTCCTTGAAGCCCGGCAGGTGCTTGGCCGAGCAGGTCGGGGTGAAGGCGCCGGGAACGGCGAACAGGGCGACGGTCTTGCCCTTGAAGATGTCGTCGCTGGTGAGCGGCGCCGGCCCTTCGGCCGTGCTGGTCATGAAAGTCGCCGCGGGCAGCGTGTCGCCAACCTTGATCGCCATGGGCCGTGTTTCCTCGTGTGTGCGATTGAATTGCGCCTGATCGCATATCCCTCGCGGGGGCAGTCGCCAAGCGCGCTTTGATAACGTGTGCGACTTGAAACCGTCACGTCGAAGGCCAATGCTCAATCCATGGCTAGCTTCATAGACGACGACGAAGATGACGACGCGGACTTCCTGACCGGACGCTTGCTGGTGGCGATGCCCGGCATCGAGGATCCGCGGTTCGAGCGCACAGTGCTGTATCTCTGCGCCCACGACGAGGAGCAGGCCATGGGCCTGGCCGTGAACCGACCGGTCGACGGCCTGACCGTCTACGAACTGCTGGACCGCCTGGGCGTGAAGTCCGAGACCCAGACGCCCAGCGATCTCGTGCTGCTCGGCGGCCCGATCGAGCGCGAGCGGGGCTTTGTCCTGCACACCGACGACTTCAACTCACCGGACTCGACCCTGCCCGTGGCCGACGGCCTGGGCCTGACCGCCACCCGCGACGTGCTGGACGCCATGGCCAGCCGCATGCGCCGGCCGCGCAAGGCGATCCTGGCCCTGGGCTATGCCGGCTGGGGTCCGGGGCAGCTGGAGCAAGAGCTGCGCGACAACATCTGGCTGATCTGCGACGCCGACGAGGGCATCCTGTTCGACGAGGACCACGAGCATAAGTGGACGCGGGCCCTGGCCAAGCTGGGGATCACCGCCGACCACCTGTCGGCGACAGCAGGCAGCGCTTAGCCGCGGGCCTTCACGGGCGCGGCGCCGTCGACATAGGCCTCGTTCAGATAGACCTCGGCCTCTTGCGGCGACAAGGCCGGCGCGTAGCCGAAGCCCTGGCCGTAGTCGCAGCCCAGCGATTGCAGGGCGCGGGCCATCTCGGCGTTCTCGACGCCCTCGGCGACGACTTCGAGGTCCAGGTCCTGGCCCAGCTTGACGACCGAACGGACGATCTTGGCCGAGC
Organism: Caulobacter sp. GW821-FHT11E11; assembly: GCF_058808315.1. Taxonomy (NCBI): domain Bacteria; kingdom Pseudomonadati; phylum Pseudomonadota; class Alphaproteobacteria; order Caulobacterales; family Caulobacteraceae; genus Caulobacter; species Caulobacter sp. GW821-FHT11E11. The sequence goes on from NZ_JBXARO010000004.1 coordinate 457,047, forward strand.
CAGCGTTGCCGCCCATGGTGCGGACGAAGTAGCGGTCGATCTTCAGCGTGTCGAACGGCAGGCGCGTCAGGTACGACAGCGACGAGAAGCCGGTGCCGAAGTCGTCCAGCGCCAGGCCGGCGCCCGCTTCGCGCAGGGTCTTGAGGATCACGGCGGCCCGCTCGGGATCGCGCATGATGTCGCTTTCGGTGACTTCCAGCTTCAGGGCGCCGCGCGGCAGACGGTTGACGCGCAAGGTCTCGGCGACGTCGGCCACCAGGCCGGGCCGGTCGATCTCGCCGGTCGACAGATTGACGCTGACGGTCAGGGCGCCCATCGCCGGGTGCGCATCGCGCCACGCAGCCAGCTGCTTGGCCGAGGTGTGCATCATGTGCGCCCCCAGCTCGCTCATCAGGCCCATCTCTTCGATCAGCGGCAGGAACTCGTCCGGCGGCAGCATGCCCCGGCGCGGGTGGATCCAGCGGGCCAGGGCCTCGAAGCCCGACAGCGCGCCCGTCGACAGGCGCACGACAGGCTGGAAGTAGGGCGTGATCTCGCCACGGCCGATGGCGCCGCGCAGGTCGGCTTCCAGGGCCAGCCGCGAGAGACCGTCGGTCTCCATCGAGCGGCCATAGGCGGCCGCGCCGCCACGACCGGCGGACGAAGCGGCCTCGACAGCCAGTTCGGCGCGGCGCAGCAGTTCACAAGCGTCCGGCGCATCCAGGCCGCCTTCGGCCGAGACGGCGCCGATCGACAGGGTCGGGTGAATGTCGAAGCCGGCCACGCGCAGCGGCTGCTCCAGGGCCTGGCGCAGCATCTCGGCCGGCTCGTAGCCTTGCGGCTCGCAGAGCACGGCGAACTCGTCCTCGCCGATCCGGCCCAGCAGGGCGTCGGACGGGAAGGCGGCGGCCAAGCGCGAGCCCAGGGCGGCCAGCACCAGATCGGCGCGTTCGTGGCCCAAGGCCTCGTTCAGGCGACGCAGACGGTCCAGGTCGGCCACGACCAGCTCGTGCATGCCGTCCTGGCCCAGGCGCTCACGGGCGCGGGCGATGAAGCTGCGGCGGTCCAGCAGGCCGGTGAGCTCGCAACGCTCGGAGGCGGTGAATTTGGTTTCCGGGGCGACGACACCGGCGGCGCGAACGCCCTCTTCCAGCCAGACGCCCCGCCAGAGACAGGTCTCGCCGCCGCGCACGCGGAAGCGGGCGACGACTTCACAGCCGGGTTCGCGGACCTTGAGGACTTCCTCGGCCTGGGCGCGATCTTGCGGCAGGGCCAGGGCGCGGAAGGCGGCCGACGAGCATTCCGGCGCCAGCGGACCCAGACCCAGGGCGCGCGCCGCGCCGTTCAGGCGAAGGCGGTCGGCTTCGGGTTCCCAGATCCACAGCGCGACGTCGGCCCCGCCCAACGCTTCAAGCGTGGCGGTGGTGTCCCAGATCCGTCGCTCACCGGTACGAAAAGACATGCCTATCCCGACTGTGCCGGCGTGCGCTTACTCGGGCGCGACCATGCCGAACAGACGATGATCTCTCCAACCGCCGTTAATTTTCAAATAAGCGGGCGCATATCCCTCTTCGGAAAAGCCGCATTTCAGCAAAAGCGCGGCCGAAGCGTGGTTTTCCGGCATGCATGCGGCTTCAAGTCTGTGCAGGTCCAGGCCGGTGAAAGCAAAGCGGATCACGGTCTCCACCGCGTCGCGCATGTGTCCTTGGCGAGTAAAGGGCTGACCGATCCAGTAACCGACCGAGCCAGTCTGGGCGACACCACGCCGCACGTGGAAAAGACGCACCGCGCCGACCAGGGCGTCGTCTTCCCGACGGAAAATGAAGAACGGATAGGCCTCGCCCAGCTCCAGCTCGCGGGCATAGGCCGACAGGCGGGCGCGGAAGGCGGCGCGAGTCAGGTCGTGCTCGGGCCAGGTCGGCTCCCAGGGCTCCAGGAACGGCCGGGACTTGGCGCGCAGGGCGGCCCAGGCGCGATGGTCGCCGGGACGCGGCGGCCGCAGATAGACGGCGCGGCCCTCCAGGCGCAAACGGGGCCGGGTCTTCAGGAACGGCAGTAAGGCATTCACGACCGCACCATCCGACGCTACGCCTTGGAGGACAACGCCTTGGAGAACGCTTCACCGGCCTTCAAGGCCGACTTGGCGCCCAGGACAGCGGTGGCGGGCGGGCCGCTCAGCAGGCGCGCGCCCAGGCGGGCGACGTCGGCGTGGGTCACCGCATCGACCTCGGCGGCCAGCTCGGTCGTCGGATAGAGGCGATCGAACAGCAGCACCTGCCCCGCCCCCTGCTCGGCGCGCGACAATGGCTGTTCGCGGGCCATGAACATGTGGGCCTTCAGCTGGGCCTTGGCGCGGGCCAGTTCTGCATCGTCGATCTTGTTGATCAGCTTGACCAGCTCCTCGGCGCAGACCTTGGCGGTCTCGACCGCGTCGCCGGCCGCGCAGCCGGCATAGATGCCCAGCGCCCCATGATCAGCGTAAGTGTCGGCATAGGCGTCGATATTGTAGGCCAGACCGCGCTTCTCGCGCGCTTCCTGGAACAGGCGCGAGGACATGCCGCCGCCAAGCGTCTCGGCGAAGATCCGCAGGGCGAAATAGTCCTGCTCGCGCGCGCCGCAGGCCGGCAGCATGAAGACCAGATGCGCCTGCTCCAGCTTACGGGTCTCGGCCTGCGGACCGCCGATGAAGGTCGCCGGCTGCGGGACGGTCGCGCCGGCCGTCGCGGGCAGGTCGCCGAAGGCGCGCTCTGCGGCGGCCATCAGCTCGGCCTCGTTCACCGCGCCCGTGGTGCTGACCACCAGGCGGTCGGCGGCGTAGACGCTGGCGCGCCAGTCCGAGAGGGCCTCGACCGTGGCGGCGTTGACCGTGTCGTCGCTGCCCAGGATCGGACGGCCCACCGGGTGGTCGCCCCAGCTGGCGCGTTGGATCAGGTCGAAGACGTAGTCGTCGGGCGCGTCGGCGGCCTCGGCGATCTCTTGGGCCACGACCTGCTTCTCGCGGGTCAGGTCGGCGGGATCGAGCGTGGGGCGACGGACCAGGTCGGCGATGACGTCCATGCCGAGATCCAGACCGCCCTTGAGGGCGCGAACCTGGAAGCTGGTGCGCTCATAGCCGGTGGCCGCGTTGATCGAGCCGCCCTGGTTTTCGATGACCTCGACGATGTCGCGGGCCGAGCGGCTGCCCGCGCCCTTGAACACCATGTGCTCGAGCAGGTGCGACCAGCCCGACCGCGCCGGATCCTCGTAGGCTGCTCCCCGTCCCGCCACGACCGTCAGGGCCAGGGTTTCAAGGCCCGGCATCGGGTCACACACGACGCGGACGCCGTTCGAAAGGGTGCGGAGAGTGGTCGTCATGTGGCGCGGTATCTAGGCGCGCTTGCGCCTAAATACCAGTCTCGCCTCAAGTATTGGCCGCGAAGGTCCGCACGAAGGCCTTCACCGAGGAGCCGTCCGCCGGCAGGCGCTCGAACTTCTCCGGCTTCTTGGAGAGGTCCGGCGTGGCGCGCGGGGTCGTCGGCGCCAGGCCCGTGGCGGCCAGGACGGCCTCGGGGAACTTGGCCGGGTGGGCGGTCGACAGCACCACCACCGGGACCGAGGCCGGGACGTCCACGCCCTTGGCGGCGGCCAGGCCGACGGCGGTGTGCGGGTCGATGACCTCGCCCGTCTCGTTCAGGGTCGAGAGCATGGTCTTGGCGGTGTCGGCCTCGCTGACCGAGGCGCCGCGGAACAGCTCGCGCATCCAGCCGTGGGCGCCGGGTGGGATGTCCAGCAGGCCGGTAGCGGCGAAGGCGCGGAAGGCTCGGCCGGTCTCGGCGCCATCGCGGCGGACGGCTTCGAAATAGAGGCGCTCGAAGTTGCTGGCGACCTGGATGTCCATGGCCGGGCTCTGGGTCGCCGCGACGTCGCCGCGCGAATAGCGGCCGGTCTCGATGGCGCGGGCCAGGATGTCGTTGGAGTTGGTGGCTGCCGTCACCGAATGGATCGGCAGGCCCAGCTTCTTGGCTACGAAGGCGGCATAGGCGTCGCCGAAGTTGCCGGTCGGCACCACGAAGGCCACCTGCCGCTCAGGCGCGCCCAGGGCGACGGCCGAGGTGAAGTAGTAGACGCTCTGAGCCGCGATCCGCGCCCAGTTGATCGAGTTGACGCCCGACAGGTCCACCGCGTGGCGGAACTGGTCGTCCTGGAACGCCGACTTGACGATGTGCTGGCAGTCGTCGAACGAGCCCAGGATCGAGACGCAGGCGACATTGGCGTCGGTCGCCGTGGTCATGAACCGGCGCTGCACCTCGCTGATGCGGCCCTCCGGGAAGAGCGCGACGATGCGGGCGTTCTTGCGGCCGCGGAACGCCTCGACGGCCGCGCCGCCGGTGTCGCCCGAGGTGGCGCAGATGATGGTCATCTTCCGCGACTGGCGCTCCAGCACGTAGTCGTACAGACGGCCCAGCAGCTGCATGGCGACGTCCTTGAACGCCAGGGTCGGCCCGTGGAACAGCTCCAGCAGGTACTGGTTCGGGGCCAGCTGCTTGACCGGCACGACGGCCGTGTGGGCGAAGCTGGCATAGGCCTCCTCGCACATGTGCAGCAGGTCTTCGGCCGGGATGTCGTCGCCGACGAACTTGCCGACCACGGCGGCCGCCACTTGCGCGTAGGGCTTGCCCGCGAACGCCGCGATTTCCGCCGGCTTGAAGCTGGGCCACTCGGCCGGCACGTACAGGCCGCCGTCGGGGGCCAGGCCGGCCAGCACCGCATCCAGGAAGCCGATAGGGGCGGACTCGCCGCGGGTCGACACGTAGCGCATCAGGGTCTCACTCTCCGCCAGAGCATGGCGGCATAGATAAACAGCAGGGTTACGGCAAGACCGAACCACGTCAGGGCGTATTCCAGGTGCCGATTGGAAATTTCTGCCGGCAGCGGCGCGGGCGTGATTTCGGCCGGCGTCGGGGTCTCGCGCTCGGCCATCAGCACCAGCGGCGCGGGCTTGCGGCCGGGGTAGCGGGCGAACACCTGGGCGCGGTCGCCGCCCATCTGCGCGATCGGGGTCAGCACGCCGACGACCTGGCGTGGGGCGGCGAAGGTCTTGGCCGGCGCCTGGACCTGGCCGGTCAGGCCGGGCACGACGCCGCGATCGACCAGGATCAGGTCATAGCCGCCAGCCTGTATCCCGCAGGCCGCTTGGGCCCGCCAGACCATGTCGCCGTCGCGCACGCCATAGGCCAGGGGCAGAGGCGCGCCGGGGACGTCGGCGCAGTCGACGCTGACCCGCTCCCAGGCCAGGGCCTCGGGCTTGACGCTGGTGGTCAGCACGCTGGCTAGGGGCACGGGCGGCGCGGTCTTCAGCTTCTCGACCCGCGCCAGCAGGTCTTCCTTCCAGTGTAGGCGCTGCATCTGCCAGCCGCCCAGGCCGCACAGGATGGCGAACGAGATGCCCGTGGCGACCGTCAGGCCGATCGGAAAGCCGGTTTTCTTGGGAGCGGGCTCAGACATCGGCGCGGCCCGCTTCAGAGGCCTTCTGGGCGATCTGGGCGGCGACCATCAGGCCCTTGGCCGGTCGCATCAAGCCCAGGGTGATGACCAGCACCGCCGGCAACCAGACCAGCAGCAGCAGCCACACCGGCCAGTTCCAGGCGAACATCGAGAACAGCGCCCCGAACGCGCAGACCGTGCCGGCGATCAGGATCACGAAGGTCGCCGCGCCGTCGCCGGTCTCGAACTTGCCCAGCTCGAAGCCGCAGGCCTCGCAGGTGGGGGTCACCTTCAGGAAGCCCTCGAACAGATAGCCCTCGCCGCAGTGGGGGCACAGGCCGCGCGCGCCGGCGGCGTAGGGGTTGGTCTTGGTCATCGACAAACAGGGCCTTGAAACGAAAAAGGCCCGGAACGCTGGTCTGCGTTCCGGGCCCCTCGGGATCTTTCGATCCGGAGCGCGTCGCCGCGCTCATCTTTTGTGAGCTAGAGCCTTCTAATGAAGGCTCTAGTGGGCCGAGGCCCCGAAGATCACGTAGATGAACGCGAACAGGAACAGCCAGACCACGTCCACGAAGTGCCAGTACCAGGCGGCCGCTTCGAAGCCGAAGTGCTGCTTGGGCGTGAAGGCGCCGTTCAGCAGGCGGATCAGGCAGACGATCAGGAACAGGGTGCCGACGAACACGTGGAAGCCGTGGAAGCCGGTGGCCAGGAAGAAGGTCGAACCGTACAGGCCCGAGTTCGCCGCGGCTTCCGAGTAGAACAGCTGCTCGTGGTTGATGTGGGCGTATTCATAGACCTGGATGCAGGTGAACAGCGCGCCCAGCAGGATGGTCAGGATCAGGCCCCACTTGGCGCCCTTGCGGTCGCCGACTTGCAGAGCGTGGTGAGCCCAGGTGACGGTCGTGCCCGAGAGCAGCAGGGTCAGGGTGTTGACCAGCGGCAGGTGCCAGGGCGAGACGGTCTCGACGCCGGCAGGCGGCCAGGTGGCCCAGGCGGTGCGGACTTCTTCGATGCCCGACAGGGTGCGGTGGTGATGGAACAGCGCCATCTCGAAGAACATCCAGAACCACGCCACGAAGAACATCACTTCCGAAGCGATGAACAGGATCATGCCGTAGCGCAGGCCGATCGAGACGACCGGGGTGTGGTCGCCGGCCTTGGCTTCCTTGGCCACGTCCGACCACCAGCCGAACATGGTGTAGAGCACGCCCGCGAAGCCGGCGGCGAAAATGGCCCAGTTGCCCTTCTCGATGCCGAACACGCCGCCCTTGATCCAGCCGATGAGGCCGATCGCCATGACGGTGGCCGCAGCCGAGCCCACGAAGGGCCACGGGCTGGGCGGAAGGATGTGGTAGTCGTGTTTGACGGCGCCGGCCATGTTGCTGCTAACCCTTATATCCCTCTTGATCACGTCGCCGGTTCCCCCCGCGACATGGTCGTTGTGAACGCTATAGCCCTCTCGACGGTGCGCCGCCAAGGGGTTCCACGATGCGAGGCGTCGCCACGGCGGCGACTTTTTTGTTTTTGCCTTTGCCGTCTCCGCCGGCGGGGTCGTCCTCGACGGCCGGGAAGAACGTGTAGCTGAGCGTGATCTCGTTCTTGCCCTTGGTCTCGGGATCGTCCGCGAATTGGGGATCCACGAAATAGACGACCGGGAATTCCACCGTCTGGTGGGGCTGGATCGTCTGGCTGGAGAAGCAGAAGCACTCCAGTTTCTGGAAGTACGGACCCGCCGATTCCGGCACCACATTGTACAGCGCCCGGCCCGTCTGCGGCTTGTCGGTGGGGTTGGTGACCTTGAAGAAGGCCAGGCCCGTGTCGCCGATGCGGATGTCCTGGCTGGCCTGCAGGGTCTGGAACTGCCACGGCAGCTCGCGGATGTTGGCGTCGAAGCGGACGGTGACCTTGCGGTCCAGGATCCGGGTCGGAGCGACCTCGGCCTTGCGCACCGTGCCGTCGAAGCCGGTGGCCTGGCAGAACAGCTTGTACAGCGGCACGGCGGCATAGGCCGCGCCGATCATGCCGAAGAACGCGCCCGCGCAGATCAGGGCCACCTTGCCGTTGCGGCGGGCGGCCAGTTCCTGCGGCGTGAGCTCCGAGTCGGGCTTCTTAGTGCGGGTGCGCGACATTGCCGCCGAGCCTCACGAGGGTGACCACGAACACCAGGAGCACGAAGCCCACCAGGCCCAGGGCGAGCGCGATGTTGCGCCCGTCGCGAGCCTTCTTGGCCGCGGCCGTCTGGTCCGGGGCCGTCTGATTGTCGACCGGTTGATTCACTTGAGCAGCTCCAGGGCGTGCACGTTCGCCACGGCCTCGCCCAGCAGGGCGGCGAACATCGCGAAGAGATACAGGATCGAGAAGGCGAACAGGTTGCGCGCGGCCTTGGCGCCGGCGGCCTTCTCGTCCTCGGTGACGTCGTACAGGTCGCGGTCGGCCGCGCGCGGGTCGGCCGCATCGCCAGCCTTGCTGGTGAACACGCGCCAGGCCAGGATCAGGAACACCGCGCCGCCCAGGGCGGCCACGGCCAGGTAGATCGGGCCGCCCAGGCCGGTCAGCACCGGCGTCAGGCAGATCGGGATCAGGAGCAGGCTGTAGAGCAGGATCTGCTTGCGCGTCTCCTTGGCGCCCTTGACCACCGGCAGCATCGGCACGCCGGCCTTGGCGTAGTCGGTGGTGATGTACAGCGACAGCGCCCAGAAGTGCGGCGGGGTCCAGAAGAAGATGATGGCCACCATCAGCCAGGCATTCAGCGGGGCCGAACCCGTGGCCGCGGCCCAGCCGATGGCGGGCGGAAGGGCGCCGGCCAGGCCGCCGATGACGATGTTCTGCGCCGTCCAGCGCTTGAGCCACATCGTGTAGACGACGGCGTAGAAGACGATAGTGAAGGCCAGAAGGGCGGCCGCGAACCAGTTGATCGCAAACCCCAAGAACATCACCGACAGGATCGAGAGGACCACGCCCAGCGAGGCGGCTTCCTCGCCCTTGACCTTGCCGGCCGGGACCGGGCGGCCGCGCGTGCGGCGCATCTCGGCGTCGATGTCGGCGTCGTACCACATGTTCAGCGCGCCCGAGGCGCCGGCCCCGACGGCGATGCACAGCACCGCGATCGCGCCCAGAACGGGGTGGATCGGCGCGCGGGCGGCCAGCAGACCCGTCAGGCCCGTGAACACCACCAGCGACATGACGCGGGGCTTCATCAGCTGGAAGTAGTCCTTCCAGCTGGCGGTCTGCGTCGTATCCGGCTGAGCCGTCTCTGCCTGAGCGGTTTCCGGGGTCATGGCGAGGGTCTTCGACATCGAGGTTGGAATATATCGGTCTTGAATGGGCGAAGGGCGCGGCCTGGACCCTTAAGGATCCCGACCGCGCCCCCGCTTTAGGTCCGGTTACGGACGACAGAGCACCTTAGTGGTGGCTGTCTTCCTTGATCACCGGCGGTTCGCTGAACTGGTGGAACGGCGGCGGCGAGGACAGGGTCCATTCCAGCGTCGTGGCGCCTTCGCCCCACGGGTTGGCTTCCGCCGGACGGCGACGGATCGCGGCTTCCAGCAGCAGGATCAGGAACACGCCCACGCCAGCGGCGGTGATCATGTAGCCGACCGACGACACGTAGTTCCACTTCGCGAAGGCTTCCGGATAGTCGACGTAGCGACGTGGCATGCCTTGCAGGCCCAGGAAGTGCTGCGGGAAGAACACCAGGTTCACGCCGACGAACATGATCCAGAACTGGATGCAGCCCAGGGCCTCGTTGTACTTCACACCCCACATCTTCTCGAACCAGTAGAAGAAGCCGGCGAAGATCGCGAACACGGCGCCCAGCGACAGCACGTAGTGGAAGTGGGCGACGACGTAGTAGGTGTCGTGCAGGCTGTAGTCGATGCCGGCGTTCGACAGGACGACGCCCGTCACGCCACCGACGGTGAACAGGAAGATGAAGCCGATCGCCCACAGCATGGGCGTCTTGAACTCCAGCGAGCCGCCCCACATCGTGGCGATCCAGCTGAAGATCTTCACGCCCGTCGGGACGGCGATGATCATCGTGGCGGCCACGAAGTAGGCGCGCAGGTTGATGCTCATGCCGACGGTGTACATGTGGTGCGCCCACACGACGAAGCCGACGAAGCCGATGGCGACCATCGCGTAGGCCATCGCCAGGTAGCCGAAGACCGGCTTCTTGGAGAAGGTCGAGACGATGTGGCTGATGATGCCGAACCCGGGCAGGATCAGGATGTACACTTCCGGGTGACCGAAGAACCAGAACAGGTGCTGGAACATGACGGGGTCGCCGCCGGCGGCCGGGTCGAAGAAGTGGGTGCCGAAGTTACGGTCGGTCAGCAGCATAGTGATGGCGCCGGCCAGGACGGGCAGCGACAGCAGCAGCAGGAAGGCGGTGATCAGCACCGACCACGCAAACAGCGGCATGCGGTGCAGGGTCATGCCCGGCGCGCGCATGTTGAAGATCGTGGTGATGAAGTTGATCGCGCCCAGGATCGACGAAGCGCCGGCCAGGTGGAGCGACAGGATCGCCAGGTCCATGGCCGGACCCTTGTGACCGATGGTCGACAGGGGCGGATAGATCGTCCAGCCGCCGCCGAAGCCGTGGCCCGGGCCGCCGTCGACGAACATCGAGCTGACCAGCAGGACCCAAGCGGCGACCAGCAGCCAGAACGAGATGTTGTTCATCCGCGGGAAGGCCATGTCCGGCGCGCCGATCATGATCGGAACGAACCAGTTGCCGTAGCCGCCGATCATGGCGGGCATGACCATGAAGAAGATCATGATCAGGGCGTGGGCGGTGACGACGGCGTTGAAGCCGTGCTTGCCCTTGAAGATGCCGAGTTGGGCCAGCAGGCCGTCGTCGGTGAACACCTGGATGCCCGGGTGCATCAGCTCCCAGCGGATCAGGCCCGACAGGAGGCCGCCGACCAGGCCCGCCATGATGGCGAACAGGATGTACAGCGTGCCGATGTCCTTGTGGTTCGTCGAGAAGAACCAGCGGGCGATGAAGGGCGGCTTGTGGTCGGCGTCGTCGTGACCGCCGTGGCCGTGGGTGTCTGCGGCGTGAGCCATCGGACTTCTATCCTACGTAGTCTTTAGGCCGCCGGCGCGGCGGGAGCCGCGGCCGGAGCGGAAGCGGGGGCGGCGGCCGGAGCCGAGGCGGGGGTCGCGCCAGGAGCCACGGGGGCGGCAGGCGCAGCGCCTTCGGCCGGAGCGGCCGGGGCCGGCGGAGCGACCTTTTCCTTAACCCACGCATCGAACTGGGCCTGGGTCACGACCTGGATCTCGATCGGCATGTTCGAGTGATCGACACCGCACAGTTCCGAGCACTGACCGTAGAAGACGCCCGTCTTCTCGGCCTTGAACCAGGTTTCGTTCAGGCGACCCGGGATGGCGTCGATCTTCAGGCCGAAGGCCGGAAGCGCGAAGGCGTGGATCACGTCGGCGCCGGTGACCTGCACGCGGACGACCTGGTTGACCGGGACGACCATCGCCTTGTCGGCGGCCAGCAGGTACGGGACCTTCTTGGCGTTGGCCTGTTCCTTGGTCAGAGGCAGCGACACGATCTCGCTGATCTTCTGGTCCGGATACTCGTAGCCCCAGTACCACTGATAGCCCGTGGCCTTCACGGTCATGTAGGGCTTGGGCATGTCGTTGTAGTGGAACAACAGGCGGAACGAGAAGATGGCGATGACCATCAGGATCAGCACCGGGACCAGGGTCCAGATGATCTCGATCGTGGTGTTGTGACTGAACTTGGCCGGAACCGGGTTCGCTTTCTTATTGTAGCGCACCACGATCCAGATCAGCAGGCCCAGCACCAGCAAGGTGATGAGCGTGATGATCGGCATCAGGACCAGGTTGTGGAACTGGATCGCGTGGTGCTTCAGCTCAGAAGCGGCCGGCTGAAGGTCGATCGCCCCCGGCGTCGGCTGGCCCAGCAGATCCTCGGCGAGGGCGTTCCCCGCGAACATCATCGTGGCGGCGAGGGCGGACGCGCCCGTCAAGAACCGCTTAATCCCCGAAAATTGCGCCTTCATATCCCTCACGGCCCGTTTCGGCGGCGATTTGGACTCCGGATCCCATGGGGAATCCCAAGACCGCGCCGCGCCGACTTTGCGTATTACGACCCCCGGGCCGGCCCTCTGCAATCGATGCTGCTCACAGGTGAGTCGCGCGTCGACGCCCAGTCCGCCCGATGGTCGGTCCGGAGGCTGCATACGCGCATCGCCAGCGGTTGCCAAGCACCAGAGACCACGTGTGCGACATGGGATTGTCCGGTTATCGCCACAAGGGCGGGTCCAGTTGCGAACCCCTCTCAACACCGTCGTGGAACCTTGCCCGGAACGGCTCGCGCCACCCTTCCGGAACGCCCCAAACATTACGTATCATTCATCAGTAGGTACCTTGCGATACCCAGTACCTGGCGATAGATAGGTCTTATCAACGGAGGCCAAGGACGCCGTGCCGGAAACGATTGAGATCCAACTGAAGAAAGGCGTGCTGGCGCTGTGCGTGCTGGCCCTGCTCTCGCACGCCGACAGCTACGCCTACGAGATCGCCAGCAGGCTCACGAGGGACATCGATATGGGGGAAGGGACGATCTATCCGCTGATGCGCCGCATGCAGTCGGATGGCCTGGTCGAGACCTATCTGGTGGAAAGCCAGAGCGGTCCGCCACGCAAGTACTACCGCCTGACGCAGACCGGGCGCCTGAGCCTGGAACAGCAGAAGGCCGAATGGACCGCCTTCTCGAGCGCGGTCAACGACATCGTGGGAGCTTCCGCATGACCCGCGCCGAGTTCATCACCCGTCTGCGTCGTGGCCTGGCCGGCCTGCCGGTCACCACGATCGCCGACGTCGTCGCCGACCACGAGGCCCACTTCGCCGACGGCCAGGCCGCCGGCCGGACCGAGGCCGAGGTCGCCGCCGCCCTGGGCGATCCCGACCGCCTGGCCCGCGAGATGCGCGCCGAGGCGGGCCTGAAGTCGTGGGAAGAGAAGAAGACGCCGTCCAACGCCATGGGCGCGATCATCGCGCTGATCGGCCTGGGCGCCCTGGACGTGATCTTCCTGCTGCCCCTGCTGATGGGCGTGCTGGGCGCGCTGTTCGGGTTCCTGGTCGCCGTGGTGACCATGTTCATCGCCGGGGGCTTCGTCTTCGCCGCCGGCCCGCTGACCGGACCGCCCGGCGGCCCGATCACCGCCTTCCTGGCGGGCCTGGGCCTGATGGGCCTGGCCACCTGCTTCGGCGCCCTGCTGACGCTGGTGACCATCGGGGTCTTCAACGCGGTCGTCTGGTACGCCCGCCTGCACTACCGGCTGCTGAAGCCGGCCATCGAACAAGTCTGAGCGGAACAGGAGGGGACCATGTTGATCCGCAATACGCTCATCGTCGCCGGGGCCAGCTTCGCGCTCGCCGTCGGCTGCTTCGTCGGGGTGGCGGCCATCGCCGGCCCGGAAATCATGAAGAATGGCTGGACCCTGCCGTTCGACGGCGACGGCGAGACCGTCATCGTCCGCGACAACGGTCAGGTGATCCGCTCGGCGCGCCACGTCACCGTCACGGGCCAGGCCTCGTCGCCGGCCATCGACCGCACCTTTCCCTGGACGGGCAAGGACCAGCTGATCATCGACCTGCCGGTCGACGTGGTCTTCGTCCAGGGCGCAGAGGGCAAGATCGTGGCGTCCGGCCCCAAGGACTACATCAACCGCCTGCGCGTCGACGGCGGCCGCATCAGCCTTGAGGGCGGCGACGGCGGCGACCACGACCGCCTGACCATCGACGCCATGGGCCTGCGGGTCGAGAGCGACTCCGAACGGGTGAAGATCACGGTCATCGCCCCCGACGTGACCCGCTTCGACATCCGAGGCTCGGGTGATCTCGACATCCGCCGCTACGACCACCCGACCATCGGGGTCAGCGTCAGCGGCAGCGGCGACCTTGGCGCCACGGGTCGGGTCGATCTCGTGACGGTCGACAATTCGGGCTCGGGCTACGTCAACCTGACCGACCTGAAGGCCAAGGACGCGGTCGTCGCGGTGTCGGGCAGCGGCGGCGGCGCGATCTTCGCCACCAACAAGGCCAAGGTCGACATCTCCGGCAGCGGCGACGTCGAACTGCGCACCGAACCCAAGTCGGTCAGCAGCGAGATCACCGGCTCCGGCGAAGTCCGCCGCGAGTATTGATCAGCCTTGCGACAAAAGGGGCGGGGTGACGGATGCGCTCGGAAGTCTTACCTGTAGGACCATGAACGCTCCCATCTCCGCCCCTTCCCTTCTGGACGCCGCCGGCGTCGATCGTGACCGCGCCCAGTCGATCCTCGGCGAAGCCCTGGCGGGCGCCGACGACGGCGAGCTGTTCCTCGAACGCTCCGAGAGCGAGGCCTTCGTCTTCGACGACGGACGCCTCAAGAGCGCCTCCTACGACAGCGGCGAAGGCTTTGGCCTGCGCGTTGTGGCCGGCGAGACGGCCGGCTACGCCCACGCCGCCGAGATTTCCGAGGCCGCCATCGGCCGCGCCGCCGATTCGGCCAAGCTGGCCAAGCGCGGCTATGCCGGCGTCACCGCCGAAGGTCCGCGCTCGACGAACGAAAAGCTGTACGGCGAGGACAACCCGGTCAGCGCGCCCGACTTCTCCGACAAGGTGTCTCTGCTCCAGGAGATCGACGCCTTCGCTCGCGCCCGCGACCCGCGCGTCGTGCAGGTGATGGCCTCGATGGCCGGCGAGCGCCGCGTGGTCGAGATCCTGCGCGCCGACGGCAAGCTGATCCGCGACGTGCGCCCGCTGGTGCGCGTCAACGTCCAGGTCACCGTCGAGAAGGACGGCCGTCGCGAGAGCGGCAACTCCGGCGCCGGCGGCCGCGCCGGCTTCTCGGCCTGGATCAGCCCCGACAAGTGGCAGGGCCAGGTCGACGAGGCCCTGCGCATGGCGCTGGTCAATCTGGACGCCGTCGCCTGCCCGGCCGGTGAAATGGACGTGGTCCTGGGCCCGGGCTGGAACGGCGTGCTGCTGCACGAGGCCGTCGGTCACGGCCTGGAAGGCGACTTCAACCGCAAGGGCATCAGCGCCTTCTCGGGCCGCATCGGCGAGCGCGTGGCCGCCAAGGGCGTCACCGTCTTCGACGACGGCTCGCTGGCCGGTCGCCGCGGCTCGCTGACCGTCGACGACGAAGGCACGCCCACCGAACGCACCGTGCTGATCGAGGACGGGATCCTGGTCGGCTACATGCATGACCGCATGAGCGCGCGCCTGATGGGCATGAAGGCCACCGGCAACGGTCGCCGCCAGTCCTACGCCCACATGCCGATGCCGCGCATGACCAACACCGGCATGCTGGCCGGCAATGACGACCCGCAGGAAATGATCGCATCGCTGAAGCGCGGCCTCTACTGCGCCAATTTCGGCGGCGGCCAGGTCGACATCACCAACGGCAAGTTCGTCTTCCAGTGCACCGAGGCCTATCTGGTCGAGGACGGCAAGATCACCGCGCCGGTCAAGGGCGCGACGCTGATCGGCGATGGCCCGAGCGCCCTGACGCGGGTGACGATGATCGGCAACGACTTCGCGTTTGATCCCGGTATCGGTGTCTGCGGCAAGTCAGGCCAGGGCGTGCCCGTGGGCGTCGGCCAGCCGAGCCTGAAGATCACCGGCCTGACGGTAGGCGGGACGGCGGTTTAACCTATATCCGTTTCCCCGGCGAAAGCCGGGGCCCAGATGCAAGAGCGCCCGCGTTCCGGAGAGGTTCGCGGGCGTCTTTGCGTGCGCCTCACAGCCCTACGATCTGAGTCCCGGCTTTCGCCGGGAAATCGGAATTAGAGAGGGCGCGCCAAGTACGTCACCGTCTTCTTCCCGCCGTGGATCTGCGCCGTACCCACGGTCACAAACCCAAGCGCCGCGTGGAACCTGTCCGACGCCGGGTTCGGCGGATCGGAATTGACCTCGCACACGATCCGCTCGTGCCCCGCCGCCTTGGCCGCCGCGAACAGGTCGTCGTAGAGCGCCCGCGCCAAGCCCCTGCCCCGCGCGGCGTCATCCACCACCACCCGGTCGACATAGACGAAGGCCGGATAGCGCTCGCGGAACCACAGATAGTTGACGCTGTCATAGTCGGCGGCCTGGTCGAAGGTCAGCAGCAGGGCGTCGGCCACGCCCACGCGACGCGCGACGAAGGCCTCGGCCACCAAATGCGCCAGGCGCTCGGGCTCCAGCCACGACAGCTCCACCGCATGGGCGTTGTTCAGCGCCAGCAGGGCCTCGCCGTCCGCGCCGGCCAGGTCGTTCGTCGTCAGCGGCGTCACGGTCATCTGGAGCTCCCTCAGGAACGAGCACCTAGGGCTGCGCAAGCCTGGCCGCAAGCCGGTCCGCGACAGTGATCACCGGCAACGTGTCCGCGATTTAATCCACATTTCACGCTTGTAACTTTCAACGCACCGCGCCCCCGGCCACGTTGCCCCGGCAGAACGAAGGCCCTGGGGAGGGCCTCCAAGGGGACGACCGCGATGCTGGCAAGCGTGCTGATGATGGCCATGGCGGGCGTCGCCCCGCTCGACGCGGATCCGCCCATCTCGACCGCGGCCCTTGCCGCAGCGCCTGTTGCGCAAGACATCGACCCCGCCCAGCGCGGCGTCATTCCCTATGCGCCCGACTTCTTCGCCGCCGCTCAGCCCAGCACCGCGCTGGACATGATCACCCGCCTGCCCGGCTTCTCGCTGGAACAGGGCGACAGCGCGCGCGGCTTCGCCGGGACGGCCGGCAACGTGCTGATCAACGGCGAGCGCCCGACCAGCAAGAACGAATCGCTGGAGGACATGCTGCGCCGGATCGCGGCCCCGACCGTCGAGCGCATCGACCTGATCCGCGGCGGCGCGCCGGGCATCGACATGCAGGGCCGCACGGTGATGGCCAACATCGTGCTCAAGCGTACGGTCCAGGTGCAGAAGGTCCTGAACGTCCAGACCTATGTCTATCCGGACGGCCTGTTCGGCCCCATCGTCGAGCTGGAAGGCTCGCGCCGCGAAGGCGACTACGCCCTGGAAGGCTCGCTGAAGGCCACCCAGGACCGCACCGACAACACCTTCGACGGCGCCGTGCGCCTGCGCTCCGACGGCAAGGGCGTCCCCACCGCCAAGGACGCGCTGAAGGGCTACGACACCATCTACAACTACGTGCTGCGCGGCGCGGTGCAACGACCGACCCTTGGCGGCAAGGCGCGGGTCAACGCCAAGCTCGAGTACTTCGGCTACGACCGCGACGTGACCGCCACGCGGGTCTTCCCCGCCCCCGGCCGCGAGGTCACCGGCGAGAAGCTGCACAGCTGGTCGGGCGAGTTCGGCGCCCGCTTCGACCGCAGCCTGTCGGCGCGCTCGGACCTGCAGCTGGTCGTGCTGCAGAACCTCAACCGCGAGATCTACGGCTCGACCTTCGAGGATCCGCGCCTGTTCGTGGATTACAAGGCGCGCACCGACACTGGCGAGACCATCGTCCGTTCGGAACTGCGCCACCGCCGCAGCGACAAGCTGTCGTTCGAGGCCGGGCTCGAGGGCGCCTACAACGTCCTGGACGGCGACACGCGCTATTTCGAGAACAGCGTCGCCATTCCCCTGCCCGCCGCCCAGGTCAAGGTCGAGGAGCTCCGCGGCGAGCTATCGGGCAAGGCGATCTGGCGCGCCAGTCCCAAGCTGAACGTCGAGGCTGGGGCGCGCCTGGAGGTCTCGAAGATCAGCCAGAGCGGCGACACCGATCTGTCGAAGAAGTTCTTCTATCCCAAGCCCCGGGTGCTCGCGACCTGGTCGCCGACCACCACCGACCAGCTGCGGGTGCGGATCGAGCGCGAGGTCGGCCAGCTGGACTTCGGCGACTTCGTCTCGTCGGCCGGCACCGAGACCGGCACGGTCGACGCCGGCAATCCCGACCTGGTGCCCGAGCGCAAGTGGGTCATGGAGACAGCCTGGGAGAAGCGCTTCTGGGGCGGCGGCGCTCTGGTGCTGCTGTGGCGCCACGCCGAGATCCAGGACGTCGTCGACGTCATCCCGATCAACAAGGTGTTCGAGGCGCCGGGCAATATCGGCGACGGCGCCAGCGACTTCTACCAGGTCAACCTGACCCTGCCGACCGACAGGCTGGGCGTCAGCGGCGGCCAGCTGAAGATGCGGGCCTCGTGGGCGGAAAGCGAGGTCACCGACCCAGTCACCCTGGGCAAGCGCCGCATCTCGGCCCAGACGCCGTTCACCTGCAATGTCAGCTTCACGCGCGACATGCCGGGCGGCAAGTGGAGCTGGGGCGTCACCACCATCTGCCCGAACGAGCAGCGCTACTACCGCGTCGGCGAGGTGCGCACCTTCACGTTCGAGCAGTGGATCGAGGGCTTCTTCGAGTGGCGGCCGCGCAAGGACCTGACCATTCGCACCGAGCTGGCCAACTGGACCAGCCGGCACAAGCACCGCACGCGGGTGATGTACGCCGGTGGCCGGGGGAGTGGCGTCGTCACCCAGGTCGAACAGCGCGAAATCCCTTTCGAGCCGTACCTGTTCATCAAGGTGCGCAAGAGCTTTGGGTAGGGAGCGGAAACGGTCTCGGGCGGTTTGAGCCACCCCCGAGACCGTCCCACCCGAAGGTGAGGCGTGGCCCCTCCACGCCTCGTGAAGGGCCCCGGGCAAGCCGCCGGGGCCCTTCTTTCATTTGGGCCTAGGCTTGGCCCGTAACGGTCGAGTCCGCGATCGGCTGAGGATCGGTCTCGTCGGCGCCGTGCGACCACTTCTTCAGAACCGGCGCCAGGATCAGGAACAGCACGCCCAGGCCGATGGCGGCCAGGCCGATGACCTTGAAGACCAGCAGCGACTGGGCCATGGCGGCGGCGGGGTTCAGGACCTGGCCGCCGATGGTCTCGGTCGCGGCGATGGCGGCGATCCAGCCGCCGAACAGGTTGGCCATGGCCAGGGCCATGTACCAGACGGCCATCACGAACGAGACCATGTGCAGCGGCGACAGCTTGGTCATCTGCGACAGGCCGACCGGCGACATGCACATCTCGCCGCCCGTATGCAGCATGTACATCAGCACGAGGAAGATCAGCGGCATCTTGAAGGCGCCGTCGGCGAACTGAGCCCCGACCAGCAGGATCAGGAAGCCGGCCCCGACCTGGATCAGCGACAGGCCGAACTTGATCATCGGGTTGGGGTTAATCCCCCGCGCGGTCAGCACCGTCCACAGGGCGGCGAAGACCGGGGCGAAGATCAGGATCCAGCCGGCGTTGATGGCCTGGGTCTGGGCGGCGTTGAAGTCGGTGTTGACCCAGAATTTGCCGACCGTCGAGATGCCGGCGGCGGTCAGCTGAGCGGGCGAGCCCAACACCACCGAACCGCCGAACCACTCGACCGGTTTGGAGATCAGGGTCAGGTTGACGTTGGTGGCCGCGAACAGGTTCAGCGACGACCCGGCCTGCTCGAACAGGGTCCAGAACACCACCGCCCCCAGCACCAGCACCGTGGCCAGCAGCAGACGCTCGCGCTCGACCTTCTCGCACTTGGCGAAGGCGAACCACAGGATGTAGCCCAGCGAGCCGAACATGCCGGCCAGCAGGGTGACGTTCACAACAGGGGTGCGCTGGACGACCAGGAACACCGCCGCCACGGCCAGCAGGGAGATGCCGTAGATCACGATCTCGCGGCTGATCGGGCCGATGACCTTCTCCTTCAACTTCGCGCCTTCCGGCGGCTCGCCGCGACCCAGCAGCCAGGGCTTGCCCAGCACGAAGATCACGAAACCGGCCAGCATGCCGAGGCCGGCGGCGCCGAAGCCCGCCCACCAGCCGACATTGACGCCCAGGATGCCGCACAGGATCGAGGCCCAGAACGAGCCCAGATTGATGCCGAAATAGTAGAGGGTGAAGCCCGGATCCCGTCGCGGATCGCCCTGCGGATAGAGCTGTCCGACCAGGGCCGCGACGTTCGACTTCATGAAGCCCACGCCGACGATGATCAGCGACAGGGCCAGCCAGAAGATGTTCAGGTACATCGGGTCGCGGTCTTTGACGTCCAGCTTGTACGCGCCCTTGGGCAGCACGGCTGGCAGGCCCGCGTCGGCCGGCAGGTTCTTGACCGTGAAGTCGCCCGCCTCGGTCGCCGTGACGTCGTAGGGCTTGCCCGCCACGATCATCTTGGCCACGCGGCTGTCACCCCGGCCTTCGGCCTGGAACTCGTAAGTCTGGCCGGCATAGGTCAGGGTCTGGACGGCCGGCTTGCCTTCGACGGCCATGGCCAGGTGGCCGGCTACCAGCAGGATCGCGCCGAACGCCACCGCCTTGCGGGTGCCCAGATAGCGGTCGGCCAGGAAGCCGCCCAGCAGGGGCACGATATAGACCAGCGAGGTGTAGGAGCCGTAGTGGCCGCTGGCGACCTTGGGGTCGAACAGGAAGTGCTGGGTCAGGTAGAAGATCAGCAGGCCCCGCATGCCGTAGTAGGAGAAGCGCTCCCACATCTCGGCCAGGAAGCAGATGATCAGGCCGCGCGGATGGCCCTTCAGAAGTTGGACCAGAACGGGAATGCCGGTCACGAGCGTGACCAGGATGCCCGCGGCGATAACGATGTTCATACGCTAGCCTTGAAACGTAACGAGTGGCGCGGACGGACCCCCCATTGGTCAAATCATCCCCGCCGGCCCCAATTTGGCGGGGAGAAGATCACGCGGAGGACGGTTTCACAAGCAACGGCTTGCCGGGCGGGTTTGGCGTTCCGATCTAAGGCATGAAGCCTGGCAGTCGCCTCATGCGTTTGCATGGCGAACCCTTTCACGGCGGAGCCCGCGATGAAGATCCCCGACGAAAGCCACCCGATCACGATCACCCGCGCGCCCAACACGGTGCGGGTGCTGTTCGAGGGCCACGAGATCGCCGATAGCGACGATGTGCTGGTGCTGAAGGAGGCCAACTATCCGCCGGTCTTCTACTTCCCGCGCGACGACGTGCGGATGGCGTTCCTGCGCCGCACCGACAAGGTGACCCACTGCCCCTACAAGGGCGACGCCAGCTACTTCACCATCTATCGCGACGCCCAGCTGATCGAGAACGCGGTCTGGACCTATGAGGACCCGTTCCCCTCTGTCGGCCAGATCGGCAATCGCGTGGCCTTCTATCCCGAGCATGTCGAGTTCCAGGTCGGCGCGCTGACGGCCGCCGACACCGACGCCCTGAACGTCGACGAGGTTGTGCGCCACACCGACAGCGGCTCGGGCTCCAGCCAGGCCGAGCATTGGCCGCCGAATGTCGAAGGGCCTGATCCCGACCGGATCGAGCGCGACGTCGACAAGCCCTACCGCGACATCGGGTCGCTGTAGGGCCGGGGCGGGCTTAAGCCCGCGTTAACCGCTGGGAGCGTGACCATAAGGTCTAGCTCCCATCAGAGGGGCGCGGAGGAAACCATGGCCTACGTCTCCTATCGGACGGACGCTGTTCACGCGACGACCACTCCCCAGCGCAAGCTCGCCTGGGGCCGCCTGTTCGCCCTGGCAGCGACTGTAACCCTGTGGGTCGGCATCATCGCCGGCGTGCGGGCGATCTTCTAGAGGTTCGCCGCGTCGGCCTCGCACGAGGTCTTCGGCAGCGAGAAGCGCGGATCGGCGACGAAGCGGTCGTCGGTCAGCGTGCGCAGGAACGCGACGAGGTCCTCGACCTCGCCGTCCTTCAGGTCCGTCGCCATCCGGTGCCGCCGGATCGCGCCCGTCAGGGTGTGCGCCGATCCGTCGTGTAGATACGGCGCGCTGATCCCGACGTTGCGTAGCGACGGCGTGCGGAACTTGCCGTTGTCGGCGGTCTTGCCCGTGATCTCGCCCAGCCCCTGGTCGCCGGAGAACGGCAGGTCGATGCGGTGGAAGGCGTTCGGGCCGGTCGCGTCGGTGAAGTCCGGCGCCGCATGGCAGCTCGCGCAGCCGGCCTTGCCGAAGAACAGTTTCTCACCGCGCAGGGCTTCGATCGACGTATCGACCGACTCGCCGCGCTTTTTACGGTCATAGGGCGCGTCGCGGGACACCAGCGTCCGCTGGAAGGCGGCCAGGGCCTTGGTGATGGTCGTCATGCTGACCGCTTCGTTCGGAAAGGCGGCGGCGAACAGCTTGTGATAGCAAGCGCGGCCGCTGATGCGGTCTTCCAGCACCTTCTCCTGGCCGTGGAAGCCCATCTCGACCGGCGTGGTCCCCGCGATCGGGATCAGCGCCTGGTCCTCAAGGCGCATCACGCGCGGGTCGCCCCAGGTCAGGCTGGCGAAGGTCCCGACATTGGCCAGGGTCTGGATGTTGCGCCGCCCCGGATCACCGTGGACGCCCGGCCGCGTGGCGTTGCCGTCGGTGAAGCCGTGATGCTGCTCGTGGCAGGTGGCGCAGGCCATGGTCCCGTCGATCGACAGGTCGGCGTCGTAGAACAATCGCCGGCCCAACTCGACTCGCACTTCGGAAGCCGGACGCTGCGCCAGGCCGGGCGTGAAGATGGCCAGCAGGCTTAGGGCGCCGATCAGCCCCAGCGCCGTGCTGACCGCCCCCAGTCTCATGTCAGGGCTTGGCCGCGACCATGATCGGCAGATTGGCCTCGGCATTGGCCGAGATCTGCACGACATAACGGCCCGGCTGCAGGTCGAAGGTCACCATCTTGCGCAGGGTGGTGCAGGCCGGCCCGCGTCCGTGGCCGGTCGAACGCTGGGCCGCATCGCCCTTCAGCACGTCGATCCAGGCGCCCGTGCCGAGGGCGATGACATAGGACCCGGCGGTCGGCACATCGATGGCGAACAGGCCACCCCTGCTGACCGTGCCGCCCGGCTTTTGGGGCTGGACGATGTAGGTCACGTCCGGCGTCGGGGCCAACGCGGCGACGAAGGCCTGGCCCGGCGTCAGCACAGCCTTGTCCAGATCCTGGACGCCCTTGGCGGCGGTCAGATCCTTCTTGGCCGGCCAGGCGGCCAGTTCGGCCGGCAGGTCCTTGTCCAGGGCGGCGCAGGCCGGGGCCGGCGCGGTCGGAGCCATCTGGGCCGAGGCGGCGAACGGCGTCGCCAGTACGGCGAGAGCGGCGAGAACGGTCAGGCGCATCGTGATCCTCCTAGAACTTGACCCGCAGGTCGGCGCGGAAGTTGCGGCCTTCCTCGGGGAAGCCGTCGACCAGCTGGTACTTCTGGTCCAGCAGGTTGCGGGCCGAGACCTGCACGTCGATCTTTTCCGTCACCTGCACCCGGGCGGTCAGCGCGGCCAGCACATAGGC
Organism: Caulobacter sp. GW821-FHT11E11; assembly: GCF_058808315.1. Lineage (NCBI taxonomy): Bacteria > Pseudomonadati > Pseudomonadota > Alphaproteobacteria > Caulobacterales > Caulobacteraceae > Caulobacter > Caulobacter sp. GW821-FHT11E11. Next base: position 479,722 of record NZ_JBXARO010000004.1, read on the forward strand.
CCCGGTGCGGTAGTAGCGGACCGGGGTGATCAGGCTGCTTGAGGTCACCGTCCAGCGCTTGGAGGCGGTCTCGACGCTGGGCGTCAGGGTCAGGCGCTCGGCCACCTGCCAGTCGGCATAGGCAAAGAGCTTGTGGGTCGGCACGCCCTGCGGCCGGAACGCGGCGTTGCTCGGGTCGGTGAAGTCGCGGTGCAGATAGGTGTAGTTGCCGCCCAGGGTCAGCTTCGGCGACACCCGTGCGGTCACGGAGCCCTCGGCGCCGTAGTACTCGCCGTCGCCGACATTGCGGGTCTGGCTGACCGTGCCGAACGGCGCCCCCAGGGCCACCGGGATGGCGATCAGGGCGTCGCGGACGTCGCTGTAGAACACCGCGCCCTCGACCGTGATGAAGGGTGTGATGTCGCCGCGCGCGCCGACCTCGTAGTTCACCGCCCGCTCGGCCTTGATGTTCGGGTTCGGGATCGCCGTGCCGAACCGCGAGGAGAACCGCTCGAACAGGGTCGGGAAGCGGGTGCGCGACGAGACGCTGGCGTGCAGCTGGGCGGTGTCGGTCGGCCGCCAGACCAGCGCCGCCTGGCCGTTCCAGGCGCTGTCGCTGGTCAGCGGATAGGCCACCAAGACGTTAGTGTTGAAGTCCTGGGCCATAGACAGGTCGCGATGGTCGCGCGAGACGCCGATGACGAGGTCGACGTCCTTGCCGAAGCTCTGGGTGTCCTCCAGGGCGATCGAGGTGGTGTCCTCGGTCGTGGTCTGACGCGGCTCGATCAGCGGCGGCGCGAAGCTCTGCTGCCACTCGACATGCTCGTCGCGGCGATAGAAGGCGGCGGCCTTCAGGGTGTTGCTCGGGGTCAGCTGGACGCCCAGCTCGACATTCCCGCCATAAGCAACGTCATCGTAGTAGGATCGGAACGCCCGCCCCAGGGTCTGGGTGTTCTGGCGGGCGTTGTCGTACGAGAACAGGCCGTTCTTGAAGGTGTTCCGGTAGAAGCGGGTCTTCAGATAGGCGTTTTCGGCGATCTGGGTGCGGGTCAGCAGGGCCAGGCTGTCGATGTTCCAGTAGGGCCAGGTCCAGTAGCGGGCGCCAGCCGTGTCGGTGACGTGGAACGGCGCGTTCTTCGAACCCTCCTGACGCGTGAAGGTCAGCGAATAGTCATCGCCCTCGCGCGGGGTGAAACCGACCTTGGCGTTGACCCGCCAGTCCTCGCTGTCGGAGTGATCGCGATAGCCGCCGTTCTCCAGCGTGGTGGGACGATAGCCGTCCGGTAGGGCCCAGTGGTTGCGCTCGTTCCGCGCGCCGCTCAGCTGGGCGTAGAAGTGTTCGGTGCGACCGCCGACCCGGCCCGACACCGCGTTGCTGTTCAGCGAACCATCGGCGTCGAAGCCCGCGCCCAGGCGGACTTCGCCCTCGAACGGGGCCTGGGGCGTGCGGGTCACGAGGTTGATCGCACCGCCAATGCCGCCGGGGCCGTCGAGGACCGAGACGTAGCCCTTCGACACCTGCACTTCCGACAGGTCCGCCGTCAGGAAGCGGGCGAAGTCGATGCGGTTGTCGGCCGGCAGGAACACCCGCACGCCGTCGATCGACAGGGTGGTCTGGAAGCGGTCGAAGCCGCGGATGAACACCAGCCGCTCGTTGCGCGACCCGCCGCTGTTGCCGGCCGAGGCGCCGGGGATCAGGTCCAGAGCCTGGTCGACGCTGATCTTGTCGAACTTGCGAAGGTCCTCGCCCTTGATCACCGAGCCGCCGATCAGCCCGCCGTCGCTGCCCCGCGCGGTGATCCGCACCTCGCCCAGCGAATAGACGTCGTCAGATTGCGCGTGCGCGGCGCCGGCCAGCAGCGTGCCGGCGAGCAGGACGGATCGGAACAGCATCGGAAACCCCGTTATGTATTTTGACTACATAACGGGGTGAAGCCGTCAAGGTAAGGGCTTTCCGGTCCTTAAGCGGCCTAGTAGGCGCAGTCGGTGAAGACGCGGCTGATGTCGCCCTGCCATTCGCCGTTGTACAGCGACAGCAGGCGTTCGGCGGGGGTGATGCCGCTGTCGGCGATCTGTTCCAGCTCGCCCAGATAGATGGTCTCGTCCAGGAAACCGCCGTTGATGTGGGCGCGGTTCTTAAGGCCCGACTTGGCGATGGCGACGAAGTCCTTGGCCACGTCCTGCACGGTGCGGCCGGCGACCTGGGCCTTCAGGCCCAGCTTCGGCACATCGCGGCGCAGGCCTTCGCGGTCCTCGAGCGACCAGTCCTTGCAGAGGTCCCAGGCGGCCGCGAGCGCGGCGTCATCGTAGAACACGCCCGTCCACAGCGCCGGCAAGGCGCACAGACGGCTCCAGGGACCGGCGTCGGCGCCGCGCATTTCCAGATAGGTTTTCAGGCGCACTTCCGGGAAGGCCGTGGTCGTGTGGTCGGCGAAGTCCTTGATCGTGGCGATCTCGCCCGGCAGCTCGGGCAGCTTGCCTTCAATGAAGTCGCGGAACGAGCGGCCGGCGACGTCGATATATTTGTCGCCGCGCTTGACGAAATACATCGGCACGTCGAGCGAATAGCGGGCGTAACGCTCGAAATCGAAGCCGTCCTCGAACACGAAGTCGAGCAGGCCCGTGCGGTTGGGATCAGTGTCGGTCCAGACATTCGCCCGCGCGGAGAGGAAGCCGTTGGGCTTGCCTTCCGTGAACGGAGAATTGGCGAACAGCGCCGTGGCGATCGGCTGCAGGGCCAGGCTCATGCGGAACTTGGCGACCATGTCGGCTTCGCTGGAGAAGTCGAGATTGGCCTGCACCGTGCAGGTGCGCAGCATCATGTCGAGGCCGAGGTTGCCGACCTTGGGCATGTAGTTGCGCATGATCACATAGCGGCCCTTGGGCATGATCGGCACGTCGGCGCGCTTCCACACCGGCGAGAAGCCGAGGCCCAGGAAACCCAGGCCCAACTCGTCGGCGACGGTCTTGACCTCGTCCAGGTGCTGGCCGGTCTCGTCGCAGATGTCGTGCATGGTCGCCAGCGGCGCGCCCGACAGCTCGAACTGGCCGCCCGGCTCCAGGCTGACATTGGCGCCATTGCGCTCGAGGCCGATGATGACCTCGCCTTCCATGACCGGCTTCCAGCCAAAGCGCTGCAGCCCGGTCAGCAGGGCGTGCACGCCCTTGTCGCCTTCGTAGGGAACGGGCTCGTGCGAACCCAGGTAGAAGCCGAACTTCTCGTGCTCGGCCCCCACGCGGAAGGCCTCCTTGGGCTTGGACCCTTGAGCGAAATAGTCGGTCAGATCGGCGAGCGTCAGTTGACGCTCTTGGACGCTAGCGGTGTCGGCCATGCAAGCCGTCCCTCCCCAGGGGTTGCGATGCTGAGGGAGGAGAGGGCCCATGCTCTCCGCCGACGGCTATACTAATCGGTCACGCCCAGTTGGGCGTTTTCCCAGTTGGGCGTTTTCTTTAAGAACCTCAAGAGGCGACCTGCGCCTTAAATGCTAACGCCAGTCGCCAGCCGCCGCTTGCCACAGCGTCATCGCCGAAATGGCTGCGGTGTCGGCGCGCAGGATGCGTGGGCCCAAGGACACCGGCGTGACGAAGGAAAGCCCCCGCAGGCGCTCGCGTTCCTCCGGCGCGAACCCGCCTTCGGGACCGATCAGGATGGCGGCCGGCGCGCCGGTTCCCGCCAGCGCCTCGATCGCGGGTTTCGCGTCGCCGCCTTCGTCGCAAAACACCAGGCGGCGGGCTGGATCCCACTCGTCCAGGATCTTTTCCAGCTTTTCGGGATCGGCGACCTCGGGCACGTCCAGGCGGCCGGTCTGCTCGGCGGCCTCCATGGCGATGGCGTCCAGGCGGCCCAGCTTGACGAAGTCGACGTTCGTGCGCCGGGTCATGGTCAGCCGCACGCGGCGGACGCCCAGCTCGGCGGCCTTCTCGACGATGGTCTCGACCCGGCTGCGCTTGACCATGGCGATGATCAGGTCGAGGTCCGGACCCATTTCCATCGGCCGGACCTGTTCGTCGGCCTTCAGCAGGCAGCCGCGCTTGGTCGACTCGATGATGCTGGCTCGCCACTCTCCATCGCGGCCGTTGAACAGCAGGAGCTCCGCCCCCACGCCCAGGCGCATGACCGAGGTCAGGTAGCGCGCCTGGTCGACAGTGGGCACGACTCCGGCGCCGGCGGAGAGGTTGTTGGGAACGAAAAGTCGGATCATTTCGTCCTTCTAGCGCAACAAGTCTTTCCAGGGGTAGGCTCAGCGCATGAGCAAGTCCGACGACTACGAAAACGAGCTGATGCAGCTGCAGTTGGCCCTGATCGCGCTGCAGAAGAAGGCCATCAAGGACGGCGACAAGATCCTGGTGATCTTCGAGGGCCGCGACTCGGCCGGCAAGGACGGCACGATCGCCCGGGTCACCGAGCACCTGTCCAAGCGCGCCACCACGATCGTCGCTCTGCCCAAGCCCACCGAGCGCGAACGCAGCGAGTGGTACTTCCAGCGTTATGTGGACTATCTGCCGGCCTGCGGGGAGGCGGTGATCTTCAACCGCTCTTGGTACAACCGGGCCGGGGTCGAGCGGGTGATGGGCTTCTCCAGCCCCGAGCAGCAGGAGCAGTTCCTCAAGGACGTGCCGGCCTTCGAGCGGATGCTGGTCGAGAACGGCCTGCGCTACGTCAAGTTCTGGCTCGACATCGGCCGCGAGGAACAGGCCGAGCGCCTGAAGGCCCGCCGCGAGGATCCGCTGAAGGCCTTCAAGACCAGCGACCTGGACAAGGTCGCCCAGGACAAGTGGGACGACTACACCAAGGCCCGGGACGAGATGTTCATGCGCACCCACAGCGACGTCGCGCCGTGGATCTGCGTGCGCGCCGACCACAAGAAGGCCGCGCGCCTCAACGTCATCCGCTGGCTGCTGCACGCGGCCGGCGACAAGAAGCTGATCAAGGGCGTGGCAAAGCCCGACCCCAGCGTCATCTTCTCGTTCGAACCGGCGGCGCTGGAAGACGGGCGGCTGGCGCGCTAGCGCTTCTTCCGCGCCGCGCGCTCGGCCACGATCTCCAGGTTCTGCACGATCCTGTGTTGGACGATGTCGGCGATCAGGTCCGGCGGCAACGGGCTGTCGGGCTGGAAGCGGATCGTGCCCTTGGCGGTCTCGAAGCCTTCCAGCCGGTCGGCGAAATGGCCGATCAGCGCGCCCGGATAGAAGGCGCAGTGCTTGGCCGCCGCGCCGAAGTGGACCAGGTTTCCCTGCAGCTTGAAGGTCGGCAGGCCGTAGCTGATCGTCTCCTCGGCCTCCGGCGCGACGTCTCGGATCTGGCCGCGCAGGGTTTCCAACGCCGCGCGCTGGTCGGGCGGCAGCTTGGCCAAGTAGTCGTCGATCGAGGCGGCGGGCGGTTTCATCATCGCGAGATCCTCCGGAACGCGGCCCATCCGGCCACGAAACCAGGACGTTCGAAAAGCCCCCATCCCGACACGCAGCTTCACAACGGTGCGCTAGCGTGGTGCTGTCGCCGAAACGGAGAGAAACGCCCGCATGGACGCGACTGACGCCAAGACGGTTCGCACCGCCGCCGTGACGCGCCTGGCGATCGGCCTCGCCCAGGGCGTGCTGCTGTTCCTGCTGCATCATGCCGACGACACCAAGACCTGGCCGGCCACTCAGCCACTGCTGTTCGCGCCGCTGCTGGTCTGCATCCTGATGGTCCCGCTGATCGCGCTGGGCGGGCTGTCGGCCATGCGCCGCACGCCGCTGATCGTCTGGAGCGCGATCGCGACCGTGCTGGCGGCCGTGCTGGCGGTCCACGCCGCTTGGACCGGGGCCGCGCCCGGCCGGATCGGCGCGGGGGCCCTGTCGCCGGCGGTGTTCCCGGCCGTGGCGGCGCTGCTGTTCATCGCCCACCACCTGATCCAGCCGGCGGAGGCCGCCCGCAAGCCGGTGGCCCCCTACGCGGAATACTTCGACCTGGCCTGGATGCACGGGGTGCAGCTGGTGCTGTCGATCGCCTTCACCGGCGTGTTCTGGATCGTGATCGCGCTGGGCGGGGCGCTGTTCAAGCTGATCGGCATCGACGCCATCCAGAAGCTGACCAACGAGGCGGCCTTCGCCATGCCGGCCACCTGCGTGATGTTCGCCGCCGCCGTGCAGCTGACCGACGTCCGCGCCGGCCTGGTGCGCGGCGTGCGCACCGTCGCGCTCACCCTGCTGGCCTGGCTGCTGCCGCTGATGACCCTGATCGCGGCCGGCTTCCTGGCCAGCCTGCCGTTCACGGGCCTGGCGCCGCTGTGGAAGACCAAGGCCGCCACCGCCCTGCTGCTGTCGGCCGCCGCCCACCTGATCGTGCTGATCAACGCCGCCTATCAGGACGGGACCGAGCCCGGCCCGGTCGTCCTGCGTTGGGCCGCGCGGATCGCCGGGGTGCTGCTGATCCCGATCGCCATCCTGGCCGGCTACGCCCTCTTCCTGCGCGTCGACCAGTACGGCCTGACGCCCGAGCGGGTGTTCGCCGCCGCCTTCGTGGTGGTCGCCGCCGGCTACGCCCTGGGCTATGCGATCGCCGCGATCCGCCCCGGCGCCTGGATGAAGACGCTGGAGCCGACCAACCTGCTCCTGGCCGTGGTCGCGGTCGTGCTGCTGGTCGCCCTGTTCACCCCGATCGCCGACCCGGCCCGCCTGTCGGTGAACAGCCAGGCCCAGCGCCTGGAGGCCGGCAAGGTCGCGCCGGAGAAGTTCGACTACCAGTTCCTGCGCTTCGACAGCGGTCGTTACGGTCGCGAGGCGCTGGACCGGCTGAAGACCGACAAGAACCCCGACATCGCCAAGCGCGCCGCCGACGCCGCGGCCATGAAGGAAAAGATCTACGCCCCCGCCAACCGCGGGCCGGACTTCGCCAACATGAAGGTCTATCCGGCCGGCAAGGCGCTACCGGGCAGCTTCAAGACCCAGGACTGGACCAACAACAGCTCGAACGTGGTCTGCACCTTCGCCGGCATGCAGTGCTCGGCCCTGGTGATCGACATCGACGGCGACGGGACCGACGAGGTGCTGCTGGCCAACGGCTCCAGCTTCGTCGCCTTCAAGGCTACCGACCATGGGTGGCGGCAGGTCGCCGAGGCCAGCTCGTCCTGCCCCGGCGTCGACATCGACGCGGCGCTGAAGGCGGGCACGGTGCGGGCCGAGGAGCCGACCACGCGCCGCGACCTGCTGGTCGGCGACCAGCGGCTAGTGCTGGCCCCTGCGGGCGACGGCTGCAACGGCAGCGTTCCCAACAAGCCGGGCGTCTGGCTGCCGACGGATATCCGCCCGCCTAACCCACCCCAGCGCTGATCGCGTTCAGCCGGGCATAGACCCCGCCACCGGCTGCCAGGTCGGCGTGGCGGCCCTCCTCGACGACCCGCCCGCCCTGGAAGACCAGGATGCGGTCGGCGCCGCGCACGGTCGACAGGCGGTGGGCGATGACGATGGTCGTGCGCCCGTCCATCAGCGCCTCGGCGGCGGCCTGGACCTGGCCCTCGGTCTCGACGTCCAGCGACGAGGTCGCCTCGTCCAAAACGAGGATCGGCGCGTCGGTCAGGAAGGCGCGGGCGATGGCCACGCGCTGGCGCTCGCCGCCCGACAGCTTGACACCCCGCTCGCCGACCAGGGTGTCGTAGCCCTGGGGCAGGCGCAGGATGAAGTCGTGAGCCTTGGCCTTCTTGGCCGCCGCCTCGACCTCCTCGCGGGTCGCGCCGGGCTTGCCGTAGGCGATGTTTTCGAACAGAGAGCGGTGGAACAGGGCCGGGTCCTGCGGCACCACCGCGATGGCGCGGCGCAGGGAGGCCTGGCTGACCCGCGAGACGTCCTGGCCGTCGATGACGATCGCCCCGTCCTGCAGGTCGTGCAGTCGCTGAACCAGCTTGACGAAGGTCGACTTGCCCGAGCCCGTCGGCCCGACCAGCGCCACCCGCTCGCCGGGCGCGATCTTCAGGCTGAAGTGGTCGTACAGCGGCGCGCCGGCCGCCTTGTAGCGGAAGGTGACGTCCTTGAACTCGATGCTCCCGGGACCCGGCTGGAAGGCCGGCGCGTCGGGGATGTCGGCGATCTGGGGCGCGAGGCTGGTCCAGGCCGCAACGTCCTCGGTGTCGTCGATGCCCTTCTGCAGCATGCGGATGTTCTCGCCCAGATTCCGCAGATAGCCGCTCATCAGCATGAACGAGGTGATGGCGAAGACCACGTCACCGGGCGTCGCTGTGCCCTTGGCCCAGCCCCAGACCATGGCCCCGGTCAGGCCGGCCTGCAGCACCACCAGCAGCAGGTTCTGACCCAGCCAGACGTCGGTGAAGCGGCTCCAGGTGACCATCACCGCGTCGCGCCAGGCGGCGGTGACCTCGGCCAGGCGCGCGGCCTCGCGCTGCTCGGCGCCGAAGCTCTTCACGGTTGGGTTGGAGGTCACGGCGTCGGCCAGCGCCCCGCCGATCTGCGAGTCCAGGGCGTTGGAGCGCAGGTTGCTGGGGCGCACGTAACGCTCGGTGATCCACAGGTTCACCGACAGATAGGCCACCACGACGATCAGCGAGATCGCGCCCGCCAGCGGCTGGCGCAGCAGCATGCCGATCGACAGGCCGACCAGCACGATGATGCCCGGCCCCAGCCAGATGGTCACCGCGTCGGTGACGCTGTCATAGCCCCACATGGCGCGGGTCAGCTTGCGCACGGTCGCGCCGGCGAAGCTGTCGGCGTGCCAGTCCGACGAGAAGGCCTGCACTTTCGCAAAACCTTCGTTGGTCATCTCCTCCATGTTCCGGGCCGCCAGCGGTATCCAGAACCGGTGGGCGATGTTGCGCACCACCGCGAAGGCGAAATAGACGCCGACGAACACGCCCAGCGCCTGCCAGGCGGCGACGTCGCCGCGCGGCTTGCTGCCGATGATGTCCACCAGGTGGCCCGAGGCGTAGGGCAGGGCCAGGTCGAAGGCGATCGCCACCAGGGTCAGGCCGACGCCCAGGCCAAACAGCACCGGCCGCCGCTTCCAGAAGCGGGCCACGAAGGCCAGCACCTGGCGGTTCGACAGCGCGCGCTTGCGGGCGCCGGTTTCGTCTTCAGCCTCGATCGCGTCGGTCATGGGCGGGGAGATAGTGCTTTAGCGGCCCGCCGTCAGCCCTTCCGTCTGCGCTTGCGTCCGCCGCCGAACGGCCGCCAGCGCAGGAACCAGCGGATCGCCGGCCCGATCACCGGCACGCGCAGCATCGGCCGGACCGTATGCGGTCGGGTCTTGAGGAAACACAGCACCGCGCCGATCCAGAACACAGTCGTCGGCATGTAAGGAACGACCAGGCCCACCGCGCCCGTGGCGAACAGGGCACCGCCCAGGCCGTCGAGCAGCCGGCGCTCCGTGCGGGTCAGGTCTCGGCGCTTCTTGCGGACGGGCTCAGGGGTCATTCGGGGATCGCGCTGGTGCAAGACGCAAGGCTAGCGCGGGCGCAGGATCGGTCAAAGCCCGGCGGAACCTTAAGCGAGCCTTTCATGAGCGATCTTGTCCTCCCCAAGGGCCGCACCGCCCTGCTGCTGATTGATCCCTACAACGACTTCCTGGCCGACGGCGGCAAGCTGTGGGGCCGCGTGGCCGCCACGAAGGGCGCCGAAGGGCTGCACGACCACATGAAGGCGGTGCTGGCCGCCGCCCGCGCGGCGGGGGTCACGGTGTTCGTCGTCCCGCACCACCGCTACGCGCCGGGCGATCTCGACACCTGGGAGCATCCCAATCCGTATATCCAGGCCAGCGCTCGAGGCCTGGTGTTCGAGAAGGGCGGCTGGGGTGGCGAATGGCATCCGGACTTCGCGCCGAAGCCGGGCGACGTGATCGTCGGCGAGCACTGGTCCAGCGGTTTTTCCGGCACGGATCTGGACTTGCGGCTGAAGCAGCGCGGGGCCACCCACCTCGTGCTGATCGGCCTGGCAGCCCACACCTGCGTCGAGGGTACCGGCCGTTCGGCTTCTGAGCTGGGCTATCACGTGACCCTGGTGCGCGACGCCACCGCCGCCTTCAGCGACGAAGCCCTGCACGCGGCCCACGACATCAACGGCCCGACCTATGCCCACGCCATCGTCACCAGTGACGAGGTCGTCGCGGCGCTGAAGGCCTAGAACGCCTCGGCCACGCCGCCGACCCGACGCGGCGGACGGCGGTTCATGCCGCGCTCGACGCGGGGGCCGAACTTGGTGGCGGCGGTCAGGCGGCGGACCATCTCGTGGTCGCCGACGCGGGCGAACAGCTTGGCCGAAGCGGTCCACAGGCTGGTGGTCACCGGATGAGGCAGGACGATCCCGGCCCCGACGCCCGCCAGCAGCAGGCTCCAACCGGACAGGCGAATGGCGGCGGTGGTCATGGCGGGCTCCTGCGAATGGCTTGCAGGAAGACCTTCGCCGCTGGGGGCAGATAAATCCAATTGATCGTTTCTACTGAGAGGATCGATCTTCCCTATAGGACGCCGCAAAGCGCGCGGGTTAAGCCTCGCCGCATGACCACAGCGATCCTGCCCGACGCCGCCGCGACCAACTGGGTCGACCGCCACGCCCCCGAGGGCCTGCGGCCCTGGCTGAAGCTGGGCCGGTTCGATCGGCCGGCGGGGATCTGGCTGCTGATGTTGCCCGGCTGGCAAGGCATCGCCCTGGCGGCCGCCGAGCAGGGCCGCTGGCCAAACCCGCTGCTGCTGCTGGCGGTATTCATCGGCGCGGCCCTGATGCGGGCGGCCGGCTGCGCGTTCAACGACATCGTCGACCGCGACTTCGACGCGCAAGTGGCTCGCACCGCGATGCGCCCGATCCCGGCGGGCCTGATCACCGTCAAGCAGGCCTGGCTGTTCCTGGTGGGCTGCAGCCTGGTCAGCCTGCTGATCCTGCTGACCCTGGGCTGGGTGGCGATCGGGCTGGGCGTGCTGTCGCTGGGCCTGGTGGCCGGCTACCCGTTCATGAAGCGCATCACCTGGTGGCCGCAGGCGTGGCTGGGCCTGACCTTCAACTGGGGGGCCCTGTTGGGCTACGCCGCCGCCACCGGCCATCTCTCTTGGTCGGCCGCCCTGCTCTACATCGCGGGGATCTTCTGGACCCTGGGCTACGACACGATCTACGCGATCCAGGACATCGAGGACGACGCCCTGGCCGGCATCAAGTCGTCGACCCGTCGGCTGGGCGGTCACGTCCAGATCGGCGTGGCGGCCTTCTACCTGGCCTCGTTCTGCTTCGTGTTCGCGGCCGGCTGGGCAGGCGATGTCGGCCCGCTATTCCTGCCGCTGGCGGCGTTGTTCGCCCTGCACCTGTCGCGCCAAGCGGCTGCCGTCCGCGTGGACGACGGCCCCTTGGCGCTGAAGCTTTTCAAGTCCAACGCCATCGCCGGCGTGATCGTCTTCGCGGGCCTGGTGGCCGGGCTGTGGAAGCCGGGCGTGCGGTTCTAGCCACCCCTTCCTCGCGAGGAAGGGGATCTGCCTAGAACGGCCCCTGCTGGTAGATGCGCTGCATGCCGTTCTCCAGCTCGCCTAGCCGCTTGTCGTAGGCGCGGTTCAGGCAAGCCTTGTTGGCCCCGCACGCGCGGCGATTACGCAGCCATTCCTGTTGCTGGTCGATGAGCGCGCCGCGCCCGCCCATCGCCAGAGTGTGGCGGTTGATCCCGTAGAGCACGTCCATCCGCACGTCCTTGTCGTTCAAGGATCGCTCGGCGCAGATCGCCTTCTCGTCGGCGGTGCGGGCCTTGCGGCAGTCGAAGCTGGCGGCGCTGGCCGGTAGCGCGAGGGCGGCGCACGTGGCGGCCAGAACGAGAGCGGGGATCAGTCGGCGCATGGGCGGCTCCAAATGTGACGTCGGGTCATCCTGTCAGGCCTAAGCTGAATGTGCGATGATCGTTCCATGGCCGTAGCCCCCCGCGTCAAACCGCAGGACCTGTTCACGCCCGCCGAATGGACGCGGATTTCCGCGCGCTCGTCCTGGCGCGGCATCGCCATGGTGGCCCACGCCTGGGCCGTGATCATCGCCGCCGGGGCGCTGTTCGTCTTCTTCCCCAATCCGCTGACCTATGTGCTGGCCGTCATGCTGATCGGCGCGCGGCAGCTGGGCCTGGCGATCCTGATGCATGAGGCCGCGCACGGCGGCCTGCATCCGAACCTCAAGGTCAATGACTGGCTTGGCGAGTGGCTGTGCGCCGCCCCGACGGGCGCCTCCCTGGCCAGCTACCGCCCCTATCACCTGACCCACCACAAGTTCGCCCAGCAGGCCGAGGACCCGGACCTGATCCTGTCGGCGCCCTTCCCGACCACGCGGGCGTCGCTGCGGCGGAAGATCATCCGCGACCTGACGGGCCAGACCTTCTTCAAGCAGCGGTTCGGGCCCTTGCTGGGAAAGATGAAGGGCGACCAACCGAAAGGCGTGATCTTCGCCGGCGAGGTGGCGCGGCAGAAGCCGTTCCTGCTGTGGAACCTCGGCATCCTCGTGGTGCTGTCGGCGATGGGCCTGTGGTGGGCCTGGTTCGCCCTCTGGATCGTGCCGATGGCCACGTGGTTCCCGTTGGTCACCCGCCTGCGCAACATCGCCGAGCACGCCCTGGTGGCCAAGGACGAGCCCGACCCGTTCCGCCACGCTCGCACCACCAGCGCCAACTGGCTCGAACGCGCCCTGATCGCGCCCTACTATGTGAACTTCCATTCCGAGCATCACATGTTCATGCACACCCCTTGCTGGAACCTGCCGCTGGCCCACAGGGTGCTCGAGAAGAAGGGCCTGACCAGCGGCATGCTGACCGCGCCGGGCTATCTGACCGTGCTGAAGGCCGCCTCGAGCAAGACGGTCGCCGCCTAGGCGGGGGCGTGCTCTAAGCGCGCCATGATCGTCCAGACCCTGGAAGGCCGCCGGGCCTTCATCCGCGACAACACGCGCTTCCAGCCGACGCCGCACGCGCCGGAGCTGTCGCTGCACCTGGCCGACGAGATCACCCCAATCTGGAAGCTGACCGAGGAAGCGCTGGAAGCGATCGGCCTGCCGCCGCCGTTCTGGGCCTTCGCCTGGGCCGGCGGCCAGGCCCTAGCGCGCTATATCCTCGATCACCCAGAGACCGTCGCCGGCAAGCGGGTGATCGATTTCGCCACCGGCTCGGGCATCGTCGCCATCGCGGCCATGAAGGCCGGCGCGACCAGCGTGCTGGCGGCCGACATCGACGTCTTCTGCGAGGCCGCCGTCGGCCTGAACGCCGAGGCCAACGGCGTCGCGGTGAGCTTCACCGACATCAACCTGCTGGACTCCCCGCCACCGAGAGCCGACGTGCTGCTGGCCGGCGACATCTGCTACGAAAAGCCCATGGCCGAGGCGGTGATGGACTGGCTGCGGCAGGGCCGGGCCAGCGGGTCTAGCGTGCTGATCGGCGACCCGGGCCGCACCTATTTCCGCAAGGACGACCTGGTGAAGCTGGCCGAGTACCAGGTCGAGACCACCCGCGAACTCGAGGACTTCGCCGTCAAGCGCACCAGCGTCTGGACTCTGCCTTAGCGGCCAATTAGAACATTTGCGGAACATCGTTCAAGGAGACCGCCATGCGTGAAGACGGCAAGATCGACTATATCGAATGGCCCGGCGGCGACCTGCCGGCCACCAAGAGTTTCTATTCGGCCGCCTTCGGCTGGAGCTTCGTCGACTACGGTCCCGACTATGTCGCCTTCGAGGGCCAGGGCGCCGACGGTGGTTTCACCAAGCCGCAGGAAGGCGCCACCGAGCGACCGCTGGTCATCCTGTACGCCAACGACCTGGAAGCCATGTTGGACAAGGTGGTGAAGGCCGGCGGCGTGATCACCGCCCCGATCTTCAGCTTCCCCGGCGGCCGCCGCTTCCATTTCACCGACCCGTCCGGCAATGAGCTGGGCGTCTGGAGCGAGACGGGTGTCGAGTAGAAATATGCGTCTGGTGAGCGTGAGCGTCTTGTTGCTGGCCACGGCTGGAGCCGCGCGTGCGGAGGATCCGCCGCCAGCACCCATTCCCGCCGAGGTCCGCGCGCTGGAAGGCTGCTGGCGCGGCGCCGGCGACGTCATGGGCAAGCCGGTCGAGATCACGCTAGCTGCCCGTCGGGTCGCGCTCGGGACCGCGCTGACGGTTGACGCCGACAGTTTCGCCAAGGCCGATCCGAAGGATCGTTATGCGGCCCACCTGGTGCTGGCCGGCCGGGGCGCGCCGCCCAAGGACGGAGCGCCCACCGGCGTCTCCGGCTTCTGGGCCGACAGCTTCGGCGGCGACTTCACCGCCGTCGGCAAGGGCGAGGTGCAGCCGGGCGGCTTCGACATCGCCTATGCCTATCCGGACGCCAGCTTCCTCAATCGCTGGCGGCGCGACGGCGACCGGCTGACCTGGACCATCGTCGCCCGCACCGGCGCCAAGGAAGCGCCGTTCGCCCACTACGACCTGACCCGGTCGGCCTGCCCCGCGAAGAACGGCTGACGTCTCCGGCCCATCAAACCGTCACACAAGTTTCGTAATGTCCGCCTCCTGACGATTAAGCTCGGTTCGGGCAGGGGCGAGATGGGCGACAAGAGCTGCGGCGGTTGCGGCATGTGCTGCAAGCTGATGGGCGTGGAGGCGCTGGCCAAGCCGCCCCACGCCTGGTGCGGCCATTTCAAGAAGGGCGCGGGCTGCGCGATCTACGTCGATCGCCCGACCGCCTGCGCCGACTTCGCCTGCTATTGGCTAAAAAGCGAAGGCCTAGGCGAGGAGTGGCGGCCCGACCGCGCGCGCTTCATCCTGCACCGCGAAGACCAGGGCCAGCGCATGGTGGTCGAGGTCGATCCGGCCAGCCCCGAGGCCTGGCGCAAGGCTCCTTATCACGCCACCCTACGAGCCTGGGCCGCGCGCGGCGCCGCCGACGGCCTGACCCTGAACGTGCTGGTCGGCCAGCGCGGTTTCGAGATCCGTCCCGACCGTGATGTCGACCTGGGGGTCGTCCGGAGCTTCGCGGCATGAGCCCGCTGGAATTCGCCCAACCCGCCGCCGGCAAGTCCTGCGGCGCGTGCGGCCTGTGCTGCAAGGTCCTGGCGATCGAGGCCCTGGACAAGGCCGATGGCGTCTGGTGCACGCACTTCAGGAAGGGCGGCGGCTGCGGCAACTACGAGCTGCGCCCGACGGCCTGCCGGGGCTTCATGTGCCTGTGGATCACGTCCGAGAAGCTGGGCCCCGAGTGGCGGCCCGACAAGGCTGGCTTCGTGATGTACAGCGACCGCGACGGCAAGCGCCTGAACATCGTCGTGGACGCCGGTAAGCCGGCCGCCTGGCGACGCGAGCCCTACTATTCCTACATCAAGAACATGTCGCGCCGGGCTCTGGACGGCTACGAGCTGGTGGTCTGCATCGGCGACCGCCGCATCGTGGTGTTCCCCGGCGAAGAGATCGACCTCGGCGTCCTGCCGCCCGACCGCAAGCTGGTCAGCGGCTATGTCGAGCGCGACGGCGCGTTGACGCCGTTCGCCATGGTGCTGACAGACGCCGATTAGGCGCGGACTAGAAGCGCGGGTGGAACTTGCGGGGGCTCCACCCGAAGTCCCGCATGGCGTCCGAGCTGTCGAACGTCAGGTCCTGGCCCATCCGCGCGCCCATGGCGACGGTCGCGCCGGGATAGAACGGCTTGGCCAGGCGCATGATCAGGCCAAACAGCCACACCGGCATAGGCAGGCTGCGCGGGTGCTTGCCCAGGCCCTCGAACACCCGGTCGACCATCACGCGATAGGTCACCGTCTCGCCGCCCACCAGGTCGTAGGCGCGGTTGCGCGTGGCCGGGGCGTGGGCGGCGGCCAGGGCGCCGGCGGCCAGGTCGGCGGCGTGCACCGGCTGGCGCAGGCCCTCGCCCTTGCCCGACAGCGGCATCAGGTGGAAACGGCGGATCAGGCGGGCGATGCGGCTGACGTTCTCGTCATGGCCTTCGTCATAGATCAGGGTCGGCCGCAGGATGGTCCAGGCCACGCCGTGCTCGGCGCACCACTTTTCGACCGCGGCTTCCGCGCCGGCCAGCTCCAGGGCCACGGCCCGCTCGCCGGCGTCCGGGGAGTCGGTCTTGGTGAAGCGGCTGGTCGAGGAAAACGCGATCAGCCGCTCCATGCCCCGCGCCTTCAAGGTCGGCAGGGCGTGGGGCAGCAGCCAGATCGGCGACAGCGAGAACACCGTGGCCGCCGGCGGCAGGCGCTCGTCCAGGTCGGGATCCTTCAGATCGCCGCCGATCCAGCAGGTCTCCTCGGTCGGCGGCCGGCGGCTGAAGGCTGTCGGATCCAGGTCCTCGGCCTTGAGCAGGGCCAGCAGGTGACCGCCGATCAGGCTGGTCGCGCCCAGCACCAGCACCGGCGTCTTCAGGGTGTTCTCGGTGTCCATTCGCAACATATAGTCGCGGTTCCGAGGGGTTGCCCATGACATACGAAGACGTGAGAGCCTTCGCGTTCAAACTGCCCGGCGTCGAGGACGGGACCGCCTATGGCCGCCCGTGCCTGAAGGCGCACGGCAAGTTCCTGACCCGCCTGTTCGAGGACGGCGAAAGCCTGGTCTGCCCGGCCGTGCCGTTCGACGAGCGCGAGATGCTGATCGAGGCCGAGCCGGACGTCTTCCACTTCACCGACCACTTCAAGAACTACCCCTATGTCCTGGTCCGGCTGGCGGGCGCCCATCGCGGCACGGTCGAGCGGCTGGTCCTGCGCCAGTGGCGCGCCACCGCGCCCAAGAAGGTGCTGAAGGCCTGGGACGAAGCCCATCCGACGGAGACCGCATGAGAGCCTGGCGTATCCTGATCGCCGCCATCGCCTGCCTGGGCCCGGCCCTGCAGTACGGCCTGATGGTCTATGACGAGACCCTGGTCTCGGCCGCCGTGAAGTCGGTCGAATTCTTCAGCTACTTTACCATCCTGTCGAACATGCTGGCCGCCGCTGCTCTGACCGCGCCGCTGGTCGCGCCGACCAGCCGGTTCGCGACCTGGGCCGAACAAAGCGGTCCGCGCGCGGCGATCGCGACCTATCTGACGATCACCGCCGTGGTCTACCACCTGCTGCTGGCCAGCCAGTGGAACCCGCAGGGTCTGCGTTTCGTGTCCAACCTCATCCTGCATACGATCACCCCGCTGGCCTATCTGGCCGACGTCGCCCTGCGCGGCGGAGCGGGCCAGGCGCGCGGGATCGCGGCGGCCAAGGCCATGGCCTTTCCGGCCCTGTTCGGCGCCTGGACCCTGGTCCATGGGGCGTTGTCGGGCTTCTATCCGTACCCGTTCATGAACGTGGCCAAGCGCGGCTATCCCGCCGTGGTGCTGACCATGGTCGAGATGAGCCTGGCCTTCGCCGCCGTCGCCCTGATCTTCGTGTTTCTCTTACGCGTTCGCACCAGGGCGCCGCTGGCCAAGCCCGCCCCCATATCCGCCTGATCGCTTTTCCGGAGTTCCCCATGTCCAAGCTCGTACCCGCCGTCCGCTCGGGCGATGTCCTGATGCCCGCCCTCGGTTTCGGCACCTGGCAGCTGGAGAACGGCACGGCCGTCCCGCTGGTCGAGAAGGCGCTGGAGGTCGGCTACCGCCACATCGACACCGCCCAGATCTATGGCAACGAGCGCGACGTCGGCGCCGGCATCAAGAACAGCGGGATCAAGCGCGACGAGATCTTCCTGACCACCAAGGTCTGGATCGACAAGTTCGCCGACGGCGACCTGCAGCGCTCGGCCGAGAAGAGCCTGGAGCGCCTGGGCGTCGACCATGTCGACCTCTTGCTGCTGCATTGGCCCAAGCCCGAGGTGCCGCTGGCCGAGACCCTGAAGGCCCTGAACGAGGTCCGCGCCAAGGGCTGGACCCGCGCCATCGGCCTGTCGAACTTCCCTTCGACCCTGCTGGAAGAGGCCAGCAAGCTGTCGGACGCCCCGATCGCCACCGACCAGGTCGAGTACCACCCCTACCTGTCGCTGAAGACGCTGAAGGCCAAGGCCGACGAACTGGGGACCTCGATCACCGCCTGGTCGCCTTTGGCCCAGGGCAAGATCGCCGACGATCCGGTGCTGGTCGAGATCGGCCGCGCGCATGGCAAGACGCCGGGCCAGGTCACCCTGCGCTGGATCATTCAGCAGGGCGTCATCGCCATTCCGCGCACCAAGAACCCGGCGCGCATCGCGGAGAACTTCGACATCCTCGACTTCAGCCTGTCCGACGACGAGATGACCCGCATCCACGGTCTGGCGCGTCCGGACGGTCGCCTGGGCGACTGGCTGGACAAAGCCTACGCCTGGGACGCGGAATAGCGGGGATGATGAGGGCCGGCGGTTCATCCGCCGGCCTTTGTTCTAGAACGTCGGCAGCAGCTGACGCCGACGCGGAGCCGGACGGCGCAGGGCGTTGATCAAGGCCGAGCCGCCCAGGACCACCACCGCGCCGCCGCCCAGAACAAGCCACAGCACCCAGCCTTGCAGCTCCAGCAACGCCAGGCCGCGCGCCGCCAGATAGCCCGGGGCCAGCAGCACGCCGACCCACAGCATGGCCGAGGTCACATTGGCCAGCTGGAAGACCCAGCGACGCATCCGCAGCATGCCGACCATCACCGGCACGAAGGCCCGCAGCGGGCCGAAGAACCGTCCGACGAACACCGAGGCCACGCCATACTGGCGGGCGAACAGGCGCGTGCGGGCCACGGCGCGGCGACGCGGACGCAGGACCGGATGGCGCAGGGCGCGGGCGCCCAGCTGGCGGCCGATCTGGAAGGAAATGGCGTCGCCCAGCACCGCGCCGGCCACGCACCAGAAGAACACCTCGACCGGATCAAGCGCGCCGCTGGCGATCAGACCGCCGGCCAGCAGCATCAGCGCCGTCGCCGGCACGAACGCGCCGATCAGGAGCATCGATTCCAGAAGCGTGAGAATCCCGAGGATCGGACCGGCCCAGGCCTGGTGCTCAGAAACGAACGCGGTGACGGGGGAAAGCAAACTGTCCATGGGCTCCTCGGAACGCACAGATAGGTGCGCCCGACGCCCCTCATAAGGCGAGGAGATGACCAGTCCGCGAATACCGGTCACACTGTGACCAATAAGCCGCTGCCAGCGAGGCGCGGCATGGTGACGCTCTCTCCCCTCAGCCGCACGGCGGATAGTCGGCGAAGTGCTGGGCGTAGGCCTCCAGGGTCTCGCCAAATCCCATCGCCTTGCGACGTTCCTCGACGTGGTCGGGGTCTTCCAGCGTGTCGACGACGTACTTGCCGTCCTTGCAAGTCATCTGGCTGCCATAGCGCTGGGGCCGGCCCTCCTCGAGCGCCAGGCGGTCGAACATCAGCGCGTAGTCCGTTCCCTTGACCTCGCCCTTGGCCACCAGCGGCTCCAGCACTGGCACGAAGCGGCGCCACAGCTCGAGATCACCGTGTTGCACAATCAGGAATGCGGCCTCCGCGCCGTCCGAGCCGTACTTGCTCCTGTAGAACCAGCCCTCGGGCGGCGCCATGGTGAGCAGCCGGTCCTGGTTGGCTTTGTCGACGGCCAAGATTGGCGCCCACATCGCCCGGAAGGCCATGTCTCGTTCGGGCTTGGGCAGGTCGTGCAGGTCGACCTTGATCATTGCCTTGCGCCCCGCCTGCTCGACATCGAGCATCCGGACCAAGGCCTCGCCGTCGCTGGCGGGCGGCGGCCGCCGAGCCTGGGCCTCCTGCTCCGCCCGGATCGCGGCCTCGACTGGCGCGATGCGCGCTGCGGCGTCCGGGGAGAGCGCCTGCGCGGCCTGGAGGGTCAACACGATCGCCAGAAACACGCCCCTCATGCCGAGACACCCCTAAGGTTGTAGCCCCGAAGCATAGCTCGCATGCGTCATCAAGGACGGCAACCCTCCTCGCCGCAGACAAACTCCATCCGTTTTCAGACGAACCCGGTTTCATCCTGCCCTGAAAGCGCCTAGGTAAGCCTCAACCTGAGCATAACTTACCAGGAACCAGGGTGATGGACGACGCGGGCGCGAGCCTCCAGGCGACGATGGCGGGGATGGGCCGGACGGCGCGCGAAGGCGCGCGCGCGCTTCGTCTCGCCACGCCAGAGCAGCGCACCGCCGCCATCCTGGCCATGGCCGCCGCGATCCGCGAGGACGCCGCCGCCATCCTGGCCGCCAACGCCAAGGACCTGGCCCGCGCCGGCGCCAACGGCCTGACCGCCCCGATGCAGGAGCGCCTGCTGCTGGACGAGGCGCGCCTGGAAGGCGTGGCCGCCGGCGTCGAAGCGGTCGCGGCCATCCCCGACCCGATCGGCGTCGCCACCTCGCGCTGGACCCGGCCCAACGGCCTGGACATCGCCCGCGTCCGCACGCCGATCGGCGTCATCGCCATGATCTATGAGAGCCGGCCCAACGTGACCGCCGACGCGGCCGCGCTGTGCGTGCGCTCGGGCAATGCGGTGATCCTGCGCGGCGGCTCGGAGTGCATCCACTCCAACCTCGCCATCCACGCCGCCATCGAGCGCGGCCTGGCGAAGGCCGGCCTGCCCGCCGCCGCTGTCCAGATCGTCAAGACCCCCGACCGCGCCGCCGTCGGCGCCATCCTGTCGGGCCTGGACAAGGCCATCGACCTGATCATCCCGCGCGGCGGCAAGAGCCTGGTCGCCCGCGTCCAGGCCGAGGCCCGCGCTCCGGTGCTGGGCCACCTGGAAGGCCTGAACCACGTCTTCGTCCATGCGGGCGCGGACCTGAAGAAGGCCGTCGACATTGTCGTCAACGCCAAGCTGCGCCGCGTGTCGGTCTGCGGTTCGGCCGAGACCCTGCTGATCGACAAGGCCGCCGCTGAAAAGCTGCTGCCCCCGATCGCCGACGCCCTGATCCGGGCCGGCTGCGAGCTGCGCGGCGACGCCGCCGCCCGCGCCATCGAGCCGACTATGAAAAAGGCGACGGTCGAGGACTGGACCACCGAGTACCTGGCCCCGATCCTGGCCGTGGCCGTGGTCGACGGCGTGGCCGGCGCGGCCCAGCACATCGCGACCTACGGCTCGGGTCACACCGACGCGATTGTCACCGAGGACGCCGGCGCCGCCGACGCCTTCGTGACCGAGGTCGACAGCGCCATCGTGCTGGTCAACGCCTCGACCCAGTTCGCCGACGGCGGCGAGTTCGGCTTCGGCGCCGAGATCGGCATCGCCACCGACAAGCTTCATGCCCGCGGTCCGGTTGGGGCCGAGCAGCTGACGACGTTCAAATATGTGGTTCGCGGGACCGGCCAGACTCGTCCCTGAGGCCGGTCGGCCAAGCGCGCAACGCCTCGGGTTCCACCTGGAGCCCGGGATGCGCGTCGGCCTGTTCGGCGGCAGCTTCAACCCGGCGCACGAGGGTCACGCCCACGTAGCCGAGACGGCCATGCGTCGCCTGGAGCTGGACCGCGTCATCTGGCTGGTCTCGCCGCAGAACCCGCTGAAGTCGTCGCACGAGACCCGCCCCGTCGCCGAACGCATGGCCGCCGCCCAGCGCTGGGCGCGCGGCTCGGGCATGATCGTCTCCGATGTCGAGACGCGGCTTGGCTCGCAATACACGATCGACACCCTGCGGGTGCTGCGGGCCCGCTATCCCGGCGTGAAGTTCGTCTGGGTGATGGGCGCCGACAGCCTGGCCACCTTCCACCGCTGGCGCGGCTGGACCCAGATCATGCGCGAGGTGCCCGTCGCGGTGATCTCGCGACCGTGGATCTCGCTGAAGGCTCGCACCTCGCCCGCCGCCCGGCGCTTCGCCTTCGCCCGCTGGCCGGCCAGCGCCGCCGCCAAGCTGCCGGACGCCAAGTCGCCGGCGTGGGTCTATCTCACAGGACCGCTGAATTTCGCGTCCTCGACCGCCATGCGCGCCCGCCAAAAGGGCTAAAGGCGAAGCTTTTCAGCGTTGCCCGAACGCCTCTAGCCATCGGCTGAATCGACCGCCCGCACGCGAACTCTCACTTTTCGCCCAATTCCGTGCTATAGAGGATATCCACAGCGACCCCATAAGGAGCAATACGCTGCGTAGCGACCCCGCGCTTAATGCGCACGAAGGCCCGGCCGGCGCCGAGTCCTCGACTGAATCCCCGGGCCTGAGTCTGCCCCTGGACATCAAGGCGCTCGAGCGTCTGATCCTGACCCGCCTCGACGACGACAAGGCCCAGGACATCGTCCACATCGACTTGGCTGACAAGAGCTCGGTCGCCGACAGCCTGATCGTGGCGTCCGGCCGTTCGCACCGTCACGTCGGCGCTCTGGCCGACCACCTGCTGCGCGCGCTGAAGGAAAACGGCTACGGCAAGGCGAAGGTCGAAGGCCTGCCGCACTGCGACTGGGTGCTGATCGACGCCGGCGACGTCGTTGTCCACCTGTTCCGTCCCGAAGTGCGCAGCTTCTACAACATCGAGAAGATCTGGGCGGTCGACGCCCCGCACCGTACGGCTGCGAACTGATCTTCCGCGCGCGGCGATGGCTGAGCCATCGCCGCAGCCGCCCCTAGCGGGCGAACTCCAAGACATACAGATGCGTGTCGTCCTCGCCCTCGTACGCCATGTCGGCAAGGGTGAAACCGGCGCGCGCCAGCATAGCCGCCGACGCGTGGTTCTCGGGATAGATCAGCGCGCGTAGCTGAGCCGCGCCGCGTGCGCGAGCGGCCGCGACTAGCCCCTCCAGGATCTCGCGGCCCAGGCCCCGTCCCTGCCAGGCGCGGGAGAGGCCGTAGATCAGCTCCTCACCACCTTCTGGCGGCCGGGCCATGCCCGCCCAACCGACCAGCGCGCCGCTCTCGCGATCGACGACCGCAGCCGTACCGTAGCCGTGGCAGGCGACGTTCTCGCGCGACTTGGCGATCCACGCCGCCACCGCCGCGAGATCCAGCGGCTGGCCGTCGCCGACGAAGCGCATCACCGCCGGATCGCCGGCAATCGCGACCAGGGCGTCGAGGTCTTCAGCCACAAAAGGGCGGACGATCAGGCGAGGCGTCTGGAACGCGGTCATGGCCTGGACCTTTAAGAGGGCCGCTGTCCGTGGCAAAGGCTGGCGCGATGAAGATCACCATCCTCACCGTCGGAAAATTGGGCCGCATGGCCGAGGCGCAGCTGGCCGTGGACTACGCGTCCCGCGCCACCGCGTCGGGCCGCGCCCTGGCGCTGGGTCCGGTCGACATCCTCGAGGTCGAGGCCCGCAAGCCCGGCAAGGCCGCCGAGGCCGAGGTGCTGCGTCCGCACCTGGAGGGCGCCTATGTCGTGGCCTGTGACGAGCACGGCAAGGCCTGGAAGAGCCGTGCTTTCTCCGACCATCTGGCCAAGCTGCGCGACGACGGCAATCGCCGCGTGGTGTTCCTGATCGGCGGGGCCGACGGCCTGGATCCTTCGATCCTGTCGACCGCCAACGAGACCATGGCCTTCGGCATCCAGACCTGGCCGCACGCCCTGGCCCGCGCCATGCTGGCCGAGCAGATCTATCGCGCCGCCACCATCCTGTCGGGCTCGCCCTATCACCGCGATTAGGGCATCAAGGCCCTGATGCTTCGCCGCTCCCTGGTCATTGGCCTGATCGCCGTCACCCTCGCCGTTCCGACGGTCGTGGTCGGCTGGCAGCGCGCCGATCGCGCCGTCGAGACCCAGCGCGCCAAGGATCGCCAGACCGCCGCCGACACGCGCCGCGAGATCCAGGACCTGCGGACCGAGCTGGACCGCCTGGACCATGCCCGCATCACCGCCGGGGCCGATGTCGACGCCAAGCGGGCGCGGCTGGAAGCCCTGAACGCCCGCGAGCGCTCGATCCTGGCCGACCTGGGCGTCAACCGGCAGCGGCTGTCGCTGCTGCTGTCGGCCCTGCAGCTGTTCCGCCGCGATCCGCCGCCGGCCCTGCTGGTGGCGCCCGACAACGCCCGCGACGCGGTGCGGGCCGCCATCCTGATCCGGGCCATGACGCCCGACCTGCAACGCCGCGCCGACGCCTATGCCCGCCAGGCCGCCGCCGTCGGGACCCTGCGCCGCGAGGCCGCCGCCGCCTCGGCCGAGCTGTTCACCGCCGAGAGCGTGGTCGCCGACCGCAAGGGCGAGATCGAGCGCCTGATCATCGAGAAGACCCAGCTGGAGCGCGCCTACGCCCACGAGGCCCTGACCGAGGAGAACGAGCTGCGCACCCTGGGCGTGCTGACCGACGGCCTGGGACGGATCGAGGCCACCGGGCCGTTGCACCTGCGTCCGCCCGCCGCCGGGGCCATCGTCCGTCGCTTCGGCCAGGAGATGCCGGCCGGCGGCAAGTCGCCCGGCCTGACCATGCGCGTCGACAAGGGCCTGACCGTCACCGCCCCCGCCGCCGGAACCGTCGAGTACGCTGGCGCGCTGAATGGCTGGGGCGCGGTGCTGATCCTGCGATCGCAAGGCGCCTACCACCTCGTCCTGGCCGGCCTCGACCAGATAACGGCGGCGCCCGGACAATCTGTCGCGGCCGGCGCCCCCATCGGGAAGATGCCGGATCATGTATCTTTCGATCCGGAACTCTATCTGGAGGTCCGGGAGAACGGCGAGCCGGCGGACCCGGAGCGCTGGCTCAAACAAGAGTCGCGATAGACGACTTTTTCAGTAATGGTGGCCGTAATTCTACCTACGGCCGCTGTCAGTGGTTGGACGGGGCTAAACACGGTTTGCGACGCCGCGCGTCGCCAGGGAGCCTTCTGGGCCTTAATGCGCAAGTATCTGCTCATCGGAGTTTCGGCCTTCGTCCTCGGTGCGGGGGCCATGGCCTATGTCAGCCCGATCGCTCAGGCGAACAACGCCCCCAAGACCAAGACCTACAAGATGCTGGAGCTCTTCGGCGACGTGCTGGGCACGGTCGAGGACCAGTATGTCACCGAGGTCGACGACAAGAAGCTGATCGAGGCGGCCCTGGACGGCATGCTGACCAGCCTCGACCCGCACTCGGGCTATCTGTCGCCCGACAGCTACGAAGACATGCAGGACACCACGCGCGGTGAGTATGGCGGCCTCGGCATCGAGGTCACCAGCGAAGACGGCGTCGTGAAGGTCATCTCGCCGATGGACGGCACCCCGGCCTCGCGCGCGGGCATCCAGGCCGGCGACTACATCACCGCCGTCAACGGCCAGAGCGTGCTGGGCCTGACGGTCACCGAAGCGGTCAAGCAGATGCGCGGCACGGCCGGCGAGCCGGTCACCCTGACCATCGCCCGCGACAAGACCGACCCGTTCGACGTCAAGCTGGTCCGCGAAGTGATCAAGCCCAAGGCCGCCATCGCCCGCATGGAAGGCGACTACGGCTATGTCCGCCTGCCCGGCTTCAACGAGAAGGCCACCGACGCCCTCGTGTCGTCGATCAGCGACCTGAAGGCCAAAAACCCGAAGATGAAGGGCCTGATCCTCGACCTGCGGAACAATCCGGGCGGTCTGCTGGATCAAGCTGTCGGCGTGGCCGACGTGTTCCTGGACGGCGGCGAAGTGGTCAGCCAACGCGGCCGCGATCCGCGCAACATCCAGCGCTACAACGCCCGCGCGGGCGACATGCTGAACGGCCTGCCGATGGTGGTGCTGATCAACCAGGGCTCGGCCTCGGCGGCTGAAATCGTCGCCGGCGCCCTGCAGGACCGTCACCGCGCCGAACTGGTCGGCCTGACCAGCTTCGGCAAGGGTTCGGTGCAGACCGTGATCCCGCTGCGCGGCGGGGCCGACGGCGCCCTGAAGCTGACCACGGCCAAGTACTTCACGCCGTCGGGCCGCTCGATCCAAAAGACCGGCATCGCCCCGGACCTCGAGGTCGCCCAAACCCGCGACCAGGCCCAGGACATCGCCAACCGTGTGTGGTTCAGCGAGGCCAGCTTCAAGAACGCGCTGAACGCCGACGAGGGCAAGACCCGCGTCGCGCCGCACGCGCCGGCCGAAGCGCCGCCGACCGCCTTCGACGACAAGAAGGGCGACTTCCAGCTGCAACGCGCCATCGCCGTGCTCAGCGCCGGCGGCGTCGCCAACACGCCGAAGCTGCCCAAGCCCGCGGCCAAGGTCGCCGAGGTCACCGCCAAGGCGGCCGCCGCGGCTGGCAAGGCCCCGGTGACGGAAAGCAAATAGGGCCTTCGGACCTTCACAAGATCAGCGCCGCTCCGGGAAACCGGGGCGGCGTTTTTCGTTTCCGCAATCGTCCCCTGGTTGGCGGCTTCGCGAGCGGTAAGGTCTGCTCATGCTGAGCCTCCTCGCCGCCCTCGCGATCGCCACGGCGCCCAAGCCGTTCATGCCCGGCGTGGTCGACACGCCGGCCTCCGAAGTGCGTCCGGCCTTCAGCCCCGATGGCCGCTGCGTGCTGTGGGGCTCGATCACGACGAAGGACGACTGGAAGATCCTCCAGACCTGCCGCGAGGGCCCAAAGGGGAAACAAGCCTGGACCCAGCCTGCGCCGGTGGCGTTCGAGACGCCGGCCAACGAGTTCGACCCAGCATTCTCGCCGGATGGCCGCACCGTCTATTTCTTCTCCAACCGGCCCGGCGGCCTTGGCGGAGACGACCTGTGGGCGGTAGAGCGCGATCCCAAGACCCTGGCCTACGGCGCGCCGAGCAACCTTGGTCCGCGCTTCAACACCGCCGGCGACGAGTGGGCGCCGAATCCGACGAAGGACGGCAAGCTGATCTTCTCGTCCAACGGCCATGGCGGCGCGGGCGGCCAGGACCTGTTCGAGGGCGACCTGGCGGGGCAGGCGCCGGTCCGCAACCTGGGCCCCGGCGTCAACGGTCCGCTGGACGACTTCGACGCCACCCTGCTGGCCGACGGCCGCTTGGCCTTCGCCTCAGGCGATCTGAAGGCCGAGAGCAGCGTGAAGCTCTACGTGGCCAGCAAGACCTTCGAAGGTCGCCAGCCGCTGCCGGCGCCGGTCAACTGCTCGGCGCAGATCAACAACGGCCCGGCGGTCGATCCGCGCCGGCCGGGCCTGCTGTTCTACTCAGCCTACTGCCCGGCCATCGGGCCCGGCCGCATGGACATCTTCGAGGTCCCCGCGCCCTAACGACAGGCCGTACTCGACGAAGGCCGTCTCGCGCGTCCAGCCCAGGCCTTCGTACAGCGCCTGAGCCCGGCGGTTGTCGATGCCGGTGACCAGGGAGAGGCCCACCGCCCCAGCCGCTCGAGCATGCTCGACCGCCGCCTCGACCAGTGCCCGGCCCACGCCCCCGCGCCGGCGGTCGCCCGCCACATAGAGGTCGTTCAGCACGAAGGTCCGCGCCGCCCGCACCGACGAGAAGCCGGGATAGAGCTGCACGAACCCGATCGCCTCGCCGCCGTGGAAGGCCAGGAACACCACGGACTCGTCCAGCTCCAGGCGCTGCGCCAGGAAGACCCGCGCCCGCTCGGGATCGGCCGGCTGACCGTAGAACTGGCGGTAGCGGTCGAACAGCGGGGCTAGGACCGGCAGGTCCGCCGCCAGGGCGCGCCTGATGATCATGCCGAGACCTTCGAATAGCGCATGATCCAGTTGGTCTCCCAGGTCGCGCCGCCGTCAGGCGAGAAGGCCTGGTCCCACTGCGCCTCTGTCGCCGACAGCGAGCGGAACTGACCGCGCACCTTGATCGGCCGTCCTTCGAAGGTCTCGTCCGACAGGAAGGTCCCGACGCCGTTCGAAAACCGCCCGATCCCTGGCGGGCCGATCTCGTGCGGATTGGCGGCGCTGAGGTACCAGTCGGCCCAGGTGTCGGTCTTGGCGTCATAGGCGCGAAGACCCATGCCCGCTGTCGGGCCGCTGGCCCGGTTGGCCTTGCTCTCATTGAGGTTCACGACGCCACCGAGGAGCGGCTGGCACACGGTGGTCCCGTCGAACTCTTCCCACTCGGTGTTGCCCGCCAACCGCTTGCGCAGGCGGCGGTGGCGCACGGTCCAGGAGCCGATGAAGAAGTCGAAGTCGTGGATCGAGCCCCTCCCCTCGCCGGCGAAGGCCTCGCGGGCGGCGATCAGGGCCGGCGTGGCCAGGGCCAGCCCCATCAGGTCACGGCGGCGCAGGTCCATCAGCTGATCTTCTCGAAATCGGTGTGCCAGTTGACCTCCCAGGTCTTGCCGCCGTCGGGCGAGAAGGCCTGCTCCCAGTGGGCGCCGGTCGCGGTGATGTTCGACCAGGTGAAGCGCACCTTGATCGGTTTTCCGCGCAGGGTGTCGTCCGCGTAGAAGGTCCCGACGCCGTTGACGAACCGGCCTTTCACCGGCGTGTCCATGACGCCGGGCTTGCGGGCGTCCAGCCACCAGATGGCCCATTCGCCGGTCGCCGTGTCGTAGGCGCGGGTGGTCAGGCCCCAGTAGTCGCCATCGGGCAGGCGCAGCAGGTTGTCGTCGGCATTGCCCTGGCCGTTCATGGTCTTCCACCAGATCTGCTCGCCGGTGAAGGTCTCCCAGCGGGTGTCGCCGACCAGGCGTTCCTTCAGGCGGCGATGCGTGGCCTTCCACTTGCCGACCCGCAGGTCGAAGGCGGTCAGGCCCGAAAGGTCCTGCTTTGCGGCGGTCTTGGGCTTGATGTTGTCCTGGTCGGCGAAGGCAGGCGGCGCGGCCAGCACCAGGGCGGCCAGCAGGCCGGGCAGGATCGATCGTTGCATGGCGTCCTCCTCTGTCGCCATCGTTCTGCGGCCGCGCTCGCGGGGGAACGAGAGCCAATCCCCCGGAACCTCGGGGCGCCAGTCGCGCCCGCTTGAGCTCGCGCGCCGCGACGCGCACAAAGAGCCGATGAGCGTCGTCCTGGAACTGCCGCTGCAGCTGCCGCCCGCCGGGTCGCGCGACGTGCGTCGCCGGCTGCACGAGCAGTTGAAGGCCGCGATCCTGGACGGCCGCTTGGCGTCTGGCCTGCAACTGCCCGCCAGCCGCGCCTTGGCCGAGCAGCTCGGCCTGTCCCGCAACACCGCCATGGCCGTCTACGACCTGCTGCTGAGCGAGGGCCACATCGTCTCGCGCCCCGGCGCCGGGACCTTCGTGGCCGGCGGATCGGCGAAGCCGTCCCCAGGTCCCGCCAGGCGGCCCGAGGCGGCCTTCAACCTGCGTCCGGGACGTCCCGACGCCAGCGCCTTTCCGTTCGACATCTGGGGCCGCCTGACCGGCCGGGCGCTGCGCCAGTTCGGTCGCGCCGGCGGGGTCTATCGCGAGCCGGCCGGCCACCCGGCCCTGCGCGAAGCGATCGCCGGCCACATGTCGTTCGCCCGAGGCCTGGCCTGCGCGGCCGAGGACGTCATCGTCACGGTCGGCGCCCAGCAGGCTTTCGAGCTGGTGGCCCGCACCCTGACTGGCCCCGACCGCACCGTGGCGGTCGAGGATCCCGGCTATCCCGCCGCCCGCGAGGCCTTCGCCGCCGCCGGGGCGAAGGTCATGGCCGCGCCGGTCGACCGCGAGGGCCTGGTCGTCGAAGCCCTGCCGGAGGGCGCGGTGCTGGTCTGCCTGACGCCTTCGCAGCAGTACCCGCTGGGTCCACCGCTCTCACCCGCTCGCCGCACCGCCCTGGCGGCCTGGGCAGCCCGTAACGACGCCCTGGTGGTCGAGGACGACTATGGCGGCGAGTTCCGCTTCGAGAGCCCGCCCCAGCCGCCCCTGAGAGCGCAGGATCCCGATGGGCGGGTCGTCTATGTCGGCACCTTCTCCCAGAGCCTGCTGCCGGCCCTGCGCATCGGCTTCGTGGTCGCGCCCGCGCGGGCCAAGGCCGCCTTGCTGGCCGCTCGCGAGCGCAGCGACTGGCACGGCCCGGCCATCGAACACGCCACCCTGGCCGCCTTCATCGCCGAGGGCCACCTGGCCCGCCATGTGCGCCGGATGCGGCGGGTCTATGCCAAGCGGCGCACGGCCCTGCTGGACGCCCTGGCCGCCCGCGCCGGCGGCAAGCTGGAGCCGATCCCCGCCCCTGCTGGCCTGCACGTCACCGCCCTGCTCGCCCCGTCCGCGGACGCCCGCGCGGTCGCAGCCCGAGCCGCGACGTTCGGTGTCGCCGTGGATCCCCTCGACACCTACGCCGCCGAACGCGCGCCGCCGCCGGGGCTGGTTCTCGGCTTCGGCCAGATCGAGGCCGTGCGGATCGACGAAGCGGTTCGCCGCCTTGTTCAAGCCATAGGCTAGGCGCGACGTCGCGCCGCGCCACTAGCGCGCTTCGGCAGCATCTCGTTAACCATATGTTCGAAGCTTCCCGACTAGCCTGAGCGGGTCATGGCCGTCACCTTCTCGCGCAAGCCCGCCTACGCCGCCGCCGCGCCCGCCACGAGCGGGACCGGCGACCTGCGCGCCAAGCTGATGGCGGCCGTCAGCAATCCCTATATCGCCGCCAGCGGCGCGGGCGTCCTGTTCCTGGCCTCGCTGGCCACGGTGGTCCTGATCACCAGCGACCCGCACGCGGGCTCGCCGGTGATCCGCCTGGAGCTGACCAAGATCGGCGCGACCAAGAACGCGCCCGACGGCTGGCGCGAGGCGCTGGGCGGCGATCCCGCACACGAGGCCGAACTGGTTCCGGGCCAGCTGGGCCTTTCACGCAATCCGTTCGCCCCGCCGACCGCCGAGGCCGAAGCGCCGCCCGCCGAGGGCCTGGCCAACCTGCCGCCGATCCAGCAGGGTCCGGGCCTGGCCCAGGCGCCGATCGCCGGGCTGACCGCGCCGGGTCCCGGCGGCGGTCCGCTGCCGATCATCGGCGCCGACGGCCGCACGGCCGCCGAAGCCTATGCCCGCCCCTTCACGCCCAACGGCCGCCCCAAGGTATCGGTCGTCATCGGCGGTCTCGGCCTCAACGCCCAGACCACCCGCGCGGCCATCGAGACCCTGCCGGGCGAGATCACCCTGTCATTCGCGCCCTATGCCGAAGGCCTGCAGGGCTGGATCGACCTGGCCCGCGCCCACGGCCACGAAGTGCTGCTCGAGACCCCGATGGAACCGGCCGACTATCCGGCCAACGACCCGGGTCCCTACACCCTGATCGCCGCCAACCGGCCCGACGACACCGTGCGCAAGCTGGAATGGCTGATGTCGCGCGCCACCGGCTATTTCGGCCTGTCGAACTATCTGGGCGCCCGCTTCGTCGAGAACGACCAGGCGATGACCACCTTCAACGCCGTGCTGAAGTCGCGCGGCCTGGCCTTTGTCGACGACGGCCTGGCCGCGCGTCGCGCCGGCCCGATCCCGCGCGCCTCGGCCGACCGAGTGATCGACGACGAGCTTTCGGCCGCCGCCATCGACACCCAGCTGCGGGCGCTGGAGAACGGCGCGGCCGGTCGCGGCCAGTCGCTGGGCTCGGGCTTCGCCTATCCGGTGACCATCACCCAGGTCCGTATCTGGGCCGCCGGCCTGCAGGCGCGCGGCCTGCAACTGGCCCCGGCCTCGGCGCTCGCCCACCGGTAAAACTGGCGCCCCACGACAAGTCGTGGAACAAAGCTCGGCATGACCGAGCGTGAGTATCCCAAGCATCGTCCCAATGTCGGCGTCGTCCTGTTCCACAAGGATGGCCGCGTGTGGCTGGGACGCCGCTATCGCCAGGCGCCGCCGTACAACTGGCAATTTCCTCAGGGTGGGGTCGACGACGGCGAGGACCTCGAAGCCGCCGCCCGTCGCGAGCTGGCCGAGGAGACCGGCGTCAGCTCCGTCGAACTTCTGGGCCGCACCGAGGGCTGGATCGCCTACGACTTTCCGCCCGAGATCCTGGCCGACAAGAAACACTCGCGCGGATGGCTGGGGCAGAAACAGGTCTGGTTCGCCTATCGCTTCATCGGCGAGGAGTCCGAGATCGATCTGGAAGCGGACGAACACATCGAGTTCGACGCCTGGAAATGGGGCAGGCTCGACGAAACGCCCGAACTGATCGTACCCTTCAAGCGTGGCGTCTACGAAGCAGTGGTCGCCGCCTTTGCGGGGTACGCGCGCGGCCTCTGATTTTGGGGGTCCGTCGCGCTGGGGAGAACGGTATGGCGGACACGGTTCTGCTGATCCACGGCTACGGCTGCGCGGGGGACGTCTGGGATCCCGTGGCCGCCCGTCTGCGCGCCGAGGGCTACCGCGTGGTGGCCCCGACGATCCGCTCGGCCGTGCGTACGGTCGAGGGTCCGCGCGCGGGCCTGGCCGGCCTGACCCTGGCCGACTATGTCGCCGAGATGAGCGCCCTGGCCCAGACCCTGGCCAAGGAGAATGGCGGCGTCAAACCGATCGTCATCGGCCACTCGATGGGCGGCCTGATCGCCCAGAAGATCGCCGAGGCCGGCCACGCCGCCGCCATCGCCCTGTTCGCGCCGGGCTCGCCGGCCGACGCGCGCGGCAAGCCCAAGCTGACCCCGGTCTTCACCTTTTTGAACATGGCCCTGCAGTCCAAGCCCGAGACCAAGGCGGGCAAGATGTGGAAGACGGGCTTCAAGTTCGGCGTCATGAACGCCGTGCCGGCCGAGCGCCACGACGGCCTCTACGCCAAGATGGTCTATGACAGCGGACAGGTGCTGGCCGACCTGGCCTGGCCGCACAAGGACCCCCACAAGACCGCCCATGTCGACGCAAGCAAGGTCACCGTGCCGGTGCTGGTGATGGCGGGCGCGCTGGATCGCACGACACCCGTCGAGGACGTCCGCCTCGTCGGCAAGAAGTACGCCGGCGCCGAATACCGAGAATACCCCCACAACGCCCATTACCTCATAGATGAGCCGAACACGATGAGCATCCTCTCCGACCTGATCGACTGGCTGAGCGGCAAGAAGCAGACGCCGGCGGCTCCCGCCGCGGCTGCGCCCGCGCCGGCCCCCAACCCCGAACCGACCCCGGCCCCCACGCCGGCGCCCGCTCCCACCCCGGCGCCCGCGCCCGAACCCGTGAAGGCGGCCGAACCGGCCCCGGTCGCGGCGGCTCCGGCTCCCACGCCGGCGCCCGCTCCGGCCGCGAAGGCTCCGGCCGCGAAGGCCGCGCCGAAGCCGAAGCCGAAGGCTGAAGCCAAGCCCAAGGCCGCCGCTCCGGCCAAGGCCCCGGCTGCCAAGGCCGCGCCGAAAGCCGCCGCCGTGAAGGCCGCGCCGGCTCCGAAGGCCGCCGCGCCGGCCAAGGCGCCTGCCGCCAAGGCTCCGCCGAAAGCCAAGGCCGAAGCCGCTCCGGCTCCGAAGGCCGCTGCCAAGCCCGCCGCCAAGGCTGCTGCTCCGAAGGCCGCTCCGGCGCCGAAAGCGGCCGCTGCGCCCAAGACCGCCGCCAAGGTCGCTCCGGCCGCCAAGCCGGCGGCGAAGGCTCCGGCCAAGGCCGCCGCCGCGCCTAGGGCTGCCGCTGCTCCGAAGGCCGCTGCCGCCCCGAAGGCCGCCGCCAAGCCGGCCGCCGCCAAGGCCCCAGCAGCCAAGGCTCCGGCCGCCAAGAAGCCTGCGACAAAGGCGCCTGCCAAAACCTCGCCCAAGCCGGCGAAGTAAGTGTAGGCTGAACCCCGCCGGCTGCTTCGTCGGCGGGGTTTATCTAGGGCGTCCATGCGCGCACCCGTGATCATGGTCCACGGCGCTTTTTGCGGCGGCTGGACCTTCGACGCTTTCCGCCAGCCCTTCGAGGCGGCGGGTCATTGCGTACTGACGCCCGACCTGATCGGACACGATGGCGCCAGCAGCGCCGCCGGCGTCTCGATGACCGACTACGCCCGCCAGATCGCCAGGCTGGCCAACGCTTGCGAGACGCCGCCGATCCTGATCGGCCACTCGATGGGCGGCCTGGTGGCCCAGATGGCCGCCTCGCGCGCCAAAATCTCCAAGCTGATCCTGCTGGCCCCGTCCGCGCCCTGGGGCGTCTCAGGCGCGAGCCTGGAGGAGGCCGTGTCGGCCGTCAGCCTCTACACCTTCGGTCCCTACTGGCTGCAGGCCATCGCGCCCGACTACGGCGTCGTGCGCCGCTACAGCGTCGACAAGCTGGCCCGCCCCGAACGCAAGGCGATCTTCGCTCGCATGACGGCCGAGAGCGGCCGGGCGCTGTGGGAGACGCTGAACTGGTGGCTGGACCCGTTCATGACGACCAGCGTCAGCGCGCCGGGCTGCCCGGTGCTGGCGATCGCCGGCGGCCAGGACGTGATCCATCCGCCGGCGACCGTCCGCCAGACGGCCGCGCGCCTGGGCGGCGGCGTCGAGGTGTTCCCCGAGATGAGCCACTGGCTGCCCGGGGAACCTGGCTGGGAGAATGTCGCCCAGCGCTGCCTCGACTTCATCGCTGCGGAAGACCGCGCCGCGGCTTAAGCCGCCGGCGCGCTGAACACCTTCAGCCCCAGGATGCCGGCCACGATCAGGCCGAGGCACACGAGCCGCGCGGCGGTCGCCGGCTCCTTGAACAGCACGATGCCGACGATGGCCGTGCCGACCGCGCCCACGCCCGTCCAGACGGCATAGGCAGTGCCAAGCGGCAGGGTCTTGATGGCCCAGCCCAGCAGGCCCATGGACAGCAACAGGCTGACCCCGGTGAGCGCCGTGGGCACAAGCTTGGTGAAGCCCTCGGTGTACTTCAGGCCGACGGCCCAACCGATTTCGAACAGTCCGGCGATGAAGAGAATGATCCAGGCCATGACGAGCCCCTTTTCCTAAAAAGGTGGGGTCGTCCCCGGACAATCAGCATTCGCAAAAGCAAAAGGCGCGGGGGTCGTCCCCCGCGCCTCGCCTAGATAGGACCCATGCCCGCGTGGGGCAAGGTCAGCCTTTTAGCGGCTGGTCGTGCTGTACAGGACCTGGGCGCGCTCGAAGTTCTTGCCGACCGAGGTCTCGTCGGTCTTCTTCAGGCGCATGAACACCAGACCGGCGTGACCGCCAGCCCAGGCGTCGTCCCACGACACGGTGAAGCGGCGATAGTCGCTGGCGACCGTCTGGTCGTTGCGGATCAGGCGCAGCTGCGGGCTGTTTTCCCACGTGGCGTAGTCGTGCAGGGCGTTGGCCAGTTCCTGGGCCTGCTCGGGGGTCTGCGAATAGTCGATGGTGATCGTGCAGACGTTCTTGTTCGAGCCCGGATTATCCAGGGTGATGTTGTAGGGCTTCTCCAGAGCCAGGACCCACTGTTCCTTCTTCTTCTTGAAGCCGTAGTCCTTGACCAGCTGGGCGAAGTCGCCGCCGGCGACCGACGGCTTGCAGACCTTGTCCAGCACGTCCATCAGGCGGACCGACAGCGGGTCGGTCGTACGCGGACCGCGGACCGGAGCCGTGTAGGTTTCGGCAGGAGCAGCGCCAGCGGCCGGCGCGGCGACCGGCGGAGCGGCTTGGTCGGCCGGCGGAGCGGCCGGGGCAGCTTGATCGGCCGGAGCGGCGGGAGCGGGAGCGGGAGCGGCGGCAGGAGCCGGAGCAGTTTCCTGGGCAACGGCGGCGGTCGAGACCGCGCCGAGGGCGATCAGGCTGACGAGCGCAAGGCGCATAGGCTGGTTATCCCCAACAAGACGAGAGGTCGGCATTAAAACCGACAGACGATCCCTCGCAACCCTTATGGCTACCGATTGAGGCGGAGATTGGGTCACAAGTGTAATTTTTTCGCGCCAGACACGAAACGCGCGCGGGAGAGATACGAAAACGCCCCCGATCCGGGTGGAACGAGGGCGTTTCAGAAGCGTGCGTCCGGGCGGGTTTAGGCCGCTTCGACGGCGTGCTCGGCCAGGATCGTCAGGCCTTCCGGACCGACGTCGGCGAACCCGCCCTGGATATCGAACACCTTGGTCGTCGCGCCGTCCTTCACGGTCACCTTGCCTTCGCGCAGGGTGGTCATGAACGGGGCGTGGCCGGCCAGGACGCCGAAGTCGCCTTCCGCGCCCGGAGCCTGGACCAGGTCCACGTCCCCGGAGAACAGTTCGCGCTCGGGGGCGACCAGAGAGAAGTGCAGCTTGGCCATCAGTTGAAGGTCTCCTCGACGTCGCCCAGGGCGGCCTCGATGTCTTCGTCGGTCTGAATTTCAGTCCCGCAGAACGGGCAGAAGTGGATCGTGGCCAGCAGCACGCCGGTCTCGCCCTCTTCTTCCCGCTCGCCGAGATTCAGCAGGATCAGGCCGCTGTCATGCTCGATGAGGCTGGCGGTCGGGTCCGGAGACACGGCTTCCGCCAGCTCTTCGCAGCAGAATTGGCCCAGATCGGCGTCTTCGGTCATTAGGCTTCAGCCGCCATCTTTTCGGCCTTGGCCACGGCTTCTTCGATCGCGCCGACCATGTAGAAGGCGCCTTCCGGCAGGTGGTCGTACTCGCCGTCCACGATGCCCTTGAACGAGCGGATCGTGTCCTTCAGCTGGACGAAGGCGCCCGGCGTGTTGGTGAACTGCTCGGCGACGTGGAACGGCTGCGACAGGAAGCGCGAGATCTTGCGAGCGCGCGACACGACCAGCTTGTCGTCTTCCGACAGCTCGTCCATGCCCAGGATGGCGATGATGTCCTTCAGCGACTTGTACTGCTGCAGGACTTCCTGGACGCGACGCGCGACCGTGTAGTGCTCTTCGCCGATGATCAGCGGGTCCATGATCCGCGAGGTCGAGTCCAGCGGGTCCACGGCCGGGAAGATGGCCTGGGCGGCGATGTCGCGCGACAGAACGGTGGTGGCGTCCAAGTGGGCGAACGAGGCGGCGGGCGCCGGGTCGGTCAAGTCATCGGCCGGGACGTAGATGGCCTGGACCGAGGTGATCGAGCCCTTGTTCGTCGAGGTGATGCGCTCCTGCAGGTTGCCCATCTCGGTGGCCAGGGTGGGCTGATAGCCCACGGCCGAGGGGATGCGGCCCAGCAGAGCCGACACTTCGGCGCCGGCTTGGGTGAAGCGGAAGATGTTGTCGACGAACAGCAGCACGTCCTTGCCTTCTTCGTCGCGGAAGTACTCAGCGATCGACAGGCCGGTCAGGGCGACGCGGGCGCGGGCGCCCGGGGGTTCGTTCATCTGGCCGTAGACCAGCGCGCAGCGCGAGCCTTCGGTCGAG
Source organism: Caulobacter sp. GW821-FHT11E11 (assembly GCF_058808315.1). Taxonomy (NCBI): domain Bacteria; kingdom Pseudomonadati; phylum Pseudomonadota; class Alphaproteobacteria; order Caulobacterales; family Caulobacteraceae; genus Caulobacter; species Caulobacter sp. GW821-FHT11E11. Next base: position 516,470 of record NZ_JBXARO010000004.1, read on the forward strand.
CCGTTGTTGGCCTTCGGGTCGACGTTGACGTTCGACTCGATCATCTCGTGATACAGGTCGTTGCCTTCGCGGGTGCGTTCACCCACGCCGGCCAGAACCGAATAACCGCCGTAAGCCTTGGCGATGTTGTTGATCAGTTCCTGCATCGTCACGGTCTTGCCGACGCCGGCGCCGCCGAACAGGCCGATCTTGCCGCCCTTGGTGTAGGGGCACATCAGGTCGATGACCTTGATGCCCGTGACCAGCACTTCAGCGGTGTTGGTTTGTTCAGCGAAGGTCGGGGCGTCGCGGTGGATCGGGCGCGACAGGGTCGACTGGATCGGGCCCTGCTCGTCGATCGGCTCGCCGATGACGTTCATGATGCGGCCCAGGGTGCCCGGACCGACCGGAACGCGGATCGACTCGCCGGTGTCACGGACGGGCTGGCCACGGACCAGACCTTCGGTGGCGTCCATGGCGATGGCGCGGACGGTGTTCTGGCCCAGGTGTTGGGCGACTTCGAACACCAGGCGCTGGCCGGTGGCGATGTTGGTCGTCTCGACGGCGTTCAGGATCGCCGGCAGCTCGCCGGTGAACTCGATGTCGACGACGGCGCCAATGATCTGGACGAGGCGGCCGGTGGCGCCATCCAGCGAGACGGCGGCGTTGGTCGGAGCGGCGGCCTTGGGGGCAGCCGGCTTCTTGGCGGCGGGAGCCTTAGCGGCGGCCGGAGCCTTCGCGACGGCGGCCTTCGGAGCAGCCGCAGCCTTGGGGGCGGCGGGCGTCTTGCCAGCAGTCGTCTGGGCGGCGGCGGTCGCCGGCTTTGCAGCGGGGGTCTTGGCCATGGCGTGCGGTCTTTCGGTCTCTGCGTGCTTGTGTCGTTAGGCTAGATCAGACGGCTTCTGCGCCGGAGATGATCTCGATCAGCTCTTTGGTGATCTGGGCCTGGCGGGAACGATTGTACTCGAGGGTGTAGCGCTTGATCATGTCGCCGGCGTTGCGCGTGGCGTTGTCCATCGCGGTCATCTGGCTGGCGTAGAAGCCGGCCATGTTGTCCAGCAGGGCCGACAGGATCTGAACCGTCAGGTTGCGCGGCAGCAGGGTCTCGAGGATGGCCTCTTCCGAGGGCTCATATTCGTAGACCGCCGTCGGACCGGTTGGCGCTTCCACGCCTTCGACGGTCGCCGGGATCAGCTGCAGCGCGGTCGGGGTCTGGATGACCACCGACTTGAAGCGGCTGTAGAACAGCGTGACGATGTCGATGTCGCCGGCCTCATACAGGCGCGTGACGACGTCGGCGATCGGCTGGGCGACCGACAGGGTGAACTGGCGGTAGGCCGACAGGTCGAAGTTCTCGACAACCTTGTCGCCGTACGGGCGCTTCAGCTGGGCCGAGACCTTCTTGCCGACGCAGACGATCTTGACGTCCTTGCCCTGGGCGATCAGGCCGTCGATGTGCTGGCGCGCGGCCCGCACGATCGACGAGGTGAAGCCGCCGGCGAGGCCGCGATCGGCCGCCGCGACGACGATCAGGTGGCGGTCGTCACGACCGGTGCCGGTCAGCAGGGCCGGAGCCCCGTCGCCCGACACGCCGGCCGCGAGATTGGCGATGACCGACGCCAGGCGCCGAGCATAGGGACGGGCTGCTTCAGCCGCGTCCTGGCTCCGGCGCAGCTTGGCGGCTGCCACCATCTGCATCGCTTTCGTGATCTTTTGCGTCGCTTTGACGCTCGAGATCCGATTGCGCATTTCCTTCAAGCTGGCCATTCGGCGCTACTCTCTCCGAGCGGTTCCGAGGGGGCTTAGGCGAAGGTCGACGAGAAGCTGTCGAGCGCGCTCTTCAGCGACGCTTCCAGATCCTTGTCGAGGGCCTTCTTGGTGCGGATGCCGTCCAGCAGGTCTTTGTGGGCGCTGTGCAGACGGGCCAGGAACTCGGTCTCGAAACGGCGAACCGACGAGGTCGGGATCTTGTCCAGATAACCGCGCGTGCCGGCGTAGATCACGCAGACCTGCTCTTCGACCGATTGCGGCGCGTATTGCGGCTGCTTCAGCAGCTCGGTCAGGCGCTCGCCGCGGGCCAGCATCTTCTGGGTCGAGGCGTCCAGGTCCGAGCCGAACTTCGCGAAGGCGGCCATTTCACGATACTGGGCGAGCTCGCCCTTAATCGGACCGGCGACTTGCTTCATGGCCTTGATCTGGGCCGAGGAACCGACGCGCGACACCGAGATGCCGACGTTCACGGCCGGGCGGATGCCCTGGTAGAACAGGTCGGTTTCCAGGAAGATCTGGCCGTCGGTGATCGAGATCACGTTGGTCGGGATGTAGGCCGACACGTCGTTGGCCTGGGTTTCGATGATCGGCAGCGCCGTCAGCGAGCCCGAACCGTTGTCTTCGTTCAGCTTCGCGGCGCGTTCCAGCAGGCGCGAGTGCAGATAGAACACGTCGCCCGGATAGGCTTCGCGACCCGGCGGGCGGCGCAGCAGCAGCGACATCTGGCGGTAGGCGACGGCTTGCTTGGACAGATCGTCATAGATGATCAGGCCGTGCAGGCCGTTGTCGCGGAACCACTCGCCCATGGCGCAGCCCGAGAACGGAGCCAGGTATTGCAGCGGGGCCGGCTCCGAGGCCGAGGCGACGACGACGATCGTGTATTCCAGGGCGCCGTGCTCTTCCAGGGTCTTGACGATCTGGGCGACGGTCGAGCGCTTCTGGCCGATGGCGACGTAGACGCAGTAGAGCTTGGCGCTCTCGTCCTTGCCGGCGTTGGCGGCCTTCTGGTTCAGGATGGTGTCGATGGCGACGGCGGTCTTGCCGGTCTGACGGTCACCGATGATCAGCTCGCGCTGGCCACGGCCGACCGGGATCAGGGTGTCAATTGACTTCAGGCCGGTCTGCACGGGCTCGTGCACCGACTTGCGCGGGATGATGCCCGGAGCCTTGACGTCGACGCGGCGACGCTCGGTGAACTGGATCGGGCCCTTGCCGTCGATCGGCTCGCCCAGCGGGTTGACGACGCGGCCCAGCAGGCCACGGCCGACCGGCACGTCGACGATTTCGCCCAGGCGGCGGACTTCGTCGCCTTCCTTGATCTCGGCGTCAGCGCCGAAGATCACGGCGCCGACATTGTCGCGCTCGAGGTTCAGGGCCATGCCCTTCACGCCGGCCTTCGGGAATTCCAGCATTTCACCGGCTTGGACGTTGTCCAGGCCGTAGATGCGGGCGATGCCGTCACCGACGGACAGCACTTGGCCGACGTCCGAAACGGCGGCTTCTTCGCCGAAGTTGGCGATCTGCGACTTGAGGATGGCCGAAATCTCGGCGGCGCGGATGTCCATGGTCTTCTGGGCTCTCTGCGATCTAATTTTTTCGGGGCGCTTAAATTAAAGGCTTAAGCGCGCTTCAGGGCGAATTTCAGGGAATCGAGCTTCGAACGGAGCGAAGCGTCGAAGAGACGCGAACCGACGCGCACCTTCAGACCGCCCAGGAGGGACGGATCGACGCGCGTGGAAACTTCGGGGGTCTTGCCGAGGGCTTCAGCCAGGGCCGTTTGCACGCCCTTCAGCTGGGCGGCCGACAGGGCGACGGCCGAGACGACCTCGGCCGTCACGACGCCGCGGTGCTTGGCCGACAGCTCGGTGAAAGCGGTGATGGCGCCCAGCAGGTCGCCGGTGCGGCCGTTCGAGGCCACCAGGCCCAGGAACTTCGTGGTCAGCAGGTCGAACTTGGCCTTCACGGCCACGGCGACCAGGCCCTTGCCCTTGTCCTCGGCGGAGAAGGCGGGCGACGCGATCAGACGGCGCAGATCGGCGCTGTCGGCGACCATCGCCTTCAGGCTCTTCAGGTCGGCTTCCACCTTTTGCAGGGAGCCGTTCTCGATCGTCAGTTCGAAGAGGGACTGCGCATAGCGCTGACCCGCATCCGTCGCCTTGGTTTCGTCCGCCACTTGGTATCCGCCCGGTGCGTTGCAATGGCCGCGAACAAGAAGGTTAACTCTTATCGCGGCTTAAAGGCTTGAGCGCGCTTGTAAAAAGCACATGGACGGCCGGTGCAGCCGCACCGCCCCGTCCGAAGCCGCGCGCCTGATAACACGGGCCTTTCGCAGTCGCAACCAAAGGGGCGAGCGAGGTTCGAACCTTCAGTCCGTGGCGCGGCGGAACACGGCCGAGGCCGAGGCCGCCAGAGCGCCGTCCGGACGCCGCAGTTCGCCCTGGGCGAAGACCAGGCTGCGGGTGGCCCGCTCGACCCAGCCCTTGGGTTCCAGGACGCCGTCGCCGGCCTCACCGGCATAGTCCACGGTCATCGAAGCCAGGGCCGTCCCATCGCCCGCGGCCTTGCGCAGAACGGTTTCCAGCTGGGCGGCCAAGCTCGTGTCCATCGGCGTCACCTAATCACTGGTCAGGAAAAGAAAAGGGGCGGCGGAAGGTTTCCGCCGCCCTTTAAGGCGAATGCTCGAGGAAACAGCCAGACCGGGCCGGAGAAACGGCGACCCACAACGCGTCTGGTACTCAGATAAAGCGCAGTACGTGTTCTTACTTAGCCGAGGCCAGGGACGAACCGCCCTTGGCCGAGGCGTTGCAGCGGGTCAGGTCTTCGGCGTCCAGCGACTTGGTTTCGCCGCCGAAGGCCGCGACGCGACCCACTTCCTTGGCGAGGGCCTTGCAGGCCACCGCGGTGAGCGCCCGCGACGGGGCTTGGGCCGAGACGCACTCAGCGCCTTCGCAGACGAAGACGGCGCCGCCGGCGACGACCTTGGTCTTGGCGGCGACCGGCGCGTCCAGGGCGGCGGCGATGCGGCCGTCGGCGAAAGCCGAACCGGCGAACATGGAAACGGAAAGGGCGGCGACAGCCGCCAGGGAACGGAGCTTCATCAGAAAGCCCTCCGGCGTTGGGGAAGTTACAATCAGATCGTTGATCGGCGATAAGCTGTGCACTTGCCGCCCGGAGCTCGACACCCCATCTGAGGTGACCGCACCGATATCCCCACCGGTGCTTCGGATCCGAACTAAGCATCGCTTAGATATCAGTGATCAGAAATATCGCAAGCGGAATTTCGTCGATACGTCGACTTTTCAGAAAACGGGGATTCCTGGCGAAACGCGGCGAGTGCCGCGCGGAAACGGCGAGCGCGCGGGCTCACATTTGAACTTCTCATGCTTGCGCGCGGCGCGATGCGGCTAGGCTGGCGCCGTCAGCGAGGAGGCGCGGATGGGGCGGTTGGCCATAGTCCTGGGCGGCGCCGGGCAGATCGGCCTGGCCGTGACCGAGCGTCTGCTGGGCGCCGGATGGGACGTGCGGGTCGTCGGACGCGGCGAGCGACGGCTGCCCGCCGAACTCGTTGCACGTGGGGCCAGGTTCACGGCCGTCGATCGCCAGGCGGAGGGCGGGCTGCGCCAGGCCGTGGGCGACGGCGCCGACGCCCTGATCGACGTCACCGCCTATGACGCCGAGGACGCCCGCCAGCTGCTGGCCCTGCGCCAGGACCTGGGCGCGCTGGTGGTGATCTCGTCATCCAGCGTCTATCGCGACGAGGCCGGGCGAACCCTGGACGAGGCCGCGATCAACGGCTTTCCCGACCTGCCCGACCCGATCCCCGAGACCCAGCCCACCGTGGCGGCGGGTCCCGAGACCTATTCGACCCGCAAGGTCGCGCTCGAACAGATTCTGCTGGCGGCCCAGGCCCCGCCCGTGACGGTGCTGCGGCCCGGCGCGATCCACGGCGTGGGCTCGATCCACCCGCGCGAATGGTGGTTCGTCAAACGCATGCTGGACGGGCGCAAGGTCATCCCCCTGGCCTATGGCGGCCGCAGCCGTTTCCACGCCACCTCGGTCCTGAACATCGCCGCCCTGGTCCAGACCGTCCTGGAGCATCCTGGAACGCGGGTGCTCAACATCGCCGATCCGCAGGCCCCGACCGTGCAGGCGATCGGCGAGACCATCGCGCGACACATGAACTATGCAGGGACCTTCGCGCCGCTCGAAGGCCGTCGCATCGGCCGCACGCCGTGGTCAACGCCCGCGCCGTTCGTCCTGGACACCCGCGCGGCCTTAGCCCTGGGCTATGCGCCCGTGGCCGGCTACGAAACAACGACGGGCGCGATCTGCGAGGCGCTGACGCGGGCGGCGGCCGGCCGCGACTGGCGGACGGTGTTCCCGATCCTGGCCAGCTATCCCTATGATCCGTTCGACTATGCGGCCGAGGACGCTGTCCTGGGGGCCTAGAGGCCCAGGATCTTGTCGATCCGGCTCTCGGCCTTGGCGTGGATGGCGCGGTCCTCGACCATGCCTTCGGCGCGGGCGTAGCGACCGTCCTTGCCGACGCGGCGCCGGATGTTCTCGGCGCTGTACACGTCGACGGTCTTGGGGTCGGTGAAGAAGCCCAGCACGGCGGCGACGACCGCGCCGATCGCCGCGGCGGCGACCGGGCCGACCATGTCGATCAGCTCTTCGCCGAAGACCGCGTGCAGGCGCAGGATCAGGACTTCGCGATTGGGCTGATGGTCCATCACCCCGATGGCCCAGTAGACCCCGCCCTCGACGATCAGGGCCAGCAGGATCGGCAGCGCCACGCCCAGCAGACGCGGGCGGACGAACAGTCCGAGCGCGGCGCCGATGATCGCGAAGGCGGCCATGGTGATCATGGCGCTAACCGTAGGGTCGTCTGGTTAAGGCCATGTTCCCAAGGGGCACGGTTGGCCGCGACCGCTCGTCGCGCTTAGTGTCTCTCAAAACCATAAGATGTGCGTGAGGGAGGCTTTGCCATGGACTTCCAACTGCCGCCGGCGCTGAGCGCCTATCTGGGCGAACTCGACGCCTTCATCGACCGCGAGATCGCGCCCCTGCAGGCGCGCGACGACAACGAACGCTTCTTCGACCACCGCCGCGAATGGGCCCGCACCGACTGGGACATGGGCGGCCTGCCCAAGCACGAGTGGGAGGAGCTGCTGGCCAAGGCCCGCAAGCTGGCCGACCAGGCCGGCCACTACCGCTTTGCCCTGCCCAAGGAGTATGGCGGGCAGGACGGCTCCAACCTGTGGATGGCGGTGATCCGCGAGCACCTGGCGTCCAAGGGCCTGGGCCTCTTCAACGACCTGCAGAACGAGCACTCGATCGTCGGCAACAATCCGTTCGTGCTGATGCTGCGCGACTTCGGCCGGCCCGACCAGCAGCACCTGATCAGCGACATGCTGGACAGGGGCGCATTCCGCCCAACGTTCGGCCTGACCGAGCCCGACCACGGTTCGGACGCCACCTTCATGGAGACCCGCGCGGTCCGCGAGGAGCACAAGGGCGAGGCCGGCTGGCGCATCAACGGCGAGAAGATGTGGACCACCGGCATGCACGCGGCGACGCACTGCTGCCTGTTCGTGCGCACCGCCGGCGAGGACGGCGACGCGCGCGGCATAACCGCCTTCCTGGTCCCCGCCCACGCGCCCGGTGTGAAGATCGAGGAATACCTCTGGACCTTCAACATGCCGACCGACCACCCGCGCGTCAGCTTCACCAACGTGTGGGTGCCCGACAGCGCGATGTTCGGCCCCGAGGGCGGCGGCCTCTCGATCGCCCAGCACTTCGTGCACGAGAACCGCATCCGCCAGGCCGCCTCCAGCCTGGGCGCGGCGGTCTTCTGCATCGAGGAGAGCATAAGGTACGCGCGCGCACGCAAGCCGTTCGGCAAGGCGCTGTCGGAGAACCAGGCCATCCAGTTCCCGATCGTCGAGCTGTCGACCCAGGCCGAGATGCTGCGCCTGCTGATCCGCAAGACCGCCTGGGAGATGGACCAGATGTCCAAGGTCGAGGTCGAGAAGCGCCTCTCCGACAAGGTCTCGATGTGTAACTACTGGGCCAATCGCCTGTGCTGCGAGGCCGCCGACCGGGCGATGCAGATCCACGGCGGCATCGGCTATTCGCGCCACAAGCCGTTCGAGCACATCTACCGCCACCACCGCCGCTACCGGATCACCGAGGGCTCGGAAGAGATCCAGATGCGCAAGGTCGCCGCCTGGCTGTTCGGCTACATGGGCCCGCGCAAGCAGGCCTTCGCGGATCTTTGAAGCGCCGCCGGATCCAGGCGACCTGTCCAAGGTTTAATCCGCCACGGCCTGACGTATCGTCACGGTCGCGCTATCTAACGTGGATACGCGAGCACGAAAGCTCGCTCGGAGGGTCCTGATGAACCGTCTCGCTCACAACGCCGCGCGCGTCGCCCTGATCGTCGCCATCCCGGCGACGCTCGCCGGCTGCGGGATCAACACCATCCCCACCCAGGACGAGGCGACCAAGACCGCCTGGGCCGAGGTGCAGAACCAGTACCAGCGCCGCGCCGACCTGGTGCCGAACCTGGTGGCCACGGTGAAGGGCTATGCGGCCCAGGAAAAGAGCGTGCTGGTCGAGGTGACCCAGGCCCGCGCCAGCGCCACGCAGGTGAAGGTCGACGCCTCGACCATCACCGACCCGGCCGCCTTCCAGCAATATGCCGCCGCCCAGGACAAGCTGTCGGGCGTGCTGGGCCGCCTGATGGTCATCCAGGAGCAGTATCCGGACCTGAAGTCGAACCAGAACTTCCTGGCCCTGCAAAGCCAGCTGGAAGGCACCGAGAACCGCATCACGATCGCGCGGCGCGACTACAACGAGACCGCCCAGAAGTACAACACGACCCTACGCACCTTCCCCAGCCTGCTGTGGGCCAAGACCCTCTACAGCGGCCAGAAGCCGGCCCAGCTGTTCCAGGCCTCGGCCGCCGCGCAGAGTGCGCCGACGGTGGACTTCTCGAACCCGCCGACGGCGACCCCGCCGAAGGTCCAGTAGGCTCGTGAATCGCGCCCTACCCCGGGTGAGGACGTGGATGCTGGCCCTCGTGGCTGTGCTCTTCGCCTTCCCCGCCCTCGCCGCGCCGACCTTTCCGCCCCTGACCGGGCGGGTGGTCGACGAGGCCGGGATCCTGTCGCCCGACGCTGAGCGCGATCTCTCGGCCAAGCTGGAAACCCTGGAGACCACGACCGGCCGCCAGCTCGTCGTGGCCACGGTCCCCAGCCTGCAGGGCTATCCGATCGAGGACTACGGCTACCAACTGGGCCGGACCTGGGGCATCGGCGAGAAGGACAAGGACACCGGCGCGATCCTGCTGGTCGCGCCCAACGACCGGAAGGTGCGGATCGAGGTCGGCTACGGCCTGGAGCCGGTGCTGACCGACGCCCTGTCCAGCGTCATCATCCAGAGCGCCATCCTGCCCAAGTTCCGCGACGGCGACATGCAGGGCGGCATCATCGCCGGCGCGGACGCCATCGTCGAGCAGCTGAGCCTGCCCGCCGACCAGGCCAAGGTCCGCATCGCCGAGGCCAGCCAGCCCGCCAAGCACAAGGCCAGCGGCTCGCCGATCATCGGCCTGCTGGTCTTCCTGTTCATCATCTTCGTGTTCTCCGGCCTGTTCAGAGGCCGGCGCGGCCGCAGCGGCCTCTCCTCGGCCCTGCCCTGGATCATCCTCAGCGCCCTGAACAACAGCGGCCGGGGCGGCGGGGGCTGGAGCGGCGGCGGTGGCGGCGGAGGCGGCGGCTTCTCCGGCGGCGGCGGATCGTTCGGCGGCGGCGGCAGTTCGGGGAGTTGGTGAGATGGCGACACGCATGACCCCACAGGACCTCGACCGCATCGCCGGCGCGGTGGCCGAGGCCGAAAAGACCACCGCCGGCGAGATCTTCTGCGTCCTGGCCCCCGAGGTGTCGGACTATCGCGAGACCCCGCTGGTCTGGGCCGCCGCGACGGCGCTGGTCCTGCCGGCAGCGGCCCTGTTCGCCGGCTTCCGGCCGGAGATGCTGACCCGCCTGTTCGGCGGCTGGAGCATCGGCCACCAGGCGGCGCTGGACGGCGCGATCCTGTCGGCGCTGTCGACCTATATCGCCTTGCAGCTGGTGGTGTTCGTGGTCGCCGCCCTGGTCGTCTCGATCCCGCCCGTGCGCCGCGCCCTCACCCCCGGCTCGCTGAAGACGGCCCGCGTGCGCCGCGCGGCCATGGAGCAGTTCCTCAGCCACGGCCTGCACGTCACCCGTGACCGCACCGGCGTCCTGATCTTCGCCGCCCTGGCCGAGCACCGGGTCGAGGTCATCGCCGACGAAGGCATCTATAAGGCCGCGCCCGACACGGTGTGGGACGAGGTGGTGGCCGATCTGGTCGGCGGCCTCAAGCAGGGCAAGGTCACCGACGGCTTCGTCGCCGCCGTGGCCCGCGCCGGTACGATCCTGGCCGCCCACGTCCCGCCGCGCGGCGACGACCGCAACGAACTGCCCGACGACCTGACCATCCTGCCCAAGCGCTGAGACCCGCTCCCGTGGCCCGGCTTCTCGTGTGGCTGAGCCTGGCGCTGGGCCTGCTGTTGGCCACCCAGGCCTTCGCCACGCCCAGCTTCCCGGCCTATTCGCCCGACGGCGTCGTCGACGCCGCGGGCGTGTTGTCGGCCGCGACGCGAGCCGATCTGCAGGCCGAAGTGGCCGAGCTGCGCCGGACCACGGGCCGCGCGCTGATGGTCGTGACCCTGCCCAGCCTGCAGGGCGTTTCCATCGAGGACTACGGCTACCAGTTGGGTCGCGCCTGGGGCGTCGGCGACGCCGATCGCGACGATGGCGTCCTGCTGATCATCGCCCCAAACGAACGCAAGGTCCGGATCGAGGTCGGCTACGGCCTGGAGCCCATCCTCACCGACGCCCTCGCCAGCACCATCATCCAGTCGACCATCCTGCCCAAGCTGCGCAAGCAGGACTTCGACGGCGGCGCCTTGGCCGGGGCGCTGGCGATCGACCAGCAGCTGCGGCTTCCGGACGACCAGGCCCGCGCGGTCGTCGAGCAGAAGGCCGCCTCGGCACGAACCGACAGCAACAAGCCCCTGATCAAGCTGGTGATCGGCCTCGTCCTCTCGCTCGCGATCGGACTGTCCAAAGGGCTGTGGGAAGGCTTCTTCGGCCTGCGCCCCCGCGCCATCTACCGACCCGACACGGGTGGCGGCCTGGTGAGTTGGATGCCCAACGACCAGAACGAAGACGGCAGCGTCCGATATGGCGGCGGCTCGGGCGGCGGTTCTTGGGGCGGCGGCGGGGGCGGATCGTTCGGCGGCGGCGGCAGCTCGGGGAGCTGGTGAGATGAGCGTCGGCACGCGGCGCCTCGTCCGCTTCTTCGTCCTGACCTTCGCGATCACCTGGGGCGTCGGCGGCCTGTGGCTGCTGTTTCCCAAGCCGCTGACGGCGCTGTTCGGGCCGTTCGAATATGGCTCGCCGGCCTATCTGGTCGCCGCCTGCGCGCCCAGCCTCGTCGGCCTGTTTCTGACCGTGCGGGAAGACGGCTTCGGCGGCCTGAAGGCCCTGGCGCGCCGCCTCTTGCCGGGCACGGGCCTCACCTTGGCCGTCGCGTTGCTGGCCCTACCTGCCATCGCCATGGCGCTGAGCTTGTTCATGCCCAAGCCCTGGCCGGTGAAGCCCGCCGATGTCCTGGTCGCCACGCCGCTGCTTCTGCTTACCACCGCCCAGGTCGTGACCAATGTCGGTCCGCTGGGCGAGGAGTTCGGCTGGCGCGGCTACGCCCTGCCCCGGATGCTCAAGCGCTGGTCGCCGCTCGTCGCCGGGACCATCCTCGGCGTGATCTGGACGCTCTGGCACGTGCCGGCCTTTTTGTTCTCCGGCATCGTGGTCACGCCCTTCTCCGATATCGGCTGGTACGCGCTGGGCACGGTGGCGCTGTCGCTGCTGATGACCCGGCTGCATGTCCACGGGCGCGGCAGCCTGCTGGTCGCCGGCCTGATCCCCCACGCCCTCATCAATGCCATGGGCGCGACCGGCGCCTGGCGCACCCGGCCGGCCGAGGCGACAACGCTGATGGTCGTGGCCTTGGCGCTCTTCGCGGCGCGTCGCCGGGAAACCTAAGCCGTGTCTCGCGCGCTTTCCTGACGACCAGAATGAGAGCGCCGCCATGTCCGACTTCGACACCTTCCTGGAGATCCGCCGTCACGCCGCCCAGGCCTATGTGAACGGCCAGGCCGGACCGCTGGACCAGTTGGCCGCCACGGCCTGCCCCGCCAGCTTCTTCCCTCCGCGCGGCGGCAGCGAAGTCGGCGCCGAGTGGGTGTCGAACATCTATGCGCGCGACGCCGAATCCTTCTGCCAGGGCGGCGAGACGACGCTGGAGATCCTGCACAGCGACTCCGTCGGCGACCTCGCCTACTGGACCGGCCTGCAGCACGCCACCGTGCGCCTGAACGGCCACGAAGAGCCGGTCGAGATGCACCTGCGGATCACCGAACTGTTCCGGCACGAGGACGGCGCCTGGCGCCTGATCCACCGCCACGCCGACCCGCTGGTCGAGGCGAAGGCGGCGGCCTGAACCCTACTCCGCCGCCAAGGCCAGCGGCGCGGCCTGGCCGCCGCGCACCAACCGCCCCGGCAGGGCGCCGGTGGGTTCGCCATCGCGCTGGGTGACGACGCCGGCGACGATGGTGGCGACATAGCCGTGGGCCTTCTGGACCAACCTGCGACCGCCGGCGGGAAGGTCGTAGACCACGCGCGGCGCTTCCAGCTTCAGGCCCTCGTAGTCGATGACATTGAGGTCGGCGCGGTAGCCGGGGGCGATCAGGCCGCGATCGAGAAGGCCGACCGCCTGGGCCGTGTCACGGGTCTGGCGGGCGATCATCGTCTCCAGCGGGATCCTGGGGCCACGCGTGCGGTCGCGGGCCCAGTGGACCAGGTTGCTGGTCGGGAAACTGCCGTCGCAGATCATGCCGACATGGGCTCCGCCGTCCGACAGGCCCGGCACCGTGTCGCGGTGGGTCAGCATGTGGAAGCTGGGGTCCAGCGAGCCGTCGGCATAGTTCAGGAACGGGTGGTAAAGCATGCCGCGCCCGTCATTCGCCAAGAGAGCGGCCAGCGCCACAGCGGCCGGATCGAGGCCTTCACGCGCGGCGATGGCGGCCACCGTCGCGTCGGCGGTCGGCTCGTAGTTCGGGTCTGCGCCCAGCGGGAAGAGGTTGTCCCAGGCCCGTAACGCGCTGCCGGCGAACGGGCCCTTGGCCTCCTCATCGTGGGCCAGCAGGCGAGCGCGGAAGGCCGGGTCGGACAGGGCCGCGACCTTGCCCTCCAGCGGCTGGTCCTTGAGCTCGGCGAAAACCGGATTCTGGCTGAAGGGGTTGAGGGTCAGCTCCAGGCCGAGCAGCACCCCCACCGGACGACCGCAGACCTGGGCCTTCATCGGCAGACCGGCGTCGACGGCGGCCGACAGACCCGCCAGCATCGCCTGCCAGCCGGCGGGCGCCTTGGGGCTCTGGACCAGGGAGAACGACAGCGGCCGGCCCGAGCGCTCGACGATCCGGCGGAGCATGGCCAGCTCGGCCGCGCCGTCGGGGAAGAAGTCCGAGACCAGTTGCAGCACGCCCTTGCCGGCGGCGGCCAACCCTAAGGCGATGGCTGTCAGCTCGTCCTCGCCAGCCGTCAGGGTCGGGGTCGGCTGGCCGTCGCTGGTGCGGTGATTGAGGGTGCGCGAGGTCGAGAAGCCCAGCGCCCCGGCCTCCATGGCCCGTTTGGCGATCGCGGCCATGGCGGCGATGTCGGCTTCGTTCGCCGGCTCGCGATTGGCCCCGCGCTCGCCCATCACATAGACCCGCAGCGCCGCGTGCGGCAGCTGGGCGCCGACATCGACGTCGAAGGCGCGGCCGCCGAGGAAATCCAGATAGTCGGGGAAGCTCTCCCAGGTCCACGGCAGGCCTTCGGTCAGCACCGGGAACGGGATGTCCTCGACACCCTCCATCAGGCGGATCAGCCGGTCGTGATCCTCGGGCCGGCACGGCGCGAAACCCACGCCACAATTGCCCATGACCACGGTGGTGACGCCATGGCCGGAGCTGGGATCCATCCGCCCACTCCAGGTCGCCTGGCCGTCATAGTGGGTGTGGATGTCGACGAAGCCGGGCGTGACGATCCGCCCTCGGGTGTCGAGCTCTTCCGTCCCAGGAGCCAGGTTCGCACCGACGGCGGCGATCAGACCGCCGCGAACGCCGACATCGGCGACGAAGCCCGGCGCGCCGGTCCCGTCGAACACCAGGCCGCCGCGCAGGACCAGATCGTAGGCGTGCTCGGCCATGGACGTCCTCCCACCTGACTTATCGTTGTTCAGAAGAGGGTCCGCCCGCCGTCGCGGAGCGTCAAGTCGCCGTAACGGAAAGGGCGGCCGCCGAAGCGACCGCCCTCCCTTCAAGTCCTTAGATCGAACCGCCTAGAACGACTTGCGGATCGTCACGCCCGCCGTGCGCGGCTGGCCCACCGAGTAGCCCAGGCGCGCCCGGCCGCCGCGTTCGCGGTCGAACGACAGCAGCGCGTTCTCGTCGAACAGGTTGTTGACGTAGAGGGTGATGTCCACGCCGTCCGTCATCTCGACCCCGGCGCTGAGATTGACGATCTCATAGCTGGGCAGCTGCAGGTTCACGACCGTCGGCACGGTTCCCGTCGCCCCGCCGAACGGCAGGCCCGAGACGAACGAGCGCGGGTTGTTCTCCTGGTCGCTGGCCTGGGTGAAGCGGTTGCCGATGTGCTGCACCGAAGCCTTCAGATAGCCGTTCGCGCCGTCCCACACCTCGCGGCTGTAGGTGACGTCGAACGAGACCTGGAACTTCGGCACCGACGGCAGGCGGTTGCCCTCGCGGATGCCGCCGATCACCGCGCCCGTGCCGTCCTTCACCGTGGTGTCGAACTCGGCTTCCAGCAGGCTGCCCGACAGGCCGATGTCCAGGCCCGGGGCCAGGCGCGCGGTCAGCTCGCCCTCGACGCCCTTGGTGTGGGCCTTGGCCACGTTGAACACCACGCGCGACGAGCACGAGCCGGCGTCCAGGGTCGTCTGCAGGTTCTTGATGTCGGTGTAGAACACCGCGCCGTTGAAGGTGACGCCGCCGAAGCGCGACTTCACGCCGCCCTCGTAGTTCCACAGCGTCTCGTCGTCATACTTCTGGTAGCCGCCGAAGATCGCCCGGTCCTGGGCCGAGCACAGCGGCAGGTTCAGCGGGTCGTTGACGCCGCCCAGGCGGAAGCCCTTCGAGGCCTGGGCGTTGAAGGTGACGCGATCGGTCGCCTCGTAGCTCAGCAGGAAGCGCGGCGTGAAGCCGTCCGACGAGGTCTTGTCGGTGCGGTTGTCGCCGTTGGCGAACAGGCCGCCGGACTTGAACTGCCGCGTCTCGCTGAAGTCGTAGTAGCGGCCGCCCGCCGTCGCGGTCAGCTTGCCAAACGTGTAGTTCACTTCCCCGAAAACGGCCTTCTGCTTGATGTTGTAGGGCAGGTAGGCGTTGTAGGGCGAGTTGGCCGCGAAGCCGTTGCGCACCGCCGCCGAGGTGCCCGCGCCCAGGACGGCGTCGGTATAGGCGTCGTAACCCGGGGTCGGCAGGGTCTGGGTGTAGACGCGGTCGACCTTCGAATAGAAGCCGCCGAACACCCACTGGAACGGGCCGTCGCCGGTCGAGGCCAGACGCAGTTCCTGGGTAAATTGCTCCAGGTCCGTGGTGTCGACCAGCTTGGACGGCAGGGTCACCGCCGCGGCCGGGAAGCCCAGATCGACCGAGACGCTGCCCGACAGCGCGCTGGCGTCGCGGTTCACGGCGATGTTGCGGTCGATATAGCTGGTCACCGAGGTCAGGGTGGCCATGCCCAGATCGAGGTTGGCGGTCAGGTCCGCCACCATCGTGTCGTCGGCGAAGCTCTCGTCCAGCAGCAGGTACTGCTCGCGCTCGCCCAGCGTGATCTTGGGCCGGGTCGTGGTGTTGGGGTTGGCGAAGAGGTTGAACGACTCCTGGCGGTTGAAGCCGTGAGCCCGGATCTCCTGATAGACCAAGCGCGGCGTGAAGTTGAAGGTCTCGCTGGGCTCGACATAGAACGCCACCCGGCCGCCGCGACGCGTGCCGTCATTGACGTTCTTGTCGACCTTGCCGCCTTCCTTGCGGGCGTCGATGAAGCCGCCGTAGCGGGTCAGGTAGCCGACCGCGCGCATGGCAACCTTGTCGGAGATCGGGACGTTGACCGCCCCCTTCACGTGGCCGCCGAAGTCGTCGCCGCCGACCAGGTTGGCGTTGGCCTCGAACGTGCCTTCCTTCACGCCCAGCTTGGGCTGGTTGGTGATGTAGCGAATCGTGCCGCCGACCGAGCCCGAGCCGAACAGCGTGCCCTGCGGGCCGCGCAGGGTCTCGACGCGATTCAGGTCGAACAGGTCCACGTCCGGCGTGAACAGCGACAGCGAGATCACGGACTCGTCGAGATAGACCCCGACCTGTTCCTTGACGCCCGGCTGGTCGCGGACGACCTGGCCCGCCGAGACGCCGCGCACCGACACCTGGCTCTGGCCGGGGCCGAGGTTCTGGATCGTAAGGCCGGCGACGTTGCGCGACAGGTCTTCCAGCGTGACGGCGCCCGAACGCTGAATGTCCTTTTCCGTCTGGGCGTTGATCGAGAAGGGGATGTCCTGGATCGTCGCGTCGCGCTTGGTGGCGGTGACGATGATTTCCTCGATGGCGGTGTTGTCCTGCTGGGCGGCCGCGAGGGCCGGAAACAACAGCAAGGTGGAGAGCGCGCTGGCGCCCAGCAGCGCGCGACGCGCCTGACGGCGCGATGTAGCTTTGGTCATTCTTACCTCCCGTAAGGCATTTTTTGACGCCGCGAGGTCGAGCTTGCGGCGCAATCGCAGCGTTCATCCTTGAATCAGGGAAAGTCAACGCGAAACGAAAAGCTGGGAAATCAGTGTTTTAGACACCGGTGTCGGAGGCTTTCGAAATCGACGTATGAAAAGTGGGCTGAATTGACGTTGACGCGTGCGTGATCTTTCGCACCGCGAAAAGCCGGTCTAGGGTGGGGCCAATTCAAACTAATGTTTTAACGGGGAGTGCGCCTCAATGCGCGAAGCGGTCATCGTCTCTTACGCCCGCACGGGCCTGGCCAAGTCCGTTCGCGGCGGCTTCAACAACACCCATGGCGCGGCCATGGCCGGTCACGCCATCCAGCACGCCGTCTCCCGCGCCGGCCTGGAAGGAGCCGAGGTCGAGGACGTCGTCCTGGGCTGCGGCGGCCCCGAAGGCGCCACCGGCATGAACGTCGCCCGCAACGCGGCGATGTGGGCCGGCCTGCCGGTGACAACCTCGGGTCAGACGGTCAACCGCTTCTGCTCCTCGGGCCTGCAGGCGATCGCCACGGCCGCCAACTATGTCCGCAACGACGGCGCGCCCGTCGCGGTCGGCGGTGGCGTCGAGTCGATCTCGCTGGTCAATGCCGGCGGCCACATGAACCGCTACCACATCACCGAAGAGAAGCTGCTGAAGACCCATCCGGCCCTGTGGATGGCGATGATCGACACTGCCGACATCGTCGCCAAGCGCTACAACATCAGCCGCGAGTACCAGGACGAATATTCGCTGCGCAGCCAGCAGCGCATCGCCGCTGCCCAGGCCGCCGGCCTGTTCGACGACGAGATCGTGCCGATGGCCACCAAGATGAAGGTGGTCAACAAGGAGACCAAGGAAGAGAGCCTGGTCGACTATGTGGTCACCAAGGACGAGTGCAATCGTCCGGAAACCACCCTCGAAGGCCTCGCCAAGCTGGAACCCGTCAAGGGTCCGGGCAACTTCGTCACCGCCGGCAACGCCAGCCAGCTGTCGGACGGCGCCGCCGCCGTCGTGGTGATGGAAGCCAAGGAAGCCGCCAAGCGTGGCCTGGAGCCGCTGGGTCTGTTCAAGGGCTTCGCCATCGCCGGCTGCGAGCCCGACGAGATGGGCATCGGCCCGGTCTTCGCCGTGCCGCGCCTGCTGGAACGCCACGGCCTGAAGGTCGACGACATCGACATCTGGGAGCTGAACGAAGCCTTCGCCTCGCAGTGCCTCTACAGCCGCGACCGCCTGGGCATCGATCCGGAGAAGTACAACGTCAACGGCGGTTCGATCGCCATCGGCCACCCCTTCGGCATGACCGGCGCCCGCTGCGCCGGCCACCTGCTGCTGGAAGGCAAGCGCCGCAAGGCCAAGCTGGGCGTGGTGACCATGTGCATCGGCGGCGGCATGGGCGCCGCCGGCCTGTTTGAGATCTTCTGATTTCGATCAGGACAGAGGACGGCGCCCATCAGCGAAAAGTAGCTGAGATCGCTTTCGCGATCTCAGCGGGGCGCGGCGGGTCTGTTCGAGATCTTCTAAACCAACGCCAAAAAGTTCCATTTCGACCCTGAAATAAGGCCGGGAACCGCGAGGGCGGTTTCCGGCCTTTCTTGTCGGATCAAGACACCTTCGTCGCTGTTCCAGGAACACCGGTCGACGAGGTCTTGAACCGAGCGTGAGCGGGCCATCTGTGGCTCCGTCAGCGCCCGCGATTGTCGCTTTACGACGCAGACCAGAGATCAGGACCATGGCCAGCAAGGCCTTCTTCGCCATCGCCCTCTTCATCGCCGCGGCCATCGGCCTGGCGTTGCCGACCCCCAATGCGTCCCACGGGCCGCAGACGACCCAGTCGTCGTTCGAGACCATCGCCCTGAACAAGGGCTGATAGAGAAAGGGCTCCCCGGTTTCCCGGAGAGCCCTTCAAGTCTCGGCGCTAACGGCGCGTGATCAGAACTCTTCCCAGTCCTCGCTGACCGCCACGGCGGTGGCGCCGCGCGACACAGGTCGTGAGACCGGCTTGGCCCGGTTGACCACCGGCGTCGCCGGACGCTGACCCGGACGGCTGGCCTGCGGCACGGCGGCGTTCTCCGCGCCGACCTTGAAGCGCGAGACCATGCTGGCCAGCGAGCCGGCTTCGTTCTTCAGCGAGTGGGTCGCGGCCGTGGCTTCTTCCACCATGGCGGCGTTCTGCTGGACGACCTGGTCCATCTGGTTCACGGCCGTGTTGACCTCGTTCAGGCCGGTGGCCTGTTCGGTGGTCGAGGCCGAGATCTCCTGCATCAGCGCGTCGATCGAGGCGACCTGCTCCACGATGCGGTTCAACGCCTCGCCGGTCTGGCCGACCAGGTCCACGCCGGCCTCGACCTGCTGGGTCGAGGTCGAGATCAGGGTCTTGATTTCCTTGGCGGCGTCGGCCGAGCGCTGGGCCAGCGCGCGGACTTCCTGGGCGACGACGGCGAAACCACGGCCGGCTTCACCAGCGCGAGCGGCTTCGACGCCGGCGTTCAGAGCCAGCAGGTTGGTCTGGAAGGCGATCTCGTCGATCACGCCGATGATCTGGCTGACCTGGCTGGACGAGGTCTCGATCTCGGTCATGGCCGAGACAGCCTGGCCGACGATGCGGCCTGAGCGCTCGGCGTCTGAACGGGCGGCGGCCACGACCTGCGAAGCTTCCTTGGCGCCCGACGCGGTCTTGCGGACCGTGGCGGTGATTTCGTCCAGGGCGGCGGCGGTCTCTTCCAGGGCGGCGGCCTGCTGCTCGGTGCGGCGCGACAGGTTGTTGGAGGCTTCGGCGATCTCGTCCGAGCCGGCGTTGACGCCGCCGGTGGCCGCGACGATGGCCTTCATGGCGTCCTGCAGCTTGGCGACGGCCTCGTTGAAGTCCTCGCGAAGTTGCAGGTAGCGGCCGGCGAACGGCGCGTCGATGCGGGCGGTCAGGTCGCCGCCGGCCAGGCGCGACAGGCCCGAGGCCAGGGCCTCGACCACTTCGGCCTGCTCGGCCTCGGCGGCGCGGCGCTCATCGTCATTGGCGGCCCGGTCGCGCTCGGCGGCGGTGCGGGTGCTCTCGGCGTCCTTCTCGACGCGGATCTTGGCGATCGCGGCTTCCTTGAAGTGGATGACGGCGGCGGCCATCTGGCCCACTTCGTCGGCGCGGTCGGTGGCCGGAACGTCGATGGCGTTGTCGCCCGAGGCCAGGCGGCGCATGGCGGCGGTCATGGCGGCGACCGGCCTGGCGATCGAGCTCGACAGCAGCAGACCACCGCCAAGCGCAATGGCCGCGCTCAGCAGGATGCCCAGCGTCAGCACGGTGTTCGACAGGGCCTGGGCCTGCTTCTGAGCCAGGGCTTCGGCGTCGATCTGCTTCTGGGCCCAGGTCTGGATGGCTTCCAGCGCGTCCTCGACCGGAACCACGGCCTTGTCGGCGACGCCGTCGTTGCGGACCAGTTCGACGGCCTGCGGACGGGTGGCCGGATCGGCGCCCAGCTTCAGGGCCGGGTCGATGGCCTGCTGGCGATAGCCGGCATAGGCGTCACGGATGGCCTGCACTTGGGCCTTGTCGGCGTTCAGCGTGTCCAGCTTGTCCAGGGCGCCGAAGAACTTGACCTTGTGCACGGTCTCGATGCGCTTGACGTAGTAGTCGTCGCCCGAAAGTAGGTAGCCGCGCAGCGAGTTTTCCTGGCGGGTCAGGCGGAAGGTGGCCGTGTCGGCCGCCTGCATCACCTTGTAGGCGCGGTCGGTGCGCGCCACCGACTGTTCCAGGACCTTGGAGTTGATGAACAACGCCACGCCCATCGTCGCGATGGTCGCCAGCAGCACGCCGAACACGACCAGCAGCTTCGTGGGAATCCTGAAATTGCCGAACTTCACCGCAGCCTCCGAAGGTTTCTCAAGGTCCGGGCGCGACGGTGGGTAACCGTGCAACCGAACACATCGCCTTCTTTTTGAGCTGACGAGGTTGCCGGGCTGTTAACTGTACTGTGGCGGAACGTCGCAGCACATCCTGAGATTTCGTCACAAACTCAAAGACTTGCCCCTGGGTTGTGGAAGCGCTCCCAACGCCGGGGACGGGCTCGGAGCGACACGAAATCGCTCCGAGTACGGATTGATGCCCTAGTGCGCCTCGTCCCAGTTCTTGGCGGCGCGGGCCTCGACGGTCAATGGGATCGACAGGGCGACGGCCGGCTCGGCGGCCTTTTCCATCACGCTCTTGATCACCTCGCAGGCGCGATCGGCCTCGGCTTCGGGGGCCTCGAAGACCAGTTCATCGTGCACCTGCAGCAGCATGCGCGCTTCCAGGCCGGCGGCGGTCAGGGCGGCGGGCATGCGGGCCATGGCCCGGCGCATGACGTCGGCGGCCGCGCCTTGGATCGGGGCGTTGATGGCCGCGCGCTCGGCGAACTGGCGCTGGCCGACCGACTTGGCCTGGATGTCCGGAATATTGATCTTCCGCCCGAAGATGGTCGTGACATAGCCGTGCTCGCGCACGAAGGCCTTGGTCGCGTCCATATAGGCCTGGATGCCCGGGAAGCGCTCGAAATAGGTCTTGATATAGGCCCCCGCCTCGCCCTGGCCGATGCCCAGCTGGTTGGCTAGGCCGAAGGCCGATATGCCGTAGACGATGCCGAAATTGATGGCCTTGGCCCGGCGGCGGATCATCGGGTCCATGCCCTCGATCGGCGTGTCGAACATCTCCGAGGCCGTCATGGCGTGGATGTCCAGGCCCTCCTGGAAGGCCTTCTTCAGCTGCGGGATGTCGCCGATGAAGGCCAGCAGGCGCAGCTCGATCTGGCTGTAGTCGGCGCTGATCAACACCTTGCCCGCCTCGGCCACGAAGGCCTTGCGGATCTTGCGGCCTTCCTCCGTCCGGACCGGGATGTTCTGCAGGTTGGGATCGGACGAGGACAGGCGCCCGGTCGTCGTCGCGGCCAGGGCGTAGGAGGTGTGCACCCGGCCCGTGCGCTCGGCGATCGCGGCGATCAGGTTCTCGGTATAGGTGCCCTTCAGCTTGCTGAGCTGACGCCAGTCCAGCAGGACGCGGGGCAGCTCGTGCTCGTTGGCCAGGCCTTCCAGCACGTCGCTGTCGGTCGACCATTGGCCGGTGGCGGTCTTCTTGCCGCCCTTCAGGCTCATCTCGCCAAACAGCACGTCGCCGATCTGCTTGGGGCTGCCCAGGTTGAAGGGGCGGCCGACGATCTCCT
This sequence comes from Caulobacter sp. GW821-FHT11E11, assembly GCF_058808315.1. NCBI lineage: Bacteria > Pseudomonadati > Pseudomonadota > Alphaproteobacteria > Caulobacterales > Caulobacteraceae > Caulobacter > Caulobacter sp. GW821-FHT11E11. The sequence goes on from NZ_JBXARO010000004.1 coordinate 538,286, forward strand.
GGGCCCGCTCCTCGAACTTGGCCATGCGCAGCGAGAACTCGTTGGACAGCAGGCGCAGGGCCTCGGGGTCGACGCGGACGCCGTTGTTCTCCATCTGCGCCAGCACCGCCGGCATCGGACGCTCCAGCGTCTCATAGACGGTCGCCAGGCCCTCGCGCGCCAGGCGGGGTTTCAGGATCTCCCACAGGCGCAGGGTGACGTCGGCGTCCTCGGCGGCGTAGGCGGTCGCCTCGGGCAGGGCTACGTGCTTGAAGCTGATCTGGCCCTTGCCCGAGCCGCAGACCTGCTTGAACGGGATCGGCTTGTGGCCCAGCCACAGCTCCGACAACTCGTCCATGCCATGGCCGTGCAAGCCGGCCTCCAGCACGTAGGAGATCAGCATGGTGTCGTCGATCGGCGCGACCTGGATCCCGTGCCGCGACAGCACCGCGATGTCGTACTTGGCGTTCTGGGCCACCTTCAGCACCGCCGGGTCTTCCAGCAGCGGCTTCAGGATGGCGATCACGTCGTCGAGACCGATCTGCTCGATGTCGGCGGGGGCCTCGAAGGCCAGGCCGTCGGCCTTCTCGCAGTGGCTGATCGGGATGTAGCAAGCCTCGCCCGCCGCGATGGCCAGCGACACGCCGCACAGGCCGGCGTTGGCCGAGGACAGGGCGTCGGTCTCGGTGTCGAAGGCCACCACGCCTTTCGCCCGAGCCTTGGCCACCCAGGCCTTCAGGGTGTCGAGGTCGCGCACGCAGGCATAGGCGGCGTGGTCGATCGTGACCGGCTCGGCCACCGGATTGGCGGCGGCGCGGGCGGCCGCGCCCATGTACGAGACGGTGGCGACCGGGGCCTTGGGCTGGGCAGGGGCGCGGTCACTCGACGGACCACCCAAGGTTCCGGGCGCCATCGCGGCCGAGCCGTCGCCGACCCGGCGGGCCAGGGTGCGGAATTCCATCTGCTCGAGGAAGGCGGCCAGGACTTCCTTGTCCGGCTCGCGCACCTTCAGCTCGTCCAGCGGCTGGGGCAGCGGCGTGTCGCAGTCCAGCTTGACCAGGGCCCGCGACAGGCGGATCTGGTCGGCGAACTCGATCAGGGTCTCGCGGCGCTTGGGCTGTTTGATCTCGCCGGCGCGGGCCAGCAGCGTGTCGAGATCGCCATATTCGGTGATCAGCTGGGCGGCGGTCTTGATGCCGATGCCAGGCGCGCCCGGGACGTTGTCGACGCTGTCGCCACACAGGGCCTGAACGTCGACCACCTTGTCGGGATAGACGCCGAACTTCTCGAACACCTGCTCGCGCTCGATGCGCAGGCCTTTCATCGGGTCGAACATAGAGACGCCGTCGCCGACCAGCTGCATCAGGTCCTTGTCGGACGAGACGATGATCGCCTCGCCGCCCATTTCACGGGCCTTGCAGGCATAGGCGGCGATCAGGTCGTCGGCCTCGTAGCCGGGCAGCTCGATGGCCGGCACGCCGAACGCCAGGGTCGCCTCGCGCACCAGCGGGAACTGCGGGATCAGGTCCTCGGGCGGCGGCGGGCGGTGGGCCTTGTACTTGTCGTAGAGCTGGTTGCGGAACGTCTTTTCCGAGTGGTCCCAGATCACGGCCAGGTGCGTGGGCGTGTCGCCCTGCATGTCGCGCATCAGCTTCCACAGCATGTTGCAGAAGCCCTGGACGGCGCCCACCGGCAGGCCGTCGCTCTTGCGGGTCAGCGGCGGCAGCGCGTGATAGGCGCGGAACAGATAGGCCGAGCCGTCCACGAGAAAGAGCCGGACGGCGGGGCCGTCCTGGGTCAGTTCGGAAGCGTTCGGAAGCGGGGGCGCGGCGACGTCGGTCATGGCGGCAACATAGGGACCTAGAGGTGCGTCGGGAACCCTCTGGCGAGCGGCGATTTCCTGGCATATGCTCGACTTAAGGTCGAGCGGCGAAAGGGTCGCGCGCCGCCCCCTGCTCAGGGTTTCACCGTGTCGCGTAAGCTTCTGCCGGCGCTGCTCGCCGCTGGCCTTTCCGTTGTCTCCCTTCACGTCGCCTGGGCCGACGATGACGATGACGCGCCAGCCAGGACCGGCGGCTGGAAGGCCACCTTCGTCGCCGGCGCGCCCAAGGCCAAGATGAAGGCCGCCTATCCCAAGGGCGCGACCGTCACCGGCAAGGCGGCGCTCGACTGCGTCGCGGCCGAAGGCGGCAAGCTCGTGGACTGCAAGATCGCCAAGGAGGATCCGCCCGGCCAGGGCTTTGGCCAGGCGGCGCTGTCGGTGGTGGGCTACGAGCGGATCAAGACCACCGACGAGGCCGGCGCATCGGTGGTCGGCCGGCCGGTGCGGACCCACCTGGAGTTCCTCGCTCCGGGCGACGCCAATCCCGACTGGCTGCGCCGGCCGACGCCCCAAGACATCGCCAACGTCTTTCCCAAGAAGGCGCTCGAGAATGGCGTCGGCGGCAAGGCCGTGGTCGGCTGCCAGGTGACGGTCGAAGGCTTCCTGCAGAACTGCAAGGTCGTGAGCGAGTCGCCCAAGGACTACAATTTCGGCTTGGCCGGCCTGCAGATCACCCCGCAACTGCGGATGACCCCGATGATCCGGGGCGGCAAGGCCGTGCCAGGCGGCTCGGTGCGGATCCCGATCAACTGGGAAGCGCCCAATCCCGCCTCGATGATGAACAGCACCACCGTCGTGCTGGATCCGCCGTGGACCCAGGTCCCGACCCAGGCCCGGATCAATGCGACCTGGCCCAAGGAGGCCGCCGGCCTGGCCTCGGGACAGGCCGCCCTGCGCTGCGCCCTCGACAAGACCGGCCTGCTGCGCAGCTGCAGCGTGATCTCGGAAAGCCCGCGCGGCAGGGGCTTTGGCAAGGCGGCCCAGTCCCTGGCCAAGGACTTCCGGATCACCTTCGCCCCCGCCGACGCCAAGACGGTGAAGACCTTCAAGATCGACGTGCCGTTCCGCTTCCGCGACCCGGCCCTGCCGGACGCGCGCAGGCTGACCAAGCCGCGCTGGATCCGCACCCTGTCGCCCGCGGGCATGGTCGAGGTCTATCCCGAGGCGGCGATCAAGGCCGGCGTCAGGACGGGCGACGGCGCGGTCACCTGCACGGTGACGGCGACGGGCGAGCTGGCCGACTGCCAGGCCGCGCGCGAGGCGCCCGCCGGCCTCGACTTCGGCGCGGCGGCGATCAAGGCGGCCGCCCACATGCGCATGAACCCGTGGACCAAGGAGGGCGACACGGTCGACGGCCTGCGCGTCACCATCCCGATGACCTTCACCCTGGAAGACCTGCCGCCCGCCAAGCCCTAAACGCCCGGCCAGCTTTCCTCGCCTTGCGCCAACTGGGCATGAGGCGTACGGGAACCACGCTCCGCGCGGTACGCGGACGACAGTTTCAGGAGAGCGCGATGGGTTACCGGGTCGCCGTGGTCGGCGCCACGGGCAATGTGGGCCGCGAGATGTTCAACATCCTCGAGGAAGTCAAATTCCCGGTCGACAAGATGCATGCCATCGCCAGCCGTAAGTCCATCGGCGTGGAAGTCTCGTTCGGGAACAAGATCCTGCACTGCGAGGATCTGGCGCAGTTCGACTTCTCGACCGTCGACATCGTGCTGATGAGCGCCGGCGGCGCGATCTCCAAGGAATGGGGCGAGAAGATCGGCGCGGCCGGTCCGATCGTCATCGACAACTCGAGCCACTTCCGGATGGACCCGGACGTGCCGCTGGTGGTGCCGGAGGTGAATCCGAACGCCGTCGACAACATGCCCAAGAACATCATCGCCAACCCCAACTGCTCGACCGCGCAGCTGGTGGTGGTGCTGGCCCCGCTGCACGCCGAAGCCAAGATCAAGCGCGTCGTCGTCTCGACCTACCAGTCGGTGTCGGGCGCCGGCAAAGAGGGCATGGACGAGCTGTGGGACCAGACCAAGGGCGTCTTCGTCCTGGGCGCCCCGCCGCCCAAGAAGTTCACCAAGCAGATCGCCTTCAACGTCATCCCGCACATCGATGTGTTCATGGAGGACGGCTACACGAAGGAGGAGTGGAAGATGATGATGGAGACCAAGAAGATCTTGGATCCGTCGATCAAGCTGACCGCCACCGCCGTGCGCGTGCCGGTCATGGTGGGCCACGCCGAGTCGGTGAACATCGAGTTCGAGACCCCGCTGGACGAGGAAGACGTTCGCGAGATCCTGCGCGACGCCGACGGCGTGGAAGTCATCGATAAGCGCGAGGACGGCGGCTACATGACGCCGAAGGAAGCCGCCGGCGAGTTCCCGGTCTATGTCTCGCGTATCCGCACCGACCCGACCGTCGAGAACGGCATCGCGCTGTGGTGCGTGGCCGACAATCTGCGCAAGGGCGCGGCGCTGAACGCCGTGCAGATCGCCCAGCTGCTGCACGACAAGGGCCTGATCAAGCAGAAGACCCCCGCCTAAGATCCCCGATCCGCAACAAGCGGGTGGAAATCAGGGCTCCCGGGGCAAACCTCCCGGGAGCCCTTTTTCATTCCGAGCATGAAGGACGAACCATGTCGGCGAGCGTGAACGACACCCAGGCCGAGAGCCGCTCCGCCTATGCCGCCGGCGTCGGCTGCTACGTGCTGTGGGGCTTCCTGCCGCTGTATTTCCACCTGCTGTCGAACCTGGGCGTCACCTCGTGGGAGATGATCGCCCACCGCTCGCTGTGGTCGGTGCTGTGGGCCGGGGGCCTGGTCCTGCTGGCCAAGCAGGGCGGTCAGGTCGCCCAGGTGCTGCGCCAGCCCAAGACCCTGGGCGTGCTGCTGCTGTCGACGGCGGCGATCTTCAGCAACTGGACGATCTACGTCTTCGCGGTCAACGCCGGCCACGTGATCGAGGCCAGCCTCGGCTATTACATCAACCCGCTGATGAACATGGCGGCCGGCGCCCTGCTGTTTCGCGAGCGCCTGACGACCGAGGGCAAGGTCGCCATCGGCTTCGCGGCCGTCGGCGTGGCCATCCAGACCGTGGCCCTGGGCCACCTGCCGATCGTGTCGCTGGGTCTCGCCTTGACCTTCTGCGCCTACGCCATCCTGCGCAAACAGGTGAAGGCCGACGCCCAGACCGGCCTCTTTGTCGAGTGCGCCTATCTGGCCCTGCCGGGCCTGGCCTATGTCTGGTTCCTGCAGTCGAGCGGTCAGGGGCACTTCGGCGGCGGCGCGGGGGTCACCGCCCTGTTGGCCCTGGCCGGCCCAGCGACCGTGGTGCCGCTGGCCCTGTTCGCCTGGTCGGCCCGCCGCCTGCCGCTCAGCGCCGTCGGCTTCCTGCAGTTCATCGCCCCGACCCTGCAGTTCGCCCTGGGCGTGGCGTTCGGCGAGTCGTTCACGCCGCTGCGGGCGCTGTCGTTCGTGTTCATCTGGCTGGGCGTGGCGACCTTCGCCTACGGCGCCTGGAAGAAGGCGCGGGTTCTAGCGCCGGCCTGATCGCGGGTTCATGGTCTGCGCATGGACGAGACCATTTCCAAAAGTCGCGGCCGGCTGATCCTGGCCGCGACCGTGCTGGGCTCCAGCCTGGCCTTTATCGACGGCTCGGTGGTCAATGTGGCCCTGCCGACGATCCGCCAGGCGCTCTCGGCGCGGCCCGAAGAGATCCAGTGGATCGTCAACGCCTACCTGCTGCTGCTCGGCTCGCTGGTGCTGATCGGCGGTTCGGCCGGCGATCGCTGGGGGCGGCGCAAGGTGTTCGCCATCGGCGTGACCCTGTTCGCCGTGGCCTCCCTGGCCTGCGCCGCCGCCCCCACCATCGCCTGGCTGATCGCCGCTCGCGCCCTGCAAGGCGTCGCCGCGGCCCTCGTCGTACCGGCCAGCCTGGCGATCCTGGGCGCGGCCTTCGACGAGGTCCGGCGCGGGCCGATGATCGGGGCCTGGGCCGGGTTCGGGGCGGTGACCGCCGCGCTGGGACCGGTGCTGGGCGGCTGGCTGGTCGACGCGGTGTCGTGGCGCGCCGTCTTCCTGATCAACCTGCCGATCGCCGCCGCCACGGTCTGGCTGACCTTGAAGGCGGTTCCCGAGAGCCGCGATCCGGACGTCCAGCACCTGGACTGGCGCGGCGCGCTCCTGGCCGCCGCCGGCCTGGGCGCCCTGACCTGGGGCCTGACGGCGGCGGGCGAACGCGGCTGGGCCAGTCCCGCCGTCTGGAGCGCCATCCTTGCCGGCGCGGCGATCCTAGTCGGCTTCGTCGTGCTGCAAGGCCGCGAGGCCCATCCGATGATGCCGCTGTCGCTGTATCGCTCACCGACCTTCAGCGGCGCCAACCTTCTGACCCTGGCGCTGTATTTCGGCCTGACCGGGGCGATGTTCTTCCTGCCCTACGAGCTGATCGCCAGGCACGGTTACAAGGCCGCTCAGGCCGGCGCGACCTTGCTGCCGCTGTCGTTGGTGATGGGGACGCTGTCCGGGCTCGCGGGCCGCATTGCCAACAAGGTCGGGGCGCGGGCCATGCTGACGGTCGGACCAATCACGGCCGGGATCGGCTTTGCTCTGCTCGGCGCGCCATGGATCGGCAACGGCTTCTGGACTGGCGTACTGCCGGGCCTGCTGGTGCTGGCCGTCGGCATGACGATCAGCGTCGCGCCGCTGACCAGCACGGTGATGACGGCGGTCCCGTCCAGCCATTCCGGCGTCGCCTCGGGCATCAACAACGCCGTCGCCCGCGTCGCCGGACTGCTGGCCATCGCGGTGCTGGGCCTGGTCTATTTCGCACCCGGAGGCGGCGGCTATCCGTGGGTGATGGGGATCAGCGCCGCGGCGGCGATCGTGGCGGGCCTGGTCGGCGCGGCGATGATCAGAACCGGTGGGCCAGGCCCACGACCAACTCCAGATCAGGCGTCCGCCGGTTGAGCCCGACATAGGCTGAAGCGTCCAGCTGGACGTCGTGCAGCTGCTTGGGCGTCCAGGCGGCGGTCAGGTCGAAGCTGGCCTGGGTCGTGTGGCCCGACGGGTCGTCGTCGCGATCGACCCACAGCTCCGCGCCGAGGTTCACCGGCCCCACGGCACGACCGACACCGCCGGCCAGGGCGTAGCCGGCATGGCGACCCGCGCCCGAGGCGTTCTCCCGCGCCTCGACCTGCGGCGACAGGCTCAAGGACCAGTCACCATTCAGCGGGATCGAGACCGGGACGACCACCCCGCCCTGCCAGACGTCGATGCCGATGCCATGCGAACCGGTCGGGGCGGTGACATAGGGCTGGACCGCGATCGACAGGCCATCGCCCGCCGGGTTCTTCAGCGACCACCGCAGGGCCACGCCCAGGTCGCCGGCGCCCGAGACGACGTCGACCACGCCATGGTCCTGGGTCCGCACCCGCTCGTGGGCGGTCCAGGTCAGTTGGCCTTCGAGGGTGGAGGTCAGGCCCAGCCGCAGCTCCAGCCCGCCGTACGAGACGTCATCGACCGACACCCCGCCACCGCGCGAGTAGGCTGCATCGACGCCGCCGACCTCGGCCTGGAAGCGGCCCTTGTCCAGGACGCACGGCGGCGAGCCCTTGCCGGGCCGGTCGGCGCAGAAGTCGCGCTCTTGCGCATTCGCGGCGCCCGCCAGAACCAGGAAGGCGAGCGCGGCGCGGATCACAGCGAGGCGTAGGCCGCTTCGATCAGGCGCACGGCGCGCGGGTCGCCGATCAGGGCGACGCCCTGCTTGTTCATCACATAGCTGCCCGAGACCCCGCGCGACGGGTCAGCGAAGGCGCACGAGCCGCCCCAGCCCGAGTGGCCGAACGCCTCGGCCGTCGGGCCGTAGAACATGTTGGGCTCATTGCGCATGAAGCCCGCGCCCCAGCTGATCTCGTAGGGCAGGACGAGGTCGCGGCCGCGAATGCGTTCGGCGCTGGCGGCCTTGATCCCCGCCGGGGTGATCAGCGAGCGACCGTCCAGGCTGCCGCCGCTGGCCAGGGCGCCCATAAGGCGGGCCAGGGCCGGCGCGGTGGCGTGGCCGTTGGCCGAGGGAATCTCGACCCGCCGCCACTCGGCCGCGCCCTTGCCGCCCGGCGAGGACCAGGGCTTGAGGAAGGCGGCCTGCACCGCGGCGTTGATCTCGCCGAACTGCGGCATGGCGGTCGGGCGCATCAGCTCGGCGACGCGGCCGTGCTCGCTGTCGGGCAGGCCGATCCAGATATCCAGGCCCAGCGGCGCGCAGATGTCCTCGCGCAGCGCCGTGCCCATGGTCCGGCCGTCGACGCGGCGGAAGATCTCGCCGGCGATATAGCCGTAGGTGACGGGGTGATAGCCGCTGGCCGAGCCGATCGGGAACAGCGGGGCCATCGCCGCCAGCTTGGCGCAGGTGGCGTCCCAGTCGAACCAGATGGCCGGGTCGGTCTCGTCCGGAAAGCCCGACAGGCCGGCCTGGTGCGACAGGGCCTGCTCGACCGTGACCTCGCCCTTGCCGTTCTGGGCGAACTCCGGCCAGACGTCGGCGACGGGCTGGTCGTAGGCCAGGCGGCCTTCGTCGACCAGGCGCGCGACCAGCAGGGCCGCCACGGCCTTGGTGGTCGAGAACAGGGCCGTCAGGGTGTCGGGGCCGAACGGGACCTCGCGCTTGCGGTCGGCGAAGCCGCCCATCAGGTCGACGACGATCTCGCCGTCGATGGCGAAGGCGAAGCGCGCGCCCAGCTCGCCGTTATTGTCGAAATTGGCTTCGAACGTCTCGCGGACGCGGGCGAAGCGGTCGGGGCACAGGCCGGTGATCTCGACGCTCATGCTCAGGCCAGCCGCTCGATGCGCACCGTGGGCGAGGTTTGCTTGATGCGCGCGCCCATGGCCACGATCGGCAGTTCGGGGGCGTTGTAGACATTGGCCGCCGTGACCGTCTCGGCCACGCCGCCGACCGCGCGGGCCAGGCCGTACGAGAAGGTCTGCCCCTCCAGGATCGAGGCGGCGTAGAGGGCGGTCAGCAGGTCGCCGGTGCCGTTGGGCGAACGCTCGGCCTTGGCGTGGGCGGCCAGCCAGGCTTCTTTCTTGTCGGCCAGGACGGCGCCGATCTCGGCCCCGCGATGGACCGAGGAGACCAGGGTCGTCTTGCCCAGCAGGCGGGCGGCCTTCATGGCCGAGACTGGGTCGCGGGAATCGGCGCCGGTCAGCTTCTGCAGCTCCCAGGCGTTGCAGGCCACGACGTCGGCGCGCGGGATCAGGTCGGCGATGATCTCGTCGGCGGTCTCGGTCGGGATGTACAGGCCCTTGCCGGCGTCGCCCATGGTCGGGTCGACGATGACCACCGCCTTGCGGGTGGCCGCGCCCTGGCGGGGGGCCTCGCGCACGGCGTCGATGACCCGGGCTGCAGCCCGCACCTGGGCGGCGGTGGCGAAGTAGCCGGTGATGACCAGATCGACCAGGCCGAACAGGCCGTTGGCCTCGATGCCGTCCAGCATGCCCTCGAACACCTCGATCGGCACGGGCGCCCCGCCGGGCAGGCCCCAGCCGGGGTGACGGCCGAACAGGACCGTCGGCACGACCATCGAGTCGATGCGGAATTGCGCCAGGGCGGTGGCCTGAGCCGTCGCGCCCACCTGGCTGCCGGCGACGTGGCTGGAAAGGATCAAGGCTAGCGGCATGGAAAAGCGATTAGCCGAGCATTGCGGACTTGAATAGGGCGTGTTCGCCCAAGAGACGAAAAGAAAAGGCCCGCCATCGCTGGCAGGCCTTTCCCCTTGGAAAATCAGACAATTTCCGTAGCGGAAACGTCGCAATTTATAGCGACGTCAGTCCGTCGCTTAGTAGCGGTAGTGGTCCGGCTTGAACGGGCCCTTTTCCGGCACGCCGATGTAGTCGGCCTGGTCCTTGCGCAGGGTCGACAGCTTCGCGCCCAGCTTTTCCAGGTGGAGGAAGGCGACCTTCTCGTCCAGGTGCTTGGGCAGGGTGTAGACCTGGTTTTGGTAGGCGTCCTTGTTGGTCCAGAGCTCGATCTGGGCCAGGGTCTGGTTGGTGAACGAGGCCGACATCACGAACGAGGGGTGGCCCGTGGCGTTGCCCAGGTTCACCAGGCGGCCTTCCGACAGGACGATGATCTTCTTGCCGTCCGGGAATTCCACGTGGTGGACCTGCGGCTTGATCTCGTCCCACTTGAAGTTGCGCAGGCCGGCGATCTGAATTTCCGAGTCGAAGTGACCGATGTTGCAGACGATGGCGTTGTTGCGCATCCGACGCATGTGGTCGACGGTGATCACGTCCTTGTTGCCCGTGGCGGTGACGAAGATGTCGGCGCGGTCGGCGACGTCGTCCAGGGTCTGGACCTCATAGCCTTCCATCGCCGCCTGCAGGGCGCAGATTGGGTCGATCTCAGTGACGATCACGCGAGCGCCGCCTTGGCGCAGCGAGGCGGCCGAGCCCTTGCCCACGTCGCCGTAGCCGCAGACCACCGCGACCTTGCCCGACAGCATGACGTCGGTGCCGCGACGGATCGCGTCGACCAGCGATTCACGGCAGCCGTACAGGTTGTCGAACTTCGACTTCGTGACGCTGTCGTTGACGTTGATGGCCGGGAACGGCAGGTCGCCCTTGGCGGCCATCTGGTACAGGCGGTGCACGCCCGTGGTGGTCTCTTCCGACACGCCGCCGATGGCCGCGCGGATGGCCGAGTAGAAGCCCGGCTTTTCGGCCAGGTACTTCTTCATCACGGCGTAGAGGGCTTCTTCTTCCTCGTTCTGCGGGTTGTTCAGGATCGAGGGATCCTTCTCGGCCTTGGGGCCCAGCACGCAGAGCAGGGTGGCGTCGCCGCCGTCGTCCAGGATCAGGTTCGGGTAGCCGCCGTCGTGCCACTCGAAGATCTTGTGGGCGTATTCCCAGTACTCGACCAGGTTCTCGCCCTTGAAGGCGAACACCGGCACGCCCGAGGCGGCGATGGCGGCCGCGGCGTGGTCCTGGGTCGAGAAGATGTTGCACGAGGCCCAGCGGACTTCGGCGCCCAGGGCCGTCAGCGTCTCGATCAGCACGCCGGTCTGGATGGTCATGTGCAGGCTGCCGGCGATGCGGGCGCCCTTCAGGATCTGCTGCGGACCGTATTCGGCGCGCGTGGCCATCAGGCCCGGCATTTCGGTCTCGGCGATTGCCAGTTCCTTGCGGCCGTAGTCGGCGAGCGAGATGTCCTTGACGATGTAGTCGGCCACGTGCGGCTCCTGCGTCGGGTGAAGTCGAGTGAGTGAAGGGTCTTTGCGGCAGTCTATACAACCCCGAGCCCTTCCGAGCAATTAACGCATAAAGATATCTTTATGTCCGACGGCAGTTGACAGGTGAGCCATTCGCGCGCGCAATGGTTGAGCATCTGGAGTCGCTCAATGTCAGGACTTCTTCTCGCCTTCGCCCTGCTGGCCACTGACGCGCCGCCACTGGACGAGCAGGGCCTGCGCCAGGCCATGACCGAGGCCGCCGCCAATCCCGGCGCCCGCGCTCTGACCGGCCAACGCTTTCGCCTCGTCACCCGCTTCGTCGAGGAGAAACCGCGCAAGTACGGCATCTTCAAGCAGTCCGGCCGCTGGCTGTACGACCGCCGCAAGCAGGTGCTGATCACCTCGGTCGGGCTGGGCGAGATCACCGACCGCAATTTCGGGGCCTTCAAGGAAAGCGGCCTGACGGTGCTGCCGCCGCTGCAGTCGTTCTTCTTCTCCGTCGACACGTCGCTCGGCGCTCCGATCGACGCGGCTGGACGCCCTGTCTCGCTAATGATGCCGTCGGCGAGGATGGGCATCGGGCCGGGTACGCCGGGCCGCGCCCCACCGCCCAGCAACAATTTCCAGCTGGCGGATTCGACCAAGGCCGTCAGCTTCGGCCTGGCCATCCCTTATGAGGAAAACGGCCCCTCGGCCCTGCCGGCCGGCATGGCCCCGCTGGAAGTCAGCCATGCGCGCGGCCGCCGCGACCATGCCGAGCGCTTCGCCCGCACCCTGACCCTGGTGGTCGAGGGCGAGATCACCGACCTGGGCCAGAAGCCGCAGGTGTTCTGCGGCGGCTATCGCGGCGCGCTGACCTTCAAGGAAATCACCGGCAACACCCCGACCTGGATCAAGGACAGCCAGTGCTTCGTCACGGCGCGGATCGACCACGTGCAGGTGATGCAAGGCGACAAGGAAGTCAGCGCCTGGCCGAAAGCGCCCAAGGCCGCCGACTAGCGGCTGCGGTACATCGTGACCCAGTAGTCCTCCGGCAGGCCCCGGCAGATCTGCAGTTCGGTCCGCTCGATCAGGACGAAGGCCGCGCCGGTCCAGGCATGGGTGCGGGACTCGCCGCAGTCGGCCAGGCCCCGCCCCTTGGCGTAGCTGTAGAGCTTCTGGTCGTCGGTATTGAACGTGGCGTTGGTGGCCATGGCCCGCGTGTCATCCGTTCCGCCCAAATCGGCCAGGCGGACATGACCGCCCTTCTCGTCGGCCAGCACCAAAGCCGAACTGATCTGATAGGCCCCGACCCAGCACGGGAGCACCCACAGCACCACGCCGGGCGCCAGGCGGTTCGAGGTCGGCGCTTCCGGCGCCTCAGCTTGGCAGTCCAGCGGCTTCAGCGCGGCCAGCACGGCGGCCGGCGGGGTGTCGGCCAGGCCGTCCTGGCTCACCGGTCTCGCGGCCCGGACCAGGGGCGCGAGCGGCGGCGCGGGCACCGCCGAGGCCGAGGCGGCGCCCTTGGCGACCAGGGCGGTGACGCCGCCGGCGCGCTTCTGGCGGTCGTCCATCCAGCGCAGGCTGGCCGAGCCCCCGGCCAGCGATACGGTGACGACGGTGCGCTGGCCGTCCTTGGCCTCCAGGGCTTCGCCGCGCGCGATCGCGGCCAACAGCGCCGGCGCCTGGCCAGGCGAGACCGACCAGTTGCGATAGTCGTCGTCCGTCCCGTCGGGCCGCTCGGTGCGCGCCACGACCTTGCCGTCGACGGACAGGGTCAGAGGTCCGGAAACGCCCTTGGCCGTCTCGGCGTCGATGCCCAGGTCTAGCTCAGCGATCGCCTCGGCCGCCGCCTCGCGGCGCACGCGCAGGACCACGCCGTAGACATCATCGGTCGGAAAGCCGTAGGCGGTGCAGGCCCGGACGTTGTCGCAGGCGACCCACCAGTCCTTGATGGCCACGTCCTCGGCCCGGGCGGGCGCGACGATCGCCAGCAGCCCCGCGACAAGGACCGCCGCCCGCAACATGCCTAGAAGCCCAGCTCGGGCTGCATCGCGCCGGGCTGCTGGGTCTCGGGCAGGTGGCAGGTGAAGGTCGAGCCGGCGCCCGGCTCGCTCTCCAGCGCCACCCAGCCGCCATGCAGCTCGACCAGCGCCTTGACCAAGGCCAGGCCCAGGCCCGGACCACCGCGATCGCGGCCAACGAAACGGTCGAAGATGTGAGCCTGGACGTGGAACGGCACGCCGCGACCGGTGTCGGAGACGTCGAGGCGGACCTCGCCCAGGGCCCGGCGGGCCTGCAGGGTGACGCGGCCGCCGGGCGGGGTCTGGCGCAGGGCGTTCTCGACCAGGTGGTCCAGGGTCTGGGCCAGGCGCTTGCCGTCGCCGCGGATCAGGCCGACGTCTTCCTCGCACTCCACGGCCAGCGTGACCGCGCCCAGCTGGGCGTCCTTCAGGGCGCGCTCCTGGGCGTTGAGCAGCAGGTCGGAGACGCGGATGTCCTCGATCTCCAGCGCCATCTCGCCGGCGTCGATCTGGGCCATGTCCAGCACGTCGTCGATCGAGCGGGCCAGCTGGGTGGCGGCGGCGCGAACGGCGGCCACATGGTTGCGGCCGCGCTCGGAAATGCCGTCGGCGCGCTCCAGCAGTTCTGAGTAGCCGATGATCGTCGTCAGCGGCGTGCGCAGTTCGTACGAGACGTTGCCGACGAAGTCGCGCTTCAGCCGCTCGGCCTCGGCCAGGGCGGCGGAGCGGTCGGACAGCGCGTTCTGCAGGTCGCGGGTGTCGGTGACGTCGGCGAAGGCGATCAGGGTGGCGCCGTCCGGCAGCGGCCGGCTCTGATAGACCACGATGCGGTCGTCGGAGGTGCGGACCTCGCCCGAGGTCGGGGCGCGCATCTGCGGATCGGGATCGGCCACGCGGCCCTTCAGCTCGCGCCAGAAGGCCAGGTCGTGCAGGCGCGGCACGCACAGCTCGACCACACCCTCGAAGTCGCCGGCCGCCTCGAGCGAGAAGGCGCTGACGTTCCAGAAGGTCTCGAAGGCCTCGTTGTGCAGGCGCAGGCGCCCGTCCGAGCCGAACACGGCGACGGCGTCGTTCAGCTTGTCGAGGGTCGCCTGCTGCACCTGGATCAGGGCGTTGTACTGGGCCTTCAGGCGCAGTTCGCCGGTGATGTCGGAATAGATCAGCAGCATGCCGCCCAGCGGGTGGGGCTGGCGCACCACCTTCAGCGTCCGCGCGTCGGGCAGGTGCCACAGGTCGTCGGCCTGAGGGCCAAGATCCTCGTAGCGCGCCAGTTCGGCGGCCTTCCAGACGGCGTAGTCGATGGTCTCGGGCAGGCGGCGGCGCTGGCGCAGGCGGTCCAGCACCTCGCCATGGGTCGGACGCTCGGCCAGCCACGCGGGCTCCAGGCCCCACAGCTCGGCGAAGGCGGTGTTGTGGTACGACAGGCGCCGCGTCTGGCTGAAGATCGCCACGGCCTCGGCGATGTGGTTCAGGGTCTCGTCGTGGGCCTCGACGTGCTTGCGGAAGGCGTCGCGGACGTCCTCGATCTCGGTGACGTCGGCGCAGAACACGCCCACCCCGCCGCCGTCCAGCGGCTGGGCCGACAGGCGGAACGCGCGACGGCGGCCTTCCAGATTGATCCAGCGCAGGGCCTCGCGGCGGCCCTCTTCCCCCTTGGCGCCCTTCTCGGCGGCCTCGACGACCAGGGCGTCGGCGGCGCGGTCGAAGCTCTTGCCGGCCAGGGCCGCGGCCGAGGCGGAGGCGGCGCCGACCGCCCGGACGAAGGCGTCGTTGCCCCAGGCCGGCTGGCCGTCGGCGCTGGCGATCCAGGCCGGCTCGGCGACGCTGTCGATGAAGGCGGCGAAACGGGCGGCCGACGGCAGACCGGCGTCGCCGCCGCTGGCGGGCGCCAGGCGCAACCAGGCCAGGGCCCCGGCCGCGCGGCCCTCGACCGAGATCCAGCCGCCACCGCCACGGGCCTCGAACACGCAGGCCTCGCCGCGCTCGAACAGGGCCGACAGCTTCTGGGCATGACCCGGATCGGCCTGGCCCAGGGCGGCCACGACCTCGTCGACGCCGGCGGGCACGCCCAGCACCCGGGCGCAGGCGGCCAGGCCCTCGGCCCCGGCGGCCAGGCTGGGCTTGCCGCCCTCGACGGCTAGGACGGCGGTGTCGAAGGCCTCGACCCAGGCGGGCGCATCCAGGGCGTCGCCGCCTTGCAGGGCCAGGCGGTTCTTCAGCGCGGCGATGCGGGTCTCGAAGCCCCGGCGCTGGCCCAGCGACCACAAGGTGACGCAAATGGCGAGGCAAACCGCGCCAGCCGCCGCCGCGAGGATCAGGTCGTACGAAGTCATCAGTGCGCCCAGCGGGTCCTCGAATCAGAGTTTCAGATTAGTCCGCCTATGGCCAGGGGGGCTATGGGCCAGAGGGGGTATGACGAGGGCGCTATGGCGTCTCGCGCCAATCGCTCTATTTGGAGGGTCATGACCTGGTCCGACCGCTCCGCGCCATCGCTCGACGACTTCGCCGTCCTGGCCAAGCAGGCCTTCGACGCCCTGCCCGACGACTTCCGCAAGCTGTCGGGCGACGTGGTCATCCGGGTCGACGACTTCCCGGCCGAGGACGTGCTGGACAGCCTGGGCATCGAGGATCCGTTCGAGCTGACCGGCCTTTACCAGGGCGTGGACCTGGGCCGCCGCTCGGTGCTGGACTACGGAACCGAGCCGTCGCGGGTGTTTCTCTATCGCCGCCCGATCCTGGACGAGTGGGCCGAGCGCGGCGACGTCACCCTGGGCGATCTGATCGCCCACGTGCTGGTCCACGAGATCGGCCACCATTTCGGCCTGTCGGACGACGATATCCACCGCATCGAGGACGAGGAATGAGCCTGTTCGACCAAGAGTCCTGGCGTGAGCGCATGGACGAGCGCTGGTTCGACACCGGCGTGGCCATGGCCGAGAAGGGTGACGTCGACCTCGTCGCGATGGAGGACGAGAAGGTCACCGCCCACGTCACCGGCAGCGTCGGCGACCTCTATGTCGTGGAACTGCGCGCCCCGAACGGCGAGGGATCCTGCACCTGCCCCGGCTTCGAGAAGTTCGGGGCCTGCAAGCACCAGGCGGCCGTGGTGACGGCGGCCAACGCGGCCGATCTGGCCAAGGTCCGCGAACGCATGGCCAAGCTGCGCGACGGCCTGGCGCTGGACAGCAAGGACGCCCTGATCGAACGCCTGGCCGAACTGGCGCGACTGCAGCCGGCGGTGCTGGCGGCCCTGGAAGGGCGTTAGAGAAAGTCGTCGAGCGCCTTGCGCTTGGCCTTGGGTTTCGGCCGTTCCCACATCACGCCGGGATAGCCCTTCAGCGGAACCAACTTGCCGCCGGCATAGGCCCAGTCGGGAGCCTCATCCAGCGAGGTGTGGTAGCGCGGCTCGCGGCCGGTGCGGCCGGCGAACAGGGCGCGGGGCAGGTTGATCATGGTCGGGGCGCGCTTGCGCTCCATGAAGATCGGCGTGCCGCAGCGGCTGCAGAAGCCGCGCGTCGTGCCTTCGTGCTCGTGGCGGGTGACGAGGTCCTCGCCGTCCAGCCAGCGGAAGCGGCTGCGATAGCTGGCCGTGTAGGTGACATAGGCGCAGCCCTGGGCGTGGCGGCTGGCGGCCGAGTGGTCGTGGAAGGACCACCGCGCCGGGATGCCGATCGCCAGGCGGACCACGCCACACGCGCAGGCGCCTTCGGCTTCCTCGGCGGGCGGTTTGAGGGGCTTGGGCATGGGGCGCTCCGGACGATATCTGTCAGCAGTACAACAGTTGCTGTCAGCCTTGTGTCAGCACCCGCTCCACCCACGCCGGCACCACCTCGCTCGCCGGCCCGTAGTGCTTCTCGTCGAACACATAGGCATTGGCCGAGGGCTCGAGATTGATCTCGCAGGTCGCGATGCCCATCGCCCGCGCCTCGGTCACGAACCCCGCCGCCGGATAGACCGAGCCCGAGGTGCCGATCGAGACGAAGAGGTCGGCGTCGGCCAGGGCGTCCTCGATCTCCTCCATGAACAGCGGCATCTCGCCGAACCACACGACGTGCGGGCGCGCGCCGCCGTCGCGACCGCAGGCCTCGCACACGGCCTCGGCTGTCAGCGGACCAGGATCGGGCCGCAGGGCTTCGCAGTGGGCGCAGCGGGTCACGGCCAGCTCGCCGTGCATGTGGATCACGCGCCTGGACCCCGCCTTCTCGTGCAGGTCGTCGACGTTCTGAGTACAGAGCCACAGCTCGCCGCCGCGCGTTTCAAGCTCGGCCTCCAGCCGCGCCAGCGCCACGTGCGCCGCGTTAGGCGTCGCGCCCGCCAGGTTGGCGCGGCGGGCGTTGTAGAAGTCGCGCACCAGGGCCGGATTGCGCGCGAAGCCCTCGGGCGTGGCGACCTCGGACAGGTCGTACTGGGTCCACACCCCGTCCTTGTCGCGGAAGGTGCCCAGGCCGCTCTCGGCCGAGACGCCGGCCCCGGTCAGCACGAAGATCTTCATTCAGCCCTCGGATTAGTGCGCCGCAGCAAAGGTGACGCCGCCGTCATTTTTCATTTGACCCGCCCGCTCACTTGAGTTGACAGTGTTTAGATAGCTGGAGACCTGCGCAAGATGGGTCCCGCCAATGGACGTCACCCGGCCGATAGGGAGCGCCGCGACATGACCGACAAGAACATCACCAAGGACGCCATGTACGACGCGGTCGCGCCGGACGACTTCGAGTCGATGCTCGAACTCGAACGGTATGGCGCCCGCTCCAGCGCCTTCGACAAGATCATTTCCGCGACCCACGACCACTTCTGGGATCCGCTGGACAAGGCCTATATCGATTTCGACGAGCCGTTCGACATGGAGAACCAGGCCCTGGTGCCTGAGGATCTCGTGATCGCCCTGTCGACCGACTACGTCTCCAATCACCTCAGCGATCCCAAGCAGCGCATCCGCTTCATCAACCAGTCGGTGCTGCGCAGCTTCTCGTCGATTCTGCACGGCGAGCAGGGCGCGCTGAACCTGTCGGCCAGCCTGTGCCATGTGCTCAAGGACCAGGGCGCGCAGGAATACGCCGCCAACCAGACCCGCGAGGAAGCCCGCCACGTCACGGCCTTCGCCAAATATATCAAGGCCCGCTGGGGCAAGCCGGTCGCGTGCGGCCCGGCGCTTAAGACGCTGCTGGTCGAGATCATCGGCGCGCCCGAGGTCTACAAGAAGATCATCGGCATGCAGATGCTGGTCGAAGGCCTGGCCATGGGCGCCTTCGCCACCTTCTTCAACCAGATCAACGATCCGGTCGGCAAGAAGCTGCTGCAGCTGGTGATGACCGACGAGGCCTTCCACCACAAGTTCGGGAAGATCTGGGCCGACCGCACGGTGCCCAAGCTGTCGCCCGAAGAGCACGCCATCATCGAGGACTGGGCGGCGCACTGCTTCCAGACCCTGCTGTTCAACCTGGTCTCGCCGCACCAGCAGCTGGATCTCTATGCCGAGTTCGGCCTGGATCCCGACAAGGTCGTCGAGGAGTACGGGAAGATCATGACCGACGACCTGCGTCGGGAGAACATGAAGGAGCAGACCAACATCTTCCGGGTGCTGGTCAAGACGCTGCTCAACGCCGGCATCATCACCGACCGCACGCGGGCGTTCTACGCCATGTATGTCGACATCGACGAGCTGAAGGCCGAGGGCGACCGGATGGTCGGCGACGACATCGCCGAGGAGGGCATCCGCCACCTACAGGCCATCAACTTCAAGAACCGTCCCACGGCCGCGATCGAGATCGCCGCCGAATAGACGGAACTTCGCCGCAACCTGCCGCGTTTGGGCGGACCTAGCAAAGGTTCGCCCATGCGCTTTTCAAAGTCCGTCCTGGCGACCGTGTTCGCCATGACCCTGGCGGTCGGCGGCGCTCTGGCGGCCGCCAAGCCGCCGACCAAGGCCGTCTCGGCCGAGTTCTATTCCGGCCGCTGGTACGAGATCGCCCGCACCCCCAATGCCGGCCAGCGCAACTGCGAGGCGCCGACCACCGACTTCACCACGCAAGGCTCGACCTTCAAGGTCCGCCAGATCTGCCATCGCGGCTCGCCCCTGGGCGAGGAGAAGGTCTTCACGACCAACGGCCGCATCCTGGACGGCAGCCAGAACACCCGCTTCACGATGAGCTTCTTAGGGGGCCTGAAGAAGCAGGAATACTGGGTGCTGGACTGCGCCGCCGACGGCTCGTGGGCGATCATGGCCACGCCGGGCGGCAACTTTGTCTGGCTGATCTCGCGCGTCGCCGACATGCCCGTCGCCACCAAGGCCGTGGCCCTCGAGCGGGTCAAGGAACTTGGCTACGCGAAACTCGAATTCCCGCAACATCCGCCAGGAGCCGGCGCTTGAGACTTCCCTTCCTCGCGGCGGTCGCCGCGCTGGGCCTGAGCGCCTGCGTCGCCGGTCCCGTCGGTAACCCGAACCCGCCGCAGCCGGCCAAGGCTGTCGACCTCGAACGCTATGCCGGCCGCTGGTACGAAGTCGCCCGCTACGACATGCGGTTCGAGAAGGGCTGCGAGGGCGTCACCGCCGAATATTCCAAGCGTCCCGACGGCCTGATCCGGGTGGTCAACACCTGCCACCAGGGCGCGGTCGATGGCCCCGTGAAGGTCAGCGAGGGCAAGGCGAAAATCGCCGACGCCGCGACCAACGCCAAGCTGAAGGTCAGCTTCTTCGGTCCGTTCTTCTTCGGCGACTACTGGGTTCTGGACCATGCCGACGACTACGGCTGGTCGATCGTCGGTGAAGGGTCCGGGCGCTATCTGTGGCTGCTGTCACGCAAGCTCCCGACCGAAGCCGACCGCGCCGCCCTGACGGCGCGCGCCAAGGCGCTGGGCTATGACACCAACCTGCTGCGACCGACCCAGCAACCGGCGCCCTAGGGGCGCTTGCTGGGCCAGGTCAGGTAGCCGTCCTCGTCACGGCCGGCGGCATGACGCCGGATCGGCGGCGGCGCCTGCGGCCTGAAGTCCGGCAGCGGCGTGGGCTCGGGATAGGACGCATAGACCGGCAGCGACGGCGCGGATGGCGGCCGGATCGCGATCTCGGTCTCGCCGGTCGCGGCGACGTCGGCGTGGGAGATCTGCGCCTGTCGCGCGAGCATGGCGCGAACGGGCTCAGGCGGCGGCTTTGAAATGGATGCGGCCAGGACTGGCGCAGGCGGCGGCGGGATCGGCGGCGGCGGTGGCGGCAGAGTGGCCTCAGGCGGCGGCTCGACCGGCGGCGGGGCGGCGATCGGCATGTCCCGCTGGGCGATCGCCTGCGGCGCCGCCATGGAGCCGTCCAGCTTGTCCAGCGCGCGGCTGAACTGCGCCTGGCAGTGCGTCGTCGCCAGGGCCATCTTTTCCTTCAACAGGGCCGCGCCATCCTTGACTAGGTCATCGCGGCTCATGCCCTCGACCTTCCCCGTGCCCCAACCGCAGCCGTCCTCGAGGACGACCTTCGCGGCCTGGACATCCACCACGACCATCTTGGCGGAATACCCGACCACATAGCTGTTCCAGTGGAGCGGCCGGTACATGTGGTTCCAGGCGGTGGTGTTCACCGCCACGATGTAGCGCGCGCCGGGCGCGGCGGCGGCCAGGGGCCTGGGCTTGAATCGGCCGTCGGTGGCGATCGGCTGCTCGGAGAGCACGGCCCCGCGCCGGTCGGCCAGGTCGCGCGCCACGCCGCTGGCCAGGGCCACGGCCGGGTCGGCGACGCCGTTCTTGCGGATCAGGTTCTTGCCGCTCTCCAGCATGACGACCGCGCCGAGCATGCCGCCGATCAGCCCGGCCTTGGCCGGCGTCATATCGAGATAGCTGGGCGCGGGACCGCTGCCGTAGGCGATGGTTTCCTGCGCGGTCGCCGTCTGGGCGGACGCCAGCGCCACCGACGCCAGACCGATGCTGAAGAATTTCGACACGAAGGCCCCAAGCGCAGCGACCGGTCCCCCGCCGATCGAACGCCACCATGGCGGACAGACCTTGCGCTGAGGTTGAGTGCCTTGGTTTACGCGCGCTAACGCTGGGCTTGTTTCGCGAACAAAGCTGGAACATGATCGCGGCGATGGACGTGATTATCGAACTTCAGACCCGGCCGGAGACCACCCTGGCCGTGACGCGCGGCGCCGCCCGGCTGCTCGTGGATCTGGGCTATGCGCCGCTGGCCGAGGTGACCCTGCCTAATGGCCGGCGGGCCGACCTGATGGCGCTGGGACCCAAGGGCGACGTGCTGATCGTCGAGGTGAAGTCGGGGCTGGAAGACTTCCGGGTCGACCGGAAGTGGGGCGAGTATGCGCCCTATTGCGACGCCTTCTACTTCGCCGTTGCGCCGCATTTTCCCGAGGGCATCCTGCCGGACGAGCCGGGGCTGCTGGTCACCGACGCCTTCGGCGGCGCGGTCGTGCGAGAAGCGCCGCTCACGCCTTTGGCGCCGGCGCGTCGCAAGGCCCTGACGCTGGCGTTTGCGCGCCTCGCGGCCTTGCGGGCCGCGGGGGTGCAGGCCGAGCGGCTGGCGCTGTAGGCCTCCCAACCCCGCTCATCCCCGCGAAAGCGGGGACCCAAGCTGAGTTGGAAGGCGATCCCAAACCGCGCAGCAGGCTGAGCGTTCGCTTGGGTCCCCGCTTTCGCGGGGATGAGCGGAGGAAGGAGTTAGTCCAGATTCCGCGCGATCAGGAACCCCACACCCAGACCGATCGCGAAGGCGCCAATCGCCACGCCCATCGGGTGTTCTTCGGCGGTGTGATGGGCGACCTGGGCCTTGTCGCGGGTCCAGGCGGCTCCGACCTTGGCCTTTTCAGACGCGAAGGTGCGAGTCTGGGCGGCCACTTCGGTGGCGGTCTCGCGGGCCGACTTCACGGCCTTGCTGACCGCTTCCTTGGCCTTTTGGGTCTTTTCGGCGGTCGTTTTCTTCGCACCGTCCAGCGCGGCGGCGGCGGACGAGGTGTCGGGGGTAAAGCTGCTGATGTCAGTCATGGGGGAGGCTCCTCGGCTTGACCCCGTACCAACTCGCCCAGCGCCGTTTAGTTCTCCCGCACCACCTTCAAAACCGCATCGCCATAACGATCCAGCTTGCCTTGGCCCACGCCGCCGGCCTTGCCCAAGGCCGCCAGGCTTCCCGGACGCGCCGCGGCAATCTCGGCCAGGGTGGCGTCGTGGAAGATGACATAGGGCGGCACATGCTGGGCCTGGGCCTGCTCCTTGCGCCAGGCGCGCAGGGCCTCGAACAGCACCTGGTTCTCGCTGGGAATGGTCAGGGCCTTGCCCTCGCGGCGCTTGCGGGCCCCGGTCGCACGGCCGGTCTCGGGGGCCTCGGCCATCTGGCGCAGGGCCACCCGGCGCTCGCTGCGATAGACCTGCCGCACGCCCTCGACGTCGCCCAGGCCGATCAGCGGCCGGCCGTCATTGGGATCCTCGCGCAGCAGGCCCTCGAAGATTAGGGTGTCGAACAGGTCGCGCCAGACGGGCTGGCTGAACTCGCGACCGATGCCGAAGGTCGGCAGCTGGGCTTCCTGGGGCGTGACGTCCTTGGTCTTGCCCATTAGGTGCTCAATCAGCCGGCCGCGTCCGAAGCGACCGCCCATGCGGTGCACGGCTGACAGCGCCTTCTGGGCGGCCTCGGTGGCGTCGATGCCGGTCGGCGGCGCGACGCAGATGTCGCAGACGCCGCAGGGAGCCACGCCCTCCTCGCCGAAATAGCGGCGGACGGCGGCGGCGCGGCAAGTGACGCCCTCCATCATCGAATAGAATTGGCGCAGCTTGCGCGACTGGGCCTGCTTGACCTCGTCGGGCGCGTCCTTGGTGTCAATGCGGCGACCGGCCCAGGCCATGTCGGCCGAGCCGTACAGGGTGATGCCCTCGGCCGGCTGGCCGTCGCGCCCGGCGCGGCCGACCTCTTGCCAATAGGCCTCGATGGCGGCCGGCGGGTCGGCGTGGATCACGAAACGGACGTCGGGCTTGTCGACGCCCATGCCGAAGGCGATCGTCGCCACCATCACGGCGGCGTCGGCCTCAAGGAAGTCCTCCAGCCGCTTGGCGCGCACGGCCTTGTCCAGGCCGGCGTGATAGGCGAGGGCCGGAATGCCTTCGGCGATGAGTTTCTCGGCCAGTTTCTCGGTCGAGTCGCGGCTGCCGGCGTAGACGACGCCGGCCCGGCCCGGACGCTCCAGCACCAGCTCAACCACCCGGTCATGACCCTTGCCGCGCTTGCGCTCGGCGCTGAGCGCCAGCTCCGGACGGGCAAAGCTGTCGACGAACTCGGCCGCGCCCTGCAGGCGCAGCTCGGCGCGGATGTCGTCGCGGGTGCGGGCGTCGGCGGTGGCGGTGACCGCCAGCCGCGGCACGCCGGGGAACAGCTCGGCCAGCCGCCCCATCATCCGGTATTCGGGCCGGAAGTCGTGGCCCCACTGGCTGACGCAGTGGGCCTCGTCGACGGCGATCAGGGCCAGCGGTGTGCGCGCCAGGCGATCCAGCATCCACGGCTGCATCAGTCCCTCGGGCGACAGGTACAGCATGTCGACCTCGCCGGCGTCGATGCGCCGCCAGATGTCGCTGCGCTCGTCCATCGAGACGTTGCTGTCCAGCCGCTCGGCCGCCACGCCCGCCTGGCGCAGGCCCTGGACCTGGTCGGCCATCAGGGCGATTAGCGGCGAAATGACGAGGCCCACACCTGGCCGGATCAGCGACGGAATCTGGTAGCACAGCGACTTGCCGCCGCCGGTGGGCAGCACGGCCATGGCGCTGTGGCCGGCCAGGATCTCGTTGATCACCCCGGCCTGCATGCCCCGGAAATCAGCATGTCCAAAGGTGCGCCGCAGGACGTCGCGGGCGTGGTCGAGTTCGGGGGATTCGGGAGGAACGTACACGGGGGCTCTTTTGGCAGCCCCGGACGGCGAGGCCAAGGAGTCCAGCGCGACTTGGGAGCCCTCAGATGACGAAGCCATAAACGTCATGGTCGTTCGCTGTTTGTTTCCTCAATTATAGGTGGCACAATGGCGCCGAGAGACCACCGCCACAAGAGCGCCGCAACGGTTGTTCACTTCTCGTCAATCTTGTCGCGCGTTCTGTGGGCTTCGGCTAAACGGAACGCGCGTGAGCGCGTGTGATTGCGCGCCTCTCGGCGCACTTGGAAACAGGACGACCATGGCGAACGGACCCTTCGGCGGGAACAAGGCGGCCAAGCCGCAGCGCACCCCGCTCCAGGCCCTGGTCTATTGGGGCACGGTCCTGGGCGTCTGGGGCCTGATCTTCGTCGTGGCCTTCTTCGCGGTGTTCGCCAGCGACCTGCCCGACACGTCCAAGCTCTATGACGTCAAGCGCCAGCCCTCGATCAACTATCTGGACCGCTCGGGCGCCCTGCTCGCGGTGCGCGGCAGCCAATATGCGCCGCCGGTCGATATCGACGCCCTGCCGAAATATGTGCCGGCCGCCTTCGTGGCGATCGAGGACCGCCAGTTCTACCATCACTTCGGCTTCAACCCCTGGGGCATCATCCGGTCGCTGGCGTGGAACGCCACCCATGACGGTCCCCAGCGCGGCGGCTCGACCATCACCCAGCAGCTGGCCCGCAACCTGTTCCTGAGCCCGGCCCAGAACTATCGCCGCAAGGCCCAGGAGTTGATCCTGGCCGTCTGGCTGGAGCTGAAGTTCAGCAAGAGCCAGATCCTGGCCCTGTACATGAACCGGGTCTATTTCGGCGCCGGCGCCTATGGCATCGAGGCCGCTTCGCAGCGCTACTTCAACAAGCCCGCCAAGGAACTGACCATCGGCGAGGCCGCGCTGCTGGCCGGCATGATGAAGGGCCCCGCCCGCTATTCGCCGGTCTCGGCCAAGGAGCGCGCCGCCCGCCGCGCCACGATCGTTCTCGACGAGATGGTGCGCATCAAGGCCATCACCGCCGAGCAGCGCGACGAGGCCTTCCGCACGCCGGTGCAGGTCTCGGCCACCCTGGCCAACCAGCGCGCTCAGTACTTCACCGACTATATCGACGCCCAGGTCCGCTCGCTGGTCGGCGAACCGACCGAGGACCTCGTCGTCGAGACCACGCTGGACCTGCCGATCCAGGTCTCGGCCGAGCGCGCCGTGAAGCTGGGCGTCGAGGGCCACGGGGCCCAGGGCGTGCAGCAGGCGGCCCTGGTCGCCATCGACGGCGAAGGCCGCATCCGCGCCTATGTGGGCGGCGCCGACTATGCCGACAGCCAGTTCGACCGCGCCACCACCGCCCGCCGCCAGGCCGGTTCGGCCTTCAAGCCGTTCGTCTACCTGACCGCCATGGAGGCCGGCCGCACGCCCGCCGTCATGGTCGTCGACGAGCCGGTCAAGATCGGCAACTGGGAGCCGCGCAACTACACCAACAAGTACCTGGGCCCGATGACCCTGCAGACGGCCCTGGCCCAGTCGATCAACACGGTCGCCGCGCGCCTGGCCAACGAGGTCGGCACCAGCAACGTCGCCAACACCGCCAAGCGGCTGGGCATCACCAGCAAGATCCAGCTGGACCCGTCGATGGCGCTGGGCGCGGTCGAGGTTTCGCCGATGGAGATGGCCCAGGCCTACGCCCCGTTCTCGAACGGCGGCTTCCTGGCCAAGGGCTACGGCATCGAGCGCATCCGCACCGCCAGCGGCAAGGTGCTGTACGACCACAGCGTCGACCGCCAGGCCCGGTCGGCCGTGATCGGCTCGCCGGCCCTGCAGTACATGAACCAGATGATGCGCACGGTCGTGACCTCGGGCACCGGCGCGCGCGCCAAGGTCGCCGGCTACGACATCGCCGGCAAGACCGGCACGACCAGCGACTACAAGGATGCCTGGTTCGTCGGCTATACGGGCGGCTTCGTCACCGCCGTCTGGACCGGCAAGGACGACAACACGCCGATGAAGCGCGTCACCGGCGGCGGCGCGCCCGCCGAGGTCTGGCGCACCTTCATGTCGGCCGCCCTGCCGCGCCTGAAGGCCACCCCGATCCCGGGCGGCGTGGTCGAGCCTCCGCCGGTCGAGAACACCGACCCGATCGGCGACTTGATCAACCCGACCCCGACACCGGAAGGCCCGGCGGCCGAGACCCCGGCGGGCACGACGCCGCCGGCCGATCAGCTGCCTTACTAGGACGAAAACAGAGAGGCTCTCCCGCATGGCGGGGGAGCCTTTTCTCCATGGGCTAAGCCCCGATCGCGTGCAGTTCCGCCGCGTGGGCTCTCAGCCACGCGCGGTGAGGCGCGGGATCACCGACCAGCTCTTCGCACAGCGCCCAGAAGCGCGGCCCGTGATTGGCCTCGATCAGGTGCGCGCATTCGTGGGCGACGACGTAGTCGGCCACCGCCGCCGGAGCCAGAATAAGCCGCCAGCTGTAGCGGATCGCCGCCGGCGTGCGGGGCGTGGCCGGGCGGCACGAGCCCCAGCGCGCTTTGGGATCAGCGACGGCCACCGAGGGCATCGGCCGGTTCAGGGCGGCGGCGTGGACGGCGGTGCGTTCGGTCAGGATGGCCAGCGCCTCGCGCTTGGCCAGGCGCACGACCTTGAGGCCCCAGTTGGCGTCGTCGGGCGCGACGATGCGGTCGCCGTCGATACGGGCGCGGCCGGGGCCAGCCTCAAGCCGATAGGCCCGGCCGTTCAGGCGCAGGGTCCCGCCAGGGGCCAGGCTCATCCGCTCGGGCAGGGCCGCCAGCTGCTTGGCGATCCAGCCGGACTTCTCCTGGGCGAAGGCGACGGCCTCGTTCAGGCGCTTGGGATTGGGAGCCAGGGCGACGATCTCGGACTTGGCCCGGTCGACGCGCAGCGAGATCCGCCGCGCCCGGCCGTCCACCCGCAGGCGGACCGGCCAGCCGCCGATCTCCAGTCGATCACCGTCGGAAAAACGTTGGGCAGCGCGCGCGAACATCAGCGCCTAAGATCGTGTGCGCCGAGGCTCGCCGCAAGCGTCCGTAACGTTACGCCTCTTCCTCGAAGTGCGGATCGCACTTGCGGATGAACTTGCGCACGCGCGGATAGATCTCTTCCCGGAAGCGGCGACCGTTGAACACGCCGTAGTGGCCGACGCTGGGCTGGACGTAGTCGAGCTTGAGATCGTCGGGGATGTTGGCGCACAGGCCGTGGGCGGCCTGGGTCTGGCCGATGCCGGAGATGTCGTCGTTCTCGCCCTCGACCGTCATCAGGCCGATGTCGGTGATGGCTTCCGGCTTCACCAGGGTCCCGCGGTGCATCAGCTCGCCCTTGGGCAGCAGGTACTGCTGGAAGACGATGTCGATGGTCTGGAGATAGAACTCCTCGGTCAGGTCCAGGACCGACAGATATTCGTCGTAGAACTCCAGGTGCTTGTCGGCGCTGTCGCCGTCGCCCTTCACCAGGTCGTTGAAGTAGCGGCGGTGGGCTTCCTGGTGGCGCTCGGCGTTCATGCTCATGAAGCTGGCCAGCTGGACGAAGCCCGGATAGACGCGCCGCCCCGCGCCCGGATAAGGCGGCGGCACGGTGTAGATCATGTTCGACTGGAACCAGGTGAACGGCTTTTCCTCGGCCAGCTGGTTGGTCACGGTCGGCGACAGGCGCGCGTCGATCGGCGAGCCCATGAAGGTCATGCTGGCCGGACGCGAGGGGTGGTTCTGCTCGGCCATCAGGGCGACCGCGGCCAGGACCGGCGGACCGGGCTGGCAGACGGCCACGACATTGGGGCGCGGCCCCAGCACCGACAGCATCTGGATGATGTGGTCGATATAGTCGTGGAAGTCGAAGCGGCCTTCCAGGACCGAGACGTTGCGGGCGTTGACCCAGTCGACGATGAACACCGAATGGTCGGGCAGGAACGCCTCGACCGTGCCGCGCAGCAGGGTGGCGTAGTGACCCGACAGCGGCGCGACGATCAAAACGGCGGGGTCCAGGCTGAACTTGCCGGCCCGGCGCATGTCGGCCATGTCGCGATCGAACTGGATGACGCGCGCCCAGGGGCTTTGCCAGACGATGGTCTCACGGACGCGGACGTCGACCTGGCCGATCTTGACCGTGTCGATGCCCCACTTGGGCTTGCCGTAGCGCCGGGTGACGTTGGCGAACAGATCCGCGCCGGCGTGCATGCGTCGGCCCAGCGCCGAGTCGGCGGCCGGATTCAGCGGCGATCCCCAGAAGTCCCGAGCCGCCAACGCCATCTGGCGCATGGGGGTGGAGGCGTAATAAGCCGCCTCATGTAGAGCGTAGAGCATGGCGCACTCGCGATGTTGCAATGCAACATAACACGCCGAGACCTAAGAAAGTCTACTCTTTCACGACATTTTGCACCGCGTCACAGCGTCACCGCTCGCTGAGATGGTAGCGCTCCCAGCCTTCGCGCATCGCGTCGGAGATCCGGCGGGCGATCTCGTCCGGCGGGGTGCCGTACGGGATGACCGTCTTGTAGCGGCCCTTGGGGTCCATCAGGTAGGTCACCGTCGAGTGGTCCATGGTGTAGCCGGGACCCTCGCCGTTCTTGGCGTAGTAGACCTTGTAGGCCTTGGCGGCGACCTGGATCTGCTCGGGCGTGCCCGTCAGACCGATGGTCGACTTCGGGATGAAGTCATTCGACAGGTAGGTCTTCATCTGCTCGGGCGTGTCGCGGCCCGGATCGACCGAGACGAAGACGATCTGCAGGTCCTTAGCCTTGGGACCCAGCTGGTCGGTCGCCGCCGACAGCGCCTGCAGCGTGCCGGGGCAGACATCGGGACAGTAGGTGAAACCAAAGAACACCAGGCTCCATTTACCCTTCAGCACCTTCTCGGTGGCGGGCTTGCCGTTCTGGTCGACCATCTGGAACGGACCGCCGATCGGCACGGGCGGCTCGGATTTGAAGACCCCGGCGTTCCAGGCCAGACCCGCAGTCACCGCGAGGCCGACGACGCAGGCCAGGATGAGCAAGAGGCGGTGACGAGGCATGTGCATTTCATCCATTTGCGGCCGCCCGATCTTTTACTCTCGCCAGGCGCGAGATTATGGTCAATCTTGCGGTCATGACTGACGTTTCGTTCGCGAGAACGCCCGACGATCAACGTCATAAAGGGCTCGATAATCCGGGTGACGAACCGGCGCAAGACGACGCCTGGTCGTGGACCGCGCCAGGGCTTCGCCGTGGACGCTTAAGGGTTCGCACCCTGCTGGCCCAGCGCTGGCTTTCGGTGGTCGGGCAGACCGCTGTCCTGCTGATTGCGGGCCTCGCCCTGAAGTTGCAGGTCCAGTGGGCGCTGTGCTTCACCCTGATCGCCCTGTCGGCCTGGCTGAACGTACTGCTGGGTCTGGCGTCCAGCGGCCAGAGACTGGCCCGCGACGGCGAGGCCACCGCCCAGATCGCCTGGGACATCCTGCAGCTGTCGGCCCTGCTGTACCTGACCGGCGGGGCGCTGAACCCGTTCTCGCTGCTGCTGATCGCCCCCGTCACCCTGGCCGCGGCCACCCTGCCCGCGCGCTACGCCCTGGGCCTGGGCCTGCTGGCCATCGCCTCGACCGTGATGCTGGCCCTGTTCCACATGCCGCTGCCGACCCTGGCCGGGCAGGCGCCGTCGCCGACGCCCACCGCGCTGATGCTGTGGACCATGGTCTGCGCCCGCATCTTCGGCATCGCCATCACCGGCGCCTATGCCTGGCAGGCCGCCAGCGAGTCCGCCCGGATGGAGCTGGCCCTGAACGTCACCGAGACCGTGCTGGCTCGCGAACAGCGGCTCTCGGCGCTGGGGGCCCTGGCCGCCGCCGCCGCCCACGAGCTGGGCACGCCACTGGCCACCATCTCGGTCGTCTCGCGCGAAATGGCCCGCAACGCCGTCAGCGAGGAGATCCGCGAGGACGCCGAACTGCTGATCGGCCAGGCCGCCCGCTGCCGCGAGATTCTGCAGCGCCTGACCGAAATGCCCGAGGCCAAGGACGCCGTGCACGAACGCATGAGCCTGGTCCAGCTGGTCCAGGATGTGATCGAGCCGCACCTGGTGCATGGCATCCGCGTGGAAGCCGTCGTGAACGGCCCTTCGGGCGAGACCGCGCCCGACATCTGGAGGCGGCCCGAGATCATCCACGCCATGACCTCGATCGTCGAGAACGCGGTCGATTTCGCCCGCAGCGAGGTGATCGTCATCGCCCGCTTCGACGCCCGCTACATCGTCATCGAAGCCCGCGACGACGGCGCCGGCTTCTCGCCGGAAGTGCTGGCCAAGCTGGGCGAGCCCTATGTCACGACCCGTCCCGGCGCGGAAGGATCTCGCACGGGCCATATCGGCATGGGGCTGGGCTTTTTTATCGCGAAGACTCTGCTGGAACGAACCGGCGCCACAGTGGATTTCCGCAATGGACGTCGTGGCGGCGCCGTAGTTTCGGCCCGCTGGCCCAGGCCCGCGCTTGAAGCTCCCGGCTTTATCGGGGCTTGAAGTACGGTGCGTATCCTGGAAACTATGGGTTGTTATTTGGCCTGTTGAGTATTGGCGCTGGGGAGGCGCGGACTTCATGGCGGATATTGGTGAGCTGGTCGCGGCCCTGCCGGACAAGACGCTGCTGCTGCTGGACGACGACGGCCCGTTACGGACGCGGCTGGGTCGCGCTCTCGAGCAGCGCGGCTTCGAGGTGACCCTGGCGGCTTCCGTCGCCGAGGCCCTGACCATCCTGCGCGGCGCCGCTCCGGCCCACGCGGTGCTGGACATGCGGCTGGAGGACGGATCGGGCCTGAAGGTGGTTGAGGCGGTGCGCGACGCGCGCCCCGACGCCAAGGTCATCATGCTAACCGGCTACGGCAACATCGCCACGGCCGTGGCGGCGGTGAAGGCGGGGGTGGTCGACTACCTGTCCAAGCCGGCCGACGCCGACGACGTGGCCCGCGCCCTGCTGGCCGCCAAGGACGCCGCCCCGGCCCCGCCGGAAAACCCGATGAGCGCCGACCGCGTGCGGTGGGAACACATCCAGCGCGTCTACGAGATGTGCGGCCACAACGTGTCGGAAACGGCCCGGCGGCTGAACATGCACCGGCGGACGCTGCAGCGGATCCTGGCCAAACGGGCGCCGCGCTGATCCTTATCCCCTCTCCCCCTGCGGGAGGGGTGGCCCGAAGGGCTGGGTAAGGGGTCGCACAGACAGAAACGCCGCGACGGCCGAAAGGCTTGTCGCGGCGTTTTGCGGTCTTCAACCCCTCATCCGTCGCCTGCGGCGACACCTTCTCCCGCAAGGGGAGAAGGGAACGCGATCACATCGCCGAAATGCCGCCGTCGACCTTGATCTCGGCGCCGGTCATGAACTTGCTCTCGTCGCTGGCGAGATACAGCACCGCGTTGGCGATATCGTTCGGCTCGCCGATCCGGCCCAAGGGGACTTGGCGGGCCAGCTTGGCGAAGGCCTCTTCCTTGCCGAACCGGGCCGAGAAGCCGTCCAGGATCGGGGTGTCGATGAAGGTCGGGTGGATCGAGTTCGAGCGGATGTCGAGCTTCATCTTGGCGCAGTACAGCGCGATGTTCTTGCTGAGCAGCCAGACCGCCGCCTTCGAGGCGTTGTAGGCGGGCGAATTGCCGTTGGCGATCAGGCCGGCGATCGAGCTCAGATTGATGATCGAGCCGGGCTGGTGGGCGCGCATGTGGGTCAGGGCGTGCTTGGCGCCCAGGAAGACGCTGTCGACATTGACCGACATCACCTTCTTCCAGAGGCCGAAATCCAGGCTCTCGATGGGCCCATCGCCGCCGATGCCGGCATTGTTGACCAGCACCGACAGGCCGCCCATGTCGCCGGCGGCCTTCTCCAGCACCTCGATCCACTGGTCTTCCTGGGTGACGTCCAGCTGGTAGGCGAAGGCCGTGCCCGCGCCGTGGGCGGCGTTGATCTCGTCGGCCACGGCTTGCGCGCCGGCCAGGTTCAGGTCGGCCAGGGCGACCTTGGCGCCCTCACCGGCCAGCATCCGCCCCGCCGCCGCGCCCAGACCCTGGGCGCCGCCGGTGATGAAAGCCTTCTTGCCGGCGACCCGGCCCGTGCTCTGCGCCATTTGCGGCGTCCTCCCGATTATAATTCAAACGATAGTTTGAACTGGAAGGGAGCAGGAGGGAAGAGCCGATCGTGGACGCCCCCTCCGTCACGGCCGTATTCGCGCCGCGCCACCTCCCCCGCAAACGGGGCAGGAGGAAGCCGCTACTCCTCCCCCGTGAAACGGGGGAGGTGGATCGCTGCGGATACGCAGCGAGACGGAGGGGGCGCTAGGCCGCCACCCCGTCCATGAATTTGGCGAGAGTCACATCCAGCTCCGTTACCCCATCCGCGTCATGCGTCGTCAATAACACCTCGACCCGGTTGTAGACATTAAACCACTCGGGGTGGTGATCCAGCTTGTCGGCCATGATCGCCACGCGGGTCATGAAGCCGAAGGCCTCGTTGAAGTCCGCGAACTTGAAGGTCTTGGCGATGGCGTCCTTGTGGTCCGGAGCGGCGCTCCAGCCTTGCAGCTGGGCGATCGCGGCGTCGGCGCCGATGCGGGGACGGGACATGGAGGTTTCTCCGAAGGGACTTTGCCCCCTCAGAACGACAATCCGGTCGCTTCGGCAAGGTCACTCAGCAACTGATCCTCGGTCGAGACCTTGATGGCCGTCATGCCCAGGGCCGCCGCCGGCTTGCAGTTGATGCCCAGGTCGTCGAGGTAGACGCAGTTCTCCGGCGCGACGTCCAGGCGCTCACACATCATCTGGTAGATGCGCGGATCGGGCTTGCGCACCCCGGCCTTGGAGCTTTCGATCACCGCGTCGAACAGGGCCATGATCTCGCCGACCGCCAAGGCCTTGTCGGCGCTCTGGGCCATGCCGGGACCGTGGCCGGTGGGGACGTTGTTGGTGATGCAGCCCACCTTGAACCGGGCCTTGCAGGTCTTCAGCGCGTCCAGCACCCGGGGCCGCAGGTCGCCATAGAGCAGCGGCAGAACCTCGGCGCCGCGCACGGCATGGCCCAGGCGCGTGGCCTCCTCCAGGAACAGTCCGTCGAAGGCGGCGGCGTCGATCTCGGCCCGCTCGAATTTCGCCCAGGCGTTCACGTCGCCGTCCGTGGCGTTGACCGTGCGGATGAAGTTCTCGGGCAGGCCGCGTTCGATCTCATAGCGGCGGAAGGCCTCGAACGGCGAGGTCGTGAACACGCCGCCGAAATCCCAGATCACCGCCTCGATCGCCATGGCCGCCCCTCAAACACTTGTTTGATCCACGCTAGCCGCAACGACCGCAGAGGGGAAGCGCCGCTTAGGTGCAAGGCCACGCTCGCGCGTTGGGTGAAACCGCATTCACGGTCGCGGCGAAAATGTTTTGTTAACCTCCATGATCGCGTTCCGCCTCGTTCCCGTCCTGGTTCTGACCCTGGCCAGCCTCGCCGCGCCGGCGATGGCCCAGTCGCATCGGGGCGTGGGCCTGCCGCTGGATTCGGAGCTGCTGCCGCCGAACTCGGGACCGGGCGACTGCGTCGTGCGCCGGGTGACCGGCCCGGGCGGCGCCTATCGCTGGGACCGCGTCGAGTGCGACGCCCAGCAAGGCTGGTCCGATCACGATCAATGGGGTTACGGCAACCGCCGTCTCGAAATCGAGACACGCGGCGGCTATGACGCGCCCTACGGCCGTTACGACGGCGATCGCTATGGCGAGCGCCGTCACGACCGTCAGGTCAGCCAGTATGACTACCAACACGCTCGCGCATACAGCGATGGTTACGAACAGGGCCGTGGGGGCCCCGCCGTAAGCTATCCGCCGCCTTATGCGTACGGTTACGTCGCCGCCGGGCGCGACGAGGCCGGTTATCTGATCTGGCCCGGAAAGACGCCCTAACCCAAAGCGGGTGGCGCCGCCCTTGCGCCGAGAGCGTCGACTTGCGCCAAAATGGGACGGGGGAATTTTTATCATGCGTACGCCGAGCCGACCGCTTTTCAAGGTCTATGAACTCGTGGCCATTGCCGTCTTCATCGTGGCGGCCGCCGCGGTGAGCAGTATCGGTTTGGTCTACTAAAGACCGAACCTTTCGGGTCAAATTGGAACAGGATCACCGGCTCCACGCGTTGTGTGGGTTCAACCGGAGCTACGATCCTGTCCACCGTCGACGCCATGCCCGCGCCCAAGCCGCCCCGGAACCCGTTCCGAGGCCTGTCTCGACGCGCGCGCATCGGCATCGGTGCGGCCCTGACTCTGCTGGCCGCGATCATCATCTTCCTGGTGATCTTCGACTGGAACTGGCTGCGCGGTCCGATCGGCCGCTACGCCTCTGTGCAGTTGCAGCGCGAGGTGGTGATCGCCGGCGACCTGCGGGTCCATCCCTGGTCGTTCTCGCCCAAGGCCGAGGCCTATAACCTGCGCATCGGCCAACCGGCCTGGGCCAAGTCGGTCGACAAGGACGCGGGCCAGATGGCCCAGGTCCAGCGCTTGGCCGTGCAGATCAAGATCCTGCCGCTGCTGAAGGGCGACGTGATCCTGCCGTTCCTGGCCATCGACAAGGCCGACGTGCGCCTGCTGCGCGACAAGGACGGCCGGGCCAACTGGACCTTCGGCGCGGCCAAGAGCGACAAACCGCTGAAGCTGCCGGCCATCCAGCGCTTCGTGATCAACGAAGGCAAGCTGCGCGTCGACGACCGCAGCCGCGGCGCGCTGTTCGTCGGCACCGTCAACGCCCAGGAACGCGCCGGCGAAAAGGGCGGCCGGTTCGTGCTGGAGGGCAAGGGCAGCCTGAACAACTCCGCCTTCGTGGCCCAGGTCACCGGCGGCCCGCTGCTGAACATCTCGCCCAGCCGGCCCTATCCGTTCGACGCCGACATCCGCGCCGGCTCGACCCGCATCACGGCCGAGGGCAACGTGACGAAGCCGTTCGACCTGGGTCGTTTCGAGACCCAGCTCAGCATCGCCGGCGCCGACCTGAACCGGCTGCACGACCTGACCGGCCTGACCCTGCCCAACACCCCGCCCTACAAGATCGCCGGCCACCTGGTGCGCAAGGGCGACCGCTACGACTTCGAAAAGCTGTCGGGTCGGATCGGCGACAGCGACATCCGCGGCGACCTCTTCGTGCTGACCGGGCGCGAGCGACCCTATCTGGAAGCGCAGCTGCGCTCGCGTCGCCTGGACTTCGACGACCTGGGCAGCCTGTTCGGCGCCGCCCCAGCCACGGGTCGCGGCGAGACCGCCTCGGCCGGCCAGAAGGTCGAGGCCGCCCAGCGCGACACCGTCCAGCGCCTGCTGCCCGACGCCACCTTGCAGGTCGACCGCGTCCGCGCCATGGACGCCAAGGTCACCTATCGCGCCGACACCGTGAACGCCCCGAACCTGCCCCTGCGCAAGGTCAGCCTGGACATGACGCTGGACAAGGGCGTGCTGACCATGGACCCGATCGCCTTCACCTTCTCGCGCGGCGATCTGAAGGGGAAGGTCCGCCTGGACGCCCGCCCGGCCGTGCCCAAGACCGACATCGACGTGCGCCTGCTGAACGCCCGCCTCGAGGACTTCATCCCGTTCAAGGCCGACGGCAAGCCGGCCATCGAGGGCGCGGTCATGGCCCGCGCCAAGCTGACCGGCACCGGCAACAGCGTCCACCGCGCGGCCTCTTCGGCCGATGGTTCGGTGACCCTGGTCGCCCCGCGCGGCCAGATCCGCCAGGCCTTCGCCGAGCTCCTGGGCGTCAACGCCTCCAAGGGCCTGATCCTGCTGCTGTCCAAAAGCGACAAGGAGACGCCGGTGCGCTGCGCCGTCGCCGACTTCGACGTCAAGAACGGCGTCATGACCACCAACACCCTCGTGGCCGATACCGGCGTGGTGTTGGCGCGCGGCCGGGGCACGGTGGACCTGCGCACCGAGCGCATGGACTTCCGCATCGAAGGCGACAGCAAGAAGCCGCGCCTGGTGCGGCTGTTCATCCCGATCACCATCAAGGGTCCGATCATGGCCCCCAAGCCGGGCCTGGACGCCAGCAAGGCGGTCGGCCAGGGCGGCATCGCCGCGGCCCTGGGCTCGCTCGTCAACCCGCTGGCGGCGCTGCTGCCCTTCGTCACCACCGGCGAGGCCAAGGACGCCGACTGCGCCGGCCTGGTCAGCGAGGCCCGCCAGCAGGGCGCGCCGGTCAAGGTGACCCAGACGACCCCGGCCAAGGTGAAGAAGTAGCCACCTAAGGTGGAGCTTTTGAGCGCCTGACGTGTTTAGGCGGGGCCGAGCTTGGCGCTCGCGCACGACCCAATCGTAAGGATCGATGCATCATGGCCTTCATTTCCCTGCTCGCGCTCGTGACCGGCTTGGCCGGCGCACCCGACGCCGTTCGCGTCACCGGCATCGACCAGACGCGCACGATCGAGTGCGACGGCCGCGCCGCGATCGTCGAGGGCACGGACCACGACCTGACCTTCAAGGGCGCCTGCGCGGGCCTGACCCTGACGGGCACGGGCAACAAGGTGACCATTGATCTCGCGCCAGGCGCGACCGTTTCGGTGACCGGCACGGACCAGACCGTCCGCTGGCGCTCGGCCAAGCCGCCCAAGGTCAGCGTCACCGGCATCGACAACAGCGTCAGCAAGGCGCCCTGAGCTGATCAGGACGCGGCGGGCTTGAGCTTCGCCGCGTCCTGCCCCATCTTCCCGCCACCAACTCTTCTAGTGTGGTTCATGTCCGAGATTGTGCGTGAGGTCCGGGCCTAACAGGCTCCGAACCTCGGTTCGAAAGTCGATTTAGGCTCGCTCCGCCCGCGTGTTCCGCCCTGGGCGTGACTAGTCACGCCCAGACTTTGAGAAAAGTAGGGTCTCGAAGAGACCCGGGGATACGCGATCGTACGCCTCGATCTCTCGGACAATCCCTTGAACATCTCCAAACCGCAGCAACGGACGCTGCATGCTCTGGCCCAAGGCGGCCGGATCGAACTCGAACGCGACGACAACGGCAAGATCATCGCGGCCGACTGCATCACCCGCGACGGCTGGGCGCTGACCGACTGCTCGGTCGGGGTCTTCCAGTCGCTGAAGCGCAAGCGGCTGATCGCCAGCCAGGACGGCGGGCCCTACCGGATCACCCGGCTGGGGCTCGGCCATCTGCGCGCCCAACTCGACAACCGGGTGGGCACTAGGGCGTGGTGAGCTTGTAGAACAGGACGCGCGCGGCGCCGTAGTCGCGCGCGTCGATTTGCTCGAAGCCTTCCAGCACCGGATCGACCTCGCCTCGGCCACGCTCGAACATCACGATCGCGCCGGGGGCCAGCCAGTCGTGGGCCTTCATCTCGGCCACGGCCTTCTCGCCCAGGCCCTTGTTGTAGGGCGGGTCCAGGAAGGCGATGTCGAACGGCGCGCCGGCGCTCGCCGGACGCGGGCCCAGGTCGGTGGCGTCGCGGCGGTGTACACGGGTGACGCCGAACAGGTGCATGGCGTCGATGTTCTCGCGGATCGCCCCGCGCGCGGCGTCATCGGTCTCGACGAACAGGCAGAAGGCCGCCCCGCGCGACAGGGCTTCCAGCCCCAGCGCGCCCGAGCCGGCGAAGACGTCGATGACCCGCGCGCAGTGCAGCTCCGGCGCCCAGGCGGCGTGCTCCAGGATGTTGAACACGGCCTGGCGGGCGCGGTCGGAGGTGGGTCGGGTCACCCCGCCCGGCGGCGTCGCGATGGCCTTGCCGCGATACTGGCCCGAGACGATGCGCATCAGGCGGCCGCTTCCGACGTGGGCTTGGGGGCGAGGCGACGGCCGGCCAGATTCAGGCCGACCACCAGCAGGACCAGCAGGCCCCAGCCCCACGGGAAGACCAGGCTGAACAGGGTCAGGCCGCACATCAGGCCCGGCAGCAGCGCCACCCGCACCAGCACGAACCACGCCTCGGCGGCCGGCATCGGCTCGGTCAGCTTGCCGATGAAGGCCGCATAGGCCCAGACCACGCCCATGGCCACGCCGATCAGGGCGACCAGCGCGACATAGACCAGCACGGCCTGTCCGCCGTGGCTCTCCCACAGCAGCTCGGTGGCCAGCGGCAGCAGGGCGATCAGGCCCAGCACCAGGAAGTTGACGAAGTCCAGCACGCCGTTGGCGCGGACCAGGCGCGCGAACACCCGGCGGTGACTGAACCAGCACACCCCGACCACCGCGAACGACACGGCATAGGCGGTGAGCTTGGCGCCCATCTGGCCAAACAGGTCGGCGACGCCGTGCCAGTGGTGCGGCGGATGGATCTCGATGGCCAGCAGGGTGATGGCGATGGCGAACACGGCGTCGGAGAACAGCACCAGCCGGTGCAGGTGTCCGGGCGTGCTGTCGTGCCCGCCTTTGCTCAAAACGCCGTCGCTCATGCCTGTCCCCTTACAACCGGTAACGGGATGTGTGCCGTCCCGAAGGCCCTGCGGCAAGCACGCGCTTTACAAGATCGCGGCCGTTCCCTCTTAGTCGCCGCGAACAGCCAGAGAGGCGATCGGGCGATGCGCATGGGCGAGCTGATGGAGGCGGTGAAGCAGTCGCGCTTCCTGGCCGACCTGTCGCCCTATGACCGCGACCCGTGGCGCACTGCCTTTGCCGTGCCGATCGGCGTGCTGGCCGGGGCCGTGGCGGCCCTGGCGGGCGGCGCGGTGGCCATGCTGATCTCGATGCTGGTGATCAGCGGCCTGGACGGCGCGCCGGCCGCCGGCGAGCTGTTCGCCGTCTTCTCCGATCCGAACCTGGCCGAGCCCTCGGGGCGCCAATCGCTGTTCATCCTGGCCACCCTGGCTGGCGTGAACCTGGGCGCGGCGGTCGGCTTCGTGTTCGCCGCCGGGGCCATCCACCACCGCAAGATCACCGACTACGTCAATTGCGGCGAGCCCGTGCGCTGGCGCCTGCTGCTGGGCGGCCTCGTTCTGGTCGGCGTCGTGATGATCGCGGTCGTGACGGTCGCCGCCCTGGGCGGCGAGGCGATCGATCCGCCGCTGTGGAAGGTGTCGCCGAACCTGGTCGGCCGCAGCCTTTACGGCCTGATGGCCGTGGGCCTGCTGATCCTGGCCGCCGCCGCCGAGGAGCTGGTCTTCCGGGGCTGGCTGCTGAAGCAGAGCGCGGCCTATGTCCGTGACCCGATCGTGCTGATGGTGCTGAACGGCCTGCTGTTCGCCGCCATCCACCTGGACCCCAATATCGACGCCTTCCTGGTGCGCGCGGCCATGGGCGCGGGCCTGACCTGGATGGCCCTGCGCCTGGGCGGCATCGAGCTGGGCATCGGCGCCCACGCGGCCAACAACGCCGTCATCCTGCTGCTGATCCGGCCGATGACCACCCGCCCCGACACCCCGCACGAGTTCAAGGCCGGGCTGATCGCCAGCGCCCTGGTGGTGCTGGCGGGGTTTATCGCCGTGGCCGAACTATCGGTACGCTGGCCGGCGCTGCGTCGCTGGACCGGCGTGCGGACGGCGGCGGCTTAGACGCAGCAACGCCCCCTCCGTCTCGTCGCGTATCCGCGCCGATCCACCTCCCCCGCAAGTGGGGCAGGAAGGAAGCGGCATCCTCCTCACCCGTGAAACGGTGGAGGTGGCGCGATGCGAATACGCATCGTGACGGAGGGGGCGCTCGCGCGCTTATCGCTTAGGACCACCGCGCGGAACATTGCCACGCGGCGCAGGTCCACGCGGACCCGCACCACCGCTCGGCTTGCCCGGAGAACGCGGCGCCGCGCGCCCCGGCTTTTCCGACACCCGACGCGCCGCGCCGTCCGCGGGCTTGGCGCCCGGACGGGCTACCGCCGGCTTGCCCCGCGCGGCGGGTTTGCCGATGTCGATGAACTTGCTCTCGATCGACTTGGGCGCGCGCTTGGCCTTGGGCGGGGCGATGCCCTTGCTGGCGCCCTTGGCCGGGGCGTGGGGCGAAACCTTCTTCTTCGGCTTGGCCCAGCCGGCCTTGTAGACCGGCTTCTCGGACTTCTCGGGCGCATCGATCACCACCGCGCGGTCGGCGCGCGGCGCGCCCCGACGCTGCAGATCACCGCCGCCGGGCGTGCCGGGGGCCTTCACGGCCGCCGCGATGCCGCCGAACTTGGGGCGATCGCCGGTCGGCATGTTCTCTTCGGAGACGATGCCTTCCATCAGCTCGCGGATCACCCGGGGGCCGACCTCCTCGATCTGGCCGGCTTCCAGCGGACCCAGCGAGAACGGGCCATAGGACATGCGGATCAGGCGGTTGACCTTCAGGCCCAGGGCTTCCAGCACCTTGCGGACTTCGCGGTTCTTGCCTTCCGACAGGCTGACCGTGAGCCAGATGTTCTTGCCGCCGCCGGCCTTGTCGTGGGCCTTGTCGATCTTGGCCTCGATGGCGCCGTAGGTGACGCCCTCGACGGTGATCCCGTCCTTCAGCTTGTCCAGCTTGGCCTGGGTGGTGTCGCCGAAGGCGCGGGCGCGATAACGGCGCACCCAGGCGTTGCTGGGCGTCTCCAGGGCGCGCGACAGCTCGCCGTCATTGGTCAGCAGCAGCAGGCCTTCAGAGTTCAAGTCCAGGCGTCCGACCGAGATCAGGCGCGGCAGGTCCTTGGGCAGCGAGCCGAACACCGTCGGCCGGCCCTTGGGATCGTTGTGGGTGGTCATCAGCCCGGTGGGCTTGTGATAGCGGAAGATCCGGGTCGGCTCGCGCTCGGCCACCAGCTGGCCGTCGACGGTCAGGAAATCGCCGGGCTGGACCTTGATCGCCGGGGTGGTCAGCACCTTGCCGTTGATCGCCACGCGACCGGCCTCGATCAGCCGCTCGACCTCGCGCCGCGAGGCTACGCCGGCCCGCGCCAGGGCCTTGGCGACACGTTCGCCGGGGCCGCCATCAAGCTCGCCGTCTTGACCCTCGAGGTGAGGCTCGTACAGGGGATCGTGTGGCTTGGTCATTTTCGGCGTCCTTCTCGGGCTGGGCGCATCTCTCGATGGGCTTTTCTTGGTAATGCGCACTGATCAGGACGAGGATCAAGACCACGCCATGATGCGGCTGGCGCTCGACGCCGCCCGCGCGGCCGCCGACGCGGGCGAGACGCCGGTCGGCGCGGTGATCCTGGATCCCAGGACCGGCGAGGTCATCGCCAGGGCCGGCAACGGCCCGATCGCCGCCCACGACCCCACGGCCCATGCCGAGATCGCGGTCATGCGGGCGGCGGCCGCCAAGCTGGAAAACTACCGCCTGACCGACCTCACCCTGGTCGTGACCCTCGAGCCCTGCGCCATGTGCGCCGGCGCGATCAGCCATGCGCGGATCGGGCGGGTGGTGTTCGGGGCCGAGGACCCCAAGGGCGGCGCGGTCGTGCACGGCCCGAAGTTCTTCGCCCAACCGACCTGCCACTGGCGGCCGGAGGTCACCGGCGGCGTGCTGGCCGAGGAGAGCGCGGACCTGTTGCGCGGGTTCTTCAGGGCCCGCAGGAAATCCAAAACTAGCTGAGCATCGCCGAGCCGAGCATGACCTTGGAGCCGGGCTTGCCCAGCACCTGGTCGGCGGCTTTCTGCAGTTCGCGGGCGACATAGTCGATGTCGGGGGCCACGCCGCCACGCAGGCCGGCGCAATAGATCATCAGCGCCTGGGCGAAGGCGGCCCGCAGGCGCGGGGTCGAGGCCTGGGCCCGCTTCATCAGCTCCGGATCCTTGACCTCGAGACCCGTCTCCACGGTCATCACGCCCCGGCGACCATCGCGGCGCAGGACGATCGCGTTGATCGGGTCCAGGGCGAAATAGGTGACGGGCTTTTCTTCCTTCTTGCCCTCATTCGCGAGGGCGGGAGTCGCGCCCGTGGCGGCGACCAGAAGGAGCGAGGCAAGGATGTGGCGACGGCGCATGACGCCTTGCTACCGCAACGTGGTTGACGTCCTCTTTACATCTGCAAGCGCATCAAGGGGCGTTAACCACGATTCGTAGCGACGCTCGGAAGCGCCGCGAACGTCGCAGGAGGCTGAACTTGGGCCGTTTTTCTCCCAAATCGCTCGATCTGGACGGCAAGGTGATCCTGGTCACCGGCGGGACAGGCTCTTTCGGCCGGCGATTCATCGAAACCGTGCTGCGCCGCTACGCCCCGCGAAAGGTCATCATCTATTCGCGCGACGAATTGAAGCAGAGCGACATGCAGCTCGAGATGCGCGAGCAGTTCGACGAGGCGACGGTCGCCAAGCTGCGGTTCTTCCTCGGCGACGTGCGTGACCGCGAGCGCCTGACCCTGGCCCTGCGCGGCGTCGACATCGTCATCCACGCCGCAGCCCTGAAGCAGGTGCCGGCGGCGGAATATAATCCGTCCGAGTGCATCCACACCAACATCATGGGCGCCGAGAACGTGGTCTGGGCCAGCCTCAACAACGGCGTGAAGCAGGTCGTGGCCCTGTCGACCGACAAGGCCTGCAACCCGACCAACCTCTATGGCGCGACCAAGCTGGCCTCGGACAAGACCTTCGTGGCGGCCAACAACCTGTCGGGCGACATCGGCACGCGGTTCTGCGTCGTGCGCTACGGCAATGTGGTCGGCTCGCGCGGCAGCGTGGTGCCGCTCTATCGCCGCCTGCTGAGCCAGGGCGCGACCGAGCTGCCGGTCACCGACCCGCGCATGACCCGCTTCTGGATCACCCTGAACGAGGGCGTCGACTTCGTGCTGTCGTCCCTGACCATGATGCGCGGCGGCGAGATCTTCGTGCCGAAGATCCCGTCGATGTCGATGCCGGACCTGGTCAAGGCCATGTCGCCGGACGTCGGCATGAAGGTCGTCGGCATCCGTCCCGGCGAGAAGCTGCACGAGATCATGATCAGCGCCGACGACTCGCGCTCGACCGTCGAGTTCGAGGACCGCTTCGCCATCGAGCCCAACTTCGCCGAGTTCGGCCGCACGCCCTACGCGGCCGCCGATGGCGCCAAGCCGGTCGCCGAAGACTTCTCGTACAGCAGCGACAACAACCACGACTGGCTGAGCCCCGAAGGCCTCTTGGCTATGCTGGAGGAGAAGGCCGCGCGATGAGCGGCTTCCTCCCCTACGGTCGCCAGACGATCGAGGACGACGACATCGCCGCCGTCGCCGAGGCGCTGCGTGGTGATTTCCTGACCACTGGCCCGACGGTCGAGGCGTTCGAAACCGCCTTCGCCGCCAAGGTCGGAGCGCAGCACGCCATCGCCGTCTCGAACGGCACGGCGACCCTGCACCTGGCGATGATGGCCCTGGGCGTCCGCGAGGGTGACGTCTGCGTCGCGCCGTCGGTGACCTTCCTGGCCACCGCCAACTGCGCCCGCTACGTCGGGGCCGAGGTGGTGTTCGCCGATGTCGATCCCGACAGCGGCCTGATGACCCCCGACACCCTGGGCAAGGCGCTGAACGGCATCAAGGGCAAGCGGGTCAAGGCGGTGCTGCCGGTGCACCTGCGCGGCGACGTCTGCGACCTGCCGGCGCTGAAGGCCATGGCCTCGGCGTCCGGCGCGGTGCTGGTCGAGGACGCGCCGCATGCGCTGGGCTCGATCGGCGCCTTCGGCGGCAAGGCCCACCCCGTCGGCGACGGCGCCTATTCGGCCTTCGCCAGCTTCTCGTTCCATCCGGTCAAGACCCTGGCCACCGGCGAAGGCGGCATGCTGACCACCAATGACGCCGCGCTGGCCGCCAAGGCCCGCCTGCTGCGCTCGCACGGCATGGTTCGCCAGCCGGGCGGCGATCCGTGGTGGTACGAGATGCCCGAGCTCGGCTTCAACTATCGCATCCCCGACGTGCTGTGCGCGCTGGGCCTGTCGCAGCTGGCCAAGCTGGATCGCTTCGTCGCCCGCCGCCGCCAGCTGACGGCGCTGTACGCCCAGCTGCTGGCCCAGCGCGCGCCGCGCGTGCGGCTGGCGTCGAGCCCGGCCCATTCGGATCCGGCCTTGCACCTGCTGACCGTGCTGATCGACTTCGAGGCCGAGGGCCTGTCGCGCCGCACCGTGGTCGACAGCCTCAAGAGCCAGGGGATCGGCACCCAGGTCCACTACATCCCGGTGCACCGCCAGCCCTACTATGTGAACCGCCAGGGCCTTGCGGATCTGCCCGGCGCGGACGCCTGGTACAAGCGCTGCCTGACCCTGCCGCTGTATCCGGCCATGACCGACGGCGACGTCGAGCGCGTGGTCGACGCCCTGGCCGCGATCCTGGGCTAGCGCGCCTCGCTGACCTGGGCGATCGGCTGGATGTCGGTGAAGTTGGCGACGTCGGCCATCACCTCCGGCCCGCGCGGTCCGGTCAGAGACGCCTGCAGCGCCGCCGCGTCGCGGAAGGTCAGGTTGACGATCACCAGATAGGGCGCGGAACCACCGCCCCCGCCGGCCAGGCCCTTGAGCACCTGCACGCTCTCCAGCCCCGTGGCCGCGAAGGCGTCCTTGACCAGCGGAATGTGGGTCGC
This sequence comes from Caulobacter sp. GW821-FHT11E11, assembly GCF_058808315.1. NCBI lineage: Bacteria > Pseudomonadati > Pseudomonadota > Alphaproteobacteria > Caulobacterales > Caulobacteraceae > Caulobacter > Caulobacter sp. GW821-FHT11E11. Next base: position 582,623 of record NZ_JBXARO010000004.1, read on the forward strand.
CTCGTAGTAGTCGAGATCGAACTTCGCCCCGTCGACGGCGGGATAGAGGACGGTGAACACGGCCATGGCGGTCTCCCCTTGGTGATCCTTAGGCGACCCTACCGGGCGCCGCCGGGGAAGAGTCAAACGCCTTTCAAGCTTGGGCTTGTCCTCGCGCCAGAACGCAACCTAAGGTCAAAGCCACGCTCGTCGGGGAGCGGCTCCTTTACCTGGGATCGTCATGAAGACCTTGCTTGCTTCCGTCGCCGTCGTCGCCCTGCTGGCCGGCGCGCCCGCCCTGGCCGCTGCGCCCGCCAAGCCGGCCCAGAAGGTCACCGGCGCGATGGCCGTGAACCTGCCCTCGGTCGACATCCCCCACACCACCTTCAAGCTGGCCAACGGCCTGACGGTGATCGTCCACGAGGACCACAAGGCCCCGATCGTGGCCGTGAACGTCTGGTACCACGTCGGCTCCAAGAACGAGCCCGTCGGCAAGACCGGCTTTGCCCACCTGTTCGAGCACCTGATGTTCAACGGCTCGGAGCACTACAACGAGGACTGGTTCAAGGCGCTGGAGAAGGTCGGGGCCACCGACATGAACGGCACCACCAACCAGGACCGCACCAACTATTTCGAGAACGTCCCGACGGCGGCCCTCGACCAGGTGCTGTGGCTGGAGAGCGACCGCATGGGCTGGCTGCTGGGCGCGGTCGACAAGGCCCGCCTGGATGAGCAGCGCGGCGTCGTCCAGAACGAGAAGCGTCAGGGCGAGAACCAGCCCTACGGCAAGGTCTGGAACGTCATCACCGAGAGCACCTACCACCGCGACCATCCCTACGGTCACACGGTGATCGGCTCGATGGAGGATCTGGACGCCGCCTCGCTGGACGACGTGAAGACCTGGTTCAAGACCTATTACGGCCCGGCCAACGCCACCATCGTCCTGGCCGGCGACATCACGCTCGCCGAGGCGAAAGCCAAGGCCGAGAAGTACTTCGGCGACATCCCCTCGGGTCCGCCCGTCGCTCGCCAGAAGGCGTGGGTCGCCAAGCGCACCGGCTCGCAGCGGGCCGAAATGCAGGACCGCGTGCCGCAATCGCGGATCTACAAGGTCTGGAACATCCCCGGCTTCGGCGCGGCCGATGTCGACTATCTGAGCCTGCTCAGCGACGTGATGGTCTCGGACAAGACCTCGCGTTTCTACAAGCGCCTGGTGTTCACCGACCAGACCGCCACCCAGGTCGGGGCCAGCGCCTATCCCAGCGAGATCGGCGGCTGGTTCATGGTCAGCATCATGGTCAAGCCGGGCGGCGACGCGGCCGCCGTCGAAAAGGCCTTCGACGAGGAATTCCAGCGCCTGCTGCGCGACGGGCCCACGCCCGAGGAAGTCGCCAAGGTCCGCACCAACCAGCTGGCCGACCTCGTGCGCGGGGCCGAGCGGATCGGCGGCTTCGGCGGCAAGTCCGACATCCTGGCCCAGAACCAGGTCTTCCTCGGTGACGCCGGCGCCTACAAGGAGAGCGTCGAGCGCATCCGCAACGCCAAGGCCGCCGACCTCACGGCCGCCGGCCGCAAGTGGCTGACCGACGGCGACTTCACCCTGACCGTCACGCCCTTCCCCAACTACCAGGCGGCCCCGACCGGCGCCGACCGCAAGACCATGCCCGAGGTCGGCGCGCTCAAGGCCCCCGCCTTCGCCAAGCTGCAGCGCGGCACGCTGTCGAACGGCCTGAAGGTCATCGTCGCCGAGCGCCACGACACCCCGCAAATCCTGTTCAGCACCCTGTTCGACGCCGGCCTAGCCGCCGAAGCGGGCGGCGCCAAGCCGGGCGTCTCCAGCCTGGCCATCGGCATGATGACCGAGGGCACCGCCCATCGCGACAACCTGACCCTCAGCCGCGAGCTGGCCCAGCTGGGCGCCTCGGTCGGCAGCGCCAACGGTCTGGACTCGGCGTCGCTCACGCTCAGCACCCTAACGACGACCCTCGACCCGGCCCTGGCCATCTATGCCGACGTGCTGCGCAATCCGGCCTTCACCCAGGAGGACCTGGACCGCCGCAAGAAGCTGTCGATCGCCGGCATCCAGCAGGCCAAGCAGAACCCCAACGCCATGGCCTCGCGCGTCCTGCCGGTCCTGGCCTATGGCGAGGGCAGCGCCTACGGCCTGCTCTCTACCGAGGCCACCGTCAGCGCCATCACCCGCGACGACCTGGTCGCCTTCCAGAAGGCCTGGCTGCAGCCCAAGGACGCCACCCTGATCGTGGTCGGCGACACCACCTTGGCGCAGATCATGCCCAAGCTGGAGGCCCAGCTGGGCGGCTGGACGGGCGCGCAGGCCCAGAAGAAGGTCCCGCTGATCACGCAAGCCAAGAAGGGCGCGGTCTATCTGATCGACCGTCCCGGCGCGCAGCAGTCGATGATCATGGTCGGCAACCTGCTGGCTCCGCGCGACCCGGCCGACGAGGCCGCCATCGACGTGACCAACGCCGTGGTCGGCGGCGACTTCGTCTCGCGCCTGAACATGAACCTGCGCGAGGACAAGCACTGGTCCTATGGCGCCGGCAGCTTCGTCCGCGGCGCGCGCGGCACCCGGATGTTCGTCGCCTTCGCCCCCGTGCAGACCGACAAGACCGCCGAGTCGTTCACCGAGGCGCGCAAGGAACTGACCGCCATCATCGGCGACAAGCCGATCACCGCCGCCGAACTGGCCAAGGCCCAGAACAGCCTGACCCTGTCGCTGCCCGGCAACTGGGAAACCGGCTGGGGCGTCTCGGGTACGATCTCGGACCTGGTCAATTTCAACCTGCCGGACAGCTATCCCGACAACTATCCGACCGACGTCCGGGCAGTGTCGATCGACACCGCCACGGCGGCGGCGCGCAAGGCCATCAAGCCGGACGAGCTGATCTGGGTGGTGGTCGGCGACCGCTCGCTGGTGGAGCCGAAGCTGAAGGGCCTGGGGCTGGACCTGAAGGTGATCGACGCGGACGCCAAGCCCGTGAAGTAAGATGGGGACCCGTCAGGTCTTGGCGCGCGTCCGGGGCCTGCGGGCTTCCACCAGGCTGTAGGACAGCGCCCCCAGGAAGATGAAATAGAAGATCCACAGCGAGATCACATAGCCGCGCGCCATCAGGGTGGGATCCAGAACCATGCCCAGATGCGCCATGACCGTCGCCAGCTCGACGCCGGCGGCCAGCAGCAGCCAGCGGCGGTCGTAGCGCATGGCCAGCACGATCAGCAGGGCGCAGAGCGTCACATCGACCAGCGCCACGCCCAGCAGGGGCCAGCGCCCGCCACTGAGTCGCTGGGCGTAGGGCGAGATCAGATAGGCCGCCAGGGACGCCACGGCGACGATGCGTTCAGGACGACCGCCGCGCCACATCACTACGACGGTGACGATCGGCGTCAGGACCGCCCCCAGGGTCTGCACGGCTGAATGGGACATCGGCGCCTCCGGCGGCGATAGGAATGGCGAAGGCCCCTCAAGGTCAAGTCGGCCTTGCTCCGCGCTCGGATGTCATGAGGTAATACGCTGGCGCGGTCGCTCACCCGCGTCGCGCGGATATGCCTGGCCATGAATCGCTTCGACCGACTGACACCGCGCGAGCGTGAAGTGCTCCTGGGCGCGGCGCAGCTGAAGTCGTCCAAGGAGATCGCCTTCGATCTCGACCTGCGCAAGGCCACGGTCGACAAGCATTTCGCCAGCGCGGTCGGCAAGCTGGAAGCCTTGACGCGCCGTCAGGCGGCGATGGCCCTGGTCATCCATCTGCGCGGATCCGACCTCCCCATTTTGTACCAGGGGCGCCCGATACCACTACCGTTCGAACCTGCACCGCTCGCCAATGAACCGGCGAAAGGAGGGGTTCATGTTCGACCCGACGGAAGCGGTGCCAGCCTTTCCGGCGATCAGCTGGAGCGATTTGGAAGCGATCTACGAAGACCTGGCGGTGACCCGCGTGGAGAAGGAAGCCGTGCAGCATCTGCTGACGATCACGCGGCTTATGAGTCCTCACCTGTCTCCACTCGATCTGATGCGCGAGATTATCTGCATCGCTCTCGTGCTGACGCCCGCGAGCGATCCTTCGCCGAACGCGCGCTCGCCTCACGGCCGAGTCGGCCCAAAGCTGAACGGCTGATCCTGATCCTGGCGGCGGCCCTGGCGTCCGTCGTCCTTGCCCTGGTCGTCCTGGCGCTGGTGATCCAGGTCGGCCACCTGTCCGACTCCTACGACGCCTGGCTCAGGCGCCGTTAGGCCCCGGGCAGCATCCCATCGAAACTCCAACAAGGAGCCCGCCTGCTGGCGGGATCGAGACCGCATGCAAAGACGAGAAATTGCTCAATCCGTCGCCGACGCCTTCTTCGAAGCCGAACGGGCTGTCGATCTGGCGCTGGAAAAGGCGGCCCACTTCATCGCCCACACCTCGGGCCTGCGCCGCGACCACAACTTCTCGGCCGTGCTGGGCCACGAGGGCGTCACCGCCATCACCCGCTCGATCGAGACCCTGGGCCAGACGCGCGCGCACATGATGACCGCCCATGCGGCGCTCGCCGCGGCCGCGCCCCAGATCGGCGTGCGCCCCGCCACGCTGCACGGGACCGGCGTCGACAAGCCCGATCCCGAAGTGCCGACCGGCCAGATCGCCGCGCCGCGCGTCGTGGCGCAAGGCCACGACGAACGCGCGGCCTAAAGGGCGCCGTCGCGGCGGCCGGACGGCGGTCGTCGCGACATTCCGCTGAAGATCAGGAGGCCAGCGTCTCGGCCAGGTCGGTCAGCACGCGTTGCTGCACGGGCGTCAGCTGCGTGAAGGCGGCCGCCAAACGGCTGGAGCTCGGGGCGGCCAGGAAGTCGATGAACTGGCGCGTCAGATTGGTGTCTTCGCTGGTGTCCAGGCCCTCGAAGAAGGCGCTGGGCGCCAATCCCAGGGCCCGAGCGGCCTTGTAGAGCTTCGAGGCCGAGATGCGATTGGCGCCGGTCTCATACTTCTGGATCTGCTGGAAGGTGACCCCCAGGGTCTCGCCCAGATCCTGTTGCGTCACACCGGCCGACAGCCGCCGCGCGCGCAGCAGCTTTCCGACATGGATGTCGATCGGGTCTGGGGCGTCCGGGTCAAGCGCGGTCATGTGCAACCGTAGACCGTATGCGCCCGCAAGCTCAAGCCTTGAGCGCGCTCTTAAGCGGCCTGTCCCACCAGCGACTTGATCAGGTCCATGGTCTGCGGGGAGCCCTGCAGCTGCTCGCGGGAACTGGGATCGCGCGCCAGTTTCAGCGCCTCCATCCGGGCCTTCTCCGCCACGGGACCGCTGGGACCGGCCTCGCCCAGGGCCAGCTTGGCCAGGAGCTGCAGGCGGTGCGGCAGCGGCGCGGGCGCGCGGACCAGCATGGTCAGCAGGCGGGAGTCGCCTTCGATCAGGGCGCCGATGTCGCCCAGCTTGGCGCACAGCGGCTCGAAGTCCTCGCGCACCAGGCCCGAGCGGACCAGCTGGCGCTGCAGGCCGGCCAACTGGCCCAGCTTGGCGACCGGGGAATCGGGCCCCTGGCGCAGTTCCTTCTCGAAGCGCATGGCGCTGATATTGGCGTTCAGCCAGCGGGCGGCGTTGCGCTTGTTGACCGCGCCCATGACGTTCTCGGCCAGGCGGATCAGCATCTTGATCTCTTCGTGGGCCGAGCGGTCGCGGCCCAGCAGCGAATCGATGAAGTCGCCGTTCAGCAGGGTCTTGGAGCGGGTGGTGAAGGCGTTCTGGATGTCCTCGGCCTGGAGGATGCGGCCGGCGGCGGCGGTCAGGCTCATGGCCAGGGCCCGCAGGTATTCGATCTCCTGTTCGGCGTCGCTGGGCTTGAGGCGGCGCACGCCGTTCAGCTCGGTCAGCACGCGCTGGGCGATGGCCTTGCGCACACTGGGGAACTCGTCGCGCGACAGCCAGTCGCCGAGACGATAGGCGGTGCCCGACAGTTCCGGCATGACATTGCGGACGCTGTTCTCGATCTTGATCAAGGCCTCGACGGCGACACCGCCGGTCAGGCGGGTCATGGCCGCCAGGGTGGCGCCCAGGTCTTCGTTGGTGGTGTCCAGCAGGTCGGCCATGCCGGCGCGCGAGCCGATGATCTCCGACAGCGGCTGTTCGATGGCGGCCAGGGCGGCGGCGCGGGCGCGCGGCTCCTCCGGCGCGGCGTCGGCCAGGTCCAGCAGGCGTGCGATCTTGTCCGACCAGTTGCTGGCCACGGCGATCGAGGCGGCGACGCCGGCGCCCAGCAGGAAGGCGCGGTCCGGATCGGCGACCAGGCGCTCGGCGGCTTTCGCGAAGCCTTCCTTGTCGAGGTCGGGCAGCGCGCCCTTCTTGAAGGCCTTGGTCAGGTTGGCGATCGTGCGCTCGACCAGACCCTGGAAGTGGCGGATGACCTCGTGCACGGACTGGCCGCGCGCCTCGGCTTCCGGAATGGCGATCTTCTGCAGCGCGTGCTGCAGGTCGGTGCCGGACGCCTCGAGCTTTTCGACCAGGTCGGGGCGGTGCAGCAGTTCGAACGGGGTGGCCTTGTGCCGGTTCAGGAAGCCTTCCAGCAGGCGGCCGATCCGGTCACGGGCGTGGGCGGTGTAGAGGTCGGCCGGCTGCACGCACAGCGGATCGCGCTCCTCGACTTCCTTCTTCGGCTTGCCGCCGTCGACCATGCCCTTGGTGAAGATGGCGATCGACTTGTACTCGCCGGTCGCGCCGTCGAGGGTTTCCTTGCTGACGCGAACGGCGACGGCGCGGCCCTGTTCCAGGACGTCTTCGGCGACCTGGAGCGCATGGGCGCGGTTCTCGGAGGCGATCTCGAGCGTCCACTGCGCGCCGGCTTTCCGCCGGACAAAAAGCTCGTAATGGACTTGGCTCATTTGCCGACCTGCTCCAGGAAACCTCACTATGGGTCCCAAGACCTTAAGGTCAGGTTGAAGGTTACGGCCCCACGCAGCCCCAATCGCGCCTTCCTGGGGCCGCAAAGCCCGGCCAGAAGCTGGGGAAAGCTTTGCCGCTCAGCGCGTTGAAGCTGGATCGGTCGCTCTATAGGATCGGCTGAGCAAGAAGGCGAAGGACAAGATCGACTCAATGGCCGCCATCACCCTCATTGACGACGACGAGAACATCGTCGCCTCGGTCTCGCTGGCGCTGGAAAGCCACGGCCACGCGGTGAAGGCCTATTACGACGGAGCCTCCGGCCTGGAAGCCGTCGAGGCCAGCCCGCCGGACCTGGTGATCCTGGACGTGAAGATGCCGCGCATGGACGGCATGGAAGTGCTGCGCCGCCTGCGCCAGACTTCCGAGATCCCGGTGATCATGCTGACGTCCAAGGACGACGAGATCGACGAGATCCTCGGCTTCAACCTCGGCGCCGACGACTACATGCACAAGCCGTTCAGCCAGCGCCTGCTCCTGGAGCGGGTGAAGGCCGTGCTGCGCCGCGCCCGTCCGGAAGAGGAAGAGGTCGGCGGGACCGCCGCGGCCGGGGCCGCCGGCTCCAAGGTCATGAAGCGCGGCAAGCTGACCCTCGACCCGGCCCGCCACGACAGCCTGTGGGACGGCCGCCCCGTGCGCCTGACCGTCACCGAGTTCCTGCTGCTGCAGGCCCTGGCCCAGCGCCCGGGCTTCGTGAAGAGCCGCGACAACCTGATGGACGCCGCCTACGACGATCAGGTCTATGTCGACGACCGCACGATCGACAGCCACATCAAGCGCATGCGCAAGAAGTTCCGTCAGGTCGATCCAGAGTTCGACTCCATCGAGACCCTGTACGGCGTTGGCTACCGTTATCGCGAAGCCTGAGCCGGCGTCTCCCGAAGGCTCCAAGGAGCCTCGGAGGCGCTTCACCTGGCCGCGCGGGTCGCGGCTGGGACGGCTCATCATCACCCTGAACGTCTTGGCCCTGGCGATCGTGATCGTCGGGGCCCTGGTGCTGAACGAGCTGCGCAGCGGCCTGATCAACGCGCGGATCGACACCCTGACGACCCAGGGCGTCCTGATCGCCAAGGTCATCGACCAGGGGGCCACCCTGGGCGAGCCCGAGCCGATGCTGGATCCGATCCTGGCCAGCCAGATCCTGCAGGTGCTGTTCATCCCGAAGAACCAGCGCGCCCGCCTCTTCGACTCGGCCGGCAAGACCCTGGCCGACTCGTTCGTGGTCGCCGACCGCGTGGACTGGAAGATCCTGCCGCCGGCCCGCAAGCCGGGCGAGAAGGCCCCCGCCACCCATCTCAGCCCCGCCGCCCAGGCCCGCGCCGAACGGGCGCGCCAGGACCTGGCCAGCGAGATCGCCCGGGCCATGAAGGGCAAGATCGCCGCCGGCACCCGCATCGACGAGAGCGGCGAGCGGGTGGTGTCGGTCTCGATCCCGATCCAGCACGTCCGCGCCGTCCTGGGCGTCCTGACCCTGGAGGCTGGTGACGTCGACGAGATCATCTCGGCCGAGCGCAAGGCCCTGCTGCCGTTCATCATCGTGGCCATGGTCGCCATCGTCATCTCCAGCGTGCTGCTGCACCGCCTGGTCGCCGTGCCGGTGCTGCGCCTGGCCCGCGCCGCCGACCATGTCCGCCTGCAGGGCGCGCGCGCCATCTCGTTGCCCGACCTCTCCGAACGGCGCGACGAGGTCGGCGACCTGTCGCGCTCGCTGGAGGACATGACCCACTCGCTGTCCGAGCGCATGGACGCCATCGAGCGCTTCGCCGCCGACGTGGCCCACGAGATCAAGAACCCGCTGACCTCGATCCGCTCGGCCATCGAGACCCTGGACCTGGTCAGCGACCCCGCCGCCCGGGCGCGGCTGCTGGCCATCCTGCAGAACGACGTCAACCGCCTGGACCGCCTGGTCACCGACATCTCCAACGCCTCGCGCCTAGATGCGGAGCTGTCGCGCGAGCACCCCAAGGCCCTGGACCTGACCAAGCTGCTGATCGAGGTCGCCGCCCTCTACGAGGCCCAGCTGCGGCCCGGCCCCGCCCCCGGCAGCGTGAAGGTGCGCCTGAGCGTCGAGCCGACCCAGAAGACGCCGCTGATCCTGGCCCGCGAGACCCCCATCGGCCAGGTGTTCCGCAACCTGGTCGACAACGCCCGCTCGTTCAGCCCGGAAGACGGCGAGGTGCGGATCACCCTGGTCCGTCCGCGCGGCAAGGCCACCCTGGCGGTGATCGTCGACGACGACGGCCCCGGCATCCCCGCCGAAAACCTCGAGACCATCTTCGAGCGCTTCTACACCTCGCGCCCCAAGGGCCGGGCGTTCGGCGGCAATTCGGGCCTGGGCCTGTCTATCGCCCGCCAGATCGTCGAGGCCCACGGCGGCCTGATCCACGCCGAGAATCGCCAGGACGAGGCCGGCGCGATCATCGGCGCCCGATTCGTCGTCGAGCTGCCCGAGGCCTACGCGTGATTCGTCCCGAGATCCGGCACGGCGGCCTGATCGCCCGCCGCCAGGACGGCTTCTGGCGCGGCGCCCTGATCGAGGGGCCCTCGGGGATCGGCAAGAGCGATCTGGCCCTGCGCGCGCTCGACGCCGGCTTTCGCCTGGTCGCCGACGACCGGGTCGTGACCTTCACGTCCGGCGGCCGCCTGTGGGGCAAGGCCCACGAGGCCCTGGCCGGCCTGATCGAGGTGCGCGGCCTGGGCGTGATGCCCGTTCCCCCGCTGGCTTTTTGCGAGATCGCCCTGGTCATCCGCTGCGTCGCGACGCCCGAGGCGGTCGAGCGCCTGCCTGATCCCCGATCCGAGACGATCCTGGGCGTTTCCGTCCCCGTCTTCGACCTGTGGCCGCGAGAACCCGCCGCACCCTCGAAAATCGGACGCATGCTTGTGTCTCTTGGAGTCCCATCCTAACGGGCGTATCAAGGCCGCCCGCGCGACGCTCTCCCGTCGCGAAGGGGAATGGGGATCCCGTTTGAGACACAAGGCATGATCGGGCTCGTGATCGTGACGCACGGGCGTCTGGCGGAAGAGTTCGTCTCCGCCATGGAACATGTCGTAGGGCCGCAGGCCGCCGTGAAGGCGATCTGCATCGGTCCCGAAGACGACATGGAACGTCGCCGCTCGGATATCTTGAAGGCCTGCGCCGAAGTCGATGTCGACGGCGAGGGCGTCATCCTGCTGACCGACATGTTCGGCGGCACGCCCAGCAACCTGGCCATTTCGGTCATGGAGCAGACCAAGGCCGAGGTCATCGCCGGCCTGAACCTGCCCATGCTGATCAAGCTGGCCAGCGTGCGCCAGCGCGAGACCCTGCAAGCCTGCGTCGCCCATGCCCAGGAGGCTGGACGCAAGTACATCTCCGTGGCCTCCTACGTGCTCGCTGGAGAAAAGTAGCGGGCATGACGTCAAGGACGGTCGAGATCATCAACGAGCGCGGCTTGCACGCCCGCGCCTCGGCCAAGTTCGTGAAGATGGCGTCCGGTTTCGACGCCGAGGTGACGGTCAGCCGCGAAGGCTCCTCCGTCGACGCCCGCTCGATCATGGGCCTGATGATGCTGGCCGCCGGCATCGGCTCGACCATCGACATCACCGCCGAGGGGCCCGAGGCGCAAGCCGCGCTCGAGGCCCTGTGCGAACTGGTCGAGAACCGGTTCGACGAGGAGCGGTAGGGGCCAAGCGCCCCTACCATCGACATTCTAAAAACAACCGTCATTCCCGCCCTTGTGGCGGGAATGACGAAATATGTGATAGCGACCCCGCTCTCCTACTTCCCGCCGAAATACCCCTTCAGCCGCTCCGCCTCCGCCGGCGTCACCGCGATCACCGCGCCGTGCTTGGCGCCGGAGAAGTTCGTCGCCTTCATCGGCGAGTCCGGCTCGTTGAAGCGCCCCAGGTTCTTGAAGTGGACGAAGTCAGTCGTCTCCGAAAAGCCCATGTTGTTCTTCGGCTTGGCCCCGAACACATCGTACATCAGGACATAGGTCCCCGTGCCGTGCCGCCGCCACAGGTTGGGCGCCTCGGTGCTGACGGTCTCGGGGTCGACCTTGGCGGGGTCGAAGACGTAGCCGCCATTGGCCCGGTCCGAGATCGCCTGCTTCAGATAACCCGGCGTGTCATGGGCCACGTAGAACAGGTGGTACTTGTCGCCGATCTTGGTGATGTCGCCGTCGATGGCGGCCTTGCCCGCCACCGGATACTCGAACAGCGACTTGGGCGCGGCCGTCAGGGTGGTGAAGGCCGGGTCGGCATAGGCATAGACCAGCGACGCCGGGTCGTTGCGGAACCGGGTCGTGAAATAGACCATCAGCTTCTTGGCCGCCGGGTCCCAGATCGTTTCCGGCGCCCAGGCGGCGCTGCGGTTGTCGTCTTTGTCGAACAGCTTGCCGACCGGAACCCGCGCATGGGTCCAGTGGATGAGGTCGTACGACTTCATCAGGATCAGGTTCTTGTTGTTGCCCCAGCCATAGGGGTCTTCCGGCCGCTCCCACTTGGTCTCGCGCAGCCCCGCCTCCTTGGCGAAGATGTGCAGGTCGGTCATGGCCATGTAGAAGGCCCCGTCCGGCCCGCGCATGATGTGCGGATCGCGCAGGCCCTTTTGCTGCGCCAGCTGCGGGCCGGTGAAGATCGGCTCACCGTCGTTGACGTCGGTGAAGGTGTAGCCGTCCGTCGAGGTCGCGAAATAGGCCGCGTGGGTCTCGTCCTTGAAGTAGACGAAGAGGTAGGCGGTTTGCGCCTTCTCGGCGGGAACGGCGGCGGCGCGGCCAGCCAGCTTTTCGACCAGCTCGAGGGTTTTCGGCGCGGCGAAGGCCGGAGCGGCGGCGGCCAGAAGGGCGATGGCGGCGACCGCCGCGTTCAGCAGGCGTTTCATCGTCATAGCTCCTACTTCACCGGATCCAGGCCGATCACCGTCACCGAGTGCGGTGGCAGTTCCAAAACACCGCCGGTCTTGATGACCGCCGGCTGCGGCTTGACCCGCGTCGGAGCTGCGAAGGTGTTGAACGCGCCCATGTCGTCGCCGGCCAGGGTGTCGCCTGTCGCGCCCTTGAAGGTGTAGCCCGCCACCGTCGGGGTGATCGTCAGCGGCTGGCGGGGATCCAGGTTGGTGAACGACAGCCACAGCTTGCCGTCCTTGCCGACCGCGCCCATGGCGTCCAGGCGTGGCAGGGCGATCTCGCCCTCCTTGTAGGTCCCGGCCTCATAGGCCAGCGGCACGACGCTGGCGCCCTGGAACGGCGTGTACATGCGGAACACGTGGTAGGTCGGGGTCAGCAACATCTTGCCGCCGTCGGTCAGGATCATCGCCTGCAGCACATTGATCGTCTGGGCGATGTTGGCGCCGCGCACCCGGTCGGCGTGACGGGCGAAGATGTTGAGGTTCAGGGCCGCGACGATCGCGTCGCGCTGGCTGCTCTGCTGGTACAGCGACGACTTGGCCGCCCCTTCCTCTTCCTTGAACCAGGTCCCCCACTCGTCGACATAGAGGCCGATTTTCTTCTCGGGATCATGCTTGTCCATGATCGCCGCGTGCTTGGTGACCAGCTCCTCCATCCACAGGGTGGACTTCAGGAGCTCGGCATATTGGTGCGCGTCGAAGCCGGTCGCGCGCTCGGACTTCTTGGGCCAGGTGTAGCTGTGCAGCGAGAGGCCATCGATGCTCCAGTTCCACGCCGTCTTGACCGCGGCCTGCATCACCGTCTCGGTCCAGGCGTAGTCGTCACGGTCTGGGCCGACCGCGATCTTGAGCATCTTGTCCGGTGACTTCGAATCTTTCTGAGCCGGGTTGAAGCTCTTGGAGAAGTTGGCGTAGCGCCGCATCTCGTGGACGTACTCGGCCGCCGTCATCGCGCCGCCGCAGCCCCAGCTCTCATTGCCCAGGCCCAGGATCGACACCTTATAGGGCTTGGGATGACCGTTGGCGGCCCGCAGCTGTCCCAGCGCCGTTGGCAGGTCGGTGGTCATGTATTCCAGCCACTCGGAACTTTCCTGCGGCGTGCCCGAACCGACATTGATCGAGATGTAGGCGTCGGCCCCGATCTGCTCGGCGAAATCCATGAACTCGTGGGTGCCGAAGGTGTTGGGTTCGATCACGCCGCCCCAGCTGGAATTGATCGTCGTGGGCCGGTCTTTGCCGATGCCCTTTTTCCAGTGGTACTCGTCGGCGAAACAGCCGCCGGGCCAGCGGACGTTCGGGACCTTGATCGCCTTCAGGGCGGCGACGACGTCGTTGCGGACGCCGCGGGTGTTGGGGATCGGCGAGTCCGGCCCGACCCAGATGCCCTCATAGACACCCCGCCCCAGATGCTCGGAGAATTGTCCGAGTATATTGCGGTTGATCACCGCGCCGGGCTTGGCGGCGTCGACGGTGATCTTGGTGTCGGCGTCTGCCGCGAAAGCGGAGGATGCGCACAAGGCCAAGGCAAGACCGGTCGCAAGTCCGATGAGCTTCATAGCGGCTTCCATCCCGTTTATTTTGTCTGACTAATGAGGCAGCGGAGCCAACGTTGTCAAGGCTGGGGAGGGGGCGACGGCCTGAAGGACCCCAGCCCAAGCCGTCATCCCGCGACTTGTTCGCGGGACCCATTTGTCCGCCGCAGGTGCAATGCGGACCTGAGTTCTCACGTGGAAGCCGAACCATGGGTCCCGCGCATAAAGCGCGGGATGACGGGGAGGGTATGGGGATTAGCGGCGCTCTATCCTCGGCGTTCGCGAGATCGAACCCAGCGAAATCAACCGCTTGTCGATTTTACACGCTGTCGAATGATCCGCGCTCAAAACCCCCGCAATACTGACTGCACCCGATGGCTTGGAAGGGACGTCCGGCCGGCGATCGTGACGGCTGTCGGGGGTGGTCGAGCGGGTAGCGCTCGTCGGCGCGGGATAACACCCGCAACTTTGTCCATCTGGCGGTAGTCGACCCTGGAACACAGAAACGACGTTGGACGAAGGCTGGCGGCGCCACAGGCATGGGCTGAAATCGCTCATGCGGTCCGGACGGGATAGCCAATCCCGCCGCCCGTCGGAGGCGCGTTCGGAAGCGGGTTAAGACCCCGCGCGTCGAAGGCTTTCGGATAACGGCTACGCGGAGCGTTCGGGCTTCGTCGAAACGGTATTCAACTTCCACACTCCGGACGTCGTCCGGAGCGCTCCGCGTCCCTTTCATCGACTTCAGCGGCTGGCCGCGTGAAGGCGCGGCGCCGCGCCTACTCGGCGGCGATGATTTCGTGATCGTGCGCCTTGGCCTCGACATGGACCTTGCCGCCCATCGGCCGCAGGTCCAGGTCCTGGAACAGCTTGCTGTCCTCGTCCATGCCCGGCAGCGGGGTGGTCAGCAGCTTGCCGCCGACGAAGATCGAGTTGGCGCCGGCCATGAAGCACAGGGCCTGCAGCTCGCGGCTCATGCCCTCGCGGCCGGCCGACAGGCGGACCATGGATTTCGGGCAGACGATGCGGGCGACGGCGATGGTGCGGACGAACTCGATCGAGTCGATGGCCTTGCCTTCCGCCAGCACGCGATCGCCCAGCGGCGTGCCGCTGACCGGCACCAGGCCGTTGATCGGCAGGCTGTCGGGATGGGCCGGCAGGGTGGCCAGCTGGTGCAGCAGGCCGGCGCGGTCGCGGCGCTGCTCGCCCATGCCGACGATGCCGCCGCAGCAGGTGCTCATGCCGGCGTCGCGGACGTGGGCCAGGGTGTCGAGGCGCTCCTGGTAGGTGCGCGTGGTGACGACGTCCTTGTAGTAGTCCGGACCGGTGTCGAGGTTGTGGTTGTAGTAGTCGAGGCCGGCTTCCTTGAGGGCCTTGGCCTGGTCGGCGGTCAGCATGCCCAGGGTGGCGCAGGTCTCCATGCCCATGGCTTTGACCTCGCCGATCATCGAGGCCAGCTTGGGCAGGTCGCGGTCCTTCAACTCGCGCCAGGCCGCGCCCATGCAGAACCGCTGGGCGCCGCCGTCACGGGCCGCGCGGGCCTTGGCCACCACGTCCTCGGTGGCCATCAGCTTCTCGGCCTTGAGGCCGGTCTTGAAGTGGGCCGACTGGCTGCAATAGCCGCAGTTCTCGGCGCAGCCGCCGGTCTTGACCGACAGCAGCTGCGACAGCTGCACTTCGGAGGGATCGAACCAGGCGCGGTGGACGTTGGCCGCCTGGAAGACCAGCTCCATGAAGGGCAGGTCGAACAGGGCCTCGACTTGATCGAGGGTCCAGTCGTGGCGGGGCTGCGAAGCGTTGATCTGCGTCATGGCGCGCACGTTTGGACCCGGACATGACGCTTGGCAAGACTTGGGGGCAAGACTTGGGGGCAAGACTTGGGCTAGAGGTGGCGCCGCTGGACAGGGCTCTGGAGTTGGTCGGTATGGATCGCGAGATCGAGCTGAAGTTCCTGATCCCGCCCGAGGCGGCGGCGCTGGCCCTGGCTCAGCTGAACGGCGAAGGCGCGGTGCGCCAGCTGGACGCCACCTATTTCGACACCCCCGACCACGCGCTGCGCAAGGCGGGCTACGGCCTGCGGGTGCGCGACGGTGAGGGCGGCCGCAAGCAGACCCTGAAATCGGCCTCGGCCGGCGGCGTATTTTCGCGCGGCGAATGGGAAGAGAAGATTGTCGGGCCGGGCCCCGATCGCGACGCCCTGGCCCGCACCCCGGCCGCCGCCATGCTGGCCGGCGAGGACCTGGCGCCCGTCTTCACCACCCGTGTCGAGCGGACGGTGCGCATCGTCCATGTCGGCGAAGCGGTGATCGAGGCGGCCCTGGATCGCGGCGAACTCAGCGCCGACGGCCGCCGTGCGCCGGTCTGTGAGCTCGAGCTGGAGCTGAAGTCCGGCGAGCCCGCGGCGCTGTTCGACCTGGCGCGGCAGCTGTCCAAGCGCGTGCCGCTTAGGCTGTCGCTGATCAGCAAGGCCGAGCGCGGTTATGGCCTGGCCGCAGGTCCCGAAGGGCTGGTTCCGCGTCGGCAAGCCGCGCTCCTGGATCCCAAGGCGAGCGTCGCCGAGGCTCTGCAGGCGTTGGGCCAAGCGGACCTGACCCACCTCTGCGCAGGCCTCGAAGCCTTGCGCGAACGCCCCGAGCCCGACGCTGTGCACCAGGCCCGCGTGGCCACCCGCCGACTGCGGGCGCTGCTCAAGATCTTCAAGCCACTGACCGGCGATGACGCCGCCCGCCGCCTCGATGAGGAGCTGAGTTGGCTGGCCGGAGAGTTCGACGCCGCGCGGGATCTCGACGTCTTCGTCGGCGAGGTCTGGGAAAAGCAGAGCGCCGGCGCGACCTTCGCCCGCCGCGATGACTTCGAGCGCGGCCTGAAGGCGGCCCACGCCAACGCCTATCTGCGCATGGAAGCGGCGCTGGAAAGCCCGCGCACCCGCGACGTCCTGCTGGAAGCCGCCGCCTGGCTGGAAGCCGGTCCCTGGACGACCGATCCGGCCCTGGCGGACATCCGCGAGAGCCGCGCCGCCGCCTTCGCCGCCGAGGTCCTCGACCATCGACGCAAGCAGGTGAAGACCCGCGCCAAGCACTTCGCCGATCTCGACGTCCACGCGCGCCACCAGCTGCGCCTGAAGGGCAAGACCCTGCGCTACGCCGCCGAGGATCTCAGCGCCCTGTTTCCAGACCATCCGAAACGCGCCGAGCATTTCGTCGAGGCGTCCAAGGCCGTGCAGGACCTTCTGGGCCAGCTGAACGATCGCAGCGTCCGTCAGGGCCTGATCGAAACCGCGACCCACGGCGACGAGACGCTGGCGCGCGACGCCGCCCGCGTGGTGCTGGCGGACGACGAGGACGACCTGCTGAAAGCCGCCGGCAAGGCGCTAGACGGCCTGCTGGACGCCAAGCGGTTCTGGTGAGTTGGGAATTCTGAAGTCCAGAAACGAAAAAAGCCGCCCGAAGGCGGCTGTTTCGTAGAAGACCCTTGGGTGCGGGGACAGGATTTGAACCTGTGACCTTCAGGTTATGAGCCTGACGAGCTACCGGGCTGCTCCACCCC